>NZ_LT906455.1:0-600000 GCF_900187115.1 Aliarcobacter butzleri
ATGACAACTAAAGAGTTTTTAACAATTATTCAAAAAGAAGCAAATCAAATCGATTACGAAAGATACTTAAAACAATTAGTTTATAAAAAAGTATCTTCAGATAATAAAATTGCTATTTTCGAAGTAAATAATAAATATATAGCTTCTTGGATAAAAAGTAAATTTACAAACTTAATACAACACTGTTTCGAAATTTACGATGGTTCAAAGCCAACTATTGAAATAAAACTATCAAATGAAAAAAAATCTAAAAAAGAGATTTTAAAAGAACAAACACAAAATGAATCAACAGAAAGTACAATACTAAATCCATCTTATACATTTGATTCATTCGTTGTGGGACCATCAAACCAAATGGCTTATAATGCCTCACTTGCAGTTGCAAATAAACCAGGTATTCAATACAATCCTTTATTTATTTATGGTGGAACGGGACTTGGAAAAACTCACCTTTTACAAGCTGTTGGAAATCATGCTATTGAAAAAGGAAATACGGTTATTTATGTAACTATTGAACAGTTTATGAATGATTTTACTTTTTCAATTAAAAATAAAAATATGGAACATTTTAGAAATAAATATAGAAAATGTGATGTTTTACTAATAGATGATATTCAGTTTTTAAGTGGAAAAGAACAAACTCAAGAGGAATTTTTTCACACTTTCAACGAACTTCATAATGCAAAAAAACAAATTGTAATGACAAGTGATAGACTACCATCACAAATAGCTGGACTTGTTGATAGATTAAAATCAAGATTTGAGTGGGGATTAACAGCTGATGTACAAATTCCTGGACTTGAAACAAAAATAGCTATTATTGAAAAAAAATCAGAATTAAACGGTATTTGCTTAAGTAGAGAAATTATCAATTTTATTGCTACAAACCTTGATAATTCAATTAGAGAGATTGAAGGTGTTTTAATCAGAATTAATGCAAGTGCATCTTTATTAAATCAAGAAATCACTCTTCCTATGGTTCAAGGTTTATTAAAAGAACAGATTAAAGAAACAAAAGAGAATGTAAAACTTCCAGATATCATAAATATTGTTGCAAATCAGCTAAATATCAAACCAAGTGATATTAAGTCTAAAAAAAGAACAGCAACAGTTGCAAATGCAAGAAGAATTGTAATTTATCTAGTAAGAGAGTTAACTCACAACTCTATGCCTGATATTGCAAAGTTTTTAGGTATGAAAGATCATAGTGCAATTTCGCACAATATTAAAAAAGCAAATGAGTTAATTGAAAAAGATGAAAATTTCAAATTAATCATTGAAAATTTAAAAAATAAAATCATCAATAGTAGGGAGTAGTAAAAAAGTTTTAACGCTTTGTGTGAAAAGATGTGAATATAAAAGAGTTTTTAATCACTTGGTTAAATACCCATTTTATAGACTCTAAGAATGTATTTTCATCTTTTCACATAGACTACTGCTTTTACTAATTTAAATATAAAATATAGGAGAAAAAATGAAGTTTGTAATCACAAAAAATATTCTTGAAAACGTAATAGCTTCAATGCAACCTTTTTTAGAAAAAAAAGATTCTAGTGCTATCACATCACATATATATTTAGAAATTAATAACTCTAACTTAATTATAAAAGCTACTGATTATGAAATAGGTTTAGAATCTTTTATAGATAATCTTACAAATACAGTAGATGGAAAAACAACAGTAAATGGTTCTAATTTATTAGGAATAATCAAAAGATTAAAAAATGAAGATATTATTTTAGAAGCTACAAATAACAATTTAGTTATCAAACAAAATAAATCAACATTTAAATTACCAACTTATGATGCAAATGAATTTCCTGTATTAAATAAATCTGAAAATCTAAAAGAGTTATCAATATCTACAATAAACTTTATAAATTCTATTAGAAAAATTACTCCAGCTATTGATAACAATAATCCAAAGTTTGAATTAAATGGTGCATTACTTGATATAAAAAGTCAAAAAATAAATTTCGTTTCAACTGATACAAGAAGATTAGCTTTATCTTTTTTAGAAAATATGAATAATGATGAAGCACAATTAATTATTCCTAAAAAAGCAATTATTGAAATTCAAAAACTATTTTTAGATGAAGCAAAAATTTCTTATGATAATACAAATTTAGTTATTTCAAATCAACATACTAAATTTTTTACAAAACTAATAAATGGTAAATTTCCAGATTATGAAAGAATCATTCCTTCAAATCTAAAACACAATTTCTTTTTACCAAAAAATGTTTTAGTTGAATCAATCAAACTTGTAACTTCACTTTTTTCAAATATAAAAATTACATTTAGTTCAAAATCTATAATTTTTGAATCACTTGATGAAGATAGTGAAGCAAAAACTCAAATTGATATAGATTTAAATATTCCAAATGAATTTTTCTTAGCAGTAAATGCTAAATATTTATTAGACTTTTTAAGTATGACAAATAATGAAAAAGTAAAAATTGGATTTAATGAATCAAATTTACCATTTTATTTAGAAGATGATAAATTCATTACAATAGTAATGCCAATAGTTTTAGAAAAATAATATAAATTAAGGAAGTAAATTATGTCACAACAAGAATATGGTGCTAGTAATATTAAAGTTTTAAAAGGTCTTGAAGCTGTTAGAAAAAGACCAGGTATGTATATTGGTGATACTAATATAAATGGTTTACATCACTTAGTTTATGAAGTAGTTGATAACTCTATTGATGAGGCAATGGCTGGATTTTGTAGAAATATAAAAGTAACTTTAACAAAAGATGGATGGGCAAGAATTGAAGATGATGGAAGAGGTATTCCAACTGCAATTCACCCAACAGAAGGAATTAGTGCAGCAACTGTTGCTTTAACTGTACTTCATGCTGGTGGAAAATTTGATAAAGACACATATAAAGTTTCTGGAGGACTTCATGGTGTTGGGGTTTCTGTTGTAAATGCTTTATCAAAACATTTAAAAATGACAGTTTATAGAGAAGGAAAAATTCACTATCAAGAATTTAAAGAAGGAATTCCTCAAGGAACTTTAGAAATAATTGGTGATAGTCCAAGAAAAACTGGAACAACAATTGAATTTTTAGTAGATGATTCTATTTTTGAAGTAACAAAATATGAATTTAATATCTTAAAAAAGAGATTTAAAGAAGTTGCTTATTTAAATCCAATTATTTCTATAACATTAGAAGATGAAGCAGCAAAATTAAAAGAAGTTTACCATTTTGAAGGTGGAATAAAACAATTTGTTGCTGATATGAATAAAGAAACAGCTTTATGTGAAGTTATATCTTTTAGTGATAGAGTTGAAGGTGTAGAAGTTGATATTGCTATGATGTATAACGATACTTACATAGAAAAAACTTTATCATTTGTAAATAATATTAGAACTATTGATGGTGGAACTCACGAAGCTGGATTTAAAGCAGGACTTACTAGAAGTATTTCTAAATACTTAAGTGAAAATGCAGCAGCAAGAGAAAAAGATACAAAAATTACTGGAGATGATGTAAGAGAGGGTTTAATAGCAGTAGTTTCTGTAAAAGTTCCTGAACCACAATTTGAAGGTCAAACAAAAGGAAAATTAGGAAGCTCTTATGTAAGACCAATTGCTCAAAAGTTAACTGGGGATAATTTAGATAAGTATTTTGAAGAAAATCCAACTCATGCAAAAGCTATTATGGAAAAAGCTTTAATGGCTGCACGTGGAAGAGAAGCTGCTAAAAAAGCAAGAGAATTAACTAGAAAAAAAGATGCAATGACAGTTGGAACACTTCCAGGTAAACTTGCAGAGTGTCAAAGTAAAGATCCAGCAATTAGAGAGTTATATTTAGTTGAGGGAGATTCAGCGGGTGGTTCTGCAAAACAAGGAAGAGATAGAGTTTTCCAAGCAATTTTACCGTTAAAAGGTAAGATTTTAAATGTTGAAAAATCTAGACTTGATAAAATTTTAAAATCTGATGAGATTAGAAATATGATTACTGCACTTGGTTGTGGTATTGGTGAAGATTTTGATGAAGAAAAAATCAGATATCATAAAATCATTATTATGACGGATGCCGATGTTGATGGTAGCCATATTCAAACATTACTTTTAACTTTCTTCTTTAGATTTTTAAGACCAGTTATTGAAAAAGGTTATTTATATATCGCTCAACCGCCACTTTATAGATATAAAAAAGGTAAAAATGAAATTTATTTAAAAGATAATAATGCTTTATCTGCATTTTTAATTGAAAATGGTTTAGAATCATTTGAATTTGAAGGTTTAGGATATAACGATTTATTAGATTTATTCAAAATTGTTTCTAAATATAGAGCTATGTTAGAGCAATTAGGAAAAAGATACTCTTTACTTGAAGTTTTAAAACATTTAATTGAAAATAGTGATTTAGTAAACTTAGAGTTTAAAGATTTATATGAAAATATAAAAGATTTCTTGGATAAAAAAGGTTATAACATTTTATCTAAAACAGTTCTTGATGATAGAATTCAACTTTTTGTACAAACAAATGAGGGATTAGAAGAGCTAATTATTGATGAAGAATTATTTGCATCACCATATTTCAGTGAAGCAACTTATATTTATAGTAAATTAAAAGAGAGGGATTTATCTGTATTTGAAGGTAGAGATTTAATCGAAATATTAGAAGAAATAGAAACATTAGCTAAAAAAGGTGCTTATATTCAAAGATATAAAGGTCTTGGAGAGATGAATCCAGAGCAATTATGGGAAACTACTATGATTCCTGATAATAGAAGACTTTTAAGAGTTAAAATAGAAGATGCTGAAGTAGCAAGTGATACATTTACTTTATTTATGGGTGATGAAGTAGAACCTAGAAGAAATTATATTGAAGAACACGCAAAAGATGTTGAACATTTAGACGTATAGAAAATTTTCTATACGTTTTTTGCTGAAATATCTTTTATTATATGGTAACCATGATTTAAAGCAGTACTAATAGAACCCTCACCTTTAGAAGCAATATCTCCTGCAAGATATATACCTTTTGTACTTGATTCAAAATTTCCATCACAAATCGGATTTAGATTTTCATCTATTTTTACATTACAAGCTTTTAAAAAATCAATTGGTGTAGTTCCTCCAATAGCATAAATTAGCCTATCAAAAATTTCAATTTCCTCATCAGTGTATATAACTTTTACTTTTAAATTTTCGGCTTCTTCTAACTCTTTTATCTCTTTATTCATCTTTATAGTTAATTTCTTATCATTTTGATATTGCATAAGAAGTTTTTCATTTATAGGATTTAATCTTGTAAATGTTGGTTTTCTATATGCTAAAGTTACATTGTTTTTTTCATTAGTTAAAAAATAAGCATATTCAGCGGCACTATTTCCTCCACCTATAACTAAAATTTTTTCATTTGTTGTACAATCATCTAAATTAAAATTGATATATTTTTTTATATTTGTTGGAATTTTGTAATCAGGTTTATTTGGTTTTCCCATTTTTCCAATACATATAATTGCAAATTTTGTTTGATATATTTTATTTAAAGTATGAACTTCAAAAAGATTTGTATTTTCATTTTTTATGATTTTCTCAACTTCAGTATTATAAACAGGAGAAATTTCATTTTTATTTAGTAATTCTTCAAAATATTCAAGAGTTGATTCTTTTGTTCCATCCATAAAGTCTATATTTCCTTCAAGTTTTATTACTTGATTTTTCCAATCTTTATCTACTCTTTTACCATCTTTGTAAAATTTTCTAATAGTTTCTGAATGGTTTGAAGTTTTTTCAATAAGTAATATATTTTCAATATTTTTGAGTTTTGCTTCAATAATACAGGCTATTCCTGCACTTCCAGCTCCAATAACTATAATATCATAAATTTTTTCATTCATTTAAAATCCTTAACCATATAAAACTATCTTACAATTATATCTCATAAAGCTTAGTAATCTTTATAAGTGAGTTTTGGGTAAAATAGACCTTTAAGACAAAAAATAAGGTTGTAAGATGGAAATAAAATATGGTGAAAAAGAGATATTAGAGTTTGATATTAATAATGAAGAAAATTTTTGGCCAAATGAAAATTCAAAAAATTATATTATAGATATTGAATTACCAGAATTTATGGCAAAATGTCCAAGAAGTGGTTATCCAGATTTTGCAACAATAAAAATACAATATACTCCAAATAAAAAAGTTATAGAGCTAAAAGCACTAAAAATTTATATTAACTCTTTTATGAATAGATATATTTCTCATGAAAATTCTGCAAATGAGATATTTGATACTCTTTATACTAAATTAGAACCAAAATGGCTTAAAGTAATTGCTGATTTTAAACCAAGAGGAAATGTTCATACAGTTATTGAAATAGATAGCGCAAAGTTATAGGAAATAGTTTTGGAAAGATTAGTTACAACAGCACAAGCGGCTGAAATCTTGGGCTTGTCTTTGCAAGGAATACACTATCGTATAAAAAAAAATCAACTAAAATCTTTGAAAAAAGATGGAAAAGTGTATGTTTATGTTGATGATACACAAAAATATAATTTTGAAGAAAAAACAGAAAATCATAAACAACAAAATAATATAAATGAGATAATTGAAGTTAAAAATGAACAAATAGAACTTCTAAAAAAGTCTATAAAATGGATGAAAAAACAATATATTTCAGAAATTTATAGACTTGAAAAAAATCAAAAAAGGATTATTGAAGTTTTTAATAGTGAAATAAAATTACTTCAAAGTGCTTTTAATGAAATGAAAGCTATTTATAAACCAAAATTAGAAAATAAAAATCAAACTAATAGTAGTGATTTTTTACCTTTAAAAGAGTTTTTTGTTATTATGAAAAGAGCAAATAAAACAGATGCTGAAATAAAAAATATTATATTTAAAGCTATAAAAAATGGTGATAAAAGATTTATTTATAACAAAGCAGAAAAAAAACTTTTGATTTTAAATGAAGATTTTAGTGATTTGATATAAAGAGTACAAAAGTACTCCTCTCCAGATACCCAAACACAACACTAAAAAAGGTGCCTTGCTATGTTCCCATCCTGGGGCGGTGTCTTTAGAAATGCTTGAAAGGGTCTAAAGAAGAGCATTCAAAATATCAAGATATTCTCAATGTTCTTCTTTAAAGGCTCGAATTATAACTTAGCAATGTTTAATCTATTATAAAAGAAGTATATTTATGGTCTATTTAACAATATTTTTCGTAAGTTTTATATCTGCAACTTTATTTCCACTTGGAAGTGAAGCTTTATTAATTTATGATATAAAAGAAGGTTACAATATTTATTTATTATTATTTTTTGCTACATTAGGAAATAGTTTAGGTTCTATTGTAAATTACTATTTAGGCTTAAAAGGTGAAGAATATTTAATAGAGAAAAATCTTATAAAAGAAAAATATATAAATATTTGTAAAAACTACTTTGATAAATATGGATTTATAACTATTCTTTTTTCATGGTTACCAATAATTGGCGATCCAATTACTTTTGTTGCTGGTATTTTAAAATATGATTTTAAAAAATTTGTAATTTTAGTTACTATCGCAAAGTTATCGAGATATATATTTATAGCTTGGGTTATATAACTTTTTCCCAAGATATAAATGCCCAAGTTAAATAATCAGCCTCTTTTTTATGTTTATATGTATTATTAAAATACTCTTTTAAGATTATTTCCTCTTTTTTTGTTAGTTTTCCCAAACTCCAACTAACTTTTTGTATAAACTCTTCATCTGTTTTTACTTGAAGTTTATTATTTTTAGTTTTTATAAAATCAACTTTTGCAAAAATGCCCATGCTGTGTAATGTATTTATCAAATAGATATAATCAGGTCTTGGATTTATTTTTCTTTTTAGTTGATTTAAAATTTCATTATCTATAAAACTTCCACCAACTTTTGTTGTTATATAAACTTTTTTGTTTGCTTTTTCATTTAATCTTTTTAAAGCTTTTTTTATATTTTTTACTTCCATAGAACGACTAGCAATTACTATATCAGCATTTGGTAAATCATTCCATTTATCATACCAAGATTTATGAATAGTTATGAGATTATTTATTTCAAGATTTTTAGCATTTTCTTTTGCAAGATTTAACATCTCTAATGAATAATCAAGTGCATAAACTTTTTCTAATTTAGAAGCTAATTGTAAACTAATATTAGCTGGTCCACTTCCAACATCAAGTAAAGTTTGACAATCTTTTATATCAACTTTTGAAATAAATTCTTTTATATATGGGCTATTTAAAACATTTTCATTAAATTGTTTTGCTTTTTTGTCCCAATCACTGCTTTTTTTACTTTTAAATGTAGAATTTTTTACCTGTTTTTTATAAAGTTTTGAGAAGTTTAATTTATCTAAATTTGTATTTACTAATGGCATTTTATAAACCTTGAATATTTGGAGTAAATGCTTTTGTACTTACATTTACTTTTTGTCCAATTTTAAGAGTTTTAGATTCTTCTTTTGTAAGAACTATTTCAACTAATTGTTGACCAATAGAGATAATTGCAATATCAATAACATCAACTCTTACAATATCCAATAGTTCACCTTCAAATGAAAATTTTTGACTACCTTTTGTTTTTAATAATATATCTTTAGGAAGACCATCATTTACTATTTTTCCATAATCAAGAACTAATACTCTCGAAGCCAAACGATACATTTCACTAGGATCATGACTAACCATAATTGTAGTTGTATTAAACTCTTTATGTAAAGTTAGTATTTCATTTTGAAGTTTTGTTCTCATTTGTGGATCAAGTGCTGAAAGTGGTTCATCCATTAGTAAAAGTTTTGGTTTATTCATTAAAGCTCTACACAAACTAACACGTTGTTTTTGACCACCACTTAAACTATTGGGATATCTATCTTTTAGTTCATACATATCAGTCATATCTAAAAGATGTTTTGCTAATTCTTTATCTTTTTTTACATATAAAAGATTTTGTAAAACTGTAAAGTTTGGAAAAAGTGCATAGTCTTGAAAAACAAAACCAATATCTCTTTTTTGGCTATCTTTTGAATATTTTTCATTTAACCAATATTCATTATCTATTTTTAAAGTTCCAGTTGCATTTTCAAGACCTGCAAGAATCCTTAAAAGTGTAGTTTTTCCACTACCACTAAGTCCACTAAGTGCAACAAACTCACCTTTGTTTATGTTTAAGTCAATATCTAAATTCATAGTTCCATTTGAACCATGAAGAGGTTTATTTATCTTAATCTCTATCATTTAAATTAACCTGTGATTGTTTTTGTTTATTATTAAAAATATAAACTCCTAAAAGTGTTAAAAAACTCATAATTATCATAATTACACTATAAATATGAGCATTTTTATAATCCATAACTTCTACAAATTCATAAATTGCAATTGATGCAACTCTAGTTTCTCCAGGGATACTTCCTCCAATCATCAAAACAACACCAAACTCTCCAACAGTATGTGCAAAAGTGATGATAATTGCTGTCATAAGAGATGGTTTTATATTTGGTAAAGCTATTCTAAAAAGAGTTTCAATTTTACCTTTCCCACTAATATAACTAGCTTCAAGCATATTCTTATTTAAACTTTCTAAACCACTTTGCATAGGTTGAACCATAAAAGGAAGGCTATAAAAACAGCTTGCAATTACAAGTCCATAAAAATTAAATACAAGTTTTATCCCAAAATATTCTTGAAAGAATTGCCCAATAGGAGAATTATAAGATAAAGACCAAAGTAAATAAAATCCTAAAACAGTCGGAGGAACAACTAATGGCAAAGCAGTAATTGATTCTAAAATAGGTTTCATTTTTGATTTTGTTTGAGATAAGTACCAAGCAAGAGGTAAACATACAAAAAACAAAATCAAAGTTGTAATACTTGCTAATTTAAATGAAATTAAAAACGGATCAATTTCAATATTTTTTAATATTTCAATCATTTAAAACTTCTTCAATCGATAAATTACTAGCTTTTATTAAAACTAATACATTATCATTTTTCTTTAGATTCATTTTTGATGAAGAATCTTTTGTGATGATACTTTCAAGGTAGCAATTTTCTATTTTTAAAAGAATACTACTTAAAAGTTCACCATTTTCTATATTTTCAATAGTTGCAAAAAGTTGATTTGATAAACTTATTTCACCTGACAAATTTTTTGCAATAGCAACATTTGTTGGTTTGACACAAAGATTTACTTTTGTTCCAATTTGTATATCACTACTTAAACCTAAACTCATCATTTTTAAAGTTTTTCCAAAAAAGTCAAACTCAACAATATTTAAATTGTCTAAAGAGTTTATTTTTGAAACTTTTGCAACTAACTTACTCATTTTGTTAAATAACCAAATCTGTGAAATATCTCTTTTGCTTTTTCACTTAAAATAAAATCATAAAAAGCTTTTGCTTCAATATTATCTTTTGCATTAGCTAAAATAACAATTCCTTGGTCAATTGGAGTATATAATGCTGGATCAACACTTACCCAATTAACATTTTCTTTATATTTAGACATATTTTCATCATATAAAGATGATTTTGCAATAAATCCAACATCAGCTGCAGTTGTTGCATAAGTTACAGCTTGTGAAATTGATTCAGCGTAAACAAATTTATTTTCAACTTTTTCTAGTACTTTTGCATTTTTCATAGCTTCAACGGCCGCTGTTCCATAAGGAGCAGTTTTTGGGTTTGCGATTGCAATTTTTTCAATATTTTTATCTGTTACAAGATTAATACCTTTTGAAAAATCTAACTCTTTTGAACTTAGCATTGCTAAACTTCCTTGAGCATAAATAACAGGTTTTGTAATAGCAAGATTTTTTCCAAATAGAGTTTCAGGAAATTTCATATCAGCACTCATAAAAATATTAAATGGTGCTCCATTCTCGATTTGAGTAGTAAATTTTCCACTACTTCCTAAAGTTATTTGAACTTTTGTATCTGGATTTGTTTTATTAAATTCTGCAACTAAATCATTTATTGCATAACTAACGTTTGCTGCAACTGCAACATTTATTGTTCCAGCAAAAACTGATGAACACAATAATATAAATCCTAAAGCTATTTTTTTCATATTTTCTCCTTATCTTCCAATCATAACATCTGATGCTTTTATAATTGCACCTACTTTACTTTTCTCTTTTATGTTTAGGCTATTAACAGAACTTGTAGTAATAATAGCAACGATTTTATCACCATTTCCTATATCAATTACAATTTCTGAATTAATACCACCTTTGTTTATGTTATCGACTATACCTTGGAATTTATTTCTTGCACTTAATTGTAAGTTTTCATCAGTAGATATAAAAACATTACTTGATTTGATTATAGCGACTACTTCATCCCCTACTTTTAAATCAAGATTTTGTACAGCAGTATTAGTAATAATTGAAACTAAAATATTATTGCTTTTTAGTTTTATATGAACTTCTGCATTTACTGTTCCCATTTCTATTGCTTCAACTATACCAGTTATTTGGTTTCTAGCACTAATTTGCATAGATAATCTCCTAATTGTTTTTAAAGTACCGTTATTAATATCCACTATTCTATTTAGATTTTCAACAAACTTTTTTTGTTCTTCTTTTAACAAATGATAAGTTTTTAAAAGGTTTTCACCATACTCTGTGAGTTTAGTTCCTCCTCCTCCACTTCCACCTGTTTCTTTTTGAACTATTGGATTAATAGATAAATTATTCATAGCTTCAATCGTTTCCCAAGCCGATTTATAGCTCATAGGAACTTCTTTTGCTGCTTTATTTATTGAACCAGTTTTTTTTATTGCCATTAATAATTCAATTCTTTTTTCTAACAAAAAAGGTTGATCAAAAAGTTCTAAAGTCAAATTTGATGATATTGCCACATATAGTCCTTGTGTTATATTGTAAGTTATATAACGTGTCAAATGATACCGTTATATATATTAATATATATTGATTTAAATCAATATTTATATGTTATTATTACAAAGTTTTACTAAGGAAATAAAATGGATATAAATTTACTGCTAACATATTTTATTTTAACAACAGTTTTTAGTTTTTTAATAGGTTTAGAGTTAAAAGCTTATAAAATGAAGTTTCATGAAAATGATTCAAGAATATTTTTAGGAACAACAAGAACTTATACTTTTATAGGAATTATTGGATTTGTTTTTTATAAAATTGAGCCAAATAATTTTTCAGTATATATTGCTGGATTCTTAGCTATTACATTACTTTATTCAATGCTTTATTATAGACTTTTAGCAGAAAAAAATAGTATCGTGTTATATCTTGTTGCAGTTGTTGTTTATAGTTTTGGACCATTAACAAATCTTTTTCCTTTTTGGCTTAGTTCATTAATCTTTGTGGTTACTATATTTTTATTAAATGCAAAAAAGAGATTATTAAATTTTAATTTGAAAATAAATATTTATGAAATAGAGACTTTAGGTAAAATGATACTTCTTTCAGCTGTTGTTTTACCACTTCTTCCTGAAGAGAAAATCATTCCTTATTTAGGAATATCTTTATATAAAATTTGGCTTACTGTTGTTGTAATTTCTGCTATTTCTTATGCAGGATATATTGTACAAAAGTATCTTTTCCCTTCAAAAGGTATTTTTTTAACAGGAATTATAGGTGGTATTTATTCATCAACTGCGACAACTGTTGTTTTATCAAAAAAAGCACAAGGTTTAGAAAAGAATCACTTAATAACTGCTTCAGTTATTGCTGCAACTTTAATGATGTATTTAAGACTTATAATAATTTCATATATTTTTAATGTTGAAGTTGTAAAAACTATATTGATTCCATTTTTAGCTCTAGCATTTATTTGTGCAATAATTACTCTTGTATATTATAAAAAAGCTTCAAATGGTGTGAGTAATATTGAAGTTGAGGATTCAAATCCTTTAGAATTAGGAACTGCATTTATTTTTGCATTTTTATTTATTATTACTATGTTAATCACAAATTTTGTTGTAGATAATTATGGTTCATCTGGATTAAAATTCCTATCTATAATAATTGGATTTACAGATATTGACCCTTTTATTTTATCTTTATTAACAGGAAAATATTCTATTGATTCATCAGTTATTGCTTCAGCTATAATAATTGCTGCAGGAAGTAATAATATTTTAAAAGCTGTATATACAATTTGGTTTGGAAAAGATAAAACAATTTCTAGCTTTGTTTGGCTCTCAATTTTAGGTATTTTGACAATTTTAGTAGGCTTTTTTATATAATTCATTATTAAAGTGTTACCATTTGATAAAATTTTTAAATTAAACTTGAAAACTAATCAAAAATAAATGAAAAATAGATATAATCACTCATACAAAAATATTGATAATCGATGAGTATAAAACTTACAGCAGAAGTTTAACTAAAACACCTATACTCATCGCTTATTGATTACAACTTCATCTCTTTTAAATAATCACTAATTTTTGGAATATAATCTTTTCTACAAACTAAACAAGTTGGAATATTTGCTTCTTTTTTAGGTAAAACAGTGATTTTTATATCTTTATCATAACCCATCTTTTTTACGATACTTGTAGGAAGTAAACTTTTTCCCATTCCTACTTTTATACAAGAAAGAATAGTTTCTAAACTCCCAAAAGATAGAGACTTTTCTACATAAATATTTTTTTGTTTGTAATAATCTTTTAAAAATTCATCATAAATACAGCCTTCTTTAAAAGTTAAAGTTACATTTGGAGTATTATCTCCTTGTGGTTCAAGTATGGCTATTTCTTCTTCATATTTTTTTAAAACCATTAAAGAATCATTTTTTGGTTCACCACTAATAAATGCAATATCAACTTTATAATCTAAGATAAGTTGAGTAACACTTTTTGTAGTTCCTGTAAAAAGTTCAAGTTGCATTTGAGGAAAATCTTCATGAAGTTTTAATAAAAAAGGAGAGATTCTTACAACAGCATTACAATCCGTTGAACCAATTTTCAAAGAATTTATCTCATTTTCATTCGTAAGACTTGAAATACAATTTTCCATTTTATGTATTAGTTCTATTGCTTGAGGATAAAACTTTTCACCTGATTTTGTGAGAATCACACCTTTGGGAACTCTATGAAAAAGTTCTAAGGTTAAAATCTTTTCTAATTGTTTTACTCTTGAAGTTACATTTGATTGAGTACATTTTAATTCATTTGATGCAAGAGAAATACTTTTATTATTTGCAACACTTACAAAAACTTTTAATAAATTCAAATCCATATCATTTTTCCTTATATCACCTATCATTATTGATTATTTGACACTAGATTACTATTCGTGATATTATAACAAAATTTGAGAGAGATAGGATTTTAAGATGAGTAGATTGTTTGATAGGAACGATAATCTAGCAATTTTAATTGCAGGGATTTTTTCAATTATTATAGGAATTGGAGTAGCAAGATTTGCTTTTACAGGTCTTATTCCTCCAATGCTTGAAGATCATTTAAGTATTAAATTTGTAGGTATTTTAGCTTCATTAAATTTTGCAGGATATTTAACAGGTTCGATTTTATCTGTATTTTTAAAAGATATAAATCAAAAAGTACTTTTTTATAGAATGGGAATAGTTTTAGCAATAGCAACTACTTTTGTTTTAGGTTTTAGCACAAATGATACTTTTTGGATGATTTCAAGAGTTTTAGGTGGATTTGCAGGAGCAATGGCTTTAGTAGTTGGTTCAGCTATTGTTATGACAAAACTCAAAATGGAAAGTAAAACAAAAGCTATGGGGATTCATTTTAGTGGTATAGGATTTTCTATTTTAACGACAGATTTAATAGCAAGATATGTTTTAAGTTTGGGATATACTTGGCAAGATTCTTGGATAGTTTTATCAATATTTGCAATAGTTTTAGCAAGTTATGCAATCTATATTTTATCTTTTGATAAAGAAGTTAAACAAAATGTTGTAAAACATAAATTTGATTTTTCTATTTTTACTTTTTTTGTGATTTTATTGATTATGGCTTATTTTACAGAAGGTGTAGGATTTGTAGTTCAAGCAACGTTTTTACCTGATATTGTAAATACTCTTCCTGGACTTGAAGGTTATGGAAGTTTAACTTGGACTTTAGTTGGTCTTGCTGGAATACCATCTTGTATAATTTGGATGAGATTAGCTCATAATTATGGAAGTATAAATATGATTATTATAGCTTTACTTCTTCAAGCAATTGGTATTTTAATTCCCGCATTTACAAGTAATATTTATTTAAATTTATTAAGTGGTGTTTTGTATGGTGGTACTTTTATAGGTTTAGTTGCGCTTTTTATGAATCTTGGTGGACAATTATCTCATGGAAATCCAGTGATTTTAATGGGTGCTTTAACTACTTCTTATGGTGTAGGACAAGTTATCGCTCCTTTATATAGTGTATATTTAATTGAAAAGTTTGGCAATTATGATTATGCTTTATATCTTACTGCCTTTATTGTTTTAGGTGGAATATTGTTATTATTTATTGCAAAAAAGTTCGAAAAAGAGAGGATTTAAGGTAAATATCACCCTAATGGGTGATAGACAAAGAAAAAAAAATAAAATATAATCTTACTAATTAATTAACAAGGAGAGACCTATGTCACAAGTAGGAGTAGTTAAAATTTTAGAAGGAGGAGTATTTTATGCAAAGGATTCTTCTGGAAATATTAGAGAACTAAATATCGGAGATGTAATATTAGAAAATGAAGTAGTATTTGGAGATAGTTCAAATCCTACTTCTGCAAAAGTTGAAATGGAATTATCTGGAAATGATGTAATAGTTTTAAATCAAGGACAACAACAATTAATAGATTCTTCTTTAAATGAAGTTACTTTTGGAAATGAAGAAGTAATTTTTACAAAAAATGATATACAAAATGCATGGAATAATACTACAAATGACGTAAGTGATGATATGGAGACAGCTGCAGGTGATCCAACGCAACAAGAAACACAAGCAGGACAAGAAGAACCAACAGAAGAAGGAAGAGTTGCTGCTAGATTCAGTGCTAGAGATGGAAATTCTACAAATGTTGTAAGTGATTTAAGAGATGCTTCTTGGACGGAAGAACAAACTACTATTATTCCTGACCTAGAAGACAAATTAATAGAACAACCTTTACCAATAGTTTTTACAGTTATTGATGGTGATAATGTAGTGTGGGAAGGAAATACTGGAACTTATACTGTAAAAGCTGTAGATGCTGCAGGAAATCCAATAATTGTTAATCAAGATACAATAGTATATGTTAGGTACACAAATATAGAAACTGATGACAATGATACACAATATACTCATAATACAACAATAGAAGTAGTTATTAAAGCTGGAACTAGCCAAGCTACATTTACTGTACAAACAAAAGATGATTATCTAGCTGATAATGATGAAAGATTTAATTTAGAAATTACAGGTAATAACTCTACAGAATTTGATATGAGAACAGGAAATCAAACTGGTGGACAAACAAATGTAGATACGAAAATACTAGATAATTCAAATCCAAGTAACCCAGGAGGAGAAGATGGAGGGTATGGAAGTGAAGATACAGTATATGCAATAATAGAAGGGACAACAACAGTAAATGAAGGTGACTCAGCTCAATATATTGTAAAATTAGTAGATAAAGATGGAAATCCTGTAACTGTAACAAAAGATACAGAAGTAACTATAAAATATACAAACAAAACAACTCAAGATGGTGATACTCAATATAAAGATAACGATACAATAAAAATTACTATTAAAGCTGGTGAAAATTCGTCAGATAAATTTGATGTTGATACAATTGATGATTATTTAGCAGATAATGGAGAAAAATTTAATTTAGGAATTACAAATGTTGATGATCAAGGACAATTTGAAAAAGTAAATATTGGTGATATAAATGGTGATAAAACAAATGTTGATACAACAATCTTAGATAATACAACTGATAAACCAAATGAAAATAGTACAGTAGAAAGTAATCAAGAAAATGTAATTTTAAAAATAGTAGCAGTTGGAGAAGATGGAAATCCAATAATTAAAGATGGTAAATACACATTTGAAAATAATGTAGCTGAAGGTTCAAATGCAAAATATATGGTATTAGCATTTAAACCAGCTACAACGGAATTTAAAACAACAGATGTAGTTGATACTCAAGCTGGAACAGTTACTATAAAAACAACTGATGATACGGCAAAAACAACTGGAACAAAAGATAATGCAGAACTTGATTACGTATCTGAAACTTCAAAAACTGTAACTCTTGGAGAAGTATTTGAGATAAAAACTTTAGATGATTATTTAAAAGATGATGGAGAAAAATATAAAGTATCAATAAATGATAAAACTTATGAACATCCAGCATCAGGTGCAATTTATGAAAATGTGGTTACAAATACTGATCCAGTAACAACAACAATTAAAGATAATACAACACCAAATACAGAAACAAATGTAGAAGATGTAAAAATAGTACTTGTAGCTGTATCATCTGTTACAACTACAATTGCTGATATTACAAACTCAGATGGAACACTAAAAGTTACAAATACAAATGAAACGCCAGAAGGTGGAAAATTATATTATATTGCAGTTGCAGTTGATAAAGATGGAAAACCTTTAGCTACTCAAGGTGGAGATGTTACAATAAATTATGGAACTACATCAACTACTTCAGATAAAGATGCAACAGCTGGTGTAGATTATGATAATACTACAAAAGTAACTACAAAAGTAGGTGTTGTATTTGAAGTAAAAACAAAAGATGATTATTATGCTGAAGGAGATGAAAACTTTACTGTAAAAATTACAGATTTAAAAAATTCACCATATGAAACACCATCTATTGATACAACAAAAGATACTGTAACTTCAACAATAAAAGACAATGCACCAACAATAAATGGAACAGTTGTTTCAGGTGGTGAAGATACAGATGGAAATACTTATGGAGCAGAAGATACAGTATATGCAATCATTACTGGAGAAACAACAGTAAATGAAGGAGGAGTTGTTACATACACAGTTAAACTAGTTGATAAAGATGGTAATACTGTAATTCCAACAAAAGAAACAACAGTTACTGTAACTTATACAAATATTGGAACAACATCAACAGATGATACAAATAAAACAAATAATCAAGAAATAGCTGTAAAAATAGATGCTTCAGGGAAAGGAACATTTACTGTAGAAACAAAAGATGATTATTATGCAGAAGCTGATGAAAACTATAATGTAAAAATTACAAATGTACAAAATACGGGTGAATTTGAAAATGTAAAATTTGATAGTTATCCAAATACTATTCCAAATAATCCATCAAACAACGTTACTACAACGATTAAAGATAATCCATCAAAAGTTGAACAACCAGATACTGGAACAGGAAATGATGATCCAATAAATGGAAGTTATGGAAAAGAAGATACAGTATATGTAAAAATTGAAGGTAATCCAACTGTAGTTGAAGGTGGAAAATTATCGCATACTGTAACACTTGTAGATAAAGATGGAAATCTTGTAACTATTCCAACTGGAGAAAGTGTAACAGTAACATTAACTTATACTATTAAACAAGATGGAGGTAGTTCAGATGATTATGTTACTAAAACAGAAACTATTACAATAAAAGGTGGAACATCTTCAACAACTTTTGAAAATATTACAAAAGTAGATTTTGTAACTGAAGGCAAAGAAGTTTATGAAATCACAATATCAAAAGTTGAACAAAGTGGTGCTTTTGAAAATGTTGCTATTGATTCTACAGCAAATAAAGTAACAGATACGATTCTTGATGGTATTACATTAACAAATCCTGAAAATACAAAAGTTGATGAAGATGATTTTTATAAAGGTTCTTCTACAACAAAAAATAATTTATCATCAACAAAAAGCTTAGGATTTACAATTCCAACAAATTATGAAACAGAAGTTGGAACTTTTAGTGTTAATTTTGTTAATACACCAACAGTTACAGTTGATGGAAATAATTATGCATTAACTTCAAATGGAGTAGCTGTTACTTATACAGTTAATGGAAATACAATTACAGCAAAAGCTGGTAATACAACTGTATTTGACATTGTTTTAAGTAAGAATGGAACGTATACATATAAACAATATGCAAATATTGACCATCCAAAAGCAGGAAATACAAATACAGATTATGAAAATGTTAATACAAATGACAATATTGATTTAAATTTTAAATTTAATATTACTACAACACCTAAAAATGGTGAGCCTACTACAACAAGTCCTACACAAGAGTTCAAAGTAACTGTAAATGATTCTACACCAGATGCAGAAACAAGAACAGAAACAGTAAATGAAGATGGAACTTTAACTATTGTTTTAAGTGATGAATCATTTAAAGATGGAAAAATTGAAATAGATAATGGAAAGGATGGATACCAAACTGTTGCTAAAAATGGAACAGTTAATATTTATGATGGTGATGAAATTATTGGAACACTTACAAATAATGCAAATGGAACTTTAACTTTTAAACCAAATGCAGATTATAGTAAATATGAAGCTGATAATGGTTATTTACCAAATTTCAAATATAAAGTTAGTGATACAGATGGAGATTATGCGCAAGGACAAATCAATATTCAAGTTAAACCAGGTGTTGATGGAGTAACTATTACTACTAATAAAGTAGAGACTTATGAAGATAATAAAAATACTCAAGAAGGTCAAAACTCTGTATCTTTAGGATTGGTACAACCAACTATTAAAGATAATACAGATAAAAATGACACTGCAAAAGGTGACCATGGTGAAAGAGTTGATTATATTACACTTAATTTTACAAATGGAACTTCTGTAAAAGGTGCTGTTTTAGAAAAAGCAGATGGTACTGATATTGCTACAATTTCTAGTAATAGCCAAACTGTTAAAATAGTTATTGTTAAAGCTGATGGAAGTGTAGACACAGATTTCCACCATTCAAATATTACTTTGGGACAATCAGGAGTAGTTTATCTTACAAAAGAGGAATATGAAGGATTAAAAATCCAACATGCTGAAGATAATGATACAGATATAAAAATAAATATCTCAACAAAAACTTATGAAGTTGATGATAGTGGAAAACCTTTATCAAATTCTCAAGCAAATAATCAAGGAAAAACAGATAGTGCAACGGTTACTGTAGTTATTAAACCAGTAACTGATGATATTAGTTTAAAATGGAATGATGAGAGTGCAGGAACGATATCTGATAGTGGAAAAACTTACACATTTAATGATATAAAAGAAGGAAATGATACTATTGATTTAAAAGCACTTCTTACTAAAACAAGTGGAACAGAACTAAACGATGGTACAACTGGAAATAAAGCTGATTTAGATGGAAGTGAAAAAAGAACATATACAATTTCTGGTATTCCAGAAGGTACAGTTGTAACTTTAGGTGGACAAACTGCTGTTGCAAATGATAAAGGTATTGCAACTATAGTATTTAGTGATACAAATAATAAAAACGCTGACCCAGATTTTTCTATGAAATTCCCAACAAGTTTCTCTGGAACAGTAAATGGAAAGATTACTTTAAGTGTTTATGATAATGGAGTAGAATCTGGACAAAGAGATACAACAGATTATGGAAATGGTACAAATGGTATTAAAACTGCTGAAGTTGATTTCAAAGTAAATGTAAACCCAGTTGCAGATGAAGCAACACTTAAAGTTGGTCAAGTTGTAGGATATGAAGATACAGCTAGAAATACAAATAAAAATATTCAAGATAAAGATGGAACTATAAAACATCCAGAAAATGGTATTGCACTTGATATAAAAGTTAGTTCAACTGATACAGATGGAAGTGAAACATTTACTGTAACTATCAAAGATATTCCAGATGGTGGAGCTATTTTTGTGAAAGAACCACTTACAGGAAAAGATATTCTTGTAACTTATGCTGAAGATGGAACACCTACAATAAAAGTATGGAATAATGGTGTTTTAGAAGATTATACTGGAACGACTATAACAGCGAATAAAGGAAGTATAACTATTGAAAAATTTGACAATGAAAATCCTCCAAAATTTATTCCACCACATAATGAACATGGAGATTTTAAATTAAATGTTGATGCAAAAACAGTTGATACAGTAATAATAGATGGGCAACCAGTAACAAATGTTCAAGATGTAGCAACTAATAAAGATATATTAGTTGTTGTAAAAGATGTTGCAGATAGTGTTATAGGAAATGATTATAATGTAGAAAATTTATCTTTAGCAGATGGTACAAACAAAGATTACAACTTAGTAACACAAGAAGATACACAAATAAAATTAGATTCTGTGTTTAAAGATTCTACAAAACTTTCATCTTATGATAAAGAAAGTGAAGATTTAACTATCATTCTTAAATCTTTACCAAAAGGTGTTGAATTAGAAGGAAATGTAACTTTAATAAATGGTCAATATATCTTTAAAGCTAGTGATATTTCAAGTATCAAGATTGTAACGCCACCAAATTATAGTGGAGAATTGAACTTTGATATTACATATATAACAACAGAAAAAGGTGAAGCTAATAATCCAAGTAAAACTCACGATAGCAAACAAGAGACTGATAAAATAAGTATCTTTGTAAAACCTACTATTGATGCACAATTTGACTCTCAAACTACAAAAGCAGAAGATAGCGAAATTGTAGATGGTGGAAATAGTTATTATAAAGTGGATTTAGGAATTTCTCACCAAAATGGTGATAATGATGAAATTTTAGAAAGTGTTACTATAAAAGCTCCAGAAGCAAATAGTGGATATAAATTATTTATAATAGATGGTAATACGAAAACAGAAATTACAAGTGACTATACTCTTAAAACTAGTGAATTGAACAAAGTTTATGTAGAAGTAAAAGAGAATCAACATGGTAGCTTTGATATAAAAGGTACTTATACAGTAAAAGATAGTCAATATGTAGGAAAAGATGTAAATTATGACACAAAAGAGACAAAAGATTTTACTCATAAATTGACTATTACACCAGTTACTGATACTCCAACTATAGAAGTTGAAACTGGTACACAAACACATATAAATGTAAATGCAGGAGAAAATACAGAGATAAAAATCCCTGTAAAAGTATCTTCAGAAGATACAGATGGAAGTGAAAATATCACAAAAATAGTGATTAGTGGCGTTCCAAAGGGTGTTATAATAGACACAGGTTCTGCTGAATTAGATGCAAAAATAACTGTAAGTGAGCACAATGGTATTTATACGATTACAGGACATAATTTAAATAGTAGTAATTTTAAAGATATCGTATTTAAAGTAGATGGAAATGCAAATTTTGAATATAGAGATATTACTATTACTGCATATACAAAAGATGCCCAAGGATCAATTGAAGAACAAACAAGTACAAAAATAACTTTAGATAAAACTCATAATGGAAATGGAGGAGGAACTGGAACAGGTCCAAAACTAGACATTATAGTTGATGAAGTTAAAAAAGATTTTAATGCAACAGAAGATACAGAGTTTAATTTCCTAGATGTATTTAAAGTTACAGTAGCAGATAATTCAAATGATGGAAGAACAGAGTTAAATTTCAAAATTGATGTAGGTTCAAATGCAACATTAAAAGGTTTAGATGCTTATAAAAATGCAGATGGAAGTTATACAATAAAAGGGAATAGAGCTGATATTGAGTCTGTTTTAGCAAATTTAAAAGTAGTTCCAAATAAAGATTTTAATAGTAATCAAGATGGAGATGGAATATCTATTAAAGTAGAAACAAATGGAAAAGAATCTACTATAAAAGTTCCTGTAACTCCTGTAACGGATAGTTTAAATGTAGAAATAACAGCAAATGATAGTACAACTATAGATGAAAATGGTGAGTTTAATTTTGATATTAAACTTACGAATAATTCAGATAAAGAGTTTACAAATATAAATGATTTTTATGTTGTTGTAAATGAAAACTTTGAAGCTGGAGAAAGCTCAAAAGGTGAGTTATATTTAGGAAATACTAAACTAGAATTATTAGATGGAAAATATAAATTACCAGCAGATTATAAGCTAGGTGATAGTTTAAATCTTACTTATAAATCTGGTGAAGATAGACATGGAGCAGTTGAAATAAAAGTAATTGCTTTAAATAAAGAAACAGGTGCAGCAAATGAATTAACTTCGACAGGAACTACAACTATTACTGTAAAACCTGTTGCTTCTTCTGAAATAGAAGTGAAAAAAGTGCAAGATGGTATTGAAGATAAAGAAATGGCAAGTGCAAAATTAAATGTTGTAAAAGCTGACCCATCTGAGAAATTTGAAAGTGTTTTAATAAAAGTTGCTTCTGGAGTGGCAGTTTATTATGATAATGGAAATGCTTTAGCTATGAACTTAGGGGATGGTTCTTGGTTAGTTCCTGTAAATAGTGATGGTACACTTCCTCAAATCTTCTTCAAAGGAAATGAACACTTTGGTGGAGAAATTAAATTTGATGCAATAATAAATGTAAAAGATGGAAATTCTAAAAGCACAATTGAACTAAAAGATAGTTCTGTTTATATTAAAGAAGTTGCAGATGGTGTTACTATTGACCCAACAAAAACAGGAATTGATGCAAAAGGATTTGAATGGACAAGTTTAAATCTAAATGCAAATATGAAAGATGTTGATGGTAGTGAAAAAATGCATTTCACTCTTGAAGGATTAGATAGTTCTGCACAATTTAGAATCGTTGATAAAGATGGAAATATTACAGATTTAAGTTCACAATCTAAATTTGAAAATGGAAAATGGACTATAAATGGAATTGAATATGAAGATATAAATAATATTCAAATTACTCATGATAAGTCAGTAAAAGATATCAAAGTAGAAGCTTGGACTCAAGATGGTCAAGATGCAGATATATCAAATAAAGTAGAAGGTAAATTTGATCTAAACTTTACTCAAGATGCACTTAAAGATGGAACTCTTACTTTAGGAAAAGAGATGAATATAGACTTCTCAAAAATAGAAAGTGGAGACATCAAAGACGTAAGTACTATTGATTTAGGTGCACAAGGTGAAAATAAACTTCTAAATCTTACACTTCAAGATGTTATGGATATTGGTAAAAAAGATGGAAGTGGAAATATAAATCTTACAATCCTTGGTGATGAAAAAGATGGTGTTTCATTTGCAAAAAATGATGGATGGAAAAAGTCAGAAACAACAATTACTGAAAACAATAAAACATTTGATGTATATACAAATGATGGAAATTCAACTGTTCAAGTAAAAGTTGAACAACCAATTTCAGATGGAATTACAAACTAATTTCATCTTGAAGGTTTATTTTAAAAGGTAAGGATTTTTATCCTTGCCTTTTTTTATTTTAGAAAAATTCTTTATACAAATCCCTATTTTTAGAAAATATTTTATAAGTTACATCTTTGTAATTAAACTCTAAATAATTTGCATGAAGCCACAATCTATATGATTTTGTAACTTTAAATCTATCCTCTTCACTCAAAGTTTTGTTTAGATAATTTTCTGCATTTTCATCATCAACTCCATAAATTGGATCACCTAAAATTGTATGTCCCATAGAATGAAGATGAACTCTTATTTGATGTTGTCTTCCTGTAAGAGGAAGAGCTTCTACTAAAGTTAGATTTTTTTCTTTATCATATATTATTGGTTTTATTATTGTTATCGATTCTTTTCCACCCTCTTCTTGTGTACAAACTTTCATTCTTACACCAATAGCCTTTCCTTCTCTATCTAGGGCTTTATTTATTTTAAGTTCTTCTTTTATTTCTCCTTGAACAATAGCTAAGTATGATTTATGATACTTTTTTTCTTGAAACATATCTTTTAACTCTATTTCACTCTTTTTATTTTTTCCAACAATTACAAGCCCAGAAGTTTCTGCATCTATTCTATGAATTAAGTTCGCATTTTCACCAAAGTGGTATCTGATTTCATCAAGTAAAGAGTAAGAAGTATTTTTTGAAATTGGGTGAACCATAAGATTTGTAGGTTTATCAAAAATAGCAAAATCTTCAAATTCTAAAAGTGGTTTTAAACCTTTTGTTTGTCCTTCGAAAACAGCTATAAAAATATGCTCAGTTGGGATTTCATCCCCTGCATTTATCTGATTCATATTCTCATCGAAGATTCTTCCTTTTGAAGTTAAACGTTGCCCTATTTTAGGGTCAAACTTCAAATTCTGTATTAAAAAAAGTTGTATTTTTTTACCTTTTATTGCATCATATTTTCTAAGTGTAAATGCCAAAATTTATTTCCTATTTTTATCTTATATTTTGTTCTGATTAGATATAGTTCAAGTTCAAAATAACGACAATTTTATAATAAAATTTATACAAATATGATTATAAGGGATTTTTTATGGTTGAAAGATATGCTAGAGTTGAAATGAGTTCAAAGTGGACTCAAGAAGCAAGATATGCAGCTTGGCTAGAAGTAGAAAAAGCAGCAGTAAAAGCTTGGAACAAACTTGGACTTATTCCAGATGAAGATTGCGAAAAAATAGTAAAAAATGCCTCTTTCAGCGTAGAAAGAATAGAAGAAATCGAAGCTATTACTAAGCACGATTTAATTGCATTTAATACAAGTGTTTCTGAATCTTTAGGTGAAGAATCAAGATGGTTTCATTATGGTATGACATCTTCTGATGCGGTTGATACAGGTGTTGCTCTACAAATGAGAGATTCTTTAAAAATCATCATTGATGATGTAAAAATGCTTATGGAATCTATTAAAAAAAGAGCATTAGAGCATAAATTTACTTTAATGGTTGGAAGAAGTCATGGTATTCATGGTGAACCTATTACTTTTGGTTTAACTTTAGCTGTTTGGTATGATGAAGTTGCAAGACATTTAAAAAATCTTGAAGAGACTATGGATGTTATTGCAGTTGGACAAATCTCTGGAGCTATGGGTAACTTTGCTCATGCACCACTTGAACTTGAAGAGTATGCAATGGCTGAGCTTGGACTTAAACCAGAACCATGTTCAAATCAAGTTATTCATAGAGATAGATATGCAAGACTTGCAACTGCTTTAGCACTTTTAGCATCTAGTGTTGAAAAGTTTGCAGTTCAAGTAAGACATTTACAAAGAACAGAAGTTTATGAAGCTGAAGAGTATTTTGCAAAAGGGCAAAAAGGAAGTTCAGCTATGCCACATAAAAGAAATCCAATCTTAACTGAAAATATAACTGGACTTGCAAGAATGATTAGAGCTTATGCAATTCCAGCTATGGAAAATGTTGCACTTTGGCATGAAAGAGATATTTCTCATTCTTCAACTGAAAGATTTTGGTTACCAGATGCATTTATAACAACAGATTTTATGTTACATAGAATGAATAGTGTAATTGCAAACTTAACAGTTATGCCTGAAAATATGATGAAAAATCTTAACTTAACAGGTGGGTTAGTATTCTCTCAAAGAGTTTTACTTGAGCTTCCATTACAAGGTGTAAGTAGAGAAGATGCTTATAGAATTGTTCAAAGAAACGCTATGAAAGTATGGGAAGAGATTCAAAAAGGGAAACCAACAACAAATGAAAAAGGTGAATCTTTATATCTTCAATATTTATTAGGTGATGAAGAGTTAAGAGCATCTTTGAGTGAAGAGCAAATTAGAGAGTGTTTTAACTTTGATTATTATACAAAAAATGTTGATGCAATATTCAAAAGAGTTTTTAAATAAAGGGTAACAAATGGCAATTATGATTCAAAAAAGAAATGGTCGTAAAGAACTTTTAGATATTACAAAAATCCAAAAAATGTCTATGGAAGCAACAAAAGGCTTAGAAGGTGTTAGTCAAAGTGAATTAGAACTTGATGCACATATAAAGTTTATTGATGGTATGCACTCTAAAGATATTCAAGATGCTTTAATTAAAACAGCTGTAGAAAAAATTGATATTGATGTACCAAATTGGACATTTGTTGCTGCAAGACTATTTTTATTTGATTTATATCATAGAGTAGGAATTGCAACTCATGGTGTAAAAGGTGAGGCATATTGTCATTTAAAAGATTATATAAAATTTGGAATAGAAGCTGGAAGATTAATACCAAGTATTGCAGATGGTTATGATTTAGATGAACTAAATGCATATATTGACCCTTCAAGAGACCTTTTATTTAACTATTTAGGAATAAAAACTTTATATGATAGATATTTAATAAAAAATAGAAAAGCTGAACCAATAGAGTTACCACAACAAATGTTTATGGCAATAGCTATGTTTTTAGCTCAAAATGAAAAAGACAAACAATCAAAAGCAAAAGAGTTTTATGATGTAGTTTCTAAATTTGAAGTTATGTTAGCAACTCCAACTTTATCAAATGCTAGAACAAATAGACATCAATTAAGTTCTTGTTACATTGGTTCAAGTCCTGATAATATCGAAGGTATTTTTGATGGTTACAAAGAGATGGCACTTCTATCTAAATATGGTGGTGGAATCGGTTGGGATTGGAATCAAATCAGAAGTTTAGGTGGAGTTATTGATGACCACAAAAGTGCTGCTGGTGGAACTGTACCATTTTTAAAAATTACAAATGATTTAGCTATTGCAGTTGACCAATTAGGTACAAGAAAAGGAGCAATTGCTGTTTATCTTGAGCCTTGGCATATGGATATAGTTGATTTTGTTGATCTAAAGAAAAACTCTGGAGAAGAAAGAAGAAGAGCGCATGATTTATTCCCTGCTCTTTGGATTTCTGATTTATTTATGGAAAGAGTAATGGAAGACTCTTATTGGACTTTATTTGACCCTTATGAAGTAAGAGATTTAAGTGAAACATTTGGTGATGAGTTCAAAGCAAAATATGTAGCTTACGAAAATGATGAAACTATCACAAAAGATAGAATGAAAGCAAAAGATTTATGGAAAAAAATCTTAACTTCATATTTTGAGGTTGGAAGTCCATTCTTATGTTGGAAAGATACAGCAAACAGAACAAATCCAAACTCTCATGTAGGACATATTAGAAGTTCAAATCTTTGTACAGAGATTTTCCAAAATACAAATCCAAACCACTATAAAATCAAATTAGAGTTTGAAGATGGTACAGTTTCTACTTATGAAGAATCAGATTTAGTAGTTGTTGATGGTGGAGTTACTAAAAAAGCAAATAAAGTTTCTGCACTTGATAGTGTAAATGGTAAAAGAGTATTTATTGTTGAAAAAGAGAAAATTGATGGAGATACAGCTGTTTGTAATCTAGCTTCTATAAATTTATCAAAAATAAATACAAAAGAAGACATAGAAAGAGTTGTTCCAACTGCTATAAGAATGCTTGATAATGTAATAGATTTAAACTTCTATCCACTTAGAAAAGTAAAAGCAACAAACTTAAAATCAAGAAGTATTGGTTTAGGTGTTATGGGTGAAGCAGAGATGTTAGCTCAACATCAATTAGCTTGGGGTTCAAGTGAACACTTCAAAAAGATTGATCAAATTATGGAAGCAATTTCATATAACACAATTAAATCAAGTTCAGATTTAGCAAGTGAAAAAGGTGTATATCCTACATTTGAAGGTTCAAAATGGAGTAAAGGTATTATGCCTCATGATTTAGCTCCTCAAGCTGTTAATGCACTTGTAGATAAAGATTTATTTGATACAAGTTATGATTGGGATGTATTAAGAGAAAAAGTTAAAAAAGATGGTATGAGAAATGGTTATCTAATGGCTATTGCTCCAACTTCTTCTATTTCGATTCTTGTAGGAACTACACAAGCAATAGAACCAGTTTATAAAAGAAAATGGTTTGAAGAGAACTTATCAGGATTAATTCCAGTTGTTGTTCCAAGATTAAGTCCAGAAACATGGGCTTATTATACACCTGCATTTGAAATTGACCAATTACAAGTTATCAAAGCAGCAGCAATTAGACAAAAATGGATTGACCAAGGGCAATCAACAAATATTTTTATGAGTTTAGATAAAGCAAGTGGAAAATATTTGCATGAAATTTATACATTAGCTTGGAAATTAGGACTTAAATCGACTTACTATTTAAGAAGCCAAAGTCCAGAAGCAAAAAATGATGTAGAAGATAGAAGTATGGAGTGTGCAGGTTGTCAGTAATTTAAAAGTTAAGTTATTTTAGGACAATTATTATGGCACTGCAAAAAAAAGATTTTAAAAACAGTTTATTAAAAATTGAATTCCGTATTTTCGGATATTATGTAAAATTTATGGCAAAGAAGGCTTAAAATGGAAAGAAAAACTAATTATAACCCTGATTCTAAAGAGAGCTTAAACGATAGAAGAGTTTTTGGTGGAAATAGTGATGGAATGATCAATTTTACTAGAATGAAATATCAATGGGCTTTAAATCTTTGGGATACAATGGAAGCAAATACTTGGTTTCCAAGAGAAGTTCAAATGACAGGTGATGCAAAAGATTATAAGTTTTTAACACCTGCTGAAAAAAGAATGTATGATTTAGTTTTATCTCAACTTATCTTTATGGATTCATTACAAACAAATAATCTAATGGATAACATAAATCCTTATATTACTGCTCCGGAAATAAATGCTTGTTTAGCAAGACAATCTTACGAAGAGGCAAACCATAGTAAATCTTATGCTGTTATGGTTGAATCAATTTCTGATAACACAGATTTGATTTATGATATGTGGAAAAATGACGCAAAATTAAGAGAAAAAAATACATACATTGCAGAAGTTTATAAAAATCTTTCAGGTGATATAGATGATAGAAAAATAGTTTTAGCACTATTTGCTAATCAAATTTTAGAAGGTTTATATTTCTATGCAGGATTTGCAGCTATTTATGCTCTTGGAAAATCAGGAAAAATGCTTGGAAGTTCTCAAATGATTAGATTTATTCAAAGAGATGAAGTAACCCACCTTTTACTTTTCCAAAACATGATAAATAGTGTAAGAAAAGAAAGACCAGATTTATTTACTAGTGAATTAGAAGAGACAGTTAGAGCGATGTTTAGAAAAGCTGTTGATTTAGAAGCTTCTTGGGGAGCATATATCACTCAAGGACAAATTCTAGGATTTACAGATGGAATTATTAGACAATATATTGAGTATTTAGCAGATAGAAGACTTGAAGCTGTTGGATATAAAGCAGAATATGGAGTAAAACATCCAATTCCATGGGTTGATGGTTATGCATCTTTCAATGACCAAAGAACGAATTTCTTTGAAGGGAATGTTGTAAACTACTCAAAAGGTTCGATAGACTTCGATGACTTTTAAAAAAAGAAGATTTTCTAATCTTTCTTTTTGGCAATCTCTGCGTTGGCGCTCGTATTTTAAGGACTCACTTACTTTAGTAAGCTCCTCTCTAAAATCCAATCACCGCCTTGACCTTAACAAAAATAAAAATCATAAAATCTCTTTTTAGGAATTAAATATGAAATATCTATTAATCTTTTTTGCTATTTTTGCTGTTGTAATTATAGTAATTGCTATAAGTTTTGCAAGTGGAGTTATATCTGTTTTACCAAAAGAAATTGGAGAATATGGTCAACTTGGAGATTTCTTTGGAGGAACACTAAATCCTATATTTGCTTTTTTCGCTTTTCTAACATTGTTATATACTGTTTATTTACAATCAGAAACATTAAAAGTATCTAGAAAGGAATTGTTAGCAACTAAAGAAGAGTTAGAAAAGTCAAGAATTGCACAAGAAGAACAAAGTGAATCTTTAAAACTTCAAAATCAAGCAACAAAATTACAAATGTTTGAAAATACTTTTTTTAAGTTATTTGAACAACATAATAAAATGTTAGATAACTGTTATAATTCACACGGGATTATCTCTATTTTGAATTATCAATCTAATCGTATAAATGATGTTGGTGGAGTATTAAAAGATGCGAATAAGAATGAGTTGATAGATAATTTCAGATATACAAATGAGCATAATAATGCTGTAAAGAATTATTTTATGGTACTTTATCAGTTATTAAAGTTTATAGATATTCAATGCATTAAAAATAATTTTGATGCAAAATTTTTTACTAATATGGTTCGAGCAATACTTGATAATGAAATATTAAAAGCTTTAGCTGTTAATATTGTTGCATATAAAGATTTTACACAATATAAAGAATATGTTGAAAAATATGAATTATTCGAACATTTATACATAGATGATAAAGATGTCAATTCTAATCTTTTATTTGATGTATTAATTGAATATGATAAAAAAGCTTTTGGAAAAAATGAGAAGATTTTAGACAAATATAATGAATTAAAAGAAAGTAAACAGTAATTAACTTTTCTCTAAACTCATTTTGTTAAACTTATTTCTTTTGATTGGAGAGAAATAATGTTAACACAAAATATAATGCCAAGATTTAGCGAAACAGATGCTTTAGGACATATAAATAACAATACTTATGGAGTTTGGTTTGAAGCAGCAAGAGAGCCAATATATAAGCTATTTTTACCAAATTTAAATATAAAAAAATGGTGTTTAGTTATGGCTCACAGTTCAAACGACTTTTTAAAAGAGGTTTTTTGGGGTGAAGAAGTTATCGTAAAAACGGCTGTTTCAAAGATAGGAAACTCATCTTTTGAGCTAAAACACGCAGTTTATCAAAAAGGTGTTTTATGTACATCTTCAAAAACAGTTTTGATTCATTATGATTTTGATTCAAAAATAGCTATAAAAATTCCAGATAATATAAAAGCAAAATTAGAAGAGCATATTTTTACAGATAACTGGGATTTAAAAATATAATAAAAAGGAATAACTAATGCCAATTTCAAGAGTAAAAGATTTTTTAGAAAATGAGTTAGAAAATTTAGACAATTTTTCTTACAAAATTGATAACGATGATAATCATATTTATGTAATATTTTCAATAATTTTAGGTGAAAACTCAAATAAAGAGTTAACTTTTAAACTTTTAAATAATATTTTATACTTGCACTCTATAACTTATGGATGGAAGCCTGTGGAAAAAGGAAGCGCAAATAAATACTTTTGGATAGAAGTTTTAAAATAATTTTTAACAAAATTTTTATAATTATGATATAATAAAATAATTTATACTGAGGTTTTTATTTATGTCAATTTCTGGTAAGATTATTTTATTATTATTCATATTTTTACTTTTAAATTTCATATCTATTTTTACTTTCAATTATGATGAGTATTTTAAAGATAAAAGCGGTAGCAATATCTATTTTGAAAATAAAAGTAGCTTTAATTTATTCAATAAAACTGAGTACAAACCTTCAGATTTTACTATAACAAAAATCGATAATTCTATAGAACTAAGTGGTACTTTTGAAAATCAAAAAGTTGCTCAAGATGTTATTCAAGCATTAGGAATAAATAAAGAAGGCACTTTAACATATCAAAACAATGTTGTAGTTGATAAAGGAGTATTAGAAACAATTTTCCTTTTAATCGTACCATTTAAAGATTTTTTTGCAGATAACTCAAAAATATCAGTTATAAATAATGAAATACTACTTTCTGGTGAATTAAAAAATAAAATGTATAAAAATCTTATTGATACAATTATTTTACAAAAAAGCAAGAATATAATCCTAAAAACAGAAATTTCAATTCCTGAAGATAATCCAATAAATAATCAACAAAATGAAAATAGTAATGAAGAAGTTATCAAAAATGAAACTTTGAAATTACCTGAAATACAGTTACTAATAAACAATATTTTAAAAGATAGAAAAATAAGTTTTGAGAGAAAAAGTTCTATCCCAACAGAACAATCACAAAATACTATAAAAGAAATTGCAAAAATTTTAAATGAAAATCCAAATTTTAAAGTTGAAGTAGCAGGACATACAGATTCAAGAGGTGAAGCTGCTTTAAATAAACAAATTTCTCAAGATAGAGCAAATAGTGTAAAAAATATTCTAGTAAATAGTGGCGTAAACGAGACTAGAATTAAAGCAATTGGTTATGGAGAAGAGTTTCCTATTGCAAAAGATGATGAAAATGGATTGTCGGAAATTAATCGTAGGGTGGAATTTATTATAGGAGAGTAGTACGTGTTTGAAATTGCCCCATTTATAGTTACTAATTTAGTTATTGCTTTGGTTATAGGTATTTTTATTGGTTATTTAATAGGAAAGAAAAGAAATGAGATTAAGACTATTAAAACTGATAATGAAGAATCGATGGAAAATAAAAAAGTTAGATTTAGAATAAATCCTATTTTTAATAAAACTTCATCCTTAGACTATAAACCAATGGTTTTAAGTTCATCAAGTAAAATAGATAATTTCAAAAAAATAAAAGGTATTAATTCTCAAATTGAGAAAAACTTATATAATTTAGGGATTTTTCATTATGAACAAATAGCAAATTGGACAAATAAAAATGTAGAATGGATAGAAGGCTTTTTAGAGTTACCATTCCATGTAAGAAATAACCAATGGGTTGAGCAAGCAAGAATCTTAAAAAATGGAAATGAAACAACTTATAGTAAACAAGTTGAAAATGGTGAAATAGAAGTAGATTAAATAATCTACGATTCTATTTTTACTATATATCTTCCAGTTACTTCTCCTGAAAGTAGTTTCTGACAAACTTCTTTTATCTCATTTAAAGTAATTTCTGTTGTAATCTCTTTTAAGTTATCTATTTTCCAAGTAGATGCTAGTTTTTCCCAAATCAATTGTTTTTTGATAGTTTACACTCAACTGAATCAATTCCTATTAATCTAACACCTCTTAAAATAAATGGATAAACATTTGTATTTAACTCATAAGATGCTGTAAGACCACAACAAGTAACCACTCCATCATATTTTACTTGTTTTAGTGCTTGAGCAAGAATATCTCCACCGACAGTATCCACAACACCAGCATATTTCTCTTTTAATAAGGGTTTCTTGATATTCTCAAGAAATTCATTTCTAAAAATTACTTCATTTGCACCAATACTTTTTAAGTAGTTAGTTTTTTCTTCTTTTCCTGAAAGTGCAACTACATTGTAACCCAATTTATTTAGGATAGATACAGCAATAGAACCAACTCCTCCTGTTGCACCTGTTACCAAAATATCTCCTGATTCTGGTGATATATCATTTGATATTAATTCATTTATACTAAGTGCAGCTGTAAGCCCTGCTGTTCCATATATCATTATATCTTTATCACTAATACAATCAGGGATTCTAGCTACCCAAGAAGCTTTAACTTTTACATATTCACTATGTCCACCATCACTGTTCATTCCTAAATCATAACCAGTAACTATTACTCTTTCACCAACTTTAAATATTGTAGAATTTGATTCAAAAACTGTTCCTGCTACATCAACTCCAGTGATATGTGGGAAATTTCTTGTAACTCCAGGATGTCCAATTGAACTTAGGGCATCTTTATAATTTAAACAAGAATAAGTAGCTTTTATAATAATCTCATCTTTTTCGCACTTTGGTTTAGCTATATCTCTCACATCACAAATAAACTTATCATCTGTTATTTTATCAACTACGAAAGCTTTCACAATCTCTCCTTTGTTTTACTTTGTATGAAACTTTAGCTAAAATGTTTTACAATAGCAAGAACTATCTTTTAAGAAATGTACTTACTAAAAAGATACTTTTGGAGCGAAATATGACTAAAAAAATAAACCAAGATAATATAAATACTGAGTTTAAATGCCCTGTAGAAACGGCTCTTGACGTATTAGCAGGAAAGTGGAAGATATTGATAATTTGGTATTTAAAAGATGAGAAAAAAAGATTTAATGAATTACAAAAATTATTGCCAAAAGCTACTCAAAAGATGTTAATACAAAAATTAAGAGAGTTAGAAAATGATGGAATAGTTCATAGAGAAGTTTATCCAGTTGTTCCTCCAAAAGTTGAGTATTCTTTAACTGAATATGGAAAAAGCTTAAAACCGATTATAAAACAGCTTTATCTTTGGGGAGATAACCATAAAAAAAGATAGATTAATTTTTAAGTAAATCTTTTAAACTATCTTTAGGATTTTTACCATTTAGTATGAGTTTTACCTCATTTGCTATTGGTGTGTAGATTTTATATTTTTTTGAAAGTTTATCTATTGCATCAGCAGTTTTTACACCTTCTGCAACTTCTCCTAGTTCTTCTAAGATATCTTCTAATTTTTTATTTTGTGATAGTCCAAGCCCTACTCTAAAGTTTCTACTCATAGTAGAGTTTGCAGTTAAAAATAGATCACCAGCTCCACTTAATCCTAAAAAAGATGATTTTTTAGCACCAAAATGTTTCCCAAATCTTTGCATTTCTACAAGTCCTCTTGCAATTAGTGAAGCTTGGGCATTTTTACCAAGTTGTAATCCTTCACAAATTCCACTTGCAATTGCTAAAACATTTTTATAAGCTCCTGCTATTTCCGCTCCTATAACATCTTTACTATAATAAGTTTTGATAAAATTAGGAAAAAATGGTTGAAATAAGTCATATAAATTTTTTGATGTAGAGTTTATTACCAATGCACAAGGTAACCCTTTTATCACTTCAGCTGCAAATGAGGGACCAGATATAAATCCTATGTTTTCATCTGGAACAAATGAGGCATAAATTTCATTTAAAAATTCACCACTTGAGGCTTCTATTCCTTTTGAAGCTACAAGTATTTTTTGTCCTTTAAATATAAAGTTCTCTTTTAACCAAGTTCTTATCTCTTGTGCTGGAATAGCAATAACTAAATATTCACAATCCATTGCAGTTTCTAAATCAACAAAATTGTCAAGTTCTCTTTTAGTTCTTGAAGTTATATAACATTTTTGTTTTTGGCTTAGTGCAAAATGAAGCGCTTGTCCCCATTTTCCTGCACCAATAACTGCAATAGAATTATTTTGCATTTTAAGATAATCTTTCTTTTAATAAATCATTTACTCTATTTGGATTTGCTGTACCTTTTGATGCTTTCATTGTTTGTCCAACAAAAAATGCAAACATTTTTTCTTTACCAGCTTTATACTCAGCTACTTTGTCTTGATTTGCATTTAAAATTTCATCAATAATAGTTAATAAAGCTCCATCATCACTTACTTGTTTTAAACCTAATTTCTCAATAGCTTCATCAACACTTGAGCTATTTTCCATTAAATAGTCTAAAACTTCTTTTGCTGCTTTTCCAGAGATTGTATTATCTTCTATTCTTTTTACTAAAGTTGCTAAAGTTTTTGCTTCAATTGAAGATTGTTCAATAGTAACACCCTCTTTTAATCTTCCTTGAAGTTCAACAGTAAGCCATGTAACAGCATTTTTAGCACTAATTCCTTCTTTCATCATTTCATCAAAGTAGTTTGCCATTTCAAGTGATGATGTAATAACAGAAGCATCGTACTCTTTTATTCCATACTCTTTTACAAATCTATCTTTTTTCTCATCTGGAAGTTCAGGAATTTTTGAATATTCATTTATCATCTCATTTGTGATGATTAAAGGAAGTAAATCTGGGTCTGGAAAATATCTATAATCAGCCGCATCTTCTTTTCCTCTCATACTTCTTGTTTCACCTGTATTTGGATCAAATAGTCTAGTTTCTTGAACAATCTCAGTTGAGTGAACACCATCTTCCCAAGCTTCAATATGTCTATTTACTTCATAATGAATAGCTTTTTCAATAAATCTAAATGAGTTCATATTTTTGATTTCGCATCGTGTATATAAGTTTGTATCACCTTTTGGTCGAATAGAAACATTCACGTCACATCTAAAACTTCCCTCTTGCATATTTGCATCACTAATACCTAAATATCTTACTATTGAGTGAAGTTTTTTTAGATATAAAATAGCCTCTTCCGCACTTCTCATATCAGGTTCACTTACTATTTCAAGTAAAGGAGTTCCAGCTCTATTTAAATCAACTTGAGAAACATTTCCACTATGAATATTTTTTCCAGCATCATTTTCTAAATGCGCTCTTGTAACACCAATAGTTTTTTGTCTTCCATCTGGAAAGTCAATAGTCAATTCTCCAAGACCAACAACTGGTACCTCAAATTGAGATATTTGATAACCACTTGGTAAGTCTGGATAGAAGTAGTTTTTTCTATTAAAAATTGATTTTTGATTAATTTTTGATTTTAAAGCAGTTCCAAGCATAATAGCTTTATGAACAGCTTCTTTATTTAATACAGGAAGAGCTCCAGGCAATCCTAAACAAGTAGGACAAACATTTGTATTTGGTTTTTCACCAAAACTTGTCGCACATGAACAAAATAGTTTACTTTTTGTATTTAATTGTGCGTGAACCTCTAATCCAATTATTACTTCAAACATACTCGACATATATTCCCTTTATCTAATTACTTTTATATCTGCTATTAATTTTTGTTTTTCAAAATAATCTTTAAGATATTTTTGCTCTCTATTCATCATAATATCATTAAAGATTCTAGCTTTAACACTTTCATAAGAAAGAGGTGCAGTTCCCTCTTTTTTTGTTATAAAGAAAGTTACATATTGTTTATTAGCTGTAAATATTGGTGTAAATGAATTTACTTTTGTTCCATTTAATAAATATTGTAACTGAGCTTGAATATCTTCTGTATTTAATTTTAGAGAAGTTCTTTGTACTTCACTTGGAATAATTATTGGATTTTTTGCAACTTCCATTAAAGCTTCTTTACTTGTAGAACTATATTGTGTTACATCAAAAGTTTTTGCTGTAAGATATTTATTTCTATTTTTCTCATAATATAATTGCATATCTTCATCAGTTGCAATAGCTAATTGACCTTTTACAAGTTTTTGAACAAGTTTTTGTCTAATTACAGTATTTTTTGCTTCATTTTCAAAAACAGAATAATCAGGATATTCTTGTTTTATAATAGCTTTAAAAGCATAAATATCCATACCATTTGAGTTTGCAAGTTTCTCAATATAGTCATTTACTTCAAAAATATCAGCTGTGATATTATACTCTTGAACTAATTGGTCGTACAAAATTTTGTCTATTAGATAACTAACGGCTTCATTTTTAGGTATTTTGTTTACAACCATAGTTCTTTCTATGTCATAAAGCGTAATAGGCTCTTCATTTACTAGTATTGCTACACCATTTACCATTGAAGCAAAGCTAAGAGTTGAACCTAAAAGTAGTGATAATAAAAGTTTGTGCATTTTTATTCCTTTTTTAATAAAGTAGATATTTTACCAAAAAAAATGTAAATATCAAGTTTGAAAGGAATAAAGATTTTTAACTCCTTTCTTTTGTAACTCTATTTATTAGATAAAAAATAGAGTTATAATCAAGCCCAGATTTTTCACTCAATCCTATTTCACAAGTTTTACTTGTGGAAAATGCCATTTTAGCACCATTTGTTTGCTCTTTTAAATATCTAAGCGCTGAATCATTTAATTCTGGGAAATTAAATCCTCTATCACCTGCAAATCCACAACATTTTACATCAGCAGGAACTATTACATTTGTTGAACATAAATTTGCTAATTTTTTGAATTTATCTTCAAGTCCCATTTTTCTTGAACTACAAGTTGTATGAATTGTTATTGGTTCATCAATTGGAGTAAATTCTAAATCTTTTGTTAAAAACTCTAATGCAAACTCTATTGGTTCATAAATTGATAATTTATGAGAAAAACTCTCCATCATTTTTTTAGTACATGGACTTGTATCACATAAAATTGGATATTCTCCAAATTCACTAGCATTTAAAAGTGCCTCTTCAAGTTGACTTGATTTTGCATGCGCTGCATCATTAAATCCTTTTGAACTAAAAGGCATTCCACAACAAAGATTTGATAAATTCTGAGGAAAGATGATTTGGTAACCAGCTTTTTGTAAAACTTCAATTGTTACTTCAAAAAGCTCTTTTTCCTCTTTTGACATATCATTTAATCCCATGGTTCTACTAATACATGAAGGGAAATATACAACTTTTTTATCTTTTACTTGTTGTTCAAAATTTAAGTTTATATTTGTTCCTTTTGGCATATAAACTGACCATTTTGCTAATTTATTTTTACTTAAATCTCTCATAGTTTTAGTAAAAGCTTCCATATTAGAAGTTCCTAAAGTTCTGTGTATAAAATTAGCACTATGAAGACCAAATCTGATACCTTTTAATGTAATACCAAAGTTGTTTGCTACAAAATTTGCAATAGATTTTTCTTTAGAAGTTAATTGCTCTGCTCTTAAATGTTTTGTTAAACTTCCAGTATCTATTTTTACAGGACAGGCAGTTGAACATAAACTACATGTTGCACAAGTTTCTATTCCATCATATTGATATAACTCTTTGTACTCTTTTGCTTCTTTATAATTTCCAATAGTTTCTAGTCTTGAAATTTCTCTATTTATTACAATTCTTTGTCTTGGAGTTAGAGTTAATTCATTTGAAGGACATGTTGGTTCACAAAATCCACACTCGATACATTTATCAACAATTTCATTTGTTGCTGGAAGTGTTTTTAGATTTTTTAAGTGAGCCTCTTTATCATCATTTATTATAACCCCAGGATTTAATAGACCTTTTGGATCAAACAATGATTTGATTTTTTTCATTATATTATAAGCTTCTTTACCCCACTCTACTTCAATAAACGCAGCCATATTTCGTCCAGTTCCATGTTCAGCTTTTAAACTTCCTTGGTATTTAACTGCAACAGAATTAACAACTTCATTCATTAAATCATCATATCTTTTAACTTCTTTTACATCAGAGAAATCTTGTGTAAATACAAAGTGGAAGTTTCCTTCAAGTGCATGTCCAAAGATTAAAGCTTCACTATAACCATATTTTTGGAATAATCCTTGAAGTTCAAGTGTAGCTTCAGCTAAAACTTCAATAGGATAAGCTACATCTTCAATAATAACTGTTGTCCCTGTAACTCTTACTGCTCCAACAGCTGGAAATAATCCTTTTCTAATTTTCCAATAAAGATTATATTCTTGTTCATCTTTTGTGAAATAAATCTTTCTTCTTACTTCAAACTCTTTTAATAAATCTTCAATTTGCTCTATTTGGATATTTAATTTTTCATCACTTAAAGCTCGTGTTTCAATTAAAAGTGCAGTTACATCTTCATCAAAATCTTTGATAAATTCTGGCATAACAGGGTCGTTTTCGATACTTCTTAAAGCTGCTCTATCCATAAGTTCAACTGCATCAACAATAATCTCTTTAGAATCACGTGCTAATTTTAGTTTTGTAACTGCATGACAGGCTTCCTTCATATCTTTAAAATAGATAAGCGCACTTGCTTTGTCTTTTAAATCTTCAACTGTATAATAAGTTATCTCTTCGATAAATGCTAAAGTTCCTTCACTTCCTATGATTAAGTGTTGAAGTATTTCAAACTCATCTTCAAAATCAATTAAGGCATTTATTGAGTAACCACATGTATTTTTTATTTTAAACTTTTTCTCTATTTTTGCTCTTAACTCTTCATTTGATTTTGTTTCACGTGAAAACTTATTTAAATTTTCTAAAAATTCTTTATGAGTTTTTCTAAATTCATTTTTACTATTTTCATCTGCTGTATCAAGTTTAGTTCCATCTGAAAAAATTAGTTTCATTGATTTTACAGTTTTGTATGAATTTTGTGAAATTCCACAGCACATTCCAGAGGCATTATTTGCTGCAATTCCACCAATCATAGCTGCATTTATACTAGCTGGATCTGGACCAATTTTTTTAGAATAACGTGCAAGTAATCCATTTGCTTGTGCACCTGTTAATGCAGGTTCTAGTGAGATATAACTAGCATCACTTGCAATTTTAAAGTTTGAGAAGTTTCTTGAAGTTATAACTAAAATAGAATCACTAATTGCTTGCCCTGAAAGTGAAGTTCCACCTGCTCTAAAAGTGATACTTAAATTCATAGAGTTTGCAAGTTCAATAATATCTTGAACCTCTTTAGAATTATCAGTTTTGATTACAATCTTTGGAATTAATCTATAAAATGAAGCATCAGTTCCATAAGCTAAAGTGTGAAGTTTATCTGTGAAGATTTTATCTTTTGAGATTTTTAATGAAATTTCATCAAAAAATTTTTGGTAACGACTTTCTAACATATTAGTTCTCCTAGGATTCATAAAATATAAATTTTAACTTTACGAAATGATAATAATATGATATTTATAAAAGAATAATTTTATTTAGGAAAAATACCTAAATAAAATTAATATATAGTTATGGAATCATCCATGTTAAAACGTAAGCTTGAGTCATAGTTATAAGTCCCATAATTACTACAAGAATTAAACTATGTTTAACTGTAAATCTAAATAAATCAGACTCTTTTCCAACAATTCCTGTTGATGCACAAGCAATAGAAATTGATTGAGGAGAGATCATTTTTCCACAAACCCCACCAGTTGTATTTGCTGCAACCATTAATGTTTCATTAAGCCCTAATTGTTGAGCAGTTTGTTGTTGTAATCCGCAGAAAAGTGCATTTGATGAAGTATCTGAACCTGTTAAGAATACTCCAAGCCATCCAAGAAACGGAGAGAAGAAAGGGAATAAGAAACCTGTATTTGCTAAAACTAATGCCATAGTTGAAGACATACCTGAATAGTTCATTACAAATGCGAAACCAAGAACCATACCAATTGATACGATAGCCCATTTTAATTCAAATAGTGTTTCACCCATTGTTTTTGTAGCTGTTGATATATTTAATCTAAAAATAAATAAAGTGATAATAGCTGTTAAGAAAATAGCTGTACCTGTTGCTGAAATAGGATTAAATGTATATACAACATCAAAAGATTTTGGTGCACTAGTAATTGGAGGCATTTTGAAAATCATATTATGAATAGCAGAGAATTCAAATTTGAAAATAGTACTTGCTAAAACTTGACCTTTTGCAAAAAAGGCTTTAAACCAACCTGTTGTCCAAATTGTAACCATTACAGAAAGAATAATAAATGGAGACCATGCTTTAAATACTTGAGCACTTGTATGTGATGATGAAACAACCTCATCTAATTCTACTGTTTTCATAACATTTTTTGGTTTCCAGTATTTTAAAAATACTGTTGTTGCAACGATAGAAACTATAGCAGAAGTAACATCTGGTAATTCAGGACCTATAAAGTTTGAAGTAAGATATTGAGAAATAGCAAAACTTGCACCTGCAACTAAAGCTGCTGGCCAAACTTCTTTTATACCTTTCCATCCGTCCATTATTGCAACTAACCATAAAGGAATAATTAAAGATAATAGTGGTAACTGTCTACCTGCCATTGCTCCAATTGTAAAAGCATCAATTGAAGTTACTTGTCCTGCAACAATAATTGGAACTCCAAGTGCTCCAAAAGCAACAGGTGCTGTATTTGCAATAAGACACAATCCAGCTGCATATAATGGTTTAAATCCAAGTCCTACTAAAATTGCAGCTGTAATTGCAACAGGTGCACCAAAACCAGCAGCACCTTCTAAAAAAGCACCAAATGAGAAACCAATTAAGATAACTTGAATTCTTTGATCTTCAGTTATTGAAATAATCGAATTTCTAATAATTTCAAATTGTCCACTTTTTACAGTTAATTTGTATAAGAATACTGATGCGACAATAATCCAAGCGATTGGCCATAAACCAAATAAGAAACCATATTCAGCAGATGCAAATACCATATTAACTGGCATTTCAAATCCAAAAACTGCTACAATCATCGATAATGCTAATGTAATGATTGCTGCATAGTGACCTTTCATTCTAAATACTGCAAGCGCCAAAAAGAAAAAAACGATAGGAATTAGTGCTACAAGTGCAGATAAACCTAAACTTCCTCCAATTGGTGCATATACTTGTTGCCAAGTTTGCATATAAACCTCCTTAGTTAAAATAATTACAAGGATATTAATAAAATGATATGAGATTTATATGATTTTTAATAGCTTAAAATAGAAGAAAAACTAAATATTTTTAAAAATATAGCCTGTGTCAATAACTGTTTGAATAAACTCTTTGTCTAAGATCTTTCTTAGCCTTCTTATTAAACTTCTTATAGATTCCAATGTTACAAAGTTTCCTTCCCAAACATAGTTCTCTATTGTTTCGTAAGTGATAACTTGATTTTTTTTACTAAGAAATAGATTCATAAGAAGTTTCTCTTTTTTTGTTAATCTTATTTCTTCGTCATTTATAGTTATTGTTGCAGATATAAAGTCAAAATATGAGTTTTCATCAAAATAGATTTTATCATTTTTTATTTGACAGAGTTTTTCTATTTTTATCTCTAATTCATCTATGAAAAAAGGCTTTTTCAAATAATCATTACAGCCAAAATCGTAAGATTGTTTTATAATATCTAGTTCAACACTTGCACTTATTATAATAACTGGAACAATTTCATAAAACTCTCTAATTTTCTTTAAAATATTTATTCCATCAACATTTGGAACATTGATATCTAATATAAAACATGAAAAACCTTCTGTTATTTTTTCATAAGCTTCTGCTCCATCTGTAAAAGATATCACAGTATAGTTTTTCATTTTTAATCTTTTAGTGATAGTTTCATTTAACTTTTGGTTGTCTTCTAAAAGTAAGATTTTCATTTTAAGCCTTTTTAAACGGAAGTTTTATTGTGAAAATAACACAATTTTTATCATTTCGAACACTAATAGTGCCTTTCATTTTATCTTCAATAATTATTTTTGCCATATAAAGACCTAAACCCATTCCATTTTCTTTTGTTGTAAAATAAGGTTCAAAAATTGAATTTATGATTTTTTCATCAATTGCTCCAGCATCATCAATAATTTCTATCATATTACAATTTTCACATCTTTGAATGTTTATGTTTATCTCTCCTTTTTTATTTAAAGGAAGATTTTTTTCAACAATTTTATTTTTTGCATTATTTATAATGTTTAGTAAAACTTGTTTAAATTCATTTTCATATCCGTAAATGAGAAGTTCTTCATTTTTATTTTTATAGTTAAAATTCATATTTATATTTGAATAAAAAACTTGTTTTCCTATAATTTCATTTATTTCATTTAAGGCTTTTGAAATTGAAAAAAGGACTTTTTTTGTTGAAGGTTTTAAGAAATTTCTAAAATCACTTAAAGTTTTAGACATATATTTTATTTGAATCATAGAATCATTAACAAAATTTTTTACATCATTATCTTTTAATTCATTTAGCAAATAAGATGTTTCAATATCTTGAACAAGTGCAGATAATTCAACTAAAGGCTCATTCCATTGATGCGCAATCGCTGCAATCATATCTCCCATCTCAGCCAATTTACTTTGTTGGATTAAAAATTGTCTTTGTTGGGTTCTTTCTGTCATATCGTCCATAATACAAACAATTCCACCAATAGTTCCATCTATGTTTTTATATGCTGCTTTATTTAAAATGATATGTTTCATCTCATTTGATAAAGTATAAAAAGTAAATTCAAAACTAATTGTAGTAAAAGTTTTTAACACTTCTTTATCAATTTGTGTATTTTTTGTGGCAATTTCTGTTGGGAAAAAGTCAAAAGCGGTTTTTCCTATAATCTCTTCTTTTGTAGAACTTACTAAAGATGCAAAAGCTGTATTGCAACCTAAAAAATGACCATCAACATTTTTATAATAAATAGCATTAGGAATGGTATCCAAAAGCACTTTATCAAACTCTATTCTATTTGAAAGTTCACGTTCAAGTTTTTCTCTTCTTTGTATATTTGCTTTTAAAACTACAACGATTATAGTTAATAGTGAAATTGTAAGAATTGTAATAATAAAAAAGTTTTTATGCTCTTTATATATTGAACTAGGTTCATTGATAATTATAGGATTATCAATATATTTTGAGACATTAAGATTAAATCTTTTTAATTCATCATAATTGAATATATAAAGATTTGGTGATTTTTCAACTACTGGAATATCTTTTATATCTTTTCCATTAAGCACATCTAGTGCCATTTTTGATACAGTATCTCCTTGAGCAATTGCAGAAGTTAATAATCCTCCAACCATTCCACTATTTAAGTAAAAATCCCAAAGACCATAAATAGGAACTTGGCTTACTTTTCTTACCTCTTCAAAACTTTGTTTATATGTAAAATATTTTCCAGTAGTATCTTTAAATAAAAGTACAAATAAAATTGCACTATCACCTTTTTCCAACTCAGAAACTTTATCTTTTAAATCACTTATTTCTAGGTTATCTGTATATTCTATGTTGAATTTTTTTGAATATTTTTCAATTATTGGATTTAAATCTTTTTTTACAGCTAAACCAGTTATAGATTTATCATTTATAATTAAAAGATTTTTTAAATTTGGATGTAATTTTGAAATTAGTTCAAAGTTCTTTTCTATATCTACCTCTTCTGCAACTCCTGAAACTTCTTTAAGAGGTAATTTATCTAATATCGTTTTATTATAGTTATTTATTCCACAAAATAGAACAGGAGCATCTTTGAATAAATAGTCATAATATTTAGATACAAAATCAAAAGCATTATTATCGCTTAGTATTACTAAATCAAATTTACGATTTGAAAATTGTTGTTTATATAATTTTGATAGATCCTCTAAGTAAGATGAGTCATCTATTCTTTTGGTATCCATATATACAGTTGTAAGCTCAATATCTTTATGTTCTGAAAAGTTTTTGTCAATTGCTTTTGATATATCATCTGTCCATGCATATCCTTTATGATATGAATGAATTAATAATACTTCTTTATTTTGACTTGCATATAATATATTAAAAAAAAGTATGCTAAATAGTAAAAAATACTTCATTATTTCTCCTATTTAGCAATTATATCAAGATTTGATAAAAATCACATATCCTGATTTTGGACCGTGTGCTCCAATAACAAGCGATTGTTCAATATCAGCAGTTTTTGAAGGTCCAGAGATAAATACACCAAAACCAGCTTTTTCAAAACTAAGTTTTTCATAAGCTTCATGCATATTGTTTACTATCTCATTTTCATTTATTACAATAACAATATTTTGTGCAATAAAATATAAAGACCTATGTCTATTTGATTCATCTTTCATCCAAATTGCACCATTTTCTGCAACTGCAAAGTTACCTTTTACAATAGCTAAATCAATATCTTTTAGATTATGAGCATCATCTTGTGAATTTGAATCAAAATTTCCTAAACTACAAAAATCTACATTTGAAGCAATAATTTTTTCATCTGGATATAACTCTTTTATTGTTTTATCTAAATCTTCTTTTTCAATAACTAAAGCTTTACCACCAACACTCTCAAGCATTGTAGAAAATGTTTCAAATTTATTATCAAATTTTATTCCAAAATTTTCATAAGAAGGAAGTTTTACATCTTTTACAATATTATTTTCTCTAATAGAATTTAAAATTTTTTCTTTACTAGTCATCTAAATCTCCATCTTTAAACATCTCTTTGAAACTTTTTTTAGGGAATTTTGGTAAGTCTCTTTGTTTTCCCCACGCATTTGCTTTATTATAAATTATAAAATTTGGAAGTTTTGGAACAATAAATCTTGCTGTTTTTCCAAGAAAATCAAATAATATAGGTTTACTCATAAGCCAAGTGGTTACTCTCATAGCCATTTTCTTTTTGCTATCAATTAGATCAGCTTCTCCTAAGTCTTGTCTTAAACTATAAAGTTGTGAATCTAAATCTATTTTAACTGGACAAACATTTGTACAAGACCCGCATAATGTACAGGCAAATGGTAAACTATTGTGAGCTTCTGGATGTCTAGCACTTCCTAAAATAGAACCAATTGGTCCTGGTATTACATACTCATAAGAGTGACCACCACTTCTTCTATAAACTGGACAAGTATTCATACAAGCACCACATCTAATACAATTTAACGCTTTTTTATTTTTTTGAGAACTCAAGAATTGACTTCTTTTATTATCAACGATAATAACATGCATCTTTCCACCTTCAACACTTCCATGAAAATGTGAAGTATACGAAGTAATTGGTTGACCTGTTGCACTACGTGCTAATAATCTTGTAAATACACTTAAATCTTCAAGTCTAGGAATAATTTTTTCAATTCCCATTGAAGCAATATGAAGTTTAGGAACACTAGCTCCCATATCTGCATTTCCTTCATTTGTACAAACTACAACTCCACCTGTTTGCGCAATTGCAAAATTAACTCCTGTTAATCCTGCATCTGCTGTTAGAAAATCTTCTCTAAGCGCAGCCCTTGCAGCACGTGTAAGATAAGTTGGGTCATAGTTTCCTTTTTCAGTTCCCAATTTTTCATGGAAAGTATCTGAAACATCAGATTTTTTTAAGTGAATTGCTGGAAGAACTATATGAGAAGGCGGTTCGTGTCTTAGTTGAACTATCCTTTCACCTAAGTCTGTATCAATAACTTCAATTCCCCTACTTTCTAAATAAGGATTCAAGTGACACTCTTCTGTTAACATTGATTTTGATTTAACAAGTTTTTTTACGTTATTTTCACTTAAAATTTTATGTACTATTTCATTATGTTCTTTTGCATCACAAGCAAAGTGAACTGTTATTCCTTTTTCTGTTGCATTTTTTTCAAATTCTAATAGATATTTATCTAAATTTGCCATCGTATGAGTTTTGATTTGATTTGCATACTCTCGTAAATTTTCCCATTCAGGAATAGATTTACTAGCTCTATCTCTTTTTTCTCTTACAAACCATAATGCTTGGTCATGCCAATGCATTCTTTCGTCATTTGCTACAAATTTTGTTGCATTATCTGAGTGGTTGTGATTTGTGCTCATGGTCTAACTCCTGCTAGAATTTCAACAATATGCATAACTTTTATTGGATTTTTATCTCTATTTATGATTCCATCCATATGCATAAGACATGACATATCAGCACCTGTTATTATTTGTGCATTAGAATCTAAATGGTCTTTTATTCTATCTTTTCCCATTGCAACTGAAATTGCTTCTTCTGCAACACTAAATGTCCCACCAAATCCACAGCACTCATCTTCTCTTTTTAAAGTTACTAATTCAATGTTATTTACTTTATTTAAAAGATTTTTTAATTTTGAATCATATGGAATATTTAATTCACTAGCAGTTGCAAGTTTTAAAACTCTATGTCCATGACATGAATTGTGTACTCCAACTTTGTAAGGAAAAGAGTGGTCAAATTTTATATTTTCAATTTTTATAATATCGTGTAAAAATTCACATACTTCATAAATTGAAGCTTTTACTTTATTGTAATCTTTGTCATCATTAAAAAATTCTGCATAATGTTCTTTTACCATAGTAACACATGAACCACTTGGTGCAACAATATAATCATAATCTTTGAAATTATTAACAAAATTTATTGCTAGAACTTTTACATCTTTTGCACAACCAGAGTTTGCCATAGGTTGTCCACAGCAAGTTTGATTTAATGGGTAATCAATATTTAAACCTTGATTCTTTAGTAGTTTATATGTAGCTTTACAAATATCGGGATAAAGTTCATTCATAAAACATGGTATAAAAAGACCAATTTTCATATTTTCTCCTTCTTGTTATTAAAGTAATTTTATACATAAAATATGAAAAACTTATGATATTTTATTTTTTTATGAAGAAAAAATCCTTTTTATTAAGAAATAGCAGGAATTTGTTCTATTTTTACTCCATTATCTTCTAAAAATTTTGAAATAATTTCAGAGTTTGTATGTTCATAAGCTTTTTCATAAACTATTCTTTTTATTCCACTAGCAATTAAATTTTTTGAACATTCACTACAAGGTTCAAGTGTTACATAAATAGTTCCACCTTCTATACTTATACCTTTTCTTGCTGCCCAAATAATAGCATTCATTTCGGCATGAATCTCATAAGTTTTTGACCATTCATGGTGATCTTTTGTATATTCACCTTTCCAGTGTTCACTACAATTTATATAACCTGCTGGTGTACCATTATAACCTGTTGATAAGATTCTTCCATCTTTTACTATAACTGCACCTACTTGTTTTGATACACATTTTGAAGCAAGTGCTATCTCTTTTGCAATATTTATAAAACTTCTATCATTTAACATAATTTTAGAATCCTAAATCAAAAATTTTTTTATTATAACAAAAAAGAAATTTTATCTTTATTCTTAAATAAAACTTATTTTATATATGTAAAAATTTATTTATTAGAAAAATTTTGATATTATGAGGAAAATTTTTTACTAAAATAAAGGCAAAATATGGATTTTAAAGATATAAAAGAGTTAATTAGGGTTTTCGATAAAAGTGAACTTAATAAACTAAGAATTAAAGAAGCAGATTTCGAAATCTCTATGCAAAGAGGTTTTGAAGGTGGTGTTACAACTGTTACAACTGCACCTGCTGTTGCAGTTTCTGCTCCTGTTGCACAAGTTGCATCTTCAGTTGTGGCTCCTGCAGCTGTAACTTCAGGTGAAGGAAGTTTATTAAGCAAAGGTGATACAATCAATGCTCCAATGGTAGGAACATTTTATTCTTCTCCATCTCCAGAATCTCCAGCATTTGTAAAAGTTGGTGATACAGTTAGAAAAGGTCAAACACTTTGTATTTTAGAAGCAATGAAAATTATGAACGAAGTTGAAGCTGAATTCGATTGTAAAATTTTAGAAATTTTAGTTCAAGACTCATCTCCTGTTGAATATGATATGCCGATTTTTGTTGTAGAAAAAATATAAGAGTTTCCTATGGCAGAAATTAAAAAAATTTTAATAGCTAACAGAGGAGAAATCGTTCAAAGAGCTGTTAGAACAATTAGGGAAATGGGAAAAAAATCAGTAGCTATTTATAGTGCTGGTGATAAAGATGCCTCATATTTAAAACATGCGGATGAAGCTATCTGTATTGGTGGAGCAAAATCAAGTGAATCTTATTTGAATATTCCAGCAATTATAACAGCAGCTGAAATTACTGGTTGTGATGCAATTTTTCCTGGATATGGATTTTTATCAGAAAACCAAGATTTTGTAGAAATTTGTAAACTTCACAATATTAAATTTATTGGACCATCTGTTGAAGTAATGGAGAAAATGGCTGATAAATCTAAAGCTAAAGAAGAAATGATAAAAGCTGGAGTTCCTGTTGTTCCAGGAAGTAAAGGTTCTGTTAAAACTTTAGAAGAAGGTAGAACTATAGCAAGAGAAATTGGATATCCAATTATGGCAAAAGCCGCTGCTGGTGGTGGTGGTAGAGGAATGAGATTAATAAAAACTGAAGAAGAGTTTGACCAAAACTTTATGGCAGCAGCTAGTGAAGCACTTGCAGCTTTTGGTGATGGAACAATGTATTTAGAAAGATTTATTAATAATCCAAGACATATTGAAGTTCAAGTTGTTGGAGATTCTCATGGTAATGCTATTCATATAGGTGAAAGAGATTGTTCTTTACAAAGAAGACATCAAAAAGTTATTGAAGAATCACCTGCTATTTTATTAAATGATGAAACAAGAGCTAAACTTCATGAAGTTGCTGTTAAAGCTACAAAATACTTAAAATATGAAGGTGCTGGAACTTTTGAGTTTTTAGCAGATGATAAACAAAATATCTATTTTATGGAAATGAATACAAGACTTCAAGTTGAGCATCCAGTTTCAGAAATGGTATCAGGAATAGATATTATTGAGCTTATGATTAAAGTGGCTGAAGGTGAAAAAGTACCACCGCAAGAATCAATTAAATTTAGAGGACATGCTATAGAGTGTAGAATTACAGCAGAAAATCCAAATACATTTTTACCTTGTCCTGGAAGAATTACACAATGGATGGTACCAGGTGGAAGAAATGTAAGAGTTGATTCTCATATTTACACAGGTTATGTTGTACCACCTTATTATGATTCGATGATTGGAAAATTAATCGTTTGGGGAAGAGATAGAAATAAAGCTATTAATATTATGAAAAGAGCTTTAGCAGAATTTGAAGTAGAAGGAATAAAAACAACAATTCCTTTCCATAAAAAAATGATGGAGAATAAAGATTTTATTTCAAACAACTATGATACTAAATACCTTGAAAACTACAAAGGTTTAGATGACTTATAAGAATTAGAGCACTGCTCTTTTTCTTAAAGCAAAGCTTAATATAAACTTAGATATAATCCTCAAAATTATACACATTTATATGCCCATTTTATTTTGGTAGTTTACCAAAAATTTAGACTAGCTTACTTGCATGATTCAAATTAGATTTTAATTGTACATTTATGGGAAGAGGTATCTTAAGATATAAGAGTGTATATTTTAAATATATACTAAGGTAAAAAATGACTTTTAACGATTTTAATTTTAAAGAATTATTGCAAAAAGCAATAGATGAAGCGGGATTTAAAGAACCAAGTCCTATTCAAGAACAAGCTATTCCATATATTTTAGATGGAAGAGATATTGTTGGACAAGCGCATACAGGTACAGGAAAAACAGCAGCTTTTGGACTTCCGATTTTAAATAAAATAAAAGCAAAAAGTGGTGTAGAAGCAGTTGTTATTGTTCCTACAAGAGAATTAGCTATGCAAGTTTCAGATGAACTTTATAGATTTGGTAAGTTTCTAGGTATAAACACAGCTACTGTTTACGGTGGACAAGCTTATGCTAGACAAATAAAACTAATTGAAAATTCAAGTGTTATTGTGGCAACTCCAGGAAGATTTCTTGATTTATTAAGAGGTGACAAAATCTCTATAAAACCAAAATTTGTTATTCTTGATGAAGCAGATGAAATGCTTGATATGGGATTTTTAGATGATATAAAAGAGATTTTTACTTTCTTACCAGAAAATAGACAAACTTTATTATTCTCTGCAACAATGCCAACTGCTATTAAAAACTTAGCAAAAACAATTCTAAAAGAGCCAGAATTTGTTACTTTAACAAAATCTGATGTAACTAACTCAAAAATCACTCAAACTTTTTATGTTGTTGATGAAAAAGAGAGAGATGATGCTTTAATTAGATTATTTGATTTTAAAAACCCAAAAAAATCAATAATCTTTTGTAGAACAAAAAAAGATGTTGATAGATTATCAACTTTTTTAGTTTCTCAAGGTTTTATGGCAAAAGCACTTCATGGTGATATGGAACAAAAACAAAGAGAAGAAGCAATAAGAGCTTTTAAATCTTCAAAATTAGAGATTTTAATAGCAACAGATGTTGCTGCTCGTGGTCTTGATGTAAATGATGTAACGCATGTATTTAACTACCATTTACCATTTGATTCTGAGTCATATGTTCATAGAATTGGAAGAACTGGAAGAGCAGGAAAAGAAGGTATGGCAATTTCTATTGTAACACCTCATGAATTTAGAATGTTACAAAAAATAGAAAAATCAATAGGAACAAAACTAGAATCTAAAGTTGTACCAAATATTGGTTTAGTTAAAAAGAAAAAGTTTGCAGAGTTAAAACAACAGGTTTTAGAGCAAGAAATAAAAGATTATGCACTAGAATTAGTTGAAGAGTTAAAAGAAGAGTTTGATGTTTCAACTATTGCATTTAAACTTGCTTCTATTCTTTCTTCAAGCACTTATGTTCAGGGAAATAACCACATTGGTAAATCTGAATCTGATATAGAAAAACTTATTGAATATGCTTCTAAAGGAAGTGATAGAGATGGTGGAGATAGAAGAAGAAATAATTCTAGAGGAAGAAGCCGAAATGGTGGTGGTAATTCTAGATTTAGAGATGGTGATAGAAATAGAGAAAATAGAGATAGAAATAGAAGTGATAGAGGAGATAGAAGTGGCGATAGAAGAAGAACTTCTTCTTCATCTAAACCAAGAAGTGAAAATTCAAGCAATAGAGCAAGAAAAAAAGATTAATACAAATAATAAGAAGTCAAAATATCATTTGACTTCTTTTCTTCAAATATAAATTCAAAATACTCAAAATAAACATTCAAAAAATAACTTTTTCTCTCATTAATATTTTAAAAATGCCTTTTTAAGGAATTCCTAATATTGTAATAAGAGTAAATCAATTATAATAAAATATAGTTCGATTACAAAAAGATTACAATAAGGACTCTTATGGATATTAAAACCCTCAACACCTTAGATAAGGCAACCCAAGACACAATGCCAAGTTTTGCAAAGTTCAGTTTGTCTTTGCTTTTTATTTTAATGGTATTTTTATGGACATATACTTCTCATGGTACAATTCCAGATAATGCATTTTTAATTGTTGGTGCTGTTTTTGGTGCTTATATGGCGATTAATATTGGAGCAAATGACGTTGCAAATAATGTAGGACCTGCAGTTGGTGCAAGAGCTTTAACTCTTACAGGTGCTGTTGTAGTTGCAGCTATTTTTGAAGCTGCTGGAGCCATAATTGCTGGTGGTGATGTTGTTAATACAATTAAAAGTGGAATTATAGATCCTACTTTAATCACAGATCCTCATGTATTTATTTGGGCAATGACAGCTGGTCTTTTAGCAGGTGCTGTTTGGCTTAATTTTGCTACTTCAATTGGAGCTCCTGTTTCAACAACTCATGCTATTGTTGGTGGTGTAATGGGTGCTGGTATTGCTGGTGTTGGTTTTTCTATTGTAAATTGGAGTAGTGTTGGAAGTATTGTTGCTTCTTGGATTATTTCACCTTTATTTGGTGGAATTATTGCTGCAGGATTTTTGTTTTTTATTAAAACGAAGATTATTTTTTGTGAAGACAAAATTGCTGCTGCAAACAAATTTGTTCCAATTTTAATTGCAGTTATGACATGGGCATTTTCAACTTATTTGATGTTAAAAGGTTTAAGACAAGTTGTTCATATTAGTTTTATTTCTGCTTCTATCCTTAGTTTAATTTTTGCTGTAATCGTATATTTTGTTCTAAAACCTATAATTTTTGCAAAATCACTAAATTTGAAAAACGATAGAACAAGCGTAAATAGTTTATTTACCATACCTTTGATTTTTGGTGCTGCGCTTTTATCATTTGCTCATGGTGCAAATGATGTTTCAAATGCTATTGGACCACTTGCTGCTATTAATGATGCAGTTTTAACTTTAGCAGAAGGTTCTTTTCCTCATGCAAGTGTAGGTGTTCCATTTTGGATTATGGCTGTTGGTGCAAGCGGTATTGTAATAGGACTTATTTTATATGGACCAAGGCTTATAAGAACAGTTGGTTCTGAAATTACTGAACTTGATCAAGTAAGAGCTTTTTCTATAGCAATGGCTACAGCAATTACAGTTATCGTTGCAAGTCAATTAGGGTTACCAGTTTCTTCTACACATATTGCAATTGGTGGAGTTTTTGGAGTTGGTTTTTTAAGAGAAATAATGGATTCAAGTGAAAAAAAATATATTCAAGATGCAAGAGAAAAATTTAGAAAGCATAAGAAAAAACTTGAAAATATGCAAATTGAATTGAAAAAATTTGAGTTGATTAAAGACAAATCAAAATCAGATTATATTAAAATTGTTGATCTATTTAAAAAAATAGATGAAGTTGAAGCCATAGTTGAACAAGAGAGAAAAGATTTTAAAGAAGCAAAAGGTGTAAAATACGTAAAAAGAGATGCAGTTAAAAAAATAATTGCTGCTTGGGTTATTACCGTTCCTGCTTCTGCTCTTTTGGCTGCAGGTATCTTTTATATGATTAAAGGTATCGTTATTGTATAAGTAGAATTTTCTACTTATACAATCTATTTCTTAACTTCTAATTTACATTAGGAACTTATTATCGAAGCTATATTCTCTGTTTTACCTATTTATTTTTTCATTTTTTTAGGTTTTATTGCAAAAAAAAGATTTACAACACAAATTGATGAAAAAACTTTAGTTTTATTATCTTTATATTTTTTCCAACCAATTTTGATTCTTTGGGGATTGACAAAATCACCTATAAACTATGAATTTATAATGTCACCACTTTTTTATATTATCATTGTTTTTACAACTTTATCTTTTTTAATATTTTTTAGTAAGATAATTTTTGATTCGCGTACAGATGAGTCAATATATTTAGGAACTGCTCTTATTGGAAATACAGGAAATCTTGGAATTCCTCTTGGAATTGCACTCTTTGGTGTAGAATCAGTACCTTATACAAGTATAATTAATATTGCAAATGTATTTTTTATGTATACAATTTCAGTTTATTTTTTTGCAAGAGAACAATTTTCTTTAAAACAAGCAATTATTTCAATATTTAAAATTCCAGCAATCTGGTTTGCATTATTTGCTATATTTTTAAATTATTATCAAGTTCCAATTAGCGAACACATAACAACAGCTTTAAATATGGGAGCATATACTTCTTTAACTATCCAACTTTTTATATTTGGTGTTTATCTTTATAATGTGCAAGTTAAAACTATACCTTGGAAATTATCTTTGCATATTAGTTTTGCAAAACATATTTTATTACCAGTAATTGGTATTTTAATAATTGTATGGTTTACTGATTTTAACTCATTTGTTGCTTCAATTTTAATAATGGAATTGATGATGCCATTAGCTGTAAATAATGTAAATTTTGCAGTTTTATATAATTGTAAACCTTTTGATGTTGCAGCGACTATCTTAATATCTTCAATTGTATTTGTTTTTTTATTGTATTTTTACATAGAAATTATAAACTATTTTATAAAGTAGAAATATGTGTGGTATTTTAGGAACAAACTTTTTAAATGAAAGATTTGATAAATCTTTAGAACTTTTACATCATAGAGGTCCTGATTTTCAAAATTCAATAAAAATTGGAAATAAACAATTTGGACATACAAGACTTGCAATAATTGATTTAGATGAAGAAGCAAATCAACCTATGGTTTTTGATGATATTTTGCTTGTTTTTAATGGTGAGATTTATAATTATAAAGAATTGATTCACGTGGAACATTTAGAGTGTAAAACGAAAAGTGATAGTGAAGTATTAATCAGACTTTATCAAAAATATGGATTTGACTTTTTAGATAAATTAAATGGAATGTTTTCTTTTTGTATTTATGATATGAAAAAAGATTTATATTTTTGTGCACGTGATAGATATGGTAAAAAACCATTTTTCTACTATTTTAAAGATAATAAGTTTATATTTTCATCAAGTGTTAAATCAATTTTAAATCTACTTGATTATAAACCAAATCTAAATAAAGTTGCTCTTTCTAAATATATGCAATATTTTGTATCTTTTGGTGAAGATTCATTCTATCAAGATATTTTTAAACTTGAAGCATCTACATATCTTATTTATGAGCCAAATAAAAGCCGTGAGCTTCAAAAGAAGAAATATTACAAGATAAACACATATAAAGCTATAAAAGATGAAAAACAAGCTTTAAATGATATTGAGGAGCTTTTATTTAAAAGTGTTGAATATAGATTAAATAGTGATGTTGAAGTTGCTTCCCTTCTAAGTGGTGGAATTGATAGTTCTTTAATCTCTGCACTTTATACAAAAATATCAGGAAATAAAATAAATACCTTTAGTATTGGTTATGATGAATATAAAAATTATTGTGAGTTAGATTATGCACAAATTACTGCTAAACATATAAACTCAAATCACCATCCAGTTGAAATAAATCAAAAAGAGTATATAAATCATTTTGAGCAAACACTTGATATGCTTGAAGAGCCTCATGGAGATACTGCTGCAATTCCTTTAAATATCTTAACAAAACAGATACATAAAGCTGGAATAAAAACTGTATTATCTGGTGAAGGAAGTGATGAGATATTTTTAGGTTATGATAACTATGCGAAATTTTTAAAATATTATGACTTTGAAAAGAGTCTGTCAAATGAACAAAATCTTTTTTTAAATGATATTATTGGAGCTTTACAAAATAATACTAAAGAGAGTGAATATCTAAGAAGAATTGTAAAAAAACAAAATCTTTATAACTCTTTTGGAGAAATATATACCGATATTCAAAGAAAGAGATTATTCAAAAAAGTTCCAACATTTAAAAGTGAAACTGCAAAACAAGATCCAGTTGATTGGATGAGTTATATTGATTTAAAAATATGGCTTGGAGAATCTCTTTTATCAAAAGTTGATAGAATATCTATGGGAAATTCCTTAGAAGTTAGAACACCCTTTTTAGACTTTAATTTAGTAAATTATATGTTTAGTGTTGAATCACACATAAAAGTTGGTGATACAAATAAATATTTATTAAAGAAAATTGCATCTAAATATATTCCAGAAACAATAATCAATAGAACAAAAAAAGGATTTAATTCACCTTTTAATGAGTGGTTAAATAAAGAGTACAAAAATAAAATTCTTGATGTGATAGTTGAAGTAAATAATCAAACAAATCTTTTTAATCATGAGTATATTTTACATATTTACGAGCTGTCAAAATCAAATAAATTTAAACAACATCTTTATTCTCTTTTTGTTTTTTCTTTATGGTATAAGAAAGAATATTTGTAGGATTTTATCTAGTTATCTTTATTTTCTTGATGTTTCACGTGGAACATCTTTTCTTTAATGCCCTATTTTATGAAATCTCTTTAAATATATAAAGTAAATAAAGACTTTATATATTTAATATAATTAGTCTTTATCCCAGAACTCTTTTAGAGTTTCATCTTTATCTTTTTTTAGTTCACTACTATCAGTAAAGAATTCTAAATCATCAATCTTATTTAATGCAGCTTGAAAATCTTCATCTTCAATTTTAGTATTTGATGAAATTTTTTTATCTTCAATATTTTCTTTTTTAGATATATTTTTATCACTTTTTACCGTTTCCTTTTTCTCAGATTCAATAGAAGGAATTTCACCTACATCTTTGCCTTTTAATTTAAGATAGTCAGTCATAATTTTTTCATACTCTTCAAAATCTAAAAGAATAGTATTTGGTTTTCCATCTCTTAATATGATTGCTTTTTCTATCTCTTTTCTATTTAATTTATCAAAGATATTTTTACTTTTTCTTACAAGTTCAGTTGATGAAAACATCTCTTTTGATGTATATTGTAATAGCGACATTTAAATCCTTTACATATTTTAATATGTATTATAACACAATTTAAGAAAATCATATTTATCAAAATAGATAAATATTAATAAATTTTAGATTCACTTATATAGCCGATATAGAAACTTATTGAGATTTAATATGTAATAAATATTTAATATTAATTTGATAGCGATTAACAAGTTTCAAAATAGTAGTTTCAAATGATAGAGTTTTTTATAAATTTATTGATAGAGAATAAATTTGTTTTTTAGTTTGATTTTAAATAAGTTAAATAATTAACTACATGAAAAGATTCTGTAGTTAATTATTTTGAGAAGATTTGTTCAGCCCACTCAGTAATAGGACCTCTTAAAACTTTTTCTAATTTTATTGCGAAGATATTTACAAGGTTATCTTCGTTTTTACTTGATTTTAAAAGTGTAGTTAAAGCATTTGTGTATTTATTTACATAGAAGTTATCTATTTGTTTATTTGAACCAAGAACTACAACTTTACAACTGCTATCTATTCTTGATAGAACCATTTGCATAGTTTTATTTGACATATTCTGAGCTTCATCAATAATGATAAATGAGTTTGATAGAGTTCTTCCTCTCATTTCTCCTACCCACATAGTTTCTATTCCATAGTTTGAAATCATTTGCTCTATTCTAGCAGTAACTTCACTATCATCAAGTTGTTGAAAAACTACATCTGGAGCTTTTTTATTTCTTTTTCTTTTATGTTCAGTTCTTATAATGTAGTCTAAACTATCCATTAAAGGATGATTATAGATTTTAAATTTTTCTTCAAGTCCTGGTAAATAACCAACATCTTCACCTTTATCAAGTGATTCAATAGAATTTCTAATATATATGATTTTTTGAAAAAACTTTTGTCTTACTAGTTTTAATGCACCACTTAAAGCAAGCAAAGTTTTTCCACTTCCAGCTTTTGCTTCTATAATCAAAACATTGTAAAAATGATTTATTATAGCATCACTAAAAAAAAGTTGCTCTTTATTTAAAGGCGTTATAACTTGATCTCTAATTTCTACTTCATCAAGTAATTTTATTTTTTTATTTTGGATATTTGCTAAAAGTACTTGATCAGAATGTCTTACTTTAAAACAATATGAAAAGTTATAAGGTTTATAATCTTTATCAAATTTTATTATCTCTTCATTATCAAGATATTCTAAATCTTCGAAATTTATATCTATATATTTAATAAAATCTAAATCAAAAATATCTTTATCTTTACCTAATAGAGAATTAGTTTTTATATCAAGAGAAATGGCTCTTGTTCTAGCCATAATATCAAGAGAGATAAATTCAACTTTATGCTTATAATAAGTATTTGCAAAAGTTGAAATCTCAAGTATTTTCCTATCATTTATGATATTTAATGATACATTTTTACTATTAATTTCATATTCATCTTTTGAGATTATATCAATAACAGTATCTTTATTATTTATTTTTAATCTTATGATTTTATATAAGTCTTTTTTTGTAGAACTGATGATATTAGAATCTTCAAGTATTCTTGCGAACTCTCTTGCTTGGAAATTTATCTCATCAAAACCACTTTTTTTTGTATCTATTTCATCAAGTACAGTTTCTGCTAAGATAATTAAATTTTTCCCATCTTGAGATAATTTATAAATATTTGTAGCATCTTCAAGTAAGATATTTGTATCAAGAACATAGTATTTATCAAACATCAGATTTCACCACTTTGGGTTTTAATATTTTGTATGAAATAAATGCAAACAATAAAATTATTAATAAAGTAAAAATAATAGAAAAGCTTTTTGTAATAACATAAGTAACTATTAAAATAGCTAACATTGTTGGCATTTCATTGTACATTCTAAAAAACTTTCCATCTTTAGTACAGCAATCATCTGCTAATTGTTTTCTATATTTTGCTAAAGACAAAGAGTAAATAATAAGTAAAATAATAGCAGTTATTTTTGCATACATCCAACCAAATTGGAATAAAGAAGGATTTATTGCTAACATTGAGATACCTGAAATAATTGTCACTAACATTGCAGGATGACCTATGTAATAATAGATTTTGTATTCTTGAATTTTCACTACTTCTACAAACTCTTTTTTATCAATATTTTCTACATGATAAACAAAAAGTCTTGGAAGATAAAATAACATTGCCATCCAAGATAAAACAGCAATAATATGTAAGCTTAATATCCAAGTGTAATATTCCATTTTTAATCCTTGTTTTTTATTTTTTCTATCCAATCATTTAGAGTTTTTTCAAAACCAATATTTGAACTTTGATACAGATTTAAGTCTTCTTTCAAATATTCTTGTTCAACATATCCACCAAAATCATGAGGATATAAATAGCCTATATGCTGCGAATCTAAATGTTTAGGTATATCTAGTATCTTACCATTTTTTATTTGTTCTAGAGCTTTATTTATAGCTTTATAAGCACTATTTGATTTTGGACTTGATGCGAGATAAATTGCACATTGTGAAAGCATTATTCTTGATTCTGGATAACCTATTTTATTACAGGCCATCATAGTATTTACTGCAAGGTTTAAAGCATTAGGATTTGCATTGCCTATATCTTCACTTGCAAATATTACAAGTCTTCTAGTTATGAAATCTACACTTTCTCCACCATTTATTAATCTTGCCATATAATAAAGTGCTCCATCAACATTTGAACCTCTTAGAGATTTTATCATTGCACTGGCTAAATCATAGTGAGTATCAGAAGATGAAACTCCATCCCCTATTACATTTTCTCTTAACTCTTTTAATAAATCAATATTGATATCTTTTGATACTTTATATGAAAAATTTAAAAGTGTTAACATAGCTCTTGCATCTCCAGAACTGGAAATTATCAAATACTCTTTTGCTCCATCACTTATATTTATATCAATATCTTTTAAAGCAATATAAAGAATTTTATTCATTTCATCTTTTGTAAATGGTTTGAATTCATATAAAAAAGATCGTGAACGAATAGCATTTGTTAAAGTAAAGAATGGATTTTCTGTACTTGCTCCAATTATTATGGCATCATAATTTTCCATAATTGGCAGTAAAACTTCTTGTTGATTTTTTGATAATCTATGAACTTCATCTATAAAAATTAAAGGTTTAATTAACGCACCTTTATATTTATCAAATACTTTTCGTAAATCTTCTACTTTTATAGATGTTGCATTGAAATAATAGTAATCTGTTCCTATCTCTTTTGCAATAATTTTTGCTAATGTTGTTTTTCCAGTTCCAGGTTTTCCATAAAAAAATAGATGTGGAATATCTTTTTGTTTGATTAATTTATATAAAGCTTTATCTTTTGAGATAATATGAGATTGACCAACAAAAGTTTCTAAATTTGTTGGTCTAAGTTTATTAGATAGATCTATCATCTTCGTTCATAAAAATTCTAAGATTTTTATATTCTTCTTTTGTTAGATATCTTGATTTTCCTGTTGGAAGGTTATTTAAAGATATTCCACCATATTCTAATCTTTTTAAATCTAAAACATCAAGATTAAAATGAGCGAAGAATCTTCTTAATTCTCTGTTTTTCCCTTCATTTATAACAACTTTAATTTTAGAGTGTTTTGTTCCATTTGTTTGTATATCATAAGCTAAAAAAGGAGCAAAGCTCATAGATTTGATTTTAGTACCTTTATAAGCTCCTGAAGTCGCATCTTCGATTGTAATACCACTTTGCATTGCTTGTTCAACTGCAGGCGTAATAAGACCATTTAATTTGATTTTATATACCCTTTCTAAATCTGAGTGCATTAAAGCATTTACTATATCAACGCTATCGGATAAAAGAAGTAATCCTTCACTAGAATAGTCAAGTCTACCAACACTTAAAAAATGTTTATATTTATGTTCTAAACCATCATAGATTGTTTTTCTTCCTTGTGGATCTTTTTTTGAAACAATTTCACCTTTAGGTTTATTATAAACAATAACTGTGTATAACTTGTTTTTTTCTTCTTTGATAAGTTTTTTACCAATTTCAACTTTATCAGTTGACTTTACTTTTGTAGCTAAATCTGTAACAACTTTGTTATTTACTCTGATTTTGCCCTCTTCTATTAGTTTATCTGCTTCTCTTCTTGAATAATTGCTATTATGTGATAAGAATTTATTTAATCTAATTAATTCAAACTTTGGCTCTTCTACTTTTGTTGTAGTTTTTTTTGTCTCTTTTTTCATTTTATACCAGCTTCTATTAGGTCATGAATATGTAATAAACCAATTAGTTTATTATTTTCATCTGTTACAATTAATAATTGTATTTTATAATTTTCAATGATTTGAAGTGCATCACTTGCAAGTAAATCTTTATTTTTTAAAGTTTTTGGATTTAGCGTAGCGATATCTTCAACATTACAATTGATAGAAAAGTTTTCATTCATAAGGGCTCTTCTTAAATCTCCGTCACTTAAAACTCCAAATACCGTTCTATTCTCATCAATTATAATTACATTTCCAAGTCGCCCTTCACTCATAACGATAATTGCATCTTTAAGTTTTGTTTCACGTGAAACTGTAGGAAGATTATCTTTTTTTAACAAATCATCAACTTTAACAAAAAGTTTTTTACCAAGACTTCCCCCTGGATGGAAAGATGCAAAATCCTCTTTTTTAAAATCTCTTTTTTTCATAAGGCAAACTGCAAGAGCATCTCCCATTGCCATAGTTAGAGTTGTAGAAGAAGTTGGAGCAGTATCCAAAGGACATGCTTCTTTATCAACAGCAATATTTATAAAAACATCTGCATATTTTGCTAAAGTAGAGTTTTCACTTTTTGCCATAGCAATCAAAGGAATATTAAGTCTTTTTAAGTGTGGTAAGATTTGGATTAACTCTTCACTCTCTCCACTGTATGAAATTCCAAGAACTATATCATCTTTTCCAATCATCCCTAAATCTCCATGCATAGCTTCCGTTGGATGAAGGAAAAATGAGCTAGTTCCTGTACTTGCTAGTGTTGCAGCAATCTTTGCTCCAACAAGACCAGATTTACCAACACCAGTTACTATTAATTTACCTTTTGAATTTACAATTAAATCAATAGCTTTTTCTATATCAAAAGATATTTTATTTGCTGTTTTTTCTAACTCTTTTGCTTCAGTTAATAAAACATCTCTAACTATCTCTTTAAAATTCATATATAGTCCTTATTATTGTACAAATATAGTAGGAACAATCATCGGATATTTTTTATATTTTCTAGTACAATGTTTTCTTACAACTTTTCTTAATTCATCTTCTAAAATTCTATTATTTTTTAGAATACCAGGTTTAACATTTTCTAAGAAAACACCTAAAATATCTTCAATCTCTTTTACAAAATATTTATCTTGTTTATCAGAAACTAATCCAAATGATGAAACTTTTGGTTTTTGAGCTAATGTTCTATCATTTTCATTAATTTGAGCTACAATCATAACTATACCTTCTTTAGCCATAGTTTGTCTATCTAAAACTACATCATCAGAAATTCTATGATTTAATTGATTATCTATATAAACTTTTCCAGATTTAACTGTTTTTACTTTTTTAAGATATTTTGGAGTAACTTCGATTTGTTCACCATCACTCATAATATAAACATTTCTTTCTAATACACCACAATCAACTCCAGTTTGACCATGTTTTAAAGCATGATTATATTCACCATGAACTGGTAAAAAGAATTTTGGTTTAATAAGTCTTAGCATAAGTTTTTGTTCTTCTTGTCCTGCATGTCCTGAAACGTGAATATCTGGGAAATCTTGATAAGCAACTTTTGCACCAGCTTTTAATAAGTGATTTATAATTTCAGAAACACTTGCTTCATTTCCTGGAATTGCTTTAGATGAAAGTATAATTTGATCTTCGGGTTTAATTTTAATATGTCTATGTTCATGAATTGCCATTCTATATAAAGCACTCATTGATTCACCTTGACTACCAGTTGTCACGATTAAAACTTCTTTATCATTATATTTATTTACTTCGTGAGCTTCTATAAATTGGTCTTTTGGAAATTTTATATAACCTAAATTCATAGCAATTTCTAGGTTTTTCTCCATTGATCTTCCAATCACACAAATTTTTCTTCCATAAATTAGTGCTTTTTCAATAGCTTGTGCAACTCTGTGAATATTTGAAGAGAAAGTTGACATTACAACTCTACCTTTTGCACTAGAAAATATTTTATCAAAAGTTGGTCCAACAGTTTTTTCTGTTCTTGTAAAACCAGGTGAATGAGAGTTTGTTGAATCAGAAGTTAAAACTAAAACACCCTCTTCTCCATAATGAGCAAGTCTATGTAAATCTGTAGGAAATCCATCTATTGGAGTATGATCAATTTTAAAATCTCCTGTATGAATCATTGTTCCAGCTTCTGTTTTAATAGCAACTGCTGATGAATCAATAATTGAGTGAGTTATATGCATCCACTCTACTTCAAAATCATTTCCTATTTTTATTGGAGTTCTTTTTGAAATTGCTCTAAAGTATCCTCTGTGTTCTCTCATTTTATGTTCATCAAATTTTGAACCAATCATTTCAAGAGGTAGTGATGTTCCATAAATAGGAAATTGCATCTCTTTAAATAAATATGGCATTGCACCAATATGATCTTCATGACCATGAGTAATAATAACTGCAACAATTTTGTCTTTTATTTCTCTAATGTAAGTAAAATCAGGAATTAAAATATCAACTCCATGCATTTCACCATCTGGAAAACTCATACCAACATCTACAATGATTGCCTCATTTTCAGTTTCAACAACCATCATATTTCCACCAATTTCATTTAATCCACCAAGAGGAGTGATTTTTAATTTGGCACTTGTATTTAGATTTAATTTATAGTGAGGATTTAATCTATCTTTATGAATTTTTTCATTTATTAAATATGCTTTTTTAAGATCAGTTACCCAACCTTCACCGCTTTTTTGATTATTATTTGAATTAGTAGAATTATCTCTTGGAACTTTTGGTTTTGGTTTTCTTTTTTTAAAAGGAGGTTTTTTTGTAGTTTCCTCTTCTACATTTGAACTATTTTCATTTTTTATAACAACTGTGAATTCTTCTTTATTTATTTCTTCCATTTTTTACCTTTGTATACATTTGGCTATACAAAGACGAACTTACTTCATGAGGTCTAACATTATCATTAATATTTAGCTCTTTATAAATTTCAAAAATGATATTTTTATCAAAAATTGTTGTAAGATTTTTAGACAATTTCTTCCTTGGCTGAATAAAACAGGCCTTTAAAAATTTGTTAAAATCTTTATCAAGACTTTTTGACATATCTTTTTTTATATAAAGAATTGAAGAAGTAACTTTTGGAGGTGGGTCAAATGCTTCAGCAGGAACATCGAAAAGTATTTTTGAATTAATAGAAATTAATTCAGTTATTATACCTAAAGATGAATACTCTTTATCATTTGTTTTTGCAGTAAATTTTTCTGCTACCTCTTTTTGAACCATAACAATAATATGTTCACATAGCTCGTCTTCAAACGCTCTTAATATAATATTTGTTGCAATATAATATGGTAAATTTGCTATTAAGTCATATTTACCATCATGTAGGTTTTTTAGCTTATCCCAAGCCTCTAAAACATCAGTGTGGATCAGTTTTAGATTACCTTTTTCAATTTCTATTGCAAATTTAGACTTTAAGATACCGATTAAATCAGTATCAACTTCATAAGCAGTTAAATCTTTGTACTTGACTAAATTTTTGGTCAAATCACCTAATCCAGGCCCAATTTCAACTATATGATTATTATTGTTGGGCATCGATTGGATGATTTTATCCAAAATAGTCGAATCTTTTAAAAAGTTTTGTCCGTATTGTTTTTTTGCTTTAACTTTTTCCATAATTGCGACGAGTATATCTGTTTTTAACTTACAATTAGATAAGATAATTTTCAGTTGTTACCAAAGGATTTTTATTTTGAGTAGTTTTGCAAAAAGAATTATTCCATGTTTGGATGTAGATAATGGAAGAGTTGTTAAAGGTGTTAATTTTGTTGGACTTAGAGATGCAGGAGACCCTGTTGAAGTTGCCAAAAGATATAACTCAGAAGGTGCAGATGAGATAACTTTTTTAGATATTACTGCAAGCCATGAAAATAGAGGAACTATAGTTGATATTGTAAAAAAAGTTGCTCAAGAAGTATTTATTCCTTTAACTGTTGGAGGGGGAATAAGAAAACTTGAAGATATATACTCTTTACTAAATGTTGGTTGTGACAAAGTTTCAATTAACTCTTCAGCTGTTACAAATCCAAACTTAATAAATGAGAGTTCAAAAAGATTTGGTAGCCAATGTATAGTTGTTGCAATTGATGTAAAAAGAGTCGCTGATGGTTCTTACCACGTTTTTGTGAAAGGTGGAAGAGAAGATACTGGACTTGATGCGTTATCTTGGGCAAAAGAAGTATATGATAGAGGGGCAGGTGAAATCCTTTTAACTTCTATGGATACCGATGGAGCTAAAACAGGTTTTGAATTAAATATAACTAGACAAGTTTCAAATTTAGTAGATATTCCAGTTATTGCAAGTGGTGGAGCAGGATCTATGGAACATATAAAAGAGGCTTTTGAAAATGGTGCAAGTGCAGCATTAGCTGCATCAATTTTCCACTTTAAAGAGATTGATATTATGGATTTAAAAAAATATTTAAGAGCAAATAATATACCCGTAAGGATTTAAAATGAAGAAATTAATTTTTAATATGATGTTATTACCAATTTTAGGATTTTCTTATGAATTGGATTTTAATAAAAGTTTTTCAAAAATTGTTAATCCAGATTTATTAAGTACAAATATAACAATTAGTGTTGAGAAAAAAGAAGAAAATAAAGTAAATAGTGAAATAGAAAAATTTAATAATTTTATAAAAGATACTAAAAGTGTAACTATAAAAAATGGAAATTATACTTTAAGCCCAAAATATGAATATAAAGATAATAAAACAGAGTTTAAAGGTTATGTTGGAGATTTAAGATATACAGCACAATCAAAAGATGCAAAAAATATAAATAAATTTATAAATGATTTACTTGCTTTAAAAGATCAAATAAAATCAGCAGATATAAAACTTGATATTTCAAATATTTCATGGGAAGTAAGTCAAAGTTTACAAAATAAAAATTCTGACGAATTAAGACTTGAGGCTATAAATTGGATAGAAGATTACTCAAATAGTTTATCTTCAAAATTATCAAAAAGATGTGAAGTAAAAAATATAAACATAGATGATAATGGTTCAAATATTGTATATGCAAGAAGTAGTAAAATGGCATTGTCATCATCTTTTGAAATGAGTGATGTTGTTCCAGTTAGTAGTGAACAAAATATTACTATAAATCCAAGATTTTTATTGGAGTGTAGATGATAATATGTGCAGGGAGAAATGAAACTTTTCCTTTTGCACAAACTATTGGCGTAGGATTAATAGAGTCTGCAATAAATCTTACAAGATTATGTTTGTTTGATAAACCAGAATATCTACTTTTTATTGGAAGTGCTGGAAGCTATGGTGAACACAAGATTTTTGATATTATTGAATCAAAAAGAGCTTCAAACATTGAGCTTGGATTTTTAACTGGGAGTGCTTATACTCCACTTGATAATGTACTTGAATCTGAAAACAAATTTGCAAGAAATGATACAATAGTAAATTCATCAAACTATATTTCAACAAATGAAAAACTTTGTAAAGAGTTTTTGGATTATGGTGTTGGAATTGAAAATATGGAATTTTTTTCAGTTTTAAGTGTAGCAAAAGAGTTTGAAATTCCAGTTGCTGGAATTTTTATAGTAACAAATTATACAAATGAAAATGCACATAAAGATTTTATAAAAAATCATAAAGAAGCGATGGAAAAATTAACAAATTATTTAATAGAAAAAAATATTATAAAATAGAAAGAATAAAATGGCAAAAGAAGCTTTACCATCTATATATGATTACACATTAGATGAATTAAAAGAGATTTTAAAACCATCATTTAGAGCAAAGCAAGTTTATAATTGGCTTTATAAAAAATATGCAAGTTCTTATGATGAAATGAAAAATTTACCAAAAGAGTTGGTAGAAGATTTAAAAGAAAACTATCCAATTGATATTATGCAAATTGTAAAAAAAGAACAAAGCCGTGATGGAAGTATAAAATATCTTTTTAAATTAAGAGATAATCATACTGTTGAAGCTGTACTTCTTTTAATGAAAGATAAAAAAATAGATGAAGATGGACAAATAGTAAGAAGTGAAAAATACACTGTTTGTATCTCTTCGCAAGTTGGCTGTAAAGTTGGCTGTAGTTTTTGTTTAACTGCAAAAGGTGGATTTGTAAGAAATCTTACAGTTGGAGAATATATTGCACAAATTGTAAATATAAAAAGAGATAATGATATAGCTGAAAACAAAGCTTTAAATATCGTTTATATGGGAATGGGTGAACCTCTTGATAACTTTGATAACTTTACTAAAGCTGTTGAAATTTTTTCAGAACTTGATGGTTTGGCAATAAGTAGAAGAAGACAAACTGTTTCAACTTCAGGAATTGCAACAAAAATAAAAAAATTAGGTGAAAAAGATTTACAAATTCAACTTGCTATTTCACTTCATGCGGTTGATGATGAACTTAGAAGCGAATTAATTCCTATGAATAAAGCTTATAATATTGCTTCAATTATTCAAGCAGTTAAGGCTTTTCCTGTTGATACAAGAAAAAAAGTTATGTTTGAATACTTGGTTATAAAAGATAAAAATGACTCGATTGAAGCTGCAAAAAAGCTTGTTAGTTTATTAAATGGAATTCAAGCAAAAGTAAATTTAATTTATTTTAATCCATATCCAGGAACTTCATATCAGCGCCCACAAGAAAAAGATATGCTAAAATTCAAAGATTTTTTAAACCAAAAAGGTGTAATTTGTACAATTAGAGAATCAAAAGGTCTTGATATATCTGCAGCTTGTGGACAATTAAAAGAAAAGGAAGCAAATGGGAATTCTTGAAATTTCATTATTAGTATTTATTGTAATAGTTGTAGTTGTTACAGGCATAGGTTTTTATATACAAAATAAAAAAGAGGAGAAATAATTAATGGCTATTACAAGATTTGCGCCAAGTCCTACAGGATACTTACATATTGGTGGATTAAGAACTTCATTATATAGTTATTTATGGGCTAGAAAAACAGGTGGAGAATTTAGATTAAGAATCGAAGATACGGATTTAGCTAGAAATAGTGAAGAAGCTATGAAAGCTATTATAGATGCTTTTGATTGGGTTGGACTTAATTATGATGGAGAAGTATTTTATCAATCAAAAAGAACAGATATTTATAAACAATATATTGATAAGTTATTAGAAAGTGGAAATGCTTATAAATGTTATATGAGTAAAGAAGAACTTGATGCTTTAAGAGCAGCTCAAGAAGCAGCAAAACAAACACCAAGATATGATGGAACTTGGAGACCAGAACCTGGAAAAGAGTTACCTCCAGTTCCAGCTGGAGTTGAACCTGTAATTAGAATAAAAGCTCCAACAACTGGAACTATCGAGTTTGATGATGGTGTAAAAGGACATATGAAATTCGATGCTAATCAAGTTGATGATTATGTAATTGCAAGATCAAATGGAATGCCTACATACAACTTTGTTGTTGCTATTGATGATGCTTTAATGGGGATGACAGATGTAATTAGAGGTGATGACCACTTATCTAATACTCCAAAACAAATAGTTGTTTATAATGCTTTAGGTTTTAAAGTTCCAAAATTCTATCATGTACCAATGATAAATAATCCAGAAGGTAAAAAACTATCAAAAAGAGATGGTGCTATGGATGTTATGGATTATAAAAGACTTGGATATTTACCTGAAGCTTTATTAAACTTTTTAGTAAGACTTGGTTGGTCAAATGGTGATCAAGAAATTTTTTCTATGAAAGAGATGTTAGAACTATTTGATCCATCAAATATAAATAAATCAGCATCTTCTTATAATGGAGAAAAACTTTTATGGCTAAATAGTGAATATATAAAAGCTGTATCAAATGAAAGATTAATTGAAGAATTGAAATTTTTTGATTTAGATTTATCAAATTACCCTAAGAAAAATGAGATTTTAGATTTAGCAAAACAAAGAGCTCAAACTTTAGTTGAATTAAAAAAATCAATAACAGATATTATTGATATTCCAACTTCTTATGAAGAATCTGGAGTTAAAAAGTTTATAAAAGAAGATACAAAAGAACTTTTAGAAAAATATTTATTATTATTAGAATCAAATAAAAATTCTTTAGATAGTGTTGAAAAAATAGAAGAATTTACAAAACCTTTTATAAATGACAATGGTTTAAAATTCCCACAATTGTTCCAACCTATAAGAATTGCATTAACTGGAGGAACACAAGCTCCATCAGTTTATGACATCATTTTTATACTTGGATATGATGAAATTTTCAAAAGAATAAATGAGGCTTTAAAAAGAAATTTTCAAAATACTTGATTATTTGTAAATAATCAGGCATAATGTTCAAACTTTTAAAAAGGACAATAGAAATGAACATTTACGTAGGAAATTTATCATACAGAATGAATGATAAAGAGTTAGAAACTGTTTTCGCTAAATTTGGTGAAGTAAAAAGTGCAAAAGTTATCATGGATAAAGAGACAGGAAGATCAAAAGGTTTTGCTTTCGTTGAAATGGCAGATGCAAAAGCTGGTAAAGATGCTATCGAAGCTTTAAATGGTAATGATTGTGAAGGAAGAACGTTAAGAGTTAACGAAGCTAAACCAAGAGAAGAAAGACCAAGAAGACAATTCTAAGAAGTTTTTGTAGTGCTTTTGCACTACATACTTTAAATAAACTCCCTCGCGCAATTTTTTAATACCAAGCAAAATTTTTTATAGTACAATTTCAAATTGAGGAATTTGTATGAAGATTTTATTACTCGAAGATGATTTGATTTTAAATGAGATAATCGAAGAATATTTGATTTCACAAGAACATGAAGTTATTACTGCTTTTAGTGGTAATGAAGCCCAAGACTATTTATATTCGCAAACTTTTGATTTATTAATTTTAGACGTAAATGTTCCTTTTGTAAGCGGTTTTGAATTACTAAAAGAGTTGCGAACTCAAAATATTAAAACACCAACTATTTTTATAACTTCTTTGAATATGGTCGAAGATATGCAAAAAGGGTTTGATAGTGGTTGTGATGACTATTTAAAAAAACCTTTTGAATTAAAAGAGTTAGACTTACGAATAAATAATATAAAAAGACTTTTCAATATAACCCCTAAAGAGTTAATAAATATATCAAAAGATGCTTTTTTAGATATTCAAAATTTATTAATAATAAAAAACAATCAAAAAATTCATTTAGCAAAAAAAGAGTGTGAAGTTTTGCAGTATTTGATAAATTCTTCAAAAACTGTAAGCATAGAAGAGTTAAGTTTAAATCTTTGGGCTTATGAAGATAATCCAAATGATTCCACTATTAGAACATATATAAAGAATTTACGAAAGATTTTAGGTGAAAAAAAGATAATAAATATAAGAGGAGTTGGTTATAGATTTAACAAAGAGTGAAAAGATAACCTTTTTTAGGTTTTTATTTTTGTATTTAGGTTCATCATTTATTTTGATGTTTATAGCTGCATTTTTTTATTATCAAAATGAAAAGATTTTATATATTGATTTAGTTAAATCAAACATGCAAAGTATCGTATCAAAAGCTTCAAATGAAGTTATAGTATCACATATGATGAATGAAAAATTTGATAAAGAAAAATACCTAAATTCGCATGAATATAAAATCTCTTTTTATGATAAAAATAAAAGTAAATTATTTGGGAATTTAGAAGAAAACATAGATTTAAATGAAAAGTTTATCTTTGATAATGAATCGATTATTTTAGTAGATAATTCAACTGTAGGGCATTTAGGTATTGAATATATTGCTTTGAAAGATACTAGCTTATTTGATAAGTTAGAAAGACTTAAAATATCAATAGTTATATTCTTTTTAGTATTTTATTTTATCATTTCATTAATAGGAATTTATTTAGCAAAACTATTTTTGAAACCAATAAAAGATGAAAGAAATAAATTAAATAACTTTATAAAAGATACAACTCACGAATTAAATACGCCAATAAGTGCAATAATGATGTCAAGCGAAAATGAAAACTTATCATCAAAACAAATTGAAAGAATACGATATAGTGCAAATAGATTATCTGAAATATATAAAGATTTAACATATATATTTTTGGAAAATATTGAAGTTAAAGTAGCTGAAGAATTGGAATTATCTAAAATAATAAAAGAACAAATAGATAGTTTTGAACCAATATTTTCAAGAAAGAAATTAAAAATAAAAATAGAACTAGAAGATACTTTATATAAGATGAATAAAGATGATTTTATAAGACTTTTTAACAACCTTTTTTCAAATGCAATAAAATACAACAAAATAAATGGTGATATAGAAGTCATCTTAAAAGATAAAAAACTAAGCATAAAAGATAGTGGAATAGGAATAGATAAAAATAAAATAAAAGATATATTCAAACGATATTATAGAGCAACAAATCAAAGTGGTGGTTTTGGATTGGGTCTAAATATCGTAAATATGATATGCCAAACTTACAAGATAAAAATCGAAGTTGAGTCTATTGAAAATCAAGGAACAACTTTTATTATATATTTTTAAACTCCACATAAACTACACAAAACTTTAGATAGATTTTCATATATCAAAAAATAAAGGATAAATATGAAAAATCTATTCAAAGTGTTTTTAGCACTATTTCTTACAGTTGGCTTTTTAAATGCACAAAGCTTAAATCAAAAAAATCAAGTTGATGGATATGATGTTGAAATTACAAGTACAAGAGATTTAAGTGCTGGTTCAAACGAGCTTTTTGCAAATATTACAAAAGATGGAAAAGCTGTAACAACTGCTAAAGTTAAAGTTAAATTCTTTATGCCAGAAATGCCAGGAATGCCATATATGGAGCATGAAGGTGAAGGAAGTTTAGCTGGTGATAAATATAAAATGACTATTAATTTTTGTATGAATGGAACTTGGCAATATCAACTAAAATTTAAAACAGATGATGGTGTTATTCATACAGTTAAAAGTAGTGTGAATTTCTAATGTTAAAGATTTTATTTAGTTCATCTTTAGTTATCTCTTTATTGGGAGCTGTTTCTATTGATGAATTAGTAAATGATAGTTTTGAAAAAAATTATGACATTAAAAGCTTAGAAAAATCTATTGAAATTGCAAATCATCAAATAGCAATTGCAAAAAATTGGGAAAACCCAATGATTGCTTTTAAAACAAATGAAATTATGTTTGATAAACCTTTATCAAATCAAAAAGAGTATGGAGTAGAACTTTCTCAAGCTATTCCTATTGGAAAAAAACTTGATATTGAAGAAAATATTGCAAAGAATGATAGAAATATTCAAATATATAGTTTAGAAGATAAGAAACTTGAGTTAGAATCAAAAATATATGAATACTCTTACAATATTCTGATTTTTGAAAAAAGATACGAATTACTCAATACTTACCAAAAAAATTTAAAGAAATTAGAAAATCTAAATACTTTATTACAAAAATATGAAAAGGCAACTTTAAATGAAGTAATAGATAGTCAAATTTCATCTTTAGATTTAAAGTTAGAACAAGAAAATCTAAAAAATAGTATTGATAACTTGTACTTGAATTTAGAACAAATCACATATAAAAAAGTTGATTCTATAACTCAAAATCTAGATATAAAAAGAGTTGATAAAGAAAAAGCGACTTCAAATCTTAGTTCTCATCCTCAAGTAAAAACTTTAGAAGAAAATAGCACAAAATATAGTCAAATGGCATCTTTAGAAGATGCTAAAAAATTTTCTAGTGTGACGGTAAGTTTAGAATATATGCAAAATAAAGAGCAAGATTATGCAAATGTAACAGTTGCTATTCCTCTTCCTATTTATAAAACTGAAAATGTAAATAGAATAAAAGCAAAGTTAAATGCAAATGAAACAAATGATAAATTGGATAGTTTATTACACAATTTATCTTTAGAAACGCAAATTTATGTAAATAATCTAAATCAAAATGTAAGAAACTATGAAGTAATCCAAAAAGAGATAATTCCTCTAAAACAAAAGATTCAAAAAAACATAGAAAATTATAATAGTTTTGAAAAATCAAATCCACAAGATAGTATAAAAAATCTAAATGAGTTAATAACTTATGAATTAAAAGCCTTAGATGAAGTTCAAAAATATTATGAAAACTACTCTAAACTACTCTATTACTCTAACAAAGGTATAAAATGATAAAAAATGTATTAATACTTATTCTACTTCTGGGAAGTTTTGTAAATGCCGAAATTTTAGATGCAAAACAGTTATTTAATAAAAAAATTACAAAAGTAAAAAAAGAAGAGATACTTTTGAGTAAAAGTTTTTATGGGATTACAAAAATAGATGAAAGTTCAACTTTTGATATTGTAAGTAGATTTGATGGTTATATTACAAATTTAAATGCGAATAAAAATTATATGACTATAAAAAAAGGTGAGCCTTTATATTCTATTTACTCTTCTGAGATTTTATCTATTCAAAATGAACTTCAAATATCAAAAGAGTTAAATCAAAACATTTATCAAAGTACACTTTTAAAATTAGATAATTTAGATATCTCAAAAGAAAGCCAAGAAAAGATAAAAAGTGGTAAATTAAATAACAATGGGTTAGTTGTAACTTCACCTACAAATGGAATATTGTTACAGAAAAATATAAACAATAAAAGTTCAGTTTCAAAAGGAATTACCCTACTTCAAATAACATCTTTAGATAAAATTTGGTTTATTGCTTCTGTTTATCAAGAAGATTTAGCTTTTATAAAAAAGATAAACAAGCTACAATTTATATTGATGGATTAAATACAAGTTTTAATACAAAAGTTGATTTCATTTATCCTATCTTTGATGATAAAAGTAAAACAGTTGATGTTAGATTTATTTTAGATAATAAAGAGTTAAATTTACTGCCTAGTATGTTTGGAAAAGTTGATATTATAGATGAACAAAAACAGCTTTTGACTTTACCTAAAACAGCCGTATTGAAAAAATCTGATAGTTTTTATGTATTTAAATATGTATCAAATAATGAATTTAAACCTGTAAAGATTGAAGCAAAAAGAATAAACTCAAATAAATATGAAATAATTAGTGGATTAAATGAAAATGATGAGGTTATAGATAATGCTTTATTTTTACTTGATTCAGATGCTTTGACAAACTCTTTGTATGAATCAGATAATGAAGATTGGTAAAATATTATGATAGAAAATATAATCTCATATAGTGTAAAAAATAAGTTTATTATTCTTTTTGTTGTTTTCATTTTGACACTTTCTTCTATTTGGGCTGTTAAAAATACAAGTTTAGATGCATTACCTGATTTATCTCCTGCGCAAGTTATCATTCAAGTTGAGTGGGATGGACAAAGTCCAAAAACAATAGAAGAACAAATCTCTTATCCTCTTATTTCAAATTTGATGAGTTTGCCAAATATCGAAACAGTTAGAGCAATGAGTTCTTTTTCAAATGCAATGATTTATATCATATTTAAAGATGGAACAAATTTATATGATGCAAGAAGTCGAATTTTAGAACAACTTTCTACTTTACAAGGAACTTTTCCTAGTGGTTCGAGTGTTCAACTTGGAGTTGATGCAACTGGTGTTGGTTGGGCTTATGAATACGCATTAAAATCAAAAACAAGAAGTTTAGAAGAGTTACGAACTTTACAAGATTATTTTTATAAATTTGGGCTTTTAGGAGTTGATGGAGTTAGTGAAATAGCAACAATTGGTGGTTTTATAAAAAATTATGAAATTACATTAAACCAAGACAAATTAGTTCAATATGATTTAAATATAGAAGATATTAAAAAAATTATTGAAGCAAACAATGATGACAAAGGTGGAAGAATTGTTTTAGAAAATGGTTATGAATACATAATTACTGCTCGAGGTTATCTAAAATCAGTTGTTGATATTGAAAACATAACAATACAAACTGAAAATAATATACCATTGAAAATAAAAGATATAGCAACAGTTAATATAACAAGTGAAAATCGAAGAGGAATGGTTGATTTAAATGGTGAAGGTGAAACTGTTGGTGGAATTGTTGTTGTAAGGTTTGGAGAAAATCCATATAAAGTTATAAAAGCTGTAAAAGAGAAACTTAAAACTTTAAATGTTCCAGATGTTGAAATTGTTGAAGTTTATGATAGAACTTCATTAATTGATAAAGCAATAGATACTCTAAAAAGAACTTTGATTGAAGAATCAATTATTGTTATGATAGTTGCAGGACTATTTTTATTTCATTTTAGAAGTGCTTTAATCATTATCATAACTTTACCAATTACAGTTCTTATTAGTTTTTTCCTTATGAAGTTATTTGGAATTGGTTCAAATATTATGAGTTTAGGTGGAATTGCAATTGCTATTGGAGCAATGGTAGATGCAACTATTGTTATGGTTGAAAATGCACACAAACATCTTCAAGGAAAAGATAATCTTACAAATGAAGAAAGAACTTCTATAATTATAAAATCAGCAAAACAAGTTGGTCGCCCTATTTTCTTTGCCCTACTTTTAGTTGTAGTTTCGTTTTTACCAATTTTTGCTTTAACAGGACAAGAAGGAAAACTTTTTTCTCCTTTAGCTTTTACAAAATCTTTTGCAATGATGTTTGGAGCAATTTTATCAATTACAATAGTTCCTATTTTGATGATATTTTTAATTCGAGGAAAGATTTTAAAAGAAGATAACAATATCTTAAATAGATTTTTTATAAATATCTATTCTCCACTTTTACATTTTGCTTTAAGATTTAAGTATTTTGTTATAGCCATATTTTTTGTAACTTTAGTTCTAGCAGTAACCATTTATCAAAAACAAAAATGGGAATTTATGCCTATGATGAATGAACAAACTTTTATGTATATGCCTGTAACTCCTTATGGAATTGGAATAGATTTAGCAAAAGAGTTAGCACAAAAAACAAATATGGTTATAAAATCTTTTCCAGAAGTTGAAACTTCTTTTGCTAAAGTTGGACGAGCATTAAGTGCAACAGATCCAGCTCCATTATCCATGATAGAAACAATTATCACTTTTAAACCAGAAAATGAATGGCGAGAAGGAATGACATATAAAAAGTTAATGGAAGAGATGGATAAAAAACTTCAAGTAAATGGTTTGATTAATTCTTGGACTTATCCAATTCGAGGAAGAATAGATATGTTAATGACAGGGATTAGAACTCCTTTAGGAATTAAACTTTATGGAAATGATGCAAAAATTCTTCAAGATATTTCTACAAAAATAGAACAAAAGTTAAAAAAATATGAAGGAACATTGAGTGTTAGTGCAGATAAAATAAATTCTGGATATTATCTAAATATAAAAATAGATGATGAAAAAATATCACGATATGGTATTTCAAAAAATGATATTTTAGAAACGATATCTTTAGGAGTTGGTGGAGCTAAAATATCTACTTATTTAGATAAGTTAGAAAGATATCCAATAAGTTTGAGATTTGAAACAACACAAAGAGAAGATTTGGCAGTTTTACAAAATCTTCAAATTAAAACAAAATTAGGTTGGAAACCTCTAAATTTATTTGCAACTTTGAGTTACGAAGAAGCACCTTCAGTTATTCAATCTGAAAAGGCTTTAAATGTGGCTTTTGTTTATATTACTCCAAAAAATGGATTTTCTACAAAAGAGTATAAAGATGAAGCAAATAAATTATTAGAAGAGATAAAACTACCAAATGGTTACTATTTTGAATGGTCAGGACAAAGTGAATTTCTTGAACTTGCTATGAATAAATTAGTTTATATCATACCAATTACTTTTATGATTATATTTATTTTAATATATCTTGCATTGAAAAATATTACTTATTCTCTAATAATATTTTTTACTCTACCTTTTGCAATAACTGGTGGAATATTTTATATAGAGTATTTAGGTTTTAATATTTCAATAGCTGTAATTGTTGGATTTTTAGCACTTTTAGGTGTTGCCGCTGAAACTTCAATTGTAATGCTTTTATATCTCGATGTTGCTATTAAAGAATTCAAAGAAAAAAATGAAGAATATAGTGATAAAAATATCATAGAAACTATTTATAAAGGAGCAGTTTTAAGACTTCGTCCAAAACTTATGACTTTATTTACAATTTTAGGAGGATTAGTTCCTATTATGTATATACATGGAGTTGGAAGTGAAGTTATGCAAAGAATTGCTGCTCCTATGATAGGAGGAATGATAAGTTCTACATTTTTGACACTTTTTATAATTCCAGCAATTTTTTACATTGTTTTGAAAAGAAATAAAGAATTTGGATTAACTAAACATTAACTTTATATAAATAGAATAAATTGATTTATAAAAAGAAAAGGAGTCCCAATGAGTATAGTTTCAAAAATTACAAGCGCATTACTTTTAACAGGAAGTTTGCTAATGGCGACTGAATATAAAGTAGATAATGCACACACAAATGTTGGATTTACTGTAAAGCATATGATGATTACAAATGTAAATGGTAATTTTAAAACATATGATGCAAATATTGATTATGATGAAGCAACTAAAACTTTTAAAAAGTTTAGTGCAACTGTAGATACAAAAACAGTAGATACAGGAATTGAAAAAAGAGATGATCATTTAAGAAGTGATGATTTTTTTGCTAGTGAGAAATTCCCAAAAATGACTTTTGAAATGACATCATATAAACCTGATGGTAATGATGGAAAAATGACAGGAAATTTAACTATTAGAGGTGTTACAAAAACTGTTACTTTAGAAGTTGAAGACATAGCCTCTATGGGAAATAAAATTGGTTTTGTTCTTGAAGGAAAAATCAATAGAACAGACTTTGGTTTAAAATGGAACAAAACTATTGAGTTAGGTGGCGTTGCAGTAGGTGAAGAAGTTAAAATTAAAGTTGATGTTGAAGCTGAAAAAAAATAACTAAAAAAGAGACTAGACTTTAGTCTCTTTTTAAAATTTAATAACAATAGTAGTATATGGATTATATAGTACATTTGCTCCTGATTGGATTTTTACATTTCTTCTTTGTGTATAGTCCACTTCATAAGTTCCACTAAAATCAACTGAAAATTTTGCGCATAAAGTTGCAGCTTGAATTATAACTGATTGAGGTATCTCTTTTTTTGTATTTTGTACTATTACATGGCAAGAAGGTCTATCTTTTAGATGAAACCAGAAATCACTGGCTTTTGAGTTTTCAAGTAGATAAATATTTTCTCTTTGGCTTGTACCTAAAAGTATTTTATAACCTTCAAAAAAGAAAATCTCACAAGTTTGTGATTTTTTTGTTTTTGTTTGATTTCGCTCTTTTTTAGGTAATAAAAATTCACACTCTTCAAGAGAAGTTGCATTTTTTATACTACTTATTAGTCTTAATAAATATTCTAATTTTTGTGTTAGATTATCTTTTTCCAAAGAGATATTTGAAGCTTTTTGTTTTGTTCTTTTTGCTTTTTTAAATAAATCATTTGAATATTTAGATGCACTTTGTTTTGCTTCTAAATCTAGTTCTACTTCAATACCTTGATAATTATAAACTTTTAAAGATTTTTGATAAGGTTTTATATTGTGTAGGTTTGACAAGATAAGATTTGCTTTTTCGTAAAGTTCATTTGATTCTTTTTCCAAATCCTCTTTTTTGGGTAAATCTTCTATTGTTGATTTTAGTTTTTTTGCCTTTTTATCTATTTGAGAAATTTTTTGTTTTTTTAGATTTTCTAAATTTTCTTTCTCTTTTTGCTCATAAACTTGATATAAATAACTCTCTATGTCTTCTATTTTTTCAATTTTAGGAATAAAGTTCTGTTTTGGAACCTCATCTAACTTATGCCCTACTTTTACAATTCTACTTGAAGAAAACTCATCAATATGTCTTAAAGCTTCTAAAACTACTCTATTTTCATCTAAAACTATAATATTTGTATATTTACCTGTAAATTCTAATTGTAAAATTGTAATTTGCTTTTTATATGAAGATGAAGATGAGACTTTTATGTTTACAATTTTATCATCATTGTATAGTTCAATACTCTCTATTTTTGAGTTATTGAATCTTTTTTGAAGTATCACATCAAAGGGTGCATTAAAATCTTTTTTTGAAGATAATATCTTATTATGTTTAAAAATTATCGAGTTTGATTTAGAAATATCAACATATAGAATATTTTTATTATTAAATTCTATTATGATTAAATTGTTATCTATTCTTCTAATAGACTTGATATTTTGGGTATTTATTGATAAATAATTAACAATTTCTTTTAGTATAAAGTACTTCATTTTTGTCCAAATTTATAAATTTTTTTGAAATTTTTAAGAGATTTTCAACTCTGTTAGATATAATTATAGCTAATCTAAAATTAGGAGTGTAATATGAAATTATTAAAATTATTAGTTGCTAGTAGTATAGCTTTAGGACTTTCGACATCTTTGATGGCAGATGCAGCAAAAGGACAAAAGTTTTATATTAAGCTATTAAAAGAACCTTGTGGTATGGATGGTGCAAAATTTGCAGTTAAACATACTCAAGATGAGTGGAAAAGTATAGCTGAGTCTGGAAAATTTGAACAAGAAGTTATTAAACTTTGTCCAAATGTAAAAGCTGGAGATTTAAAACCAAATGCTCAAAAAGAGATTATTGACTTTTTGATTGAATATGCAAGCGATTCTGGAAATGTACCATCTTGCTAAAAAGTTAAAGGGTGATTTTATCACCCTTTTTTTATGTTAAATTATTATAGTTAGGAAAGAGTTAATATGAAAAAAAATTTAATCGCGATGTCTGTTGTTACTGCACTTGCAACAACTTCTTTTGCATCTGATATGAATAAAGAGATGTATAATCAAATACAAGCTTTAAAAGCACAAATTGAAGCTTTAGAAAAAAAAGTAGCACAACAAGAGGCAAAAGATAAAGAGGCTGAAAAAGCTGTTACAAATGTGGCACCAACTCAACAAAAAGTTGCTGTTGATGAAAAAAGAATTGAAAATATTGAGAAAAAGCTTGAGACAGTGTCAAAAACTGCTACAACTGCAAAAATTCAAAGTGCACAAGATAATATAAAATGGGATGTTGATTTTAGAACACAAGTTGATAATATTCAGTATAAACATGCTGATGGTTCAAAATCAAAAAATGATGCACTTTTAACAAATAGACTTTGGTTAGGTGCAAAATATAAAGCTGATGATAATTCATCATTTTTTGGAAAATTATCTTATAACAAAGCCTTTGGAGATACAGCAGATCATTCTCAATCAAATACAAATCCAGGTTATGCAAACTTTGATTGGGTTACAAATGAAAATGCAACGGATAATTCGATAAAAGTAAAAGAAGCTTATTGGTTATATCAAAATGAAAGACTATTTAGTTCTGATATCCCTTGGTCAGTTTCTGTAGGTCGTCGTCCTTCAACTGATGGTTTACCTATAAATATTAGAAACGACCAAAAACCAAATTCTCCACTTTCTCATACTATTGATGTTGAATTTGATGGATTCTCATTTAAACTTGATACAGAAGGTGTTACTGGATTTACTGGTTCTTGGTTAAAAATCTGTGGAGGAAGAGGCTTGACAAATGCAACTCCAAGATTTGATATGTTTAAACCAGCATATTCAAAAGATGATGAAAAAAATGATGATGTTGATATGTTAGGGTTAATAGTTGTTCCTTATGATGATGGACAATATTCTGTTCATATGCAATACTCACATGCTTGGAATTTGATTGGTTATAGTGCAGATGCTATGGGTAAATTTAATAATGCCTATGGTACTTATACAAATAATCCAGATGCACAAACAGCTTATGAATTACAAATGGCAAAACCTTCATTTGAAGATGTTGGAGATATAGATTTAGCAACAGTTTTATTTAAAGCTGAAGGTATTGGAGATGGAATTTCTGAAACTTTAGATAATACAACTGCATTTGCATCATTTGCTATGAGTAAAACAAATCCAAATTCTAAAGGAATGTTAGGTACAACTGATTCTCAAACTGGTTATTCTGTTTGGTTAGGAGTAAATACTGCTTGTCCAATATTACCAGATAGTGCAAGAATTGGATTTGAATGGAATAAAGGAAGTAAATACTGGAGATCTATGACTTATGGTGAAGATACATATGCTGGAAGTAAAATAGCTGCACGTGGACAAGCTTTTGAAGTTTATAGAACTCAAAAATTAACTGAAGCTTTAAGTTTTGGTGTTAGTTATGTATATATAGATTATGATTATACAGGTTCTAACTCATTCTTTGGAGCTGATGGAGAGCCTATTGCAATTTCTGATGCTAATGGAAGTGCAGTAAAAGAAGCTCAAGATATTAGAGCTTATATGAGATATAAATTCTAAAAAAAGGTGATTTTCACCTTTTTTTACTATCTAAGATTATATTTATCGAAATTATAAATAACTTTTTCAGCTAATTCAATCATTTTTATATTTAATTTTTTAAATTCAGGGTCTTTCATATTTACAAGAAATTTATCATAAACTTGAAAATATGGATATAAAATAAAATATATATACTCTTTTGAAGTAGATTCTTTATTTAATTCTTTAAACCACAAAGCAAGTAAAGAAAAATAAAGCATTGAAGGATTAAAAGTTTCATTTTCTTTTAAATTTTTTGAAATTTCATTATTTATGAAGTTATATCCATTTAAAACAGCTTTTATTCGATAGTGTTTTGCATTTTGAATATAATAGTTTTGAGGAAAAGTTACATTCAAAATCTGTTTTAACATATCATTTCCAATATTATTAAATTCTTCAACAATATCTTTATCTAGTTCTGATTCATTTAAATTAATTTTATCCTTATAAGATAAAATCAAATCTTTACAAAATAGTAGTAGGCTTTCAGTTTTTATTTTAGATATATTCAAAATCATGCTAAATTGTAACTAAAATTTACTAAATTAAATTTATATTTAAATAAATTAAGTCACTTTGAGATAGAATAATTGTAAATTTATAAATTATTGAATAGAAAAAGGAAATTATTGGAACCTATTGGAATATTAAAAGATGGTCAAATATATGACCTTCAAACTGCGGAAGCTTTGAATATCCAAGGAGATGAGATTAAATCTGATGATTCAAAAGAGTCTTTAGATATTTTAAGACACTCGTGTGCTCACCTTATGGCACAAGCTATCAAAGAACTTTACCCTGAAGCAAAATTTTTTGTTGGACCTGTTGTAAAAGAAGGATTCTATTACGATTTTAAAGTAAATAGTAAGATTTCAGATGATGAATTACCAACTATTGAAAAGAAAATGAAAGAAATAGCAGATAGAAAACTTCCTATAACAAGGCATGAAACGACAAAAGAAGAGTTTTATGAAAAATTCAAAAATGATGAGTTAAAACAAGCTGTTTTAAAAAATATCAAAGATGATGTTCTAACTATTTATCGACAAGGTGATTTTGAAGATTTGTGTAGAGGTCCTCATTTACCAAATACAAGAATGATTAGAAGCTTCAAATTAACAAGAGTAGCAGGTGCTTACCTTGGTGGTGATGAAAAAAATGAGATGATTACAAGAATCTATGGAATTGCATTTTTTGATAAACAAGCTTTATTTGATTATACAAGAATGCTTGAAGAGGCTAAAAAAAGAGACCATAGAAAATTAGGAACAGAATTAGAATTATTTACTTTTAATGATGATGTAGGAGCAGGACTTCCTATGTGGTTACCAAAAGGTGCTAGACTTAGAAGTAAATTAGAACACCTTTTATATAAAGCTCATAGAATTAGAGGGTATGAACCTGTTCGAGGACCTGAAATTTTAAAAGCAGAAATGTGGAAAATATCAGGGCATTATGCAAACTATAAAGAGAATATGTATTTCACTACTATTGATGACCAAGAATATGGTATTAAACCAATGAACTGTGTTGGACATATTCAAATATTTAAAAACAATCTAGTTTCATATAAAGAACTACCAAAAAAACTTTTTGAATATGGTGTTGTTCATAGACATGAAATGAGTGGTGCAATGCATGGATTATTTAGAGTTAGAGAATTCACTCAAGATGATTCACACATATTTTGTACACAAGATCAAATCAAACAAGTAATCTTTGAAGTATTAGAATTTGTTGATACTTTATTAAAAGTTTTTGATTTCAAATATGAAATAGAAGTTTCTACAAAACCAGAAAAAGCAATTGGTGATGATATTTTTTGGGAAAAAACAACAAAAGGTATTATGGATGCTTTAGATGAAAATAATATCTCTTATGGAATTGATGAAGGTGGCGGAGCTTTCTATGGTCCAAAAATTGATATTAAAATTCTTGATGCTATTGGAAGAAAATGGCAATGTGGAACAGTTCAAGTTGATATGAACTTACCTTCAAGATTTAATGTAGAATATATAAATGAAAAAGGTGAAAAAGAACAACCAGTTATGATTCATAGAGCAATACTTGGTTCTTTTGAAAGATTTATTGGTATTTTAACTGAACACTGTGCTGGTGAGTTTCCATTTATAATTGCTCCAACACAAGTTATTTTAGTACCTATTGCAGATTCTCATGTTGAATATGCAAAAGAGTTACAAAAAGCTCTTTTAGAAAATGATTTAGACTCAGAAATTTATAATATGAATGAAAGTTTAAATAAAAGAATTAGAATGGCAGAAAAACAAAGAGTTCCAATGATAGTTGTTATTGGAGATGAAGAAGTAGAAAATAAAACAGTTGCACTAAGAAATAGAAGAACAAGAGAACAATCAAATATGAGTAAAAATGAGTTTATCTCAATGCTAAATGAAATCAAAAACGGGAGTAGAATTTGAGTAAAGACAAAAGAAAAGATGATGTAATCATGAATGAAATGATTACAGCAAAAGAAGTTAGGTGTACAAGTGATGATGGAACAAACCATGGAATTATTCCAACAGCTCAAGCTTTAGCTCTTGCTGATGAGATGGGTTTAGATTTAGTTCTTATTGCGCCTGATGGGAAACCACCTGTTGCAAAAATCATGGATTATGGTAAATTTAGATACCAACAAGAAAAAAAGAAAAAAGAAGCTAAAAAAAATCAGAAAGTTATCGTTATAAAAGAGATAAAACTTTCAGTAAAAATTGCTGAAAATGATGTTAACTATAAAGTAAAACATGCTAGAGAATTTTTAGAAGAAGGAAATCATGTAAGATTTAGAGTTTTTCTAAAAGGTAGAGAAATGGCAAATCCTCAATCAGGAATTGACGTTTTAAATAAAATTTGGCCAATGGTTGAAGATATAGCTGTTATGGACAAAGAACCAAAACTTGAAGGAAGATATGTTAATCTTTTAGTTCTTCCTAAAAAAGATTAAACTCAAAGTATAAGAAGAGATATGTTCTCTTCTTCTCCCCTATTTAAAATTTATTTAATAATAAACTAATTCTAATTTCAGTATAATCCAAAACTTTTTCACTATGAAAAATGCAAATTTATATGAAAGGATTTCTTTATGCCAAAAATGAAAAGCGTTAAAGGTGCTGTTAAAAGATTTAAAGTAAAGAAAAACGGAACTATCAAAAGAGGTTCTGCTTTTAGAAGCCACATTTTAACTAAAATGAGTCAAAAAAGAAAAAGAAACTTAAGAGGACCAAAAACTGTACATAGTACAAATGTTGCTGGTATTCTTTCAACTTTGTGTAAAGCGTAATTACTTAAATTAAGTAATTTTTGTCCCTCCATTTTAGAATGGATAAGTTCAGCTAAAGCTGACACCTTATTAAAAATAACGGTTAAGAAAGGAAAAATATGCCAAGAGTAAAAACTGGTGTTGTAAGAAGAAGAAGACACAAAAAAGTATTAAAAGCTGCTAGAGGATTTTTTAGTGGTAGAAGAAAACACTTTAGAAAAGCTAAAGAACAATTAGAAAGAAGTCTTGTTTATGCTTTCAGAGATAGAAGACAGAAAAAAAGAGACATTAGAAAATTATGGATCATAAGAATCAATGCAGCTTGTAGATTAAATGATATTAACTATTCAAGATTCATGAATGGATTAAAATTATCTGGTTTAGAGTTAGATAGAAAAATCTTAGCTGATATGGCTATGAATGATTCTGCTGCATTTGCATCTTTAGTAGCAACTGCTAAAGCAGCACTTAAATAATAAATTTGCAAAATAATAAAAAAGGGAAGGTTTTTTAGCCTTCCCTTTTTTTATTTATAAATAGTAGAAACTTTATTCTAAAGGCTCATTTACATCAATTTTACAATTATTACCTTTGCAAGTGATATTTGCATCAAAGTAATAAATCTCGCTCATATCATACTTATTAGAATTCAATTTCATCCAAGCTTCTAGTGATCTTGAACCAGCTGTACAATGAAATACAATAGTTTTATTTTTAGGTAGCTTTTCATATAACTCTTTTGCACTTAATTTACCTGCTTCAATATTTATTGAACCTTTTATATGACCATTCTTGAACTCTTGCTCATTTAAAATATTAACTATTTGAATATACTCAGGAACTTTATTTTCAAGAATTAATGCTTTTAGCCATTCTCCATCTACACTACCTTGATCTTTTCCTAGTTTTAGTCCATTTTTACTGAATTCATCTTTTTTTATAGATGTTTGTGCATTTTCATCTTTTGAAGCTTTTGCAAAAGAAGTTGTTTTTAATCCAGCTTCTTTCCATGCTGGAAGTCCTCCTGCATAAACTACAACATTTTTATAACCTAAAGCATATAATTTATTTGCAACTATATTTGATTTTTCACAATTGAATCCACTACAAAAAATAAGGATTTTTTCATCTTTGTTTATAGGAAATCTTCCTAACAATTTCTCAAAATCTGTGTCAGGAACAGAAATAGCTCCAATAATTGTTTCTTGTAAATATTTAGCAAAAGGTCTTGGATCTACAAGTAAAGCACTATTATTTTCTTGATATGCTTTTGTAACAATAGTATCTACTTCTAAATAGTTTTTTGTTGACCATTCAGGTTCTCCTGCACTATAAATCTTTATATTTTTATGCCCTTTTTCTTTTAACTTTTGAGCAACAATAGGACTTTTTTCACAAGAATAACCTCCACAAAAAACAATTAGCTCTTTGTCTTTAGGAATATCGCTAATTGCTTTATAGTATTCATCAAAATTTGTATCAGGAATATTGTAACTTGAAGGAATTGTTCCTTTTTGATATTTTAAAGTAGGTCTTGCATCTATTAAAATAGAAGAGGCAGAACTTCTATTTCCTAAGCCAATAGATTTTTTTACATACTCATAATCTACTTGCTCTAAATTATACTTTTTGATTAAATCATAAACAGCTTTTGTAGGCTCTTTTAAATTTAATTCATCTTGTGCCCAAACACCACTTATTGCTAAAAAAGAAGCTAGAACAATGTTTTTAATTACTTTTCTCATGATTTTTCCTTTTAAATAGTTTGATAACCAATCTTGGAATTGATAAAACAATATAAATAATGCTTGCAAAAACTAAAGGATGAAAAATTCCAAATCCATAAGCTGATGAATTTGGAAAGTTTTTTATGTGAGTTAAAGGGTAGTTTATAAACTCTTTATAGTGCATTGTTATTGTTAACACAATTAAAATCACTATAAAGATAATTAACTCTTTTTTCAAAAAGTTTTCCTATGCTCTACCACTTAACATACCGTGCATTGTCATAGGTTTTAGTAAATAAACTTTTAGTAACCACCAAATATATCTTTCTTGCGTTGGATCAAGTGGGAATGATGGAGTTGGTTTTGCTGTCCAGTCAAATTCAGCAAGCATAACTTTACCTATATCAGTAATTAATGGACAAACTGTATATCCTGTATATTTAGCTGTTGGTTCTTTACCTTCCATAACTGAAATAAGGTTATCAACTAATACTTTATATTGTTTTCTTACACTTCCTCCAGTTTTCCCCATAGGTACAGCTGCGATATCTCCAATTGCAAAGATATTATTATATTTTACGTGTTGTAGAGTTTCTTTATTTACTGGAACCCATCCTTTACTTGAACCTATTTCTGAGTTTCCTATTTCATCTGGAGCTTTTTGAGGTGGAGTTATATGTAAGAAATCAAAAGGTACATCAATATTTTGATGTTTAGTAATCATTTCATACTCTTCTAAATCTTTATCAAAAGCACCTTTTTCTTGCCAATATTTATCAAATGTTGCTATTTTTTTATTTATATCAACAGCAATTAAATTATGATTGAAATTCCATTTCATATCTCTTGCAATAAATTGTTTTTCAATAGCATCTGCATACTCTTTAACACCAAATAATTTTCCACTATCAGCATAAAAATTTAGTTCAGCGTTAGCTCTTGCTTTTGCTTCATTTAATCTTGCGTTTGTTAGATACATAACTTTTTTAGGTGCACCACCACATTTTATAGCTGTATTTGGGTCTGTGAAAACACCTTTTACTTTTTGCCCATCTTTTGCTTTTTGAATAAATTTTTGCATTTGAACCCACATTTGTTCAGCAGAATCTATATTATAAACTGAAGTTACACCACTATCACCAAATACTTTTAATATTTTTGATGCATCACCTACACTGTAAGCATCCCCTACTTCTTCTAGTCCTTTAATTGCACCATAATTTAAAACAATTCCAGCTGCTACAATTAAAAAATCATAAGATAAAACTTCACCAGATTCTAAAGTGATTTTATTTGCTTCAGGATTAAAATCAACTGCTTTATCTTTGATTAGTGTTACACCTTTTGGTAAATAATCTTTTGTATCATATAAAAGTTCATCTTTTGAAGAATAAACTCCTGAAGCTAATAATGTAGTCGCTGGTTGATATGAAACTGATTTAGGATTTGGTTCTATTATTGTGATATCAGGTTCAGCTAAAGAGTTTACTAATCTAGCAGCAGTAGAAATTCCAGCTAATCCACCACCAACTATAACAATTTTTGCTTTTGCCTCACTTGCTTTTGCAATAGTTGCTGCTTCAGATTCACTTCCTCCTAATAAAAAGGCAGCTCCACCTAAACCTGCAACTTTAAAAGCTTCTCTTCTTGATAATCCAGTTTTTTTTATCTCAGCATCAAATATTTCTAAAGCTTTATCAAGCTCATTCTTTTTCATTCTTATTTCCTTAGTCTTATAAAATTTATAACTAAAGATAACAAAAAAGATATAATAATAAACTTATAAATTGCTAGTATTTAGTTATAAGAATCATAATATTTTTTTATAAAACTCAAAGATTCTTCATATTCCTCTTTTTTATTAATATTTATAAACTCTTTATCATCATAAAAAGTTATTATATTTGAAGAGCTATTTCGTATTAAGTAGAATATTTTATGGATATCTTCATTGATCATTTGTTCTATTTTAAAAATTAAATTAGAAGAGAAAACACCACATAAATTATGAGTTTTTTCAGTTTGTGCAATAGTTATATCGCTAGTATTTGAATTATCAATTAGGGTTTTAATTGAATCTATTGAAACAAATGGACTATCAACTGTTATTATAAAAATATTTTGATTTGGAAGTTTTTTAAAAATAGAATAAAGAGCAAGAATTGGAGAATAAATTTCTTGATTTTCATCTAATATTAAATCGCTGGGATTTAAGAAGTCAAATTTATCTATTTTTGAAGATATATAAAGATTTTTAAAATAAGGTTTTAATCTTTTGTATTGATACTCTATTAAAGAGTTTGAAGAGCCAAATGGAAGAAGTGATTTATCTTCTCCCATTCGTGAGCTTTTACCTCCACTTAAAATAACACAAGGTATTTTAAATGGAATAATATTCATTATAAGCTTCTTGGGTCTGTAATATATCCAGAAATTGCAGATGCTGCAGCAACAGCACTATTTGCTAAATAGATTTTTGAACTTCTGCTTCCCATTCTTCCAACAAAGTTTCTATTTGTTGTAGAGATACATACTTCGTTATCTCCTAAAATTCCCATATATCCACCTAAACATGCTCCACATGTAGGATTTGAAACAACTGCACCTGCATCAACTAAAGTATCAATATAACCTAGTTTTGTTGCTTCTCTTAATATTTTTTGAGTTCCTGGCGTTAAGATAAGTCTTACATGACGAGCAACTTTTTGTCCTGCCAAAATTTCAGCAGCAATTTTAAAATCACTTAATCTTCCATTTGTACATGAACCTATAAATACTTGGTCAACTTTAATATTATCAGAAACTGCTTGAGAAACTGAGTGACCATTTGATGGTAAATATGGATATGCAATAACTGGTTCTAATTTAGCAACATCTATTTCAATTACTTGACAATAATTTGCATCTTCATCAGAATAATGAATTTTTGGTTCAGCTCTTAATCCACCATTTGCCTCACCTACTTTATCTAAAAACTCTTTTGTAATTTCATCGTAAGCAACGATACCATTTTTTGCACCTGCTTCAATAGCCATATTACATAAAGAGAATCTATCATCCATTGATAAATATTGGATTGTATCACCTGTAAATTCTAAAGCTTTATATAAAGCTCCATCAACACCTAAAATTCTAATAATTTCTAAGATTAAATCTTTTCCAGTTACAAATGGTGCTGGTTTACCTTTGAATATAACTTTGATTGATTCTGGAACTTTAAACCAGTTACCACCAGTAATCATTCCAAATGAAATATCTGTTGAACCCATACCTGTACTAAATGCTCCTAAAGCACCATGTGTACATGTGTGAGAATCTGCACCAATAATTACATCACCAGGAATTACTAAACCTTTTTCAGGTAAAAGTGCGTGTTCAATTCCCATATCTTTTTCATCAAAAAAGTTTTTTAAATTATGTTTTAAAGCAAAATCTCTAGAAATTTTTGCTTGATTTGCACTAGCTATATCTTTTGCTGGGATAAAGTGATCTAAAACTATTGCAAAACCATCTGGATTTGCTAGTTTTTCAAAACCACCCTCTTCAAATGCTCTAATTGAAATTGGAGTTGTAATATCATTTCCAATTACCATATCGATTGGACTTCTTACGATTTCTCCCGCATAAACTTTTTTCCCTGCATGTTCACTAAAAATTTTTTCCGTTATTGTTTGACCCATATTTTTTCCTAATATATTTTTAGACTTTGTCTTGGATTATATCGAAATTTATTTAAAGCTATTCAAAACTAAGATTTTATCTCTTTATCTTTTTTTGATTGTCTTAGCTGTTTATAGATGATTATCACTACTGCTAAATCTATTATTACATCTGCAAAATTAAAAATTGCAAATTCAAAACCATAGTGCCAATAGAAGTAATCAACAACTGCACCATAAGTAAATCTATCTAAAATATTTGATAAACCACCTGCATATAAAAGTGCAATTGGAAGGTAATATTCTTTGAAGACATCTCTGTTTTTCAGTAAATATAAAGTTGCTAGTATCACGATAACTAATTGGATATATTTTAGATTTTGATCTAAAAATGAAAACATAGAGAAAGCTACACCATAGTTATATGCAAGTTTTAAAGACATATATGGTCCATCAACATCCCAAGCTAAATTTGCAAATCCAAACTTAACGATTTGGTCTATTATAAAAACAACAACAAAGATTGTTGTTGCTAGTTTTAGCTCTCTTCTCATAGGGCTTTTTTGAAAAATGCAATTAGTGTTTGCATTGCATCTTCTACATCTTTTTTATTTTTACCTTCAAGTAAAAGTCTGATTTTATTCTCTGTTCCAGAGTATCTGATCAAATCTCTTAAACCTTTTTGTCTAATTGGTTTTAAAACTTCTTCTAGTCCAGTGATTTGTTCTAAAGGAATTTTTTCCGTAACTTTCATATTATGTAAAATTTGAGGATATAAACTAAATGGATTTAAAATCTCACTTGCTTTTTTACCTGATTTTATAATTAGTGCTAAAACTTGTAAAGCAGAAGCCAATCCATCTCCAGTTTTTGCAATATCAGAGAAGATTATATGTCCACTTTGTTCTCCTCCAAAATTTATACCTTTTTCTTTCATAACTTCTAAAACGTATTTATCACCAACATTTGATCTAAATAAAGAAATTTTATTTTTTTGTAAATAATCTTCTAATGCTTTATTTGACATAACTGTCGCTACACAAGCATCACCTTTTAAAAGATTTTCATTTTTTAAATAAACACTCAGCGCTCCAAGAAGGTTATCTCCATCGACAATTTCACCTTTTTCATCAATCACAACCAATCTATCAGCATCACCATCAAGTGCAAGTCCAATATCAGCTCGATACTCTTTTACTAAATTAGAAACAGTTTCAGGATGCATTGCTCCACAATTTTCATTTATATTGAAACCATTTGGTTTATTGTTGATTGTTATAACATCTGCGCCAAGTTCTTCTAAAATTGTTGGACCTACTTTGTAAGCAGCACCATTTGCACAATCAAGAATTATTCTTAAACCTTTTAATGTTAGATTTTTCGGAAAAGAGCTCTTTATTGCAACTATGTATCTTCCAATAACATCATCTATTCTTTTTGAAGAACCAATATCTCTACCAGTAACTTGTTCGCTTTGCATTAAATCCATATCATTAAATATGTTTTCGATTTCTTCTTCACAAGTTGTATTTAATTTATTTCCATGATTATCGAAAAATTTTATACCATTGTCTTCAAAAGGATTGTGTGAAGCACTTATCATAATTCCAGCATCACATCTCATACTTTCAGTCAAATATGCAATTGCTGGAGTGGGCATTGGTCCTATTTGTATAACATCATATCCAACAGCAGTTAATCCGCTAACAAGGGCATTTTCAATCATATAGCCACTTCTTCTAGTATCTTTTCCTACAAGTATTTTATTTGTTGTAGAATGCTTTCTAAAATAAATACCTGCAGCTTTTGCTAATTTTAAAACAGTAATAGCATCTAAAAAATCACCTGCTTTTCCTCTAACACCATCAGTTCCGAATAGTTTCATTAAATCTTCCTAAAATTAAACTCAATTTAAGTTATATTGGGTAATATTCTATCCTTTAAATTTTTACAAAGAGGTTAAATAAAATGGCAAATCATAAATCTTGCGAAAAAAGAGCTAGACAAACGGTTGTTAAGACTGAAAGAAATAGATTCTACAAAACAAGAATCAAAAATGTTACAAAAAGTGTATTATCTGCAGTAGAACTTGCTGATAAAGAAAAAGCTGTTGAAGCTATGAAAGCTGCAAATCAATATTTCCACCACTGCGTTTCAAAAGGTATTTTGAAAAAAGGTACTGCTTCTAGAAAAGTAAGTAGATTACAATTAAAAGTAAACGCTATATAATTAATGTTAAAAGACAAACTTCAACCATTTATCAATAGATTCGAAGAAATCAATCAATTATTGATGTCTTCTGAAATAACTAGTGATATAAAAAGAATGACTGATTTATCAAAAGAACAATCAAGCATTCAACCTATTGTTTCTAAAGCAAAAGAGTATATAAAAGTACTTGAAGATATCGAAGAAAATAAGCTTATGTTAGATGATCCTGAACTTGGTGATTTAGCAAAAGAAGAATTAAAAGAGTTAGAAACAAGAAAACCAGAATTAGAAGAAGAGATAAAAGTTCTAATGATTCCAAAAGATCCAAATGATGATAGAAATATCTATTTGGAATTAAGAGCTGGAACTGGTGGTGATGAAGCTGCTATATTTGTGGGTGATTTATTTAGAGCTTATTTAAGATATGCAGAAAACAATGGTTGGAAAGTTGAAATAATGAGTTCAAGCGATAGCGAATCTGGTGGTTATAAGGAAATAGTTATTCTTGTAAAAGGTGACCATGTATATTCAAAATTAAAATTTGAAGGTGGTACACACAGAGTTCAAAGGGTTCCTGCTACTGAATCTCAAGGAAGAGTTCACACTTCAGCAATTACTGTTGCAGTTATGCCAGAAGTTGATGATGTTGAAATCGAAATAAATGAGAATGATTTAAAAATTGATGTTATGAGAGCCAGTGGAAATGGTGGACAATCTGTAAATACTACAGACTCGGCTGTTAGAATCACTCATATTCCATCTGGTATTGTAGTTACTAACCAAGACCAAAAATCTCAACATAAAAATAAAGATAGAGCTTTAAAAGTTTTAAAAGCAAAACTTTATGAAATTGAGATGGAAAAGAAAATGGAAGCAGAAGGGGCTACAAGAAAAGAACAAGTAGGTACTGGTGATAGAAGTGGAAGAATTAGAACATATAATTATCCACAAAATAGAATTAGTGACCATAGAATAAACTTGACTTTATATAGACTTGATTACATCATGAATGATGGTTTATTTGGTGAAGTAATTGATCCTCTTATTGCTGATCATCAATCTAAACTTATCGAAGCTAATGGATTATAAATCTATTAGCTTTTTTTTATATGATAGAACTAAATACAACTTATATTCACTACAAAAATAAAAAAACTTATATCTCTTTAGATTTCTGCAAAATACAAGAAAATGATGTTTGGGTAAAAGCAGTTATTTATAAACCCCAAGATAACGAAGAACTTTTCGTAAGAACTTATCAAGAATTTCAAGAAAAATTTATTAAACAAACAAATTAACTACTTTTTACAGTAACCAAAATGTAATCAACAGTTATTAAACTTCCAATGTATAAAAATTTATTGGAGATAAAAATGACTTTCAAAAAAACATCTATGGCTTTAATAGCAAGTGCATTATTAACAACTACATTAAGTGCAAGAGATCAAATTAAAATAGTTGGTTCATCAACTGTTTATCCTTTCTCATCTTCAGTGGCTGAAGAATTTGGTGCAACAACAAAATTTCCAACTCCTGTTGTAGAATCAACTGGAACTGGTGGTGGAATGAAACTATTTTGTGCAGGAGTTGATTTAAATACTCCAGATATTGCAAATGCTTCGAGAAAAATGAAAGATAAAGAGTTTGAAACTTGTAAAGAAAATGGTGTTACAGATATAACTGAAGCATTAATTGGATTTGATGGTATTGCTATTGCACAATCAACAAAAGTAAAAAGTTTTAATGTAACAAAAGAGCAATTAGCTTTAGCAGTTGCTGAAGAAGTTCCATCAAAAGATGGTAAAACATTAATTAAAAATCCATATAAAAAATGGTCAGATATTGATGCATCTTTACCTAATAGAGAAATTATTGTTTATGGACCACCAAAATCATCTGGTACAAGAGATTCTTTTGAAGAGTTAGTATTACAACACGTATTTGAAAAAATGGCAGTATATACTGATTTATTTAAAAAAGATGAAAATGCTAACAAAAAATATAAAGCATATTCAGTTATAAGAACTGATGGAGTTTATGTAGAATCTGGTGAAAATGATAATTTAATCGTGCAAAAACTTACAAAAAATGAAGCTGCAATTGGTATTTTTGGATATTCATTCTTAGCAGAAAATAAAGATAAAGTTTTAGGAATTACAGTTGATAATATTTCACCAACAGTTGAAACTATTGCAAGTGGAAAATATCCAGTTGCTAGATCTATGTATTTTTATATCAAAAATCAACACTCTAAAGATGTTCCAGCTTTAAAAGAGTATACAAATCTTTTTATGTCTGAAAAAATGATAGGTGATGATGGAATTTTAAGTGAACTTGGACTTATTCCTTTAACAAGTGATGTAAGAAGTAAAGCAAGAAATAAAGTTCTAAATAGTGAAAAATTAACAATAGAAGAATTAAAACACTAAAACAAAAAATAAAAAGAAGTTATAACTTCTTTTTATTTACTCTTTTTAAAAATTTCATTTAGGAAACTCATGCCAAATTGGACTGAAATAATAGAAAAATTAGATTATGCTTTTCAGCCTATAATTTACTCTCACAGTGGCAAAATTTATGCTGTAGAAGCACTACTTAGAAATGTTAATGAAATACCAGGATTGATGAGTATTGATGACTTATTTGATTTAGCATTTAATGATGATTATTTATATGAATTGGATTTACAGTTAAGAGAAAAAGCAATAAGCAAATTTGGAAAAATAAAACAAAGCAATTTGAAACTTTTTTATAATTTAGACAATAGAATAATTTATAACAAAAACTATTCTCAAGGAAATACTGCAAAAATACTAAAAAAGTATAACTTGAACAAAGATAGTATTTGTTTTGAATTAAGTGAAAAAGGTACAGCAATAGAGCAAAATGCTTTATCAACAATGTTACAAAGATACAAAGAAAGTGGTTACAAAATAGCTATTGATGATTTTGGAATAGGTGTTTCAGGACTTAAACTTTTGTATTTTAGTGAAGCACATATTATAAAACTTGATAGATTTTTTATTACAAATATTGACCAAGATTCTAAGAAAAAACTTTTTTGTTCTTCGATAATTGAAATGGCTCATATTATGGGAATGCAAGTAATTGCTGAAGGTATAGAAACAGCAAAAGAGTTTTATACTTGTAAGGATATTGGAGCAGATTTTATACAAGGATATTTAGTTCAAAAACCAACAACAAATATTGATAAAATAGAAAAAATTTATAAAAATATCTACTCTTTGATATCTGAAGATAAAAGAGCAAGTCAGAAAAATTTTATTGATGAAAAATTTATAGAAAATATTTTACCTTTAAATGTAAATACCTCTTTATATGATTTATTTTTACATTTTAAAGAAAATACTAAAAGTCATTTTGTTCCTATAACTGATGAATTTGGAAATTTTTTAGGAATAATTTATGAAAGTGATATAAAAAAAATATCTTACTCTCAATATGGTTTATCTTTAGCTCAAAATAGAACATTTTCCTCAACATTATTAAAGTATATAAAACCAGCTTTAAGTGTTGAAATCTCTTGGGGAATTGATAAAATACTAGAAATTTATAATCTAAATTCAAATAATTCTTTGGGAATATTTATAACATCTTCAGATAAATATATAGGATTTATAAATCTAAACTCTTTATTAACACTTTCTTATAAAAGAAATATTGAAATTGCTACAAATCAAAATCCTCTTACAAAACTTCCTGGGAATAATCAAATAGAAAAATTTATAGATAAAAGTTTTAAGAAAAATCAAAAAGATATAACACACATAATTTATTTTGATTTTAATGATTTTAAACCTTTCAATGATATTTATGGATTTAGACAAGGAGATAGAGCTATTTTAATATTCTCAGAACTTTTGCAAAAAAGATATTCAAAAGACTCTTTTATCGCACATATTGGTGGAGATGATTTTTTTGTTGGACTAAAAAATAAAGACAAAGAAGATGTATTTGAATTGACATCAAATGTACAAGATGAATTTAGAAATAGTGCAAAAAATATATATTCAAAAGAAGATAAAAAAAATGGTTTTATTATCTCAAAAGATAGATTCAATGAAAAAAGAAGATTTGAATTATTATCTGTTTCAGCTGCGATTATAGAGATAAATTCAAAATCTGATATTTCAAATTTTGATAACACTTTAAATATAGTAAAAAAAGCTTCAAAAAATTCAAAAAAACCAATCTATAGTATTTTGTAACTATTTTGTAATCAACTTGCTTTAGAATTTTATGAAAATTAGCATAAAGGCAAAAGGGTTGAATAGTTTTGAATCACGAAAAAAACAAAGAGAACTCAACGAAAAATTAATAAAAATTGCACTTATATTCGCAGCTGCAATCTCAATATTAACTACTTTTGGAATTTTGTTTTCAATTTTATTTGAAGCAATAGAGTTTTTTAAATTAAGAAGTTTCTGGTACTTTTTAACTGGAACAGTTTGGAGTCCAGGAGTTGTAGGAAGTCAATTTGGTGCATTACCGATTTTTGCAGGTACATTTGTAATAACAATTATAGCTTTACTTGTGGCAATTCCTATTGGTCTTGGAAGTGCAATTTATATGAGTGAATATGCAAGTCCAAAATTAAGAGATTATCTAAAACCTCTTTTAGAAGTTCTTGCAGGTATTCCAACTGTCGTTTATGGATTTTTTGCTGCTGTTACAGTTGCACCATTTGTTGTAAAAGTTGCAGCAATTTTTGGTTTGGAAGCTACATTTAACAGTGCATTAGCTTCAGGAATTGTTATGGGAATTATGATTATTCCTTTAGTTTCTTCACTTTCTGATGATGTTATAAAAGCAGTTCCAGATTCTCAAAGAAAAGCAGCTTTTGGACTTGGTATGACACATGGTGAAACTATTAAAAATATTGTTTTACCTTCAGCAATGCCAGGAATTATTTCAGCTTCACTTTTAGCTCTTTCACGTGCTCTTGGTGAAACGATGATTGTTGTTATGGCAGCAGGTTTAAGACCAAATCTTTCTTGGAATCCACTTGAAGATATGACAACAGTTACAGTTACAATAGTAAATTCTTTGGTTGGAGATTTTGAATTTAATTCTCCTGAAACTCTTTCTGCTTTTGCTTTAGGATTGATGTTGTTTATTGTAACTTTGATTTTAAATATGATTTCATTGTCAATGATAAGAAAATTTAAAGAAAAATATAAAGTGAATACATTATGATGAAAAAGAAAAAAAACAAACAAAATAATCCATTTTATGACCCAACATTAAAAAGTAGACATACAAGCGCAGCTAGATTTAAGAAATTTACACTTACTTCTTTAATATTTTCAATTGCATTTTTGGCTTTTTTCCTTTTTGATATGATTACTAAAGGAGTACCAGCTTTTAATGTTGCATATGTAAAAATAGATGTAACATTTAGTGAAAAATCTTTAGAAGATACAAGATTTGCTGTTGATAAAAAATATAAAGATATTGTATCAAGAGCTTGGCTTAGAGATATTCCAACTTTATTAAAACAAAATCCAGATTATATGAATACAACACAAAACCTTTGGGTTTTAGCTGATGATCAAGTTGACCAATATATAAAAAATCACAATAACAATCTAAAAGAAAAAGAGATTCTTATAGTAGATGAACTATATTCTCAAGGATTAATTGAAAAAAAATTTAATGCAATATTTTTCAAAAATGGTGATTCAAAAATACCTGAATATGCAGGAATCTTTTCAGCAGTTATTGGTTCGATTTTAACTTTGATTATAACAATGCTTGTAGCATTTCCAATTGGAGTTATGACAGCTATTTATCTTGAAGAGTTTGCAGGTGATAATAAATTTACAAGATTTATAGAAATAAATATTAATAATCTTGCAGCTATTCCATCTATTTTATTTGGACTTTTAGGGCTTGCAATATTTATAAACCTTTTTGGAATGCCAAGAAGTTCACCTTTAGTTGGAGGATTAACTCTAGCACTTATGACTTTACCAATTATAATAGTTAGTTCAAGAGCAGCACTTAGAGCAGTTCCTGATAGTATAAGACAAGCAGGATATGGTTTGGGATTAAATAAAATCCAAGTTACGCGAGATCACGTTTTACCTTTAGCATTTCCTGGGATTTTAACAGGTTCAATTATTGGTTTAGCCCAAGCAATGGGAGAAACAGCTCCTTTAATTATTATTGGAATGATTGCCTTTATTCCTGATGCTCCAACGATGGTTACTCAAGCTGCAACAGTTATGCCAGCACAACTATTTACTTGGGCAGGAATGCCAGAAGGTATGTATATAGAAAAAACAGCAGCAGGAATTTTGGTTTTATTAACAATCTTAATTTCATTAAATGCAATAGCAATTTATCTTAGAAAAAAATTAGAAGTAAAATGGTAAAAGGAAAAAATAAAAATGAATACAGATAATAAAATTAAAATAGATACAAAAAACTTAAATCTATTTTATGGCTCAAATCAAGCTTTACATGATATCAATGTTAGTTTATTTGAAAATAAAATCACAGCATTAATTGGACCATCAGGTTGTGGGAAATCAACATTTTTAAGATGTATAAATAGAATGAATGATTTAATTCCAATAGTTAAAATAGATGGTCAAATAATAATAGATAATAAAAATATTTATGACAAAGATGTTGATGAGGTGAGTGTTAGAAAAAAAATAGGAATGGTTTTTCAACAACCAAATCCTTTTCCAAAATCAATTTATGACAATGTAGCTTATGCTCCACTAAAACATGGAATTGTAAAAAAAGGTAAAGAGTGCGATGAGTTAGTTGAAAGTTCACTTATTAAATCTGGACTTTGGAATGAAGTAAAAGATAAATTAACACAACCAGGAACTTCACTTTCAGGAGGTCAACAACAAAGACTTTGTATTGCTAGAACAATTGCTGTTCGTCCAGAAGTTATATTAATGGATGAACCAACATCTGCACTTGACCCAATAAGTACTGAGAAAATAGAAGCACTTATGCTTGATTTAAAACAAGATTATACGATTATTACTGTAACTCACAATATGCAACAAGCAGCACGGGTTGCAGACTATACAGCATTTTTCCATTTAGGAAAACTAATAGAGTATGATATAACAGAAACTATTTTTGTTAATCCACACAATAAAAAAACAGAAGATTACATCACAGGGAGATTTGGATAATGTTAAAACCATATGAAACAAAATTACAAAATATTAAAGAAGAGATTCAACAAATTGGAGTATCAGTTATTGAAGCATTAGAAATTTGTCTAAAAGCTTTAAATGATAGAAGAATTGAAGATTTAAGCAATGTTGAAATTAGTGAAAAAAAGATTTTATTAAAATCAAATGAAATTGATAACATCATAGTTGGAACTTTAGCTTTATATTCACCAGAAGCAAAAGATTTAAGAAGATTGGTATCTTTTTTAAAGATTACAAATGAACTTGTAAGAACAGGTTCAAATGCAAAAGATTTTGCAAAAATGTTTAAAAAATCTTATTCACAAGATTTGGATACTGCCATTATTTTAGAATATGCAATTCCTCTTTTAAAATCAGCACTATTGTCTTTACAAACAGCAACTTCTATTATTGATGAACATGATGAAAAACAAATCGAAGAAAAATATCATAGAGTTGTTGTTGAAGAGAGTAAAACTGATGATTTATATTTGATGATAGAAAAAAATATTTTAAAACTAATTACAAAAAAACTTGATTTGTCAAAAGAATATTTTGATATTTTAAGTAGTTTAAGAAGATTAGAAAAAATAGCTGATCGTGCTGTTTCTATTGCAAAATTATTGCAGTTTGCTCAAGTAGGTGGAGATATAGTTCAATCATAAATTCTTTATGATATAATTTTTTTATGAAAAAAGCTATAAACAAAATCTCAAACTACTTTAGTTCAAACTTTGAAGTTTTAGTTGCAACAATTATCTTTTTATCGATAATTGTTGCTGGACACGATTTTTATAGAGCAATTATTCTAATGTTAGAATTTATTGTTATTATGGAAGTTGTAAAGATGATCTCCGATTTTATAAAAAGAGAAACTTTAAGACTTAGATATGTTCTTGATATTTTTATAATATTTTTAATTCGAGAAGTTATTATTTTATCTGCAAACAAAAATAGAGATTATGTTGATATAACATTTTTGCTTTTTGTAATCTTTATATTTTTTATATTTAGAATTCTTGCTATTAAATACTCTCCTGGACCAAAAGATGAGAATGAAAAAACAAATAAAGTTATAGAAAATGACGAATAACAAACTTATTTTAATTATTGAAGATGAAGAAGATATTTTAGAACTTCTTGAGTATACATTACAAAAAGAGGGTTATGAAACTATTGGATTTTTGTCTATTGATAAGAATGTAAAAAAAGTTTTAGATGAAGAACAAATAGATTTGATATTAATGGATAGAAATCTACCAAATATTGAAGGTACCACTTTTATAAACGAAATAAAAAAAGAGGGTTATGTAAATCCTGTTATTTACCTAACTGCAAAAGATAAAGATGAAGATATTTTAGAAGGTTTTGAGTCTTATGCTGATGATTACATCACAAAACCTTTTAATGTAAAAGAGTTATGTGCTAGAGTAAAAGCCGTAATAAAAAGAACTTCAAAAGAGCTTGATATTTTAAAAGTAAAAGATATAGTTTATAATGCTTCTAATAAAAAATTTTATATTGAAGATAAAGAGATAGATTTAACTCACCTTGAACATGATTTACTTTTAGAATTTATTAAAAATAAAGATATTTTGATGACAAGAGAACATCTGTTAAATATCGTTTGGCAAGACTCTTTTGATAAAAAAGAGAAAACTGTAAATGTTGCAATCAAAAGATTAAAAGCCAAAATTGATCCTGATGGAACAAAAAACTACATTCATTCTGTTAGAGGCGAAGGTTATATTTTTTGTTAAAAATTCATCAACTATTTTTACGAACTTACTTTACTATTTTTGTCGCAATTTTAGTAACTTTGACTTTAGTTACTTATTTTTGGGCAAAAAATCTATATATAAATCAAATAGAAAAAACTCTTAGTCAAAATATTGACACTTTGTCTATTGTCTTAAAAGAGCAAAATAGTTTATCTCATATAAAAAATATTGTAAGAGATTTACATAGTGAATTAAACTTACGAATTACTATAATAGACGAACAAGGTGAAGTAATCGCTGAAAGTGATGAAAATCTAGCTTTTATAAAAAATCATGCTAATAGACCAGAAATAATTCAAGCTAAAAATGTAGGTTTTGGAAAAGATAAAAGAAACTCTGAAACTGTAAAAAAAGAACTTTTATATATTGCAAAAAAATTTGAAATAGATAATGCTATTTATTTTATTAGAATGGCAGATTATACAAATAAAATTGCTGATAATTTTATGAAATTAACTATTGAAATTTTTATGTATATTACATTTTTTCTAATAATTGCATTTTTAGCAACATATTTTATAAGCCTTAAAATCAAAAAAGAGACTGATACTATTTTGTACTTTCTTACTCAACTCACAAATAAAAAAAGTTTAATTCCTTTGCGTTCAACTTATACTTATGAGTTTTATAAAATCACAAAATTATTAAATAAAGTTGCCATCAAATTATCAAAAAAAGATAAACAAAAGTCAAAACAAAATGCAAAACTAAAACTAGCAAATAGACAAAAAGATGAGATAATATCCGCAATCTCACATGAGTTTAAAAATCCAATTGCCATAATTTCTGGATATAGTGAAACTATTTTAAATGATAAAGATATGCCAGAAGCTATGAAGAGTAAGTTTTTAAATAAGATATATTCAAATGCAAATAAAATGTCACATATCATTGATAAATTAAGATTGACATTAAAATTGGAAGAGGGCAAACAAGAACTGCTTTTAGTTCCTTGTTCTATGAAAAAAATAGTAGAAAATTGTGTGAGTGATTTAAAAGATAAATATAAAAATAGAGAGATTGTAATAAAAGGGGAAGATGTTTCAATAAAGGTTGATGAAACTTTGATTTCTATGGCAATTGCAAATTTAATAGAGAATTCATTAAAATACTCACAAAAAGAGGTTGTTGTCGAGCTTTCAAAAGAGTATATTTGTATTATTGATAAAGGTATTGGAATAGAAAAAAAAGAGTTAGAAAATATCAATCAAAAATTTTATAGAATATCAAATAATGGATGGAATAATTCTTTGGGATTAGGATTATTTATCGTTCAATCTATCTTAAATCTTCATAGTTTTAAACTCGAAATAGAGTCGGAAATAGATAAAGGCTCTAATTTTTATATAAAATATTAATTTACACTTAATTTAAGTGTTTTTTAAGTATTACTTCACTAATATTTCAACTCATTAAAAAAGCGGAGAAAATAAATGAAATTTACTCAAATGGCACATGCTAACGAAATCAAAAGAGATTGGATAGTAGTTGATGCAACTGATAAAGTATTCGGAAGAATTATTACAGAAGTAGCTACTATTTTAAGAGGTAAAAACAAACCTTGTTTTACACCAAATGTAGACTGCGGAGATTTTGTTGTAATTATAAATGCATCAAAAGCAAAATTTTCTGGTAAAAAATTAGAAAGTAAAAACTATTTTACTCACTCAGGTTATTTTGGTAGTACAAAAACTCACAAAATGTCTGAAATGTTTGAAAAAAATCCAGAAAAACTATACAAATTAGCTACAAGAGGGATGCTTCCAAAAACTACTCTTGGTAAAGAAATGTTAAAAAAATTAAAAGTATATGCAGGAAGTGAACATCCTCATACTGCACAAATTAAAGGATAATAGTAATGGCAAAAGTATATGCAACTGGAAGAAGAAAAACATCAATAGCTAAAGTATGGTTAGAATCTGGAAATGGACAATTAACAATTAATGGTCAAACTTTAGATGCTTGGTTAGGTGGACACGAATCTATCAAAAAAAGAGTTATGCAACCATTAAATGTTGCTAAACAAGAAACTTCTGTAAACATTATTGTAAAAACTCTTGGTGGTGGATATTCTGCTCAAGCTGACGCTGCAAGACACGGAATTTCAAGAGCTTTAGTTGCTTTTGATGAGCAATTCAGAACTATCTTAAAACCTTATGGTTTATTAACAAGAGATTCAAGATCTGTTGAAAGAAAAAAATTCGGAAAGAAAAAAGCAAGAAAATCTTCTCAATTCTCAAAAAGATAATTGGAATTTTCAAAGAGTATATTTCTTATTCTCAAAAAAGGAGCGACGAAAGTTGCTCCTTTTTTTATATCATTTTTATAAAAAAACAATACAATACGGTATGAAATTTTTAACTATATTCACAATCTTAATAACTTTTTTAAATGCAAGTACACTAACTTTAAGTATGACTTCAAGTCCAAGTAGGTTAAATCCTATATTGTCAAATGATACAGCAAGTACAGAGATATCAGATTGGCTTTTTAATGGACTCTTTAAATATGATAAAGAAGGAAATATAATTCCTGACTTAGCAAAGTCATACTCTTTTGAAACACCAACAAAATTAATTATAAAATTAAAAGAGAATGTTTTATGGCATGATAAAGTAAAACTTTCTTCAAAAGATGTAGTTTTTACTTATGAACAAGTTATAAATCCTAAAGTCTTTAACTCTATAAAATCAAACTTTCAAGAGATTAAGAGTGTAAAAGCAATAGATGATTTAACAGTTGAAGTAATATATAAAAGACCATATTTCAAAGCTATACAAGTTTGGATGATAGGATTACTTCCATATCATATTTTAAAAAATGAAGAAAATCTTATGACAAGCTCTTTTAATAAAAATCCAATAGGAACAGGTTCATATAAGTTAAAAGAGTTTAAAGTAGGGCAAGATATAGAACTTATTGCAAATGAAGATTACTTTGAAGGAAAACCAAAGATTGATAAAATCTTGTATAAGTTTTTGCCTGATTCAAATACTGCTTTTTTATATTTAAAAGAAAAAAAACTGGATATTGGTTCACTAGATGCAATTCAAGCAGATAGACAAATAGATGATAGTTTTAAAAATGATTATACAATAATACAAAAACCAGCTTTTTCATATGGATATTTAGGATTTAATTTAAAAAATGAAAAATTTAAAGATAAAAAAGTTCGACAAGCTTTATCTTTGGCTATAAATAGAAAAGAGTTAATTGATATTTTATTTTTTGGATATGGACGAGTTTGTAATGGTCCTTTTTTACCGGGTACTTTTGCTTATGATGAAAATGTAGAAGAGATAAAACAAGATGTTCAAAAAGCAAAAGAACTTTTAAAAGAAGCTGGATATGATGAAAAAAATCCTTTTACTTTTGAAGTTATAACAAGTACAGGAAATGATATAAGAATAAATGCCGCACAAATTCTACAAAATCAACTTGAAAAAGTTGGTGTAAATATGAGAATTAGAGTTATGGAGTGGCAAGCATTTTTAAATACAGTTGTACATCCTAGAAATTTTGAGTCTATAATTCTTGGTTGGTCTATGCCTTTAACACCGGATGCTTATCCTCTTTGGCATAGTTCAAGTGATAAATTAGGTGGATTTAATCTTCCTGGATATAAAAACGAAAAAGTTGATGAGCTAATAGAAAAAGGTTTAAATACAATAAATAACGATGAATTATCAAAAATCTATAAAGAGATTTTCAAACAAATAAGTGATGATTTACCATATTTGTTTTTGTATATTCCAGATGGAATAACAGCTGTTAATAAAAAAATAAAAAATATTGAACCAGCATTTACAGGAATAACACACAATCAAAAAGATTGGGAAATAAAAGAATAAAGGAAAAAATTGAATAAAATAATACTTTTTGACTTAGATGGAACTTTGATAGATTCAACAGATGCGATAGTATCTACTTTTAGATTTGCTTTTAAAGAACAAGGATTTGATTTTAGAGGAAGTGATAAAAATATAAAAGATTTGATAGGTTATCCTCTTGATATTATGTTTGAAAGACTTGGAGTTTCAAAACAAAAAGTTTGGGACTATGTTGATAGTTATAAAAATAGATATAGAGTTATTTCTGTTGAACAGACAACTTTATTGGAAAATGCTTTTGAAGCAGTACAATTAGCTTCTAAAATAGCAAGAGTTAGCGTGGTTACTACAAAAACAAGAATGTACACTATTCCAATACTTGATAATTTTAATATTACTCAATATTTTGAGATAATAACAGGTAGAGAAAATGTTGAAAATCCTAAACCACATCCAGAACCAATTTTAAAAACATTAGCTCAAATGAATTATGATAAAAACAAAGATGAAGTTTATATGATAGGTGATACAAAACTTGATTTAATTTGTGCAAATGAAGCCAAAGTAAATGCAATAGGAGTTTTATGTGGTTACTCTGATGAAGAAGAACTTTTAAAATATACAAATATTGTAAAAAAAGACGCTTTAGAAGCAATAAAATATATTTCAAGTAATTAAACTTCTATTTGCCTACTAAAAGAAAAATTAAATAAGAAGGAACTTTTAATAATAGTTTATTTCGTAGGCTTTAAAATTTTCTTCTTACATTTTTCTTACATCTTTTTTTTATACTATTATGATGTCTATTTAAATTACCTCCTGTTTTTTATATATGACTTATAAATACTAACAATTTTTTCTCCCATACTACCCATTTCTTTTTTGGCTCCTAAAGAAATGGGTATTTTTATTTTTAGAATTTTTTTTATTTGATTTTTATTACATTTTTTTCTTTTACCATTGTAATAGTAAATAACAAAAAGGATCTTAAATGAAAAATAAATTTTCAAAAATCTATAAAAATGTTGCATTAGCATCTTGTTTGGTTGCAGGAATTGCTTCCTCAACACTTGCTTCAAGTGTTGAAAAAATACATTTCATCATTCCTGGTGGTGCAGGTGGTGGTTGGGATGGAACAGCCAGAGGTGTAGGCGAAGCTTTAAAAAAGTCTAATCTTATAAAAGAAGTATCTTATGAGAATATGTCAGGCGGTGGGGGAGGAACTGCAATTGCTTATATGATTGAAACAGCAGCAAGACAACAAAATACTTTGATGATTAACTCAACTCCAATTGTGATTAGATCATTACAAGGTGTATTTCCTCAATCTTTTAGAGATTTATCTTTAGTTGCTGCTGTTGTGGCTGATTATCAAGTTTTAGTTGTAAAAAAAGATTCAAAATACAATTCATGGGCTGATATAAAAGCTACTTTTGATAAAAATCCAACTGCTTTAAAAATTGGTGGTGGAAGCTCAAGAGGAAGTATGGATCATTTAGTTGCTGCTCAAATATTTAAAGCATCAGGTGGTAATCCATCAGATGTAAGATATGTTCCATATGATGCTGGTGGAAAAGCACTTGCAGGATTATTAACAGGTGAAATAGAGATTCTATCAACAGGACTTGGAGAAGTAATTGATAAACATAAAAGTGGTGAATTAAAAATTATAGCAACAACAGCTGAAGAGACAATTGATGGAGTTCCTAGTTTTAAAGAAATAGGTGTTGACACATATTTTGCAAATTGGAGAGGATTTTTTGCAGCTCCAAATTTAAGTGAAGAAAAAGTTAATGATTTTGCAAAAGTTTTTGAAGAAATGTACAAAACAGCTGAATGGGAAGAAATTAGAAAAAGATATGGTTGGTCTAATTTATATAAACCAACTACAGAATTTAAAACTTTCTTAGAAACTCAAGAACAAGGTATTTCATCTCTAATGAAAGAGATGGGATTTTTATAAAATAGAATAAAAATTCTATTTTTACAAGGATTAATTATGACAAAAAATACAATAGGTTCATTATTTTTTTTAGCATTTTCAGCTTTTTATTTTTATAGTGTTTTTGGCATCAAAAAAATGCCAGGAGCTCAATTTGAGATAATGACAGCTCAAACTTTTCCTTTTTATATTGGAATTGCTGGAATTACTATATCAATAGTTTTATTAATCATCTCATTGATTGAAAAAGAAAAGCTTGTTTTATCATTGCAATATATAAAATCATTAGATTTAAAAACAACTTTTTATTTTATTATTGTAATGCTTTTTTATGGATTTATTATGAAACCGCTGGGATTTGTACTTGCTACAATTATATTTTTAGCAGTTAGTTTTTTAATTTTAAAAGAGAGAAATATGAAAAAGATATTTTTTATTTCGGTTGGAGTATCAGTAGGTTTTTATTTATTATTAAATAATGCTTTAGGCGTGTATATAGATGCAGGTGATTTAATAAATAGTTTTTTAGGAGCTAAATCATGATGGATGGTATTATATTAGGAGCAGTTACTGCTTTTTCACTGTACAATATTTTAATGGTAACAATAGGATGTTTTGCAGGAACATTTATTGGAATGCTTCCAGGACTTGGACCAATAAGTGCCATTGCTTTAATGATTCCAATTACTTATGGAATGGATCCATCTTCTGGATTAATTTTAATTGCAGGTGTTTATTATGGTGCAATTTTTGGAGGTTCTACGTCATCAATTTTAATCAATGCCCCAGGAGTTGCAGGAACTGTTGCAACATCTTTTGATGGTTTTCCTATGGCAAAAAATGGACAAGCGGGAAAAGCTTTAGCAATTGCAGCTTATGCTTCATTTAGTGGAGGAACAATTGCTGCTATATTTTTGCTTTTTGCTGCACCAGCACTTGCAACTGTAAGTTTAAGTTTTCAATCATCTGATTACTTTGCTTTAATGGTTTTAGGTTTAACTGCCGTTGCTGCATTTGCTGGAAAAGGTAAGTTCTTAAAAGCTGCTATTATGACTATTTTTGGTTTGATGTTAGCAACTGTTGGAACAGATTCTGATTCTGGAATTGCAAGATTTACATTTGGAAGAATGGACTTAATTGATGGAATTTCATTTTTATTACTTGCTATGGCTGCATTTGCATTATCAGAAGCTTTAATGAATGTTTTAGAAAATCATAAAACAACAAAAGAAGAAGAAGAGGCTTTAAAAAGAGAAATTGGAAGTTTAAAACTAACACGTGAAGAAGTAAAAGAAATTGTCCCAACAATTGGAAGAGGTTCTGTTTTAGGGTTTTTTATTGGCGTTCTTCCAGGTGCAGGAGCAACAATTGCTTCATTTCTAGCTTATGGAATGGAGCGAAGCATTGCAAGTGCCAAAGATAAATTAAAATTTGGAAAAGGAAGCCTAAAAGGATTAGCTGCACCCGAGAGTGCAAATAATGCTGCTTGTTCTGGTTCATTTGTTCCATTATTAACTTTGGGAATTCCAGGAAGTGGAACGACTGCAATTATTTTAGGAGCTTTAATCTCTTATGGAGTTCAACCAGGTCCTACAATGTATGTTGATAGTCCAGCACTATTTTGGTCTGTTATTATTTCTATGTATATTGGGAATTTAGTTCTTTTATTTTTAAATTTACCATTGATTCCATATATTGCAAAAATTTTAGCATTGCCTAAACAGTTGTTATTACCATTGATTATATTTTTCTCACTTGTTGGGGTGTATTTAGTTACATTTAATGTTTTTGATATTTATATGATGACTATTTTTGCAGTTGTTGCTTTGTTTTTAAGAATCATTGATTTTCCTATGGCTCCTATGATTTTAGGATTCATTTTAGGTGGAATGATGGAAGAAAATCTTAGACGTGCGTTAACTTTAAGTGATGGTTCAATCTCATTTTTATGGGAAAGACCACTTACTTTAACTATTTTAATTATTACTATAATTTTATTATTAATGCCTATTATTAGTAGTTTTTTTGCTAAAATGAAAAAAGAAAAAGAGAGTTAAATCTCTTTTTCTTAAAAAGGGTTTCAAATGGAAATTTTCAAAAAATATACTATTTTATATATAGAAGATGATGATGGTGTAAGAAATATAAATTCGCGTTTTTTAAATCGAATGTTTAATGAACTTTACGAAGCAAAAGATGGTGAGGAAGGTTATGCTTTATATAAAAAGTATCATCCTGATATTATTCTAACTGATATAAAAATGCCAAAACTAGATGGTATAAGCTTAACGAAAAAAATACGCCAAAAAGATAAAACAACAAAAATCATAATTTCAACAGCATTTAGTGAAAAAGAGTATTTAATAGATGCTATAGAACTAAATATTGAAAAGTATATAATAAAACCACTAACAAGTAGAAACCTAATGCCAGCTCTTACAAAGGCAATTGAAGCTTTAGAGAAACAAAAAGATTTTAAGATATTTTTAGCAGAAGATTTTTATTTTGATAATAATACATCACTTTTTTATTACAAAGAAAAGGTGATTGATTTTACAAAAAAAGAGTTGCAATTTTTGAAACTTCTTACTCTAAATAAAGATAGAGTTGTATCTTATGAAGAGATAGAACAAAATATTTGGGAAGATGAATATATGAGTTTAAATTCACTTCGAACTAGTATTGGATTTATTAGAAAAAAGATTCCTTTTAATTGTATTAAAAATATTTCAAATATGGGATATAAGTTAAATCTTGAAAAATAATTATAATCTAAACCAAGAAAATGGTATAAAAAAAATCACCCTTTTAAGCTCAACTATTATTATTTTATTTGTAGCCACAATTACTGGTTATAATCTCATAAAAACGGAATATGATAATTTTAAAAATCATATCAATAGTTTTAAAGAGACTTTGATTGAAAGGGAAAAGTTTTATATAAAAAGTTCAGTTGATAATCTAAAAAATGATATAGATTTTGAAGAATTATCTATTATAAATAATAAAAAGCATAATATAAAAACTCAGTCAATTCTTGCTTATAATTTGGCAAAATCAATATATGAAAAGACTACAAAACTTAGTAAAGAAGAACAAATAAATTTTATAAAAACTGCAATAAAACAAATTGCTCAAAAATCAAATGACATAAATTATTTTATTTTAGATACAAATGGGAATCTTATTTTAAATAGTGATAATGAGATAGATGAAAATCGAAATTTTTATAATTTTCAAGATATAAATGGTAAAAAATTCGTTCAAGAGATGATTAATACAGACTCAAATAAACAAAATTTTATAGAGTATTTTTGGTATATTCCAAATCAAAGTTTAACAGCAAATAAAATTACCTATTCAAGACATTTAAAAGAGTTGGATTTGATTATTGGTTCTGGAACCTTTCTTGAGAAACAAAATAGTGAATTAATATCTAAACTAATTACAAAAATAGAAAATCAAAATGTAAATAATGAAGAATTTATCTTTATTTATAAAATAAATAGTTTAAATGATATTAAAAATAAAAGTGAACTAATTAGCAAAAAATTAATAGAACCAAAAAAAGAAGATTTAGAAGCTATGGAAAAACTTCTAATAAATACAAATTATAAAGGAAATGATTACCTATTTTATAACAACAATCAACAGCTTATATATGGAACTTATCTAAAAGAACATAGATATTTTATTGCCATTGGTGTAAATCTAGTAAATATCTATGATATTGTTGAAAAAGAAAGAAATATCTCTTTAGAAAATATGTATAAGAATATCAATCGATTAGTTATTATTATTACAGTTATGACCATAATCTTTTTTATATTTTCTTTGTTGTTTACAAAAAGAATTGAAACAATTTTTCAAGAATATAAAGAAAATGTAATTTTAAATGAAGATAAATATCGTATGCTTTTTAATCACAGTAATGATGCTTTTATAATTTCAGAACTTGATAGTAATGAGTATACAAGAATTACTAGTTATAATAAAACGGCTTCAAAAGTAACTTTTTACGATGAAAAAGAGTTGATAGATAAAAGTTTTTTTGATTTATTTATTAATCTTGATACAAAAAAAATTTTAACAGAAAAATCATTTTTCGATACTGTTAAATTGAAAACAAAATATGATGATATTAAAACTATAGAATTAAGTATTATTATTTATGAAGCAAATAAAAAAACTATTGTCTTTGCTTCAATTAGAGATATAACAGAAAGAACTTTATTAAAAGAAAATAAAGAAAAACAAGAAAAAATTTTAATTCAAAAATCAAAAATGGCATCAATGGGTGAAATGATTGGAAATATTGCTCATCAATGGAGGCAACCATTAAGTCAATTATCTGGTTTGTTTTTTGATATAAAATCTGCTTATGATTATAAAGAATTAGATACAAAATATCTTCAAAATCGAGTTGAAGAAGCAAATGATTTACTTGAATATATGTCAAAAACTATTGATGATTTTAGAAATTTTTTTAGTCCAAATTCACAAAAAGAGGAATTCTTTATAAATCAAGCTGTTCAAAATGCGCTAAAAATTGCTCAATCAACTTTGAATTTTTATCAAATAAAGATTTCTGTTCAAGTAGATGAATCATTAAAAATAAGTGGTTATCAAAATGAATATTCTCAAGCTGTTATGAATATTATTTCAAATGCAAAAGATATTTTGATTGAAAAAAATATTTCAGATCCACAAATAAAGATTTATTTAGAAAAAAATGTTCTTTGTATTGAAGACAATGCAGGTGGAATAGATGAAGAGATTATAAATAAAATATTTGACCCATATTTCACCACAAAATATGAATATGGAACAGGAATTGGGCTTTATATGACAAAAATGATAATTGAAGAAAAGATGGGTGGTTCTATAAATGTAAAAAATACAAGAACAGGTGCAAAGTTTTTTGTTGAGGTATAGAAACATTTGATTTTTTGTACATTTTTTATTGTTAATATATTTTATGAATCCAATAAAAAACTTAATACGTGGAAATAAACTCTTCCGTAAATACCAATTTGATGAGTTTAAAGATGAGTTAGAAGAACTAAATATTAGTGGACAAAAACCAGAAATTTTATTTATCTCTTGTTGCGATAGTAGAATTACTATTGATTTTATGGTTGGAACAAAACCTGGTGATTTATTCATTTTAAGAAATATTGGGAATTTTGTTCCACCCTTTAGTCTAAATGGAGATTTTCATGGAACGGCATCCGCTATTGAATATGCAGTTTCAATACTAAATGTTTCAAATGTTATTGTTTGTGGTCACTCTTATTGTGGAGCTTGTCAAAGTTTATATAGTGATATTCCACAAAATTCACACTATATAAATATAAGAAAATGGTTAAAATTGGGTAAAAAAGCAAAAGAAATGACCCTAAAAAACAAACATCTTTATAAAAACCAAGAAGAATTATACAAAGCTACAGAAAAAAACTCTATAATTTGTCAATTAAAAAATCTTCTAACATATCCTGCTATAAAAGAGAAAATAGAGTTAAATGAAATTACTATTCATGGTTGGTATTATAATTTAGATGATGGTTCAATTCAATATTATGATGAAAAAGACAGATTATTCAAGGAAATAAGTGAATATCTAAATGATTAAAAAAATTAAACTAAATAAAAAAATGCAAGAACTTCCAATTTTAATAAAAATGCTATTAGCTTTATTAATAGCAGTTTCAGGTTCAATTTTATTTATTTTTTTACATTTTCCTTTACCTTGGCTTTTAGGTGCAATATTTGCTACAACTATTGCTATTAGATTTCCAACTGTTCCTATTTCTAGTCCAAAGCCATTTTCAGCTCCTGCTAGGATATTAATAGGGCTTACTATTGGAAGTGCCTTTACTCCTCATATTTTACAATATATTCCACATTATATTATTAGTTTATTATTAGTAATTCCTTTTACACTTTTAGTTATATTTTTTGGAACATATTACTATCATAAAATTTTAAAATATGATTTAAAAACTTCTTATTTAGGTTCTATGCCTGGTGGTGTAATAGAGATGGTTATAATTGGACAAGATTTAAAAGCTGATACTTCAAAAATAACTCTAATGCAAAGTTCAAGACTATTTTTTGTTATTGTCTCTTTACCTTTTATTATTCAATATATTTTTCAAATAGATATTCGTGGTAACCAGATTCTAACAACTCCTATAAAAGATATAAATTTATTTGAATTTTCATATATTTATATTTTAGGTATCGCTGGTGCAATTATTGCAAAAAGATTGAGATTAGCTGCTGCATATTTGATAGGACCTATGATTGTTAGTATAATTTTGTATTCTACTGGATTTGTACACACACATATTCCTGATGAATTATTAAAATTCATACAAGTTATTTTTGGAACTATTATTGGGTTTACTTTTAAAAATGTAAGTTTAAAAACTATATCAAAAACATTTTTAGCTACTTTGGGGCATTTTGCTATTTTGATTATATTATGTGCTATTTTTATTTTTATAATATATAAATCTTTGGATTTTAAAGCTTTAGATATTTTATTGGCTTTTGGACCAGGTGGACAAACAGAGATAAATTTAGTTGCCATTTTAATTGGAGCAAATCTTCCTTATATCACTTTACATCATATAGTAAGACTTTTTATTGTTATGAATATCGCTCCAATAATCGCAAAAAGGTTAGATAGAAATAATAGTATTTAATAAACTATTTGTAGATTCTTCAAGTCCTTTATTTAAAGCTTTTACAAAACCATAAGCGTCATTTGTTACACATAAAACATTTTTATCAAAACTTATAGTTTTGATAACTTTTTTATCTTCAATTAAATCAAATTTTATTTTCAAAATTGCGTAAGATTTATCTTCTTTAAACTCATGATAAAGTTTTATAATATCAGTTTTTAAAGTGTATTTATGTTCTATTTTTGAATCTTTTGATATCACATTTGAAAAAATATTACTTGCTATAAAAGAGTCAATTAGTTGATTATAAATCATATTTGAAGGAAGATTTATCCACTTGTTTTTTGCATATTCTTCAAACAAATATGGTTTTGTATTATAATAAATCGATGTTAGATTAAAACTTCTATTTACATTTGGTTCTTCTATAAAAATCGAAGATAATTTAGCATTTTGAGATATCTTTTGAGTTTTAAAATCTATTGAATAATGATTTATATCTATTCTTTGTTGTTTAAAAGTACACCCTGTAAATAACAAAAAAATTGTTAATATTAAAATACTATTTTTCATTCTTTTTCTCCTGGACCATATTTTATATTTTTTTGTTTTAGTAGTAAATCACTTGGGCTTTCATTTATATTATTTATTAAATCTTGAGTTAGATTCAAATTATTTTCAAGATTTTTTAATAAACTATTTAAGTTCTCAAAACTTTCACTACTCATTCCTTTTAAATCAAAAGTTCCTTTGTCAAACTCTTCTTTTATTTTTGTTGTTAGCTCTTTAAAACTATCAGCAGAAGTTTTAACACTTGCAAATGATGAATTTCCTGTATTAGCAAAGTTCTTCATACTATTGATAAGTTCATCTATTTTTTTCTCATTTTTAACTAAATATGCAGAAAATTGCTCTATGTTTGCCATGCTTTTTTCACTTTTTGATAAAAGTGAAGAAAAATTTGAGATATTTTCATCATTTAAAACTTTTTTCATTTGACCTAAAAGAATTGTTATCTCTTTTGTAATATCTTCTGTTGAATCAACAAATGTTGTCAAAGCAGATGTTTTTGATTTTATGACTTTCATTCCATATTGATTTTCGCCTAAAAGTTTTGAGTTATTACTTCCACCTTTTAATTCAATATATTTTAATCCAGTAATTCCAAGGTTTCCCAAAATGGCAAAATTGTCCTCTTTTATTGGAGTTCCTTTTTGTATTTGAATATCTATTTGAATCTCTTCAGAATTGTATGGATTTATTTTGATATCTTTTACAGTACCTACTTCAAATCCCATAAATTTTATAGAAGAGCCTATATTTAGTCCTGAAACTGATTCTGAAAAAAAGATTGAATAATCATCATATTTTTTATCTTCTAGTCCATATTTCCCAAGCCAAAAAATAAATATTACTAAAAGAGTAAATAGTGAACTTACAAATAATCCGATTTTAAAAAAGTTAATTTTAGTATCCATTAGGTAGCCTTTTTATTTGTTAAAAAATCTTTGATAAACTCATCTTCGCTTTTTAAAGCTTCTGTTATATTTCCATCAAAGATTTTCTCTTTTTTTATTATGATAAATCTATCAAGCAAAGTTTTTATAGTATCTAAATCGTGTGTTATTATAACCGTTGTTATATTTAAACTATTTTTCAAATAAAGCAATAATTCATTTACACTTTTTGTACTTGCAGGATCTAATCCACTTGTTGGTTCATCTAAAAATAAGATTTTTGGTTGCATTGCTAAACTTCTTGCAAGTGCAACTCTTTTTTTCATTCCACCACTTAATTGTGAAGGATATAGTTTTGCTACATTTTTTGGAAGTCCAACTATATCCAAATTTGTATATGCAATCTTTTCTATCAAATCTTTTGGTAGGTTTGTGTACTCTTTTAGCATCACACTTATATTTTCAATCACATTTAAAAATGAATACAAAGCACCAAACTGAAAAAGATAAGAAAACTGAAGTTTTAAATCCTCTGTTTGTTTTAGTGATAAAGTAGAAATATCTTTATCAAAGATTTTTATATTTCCTCTTTGAATTTGATTTAGCATAACTATCTGTTTTACTAAAACACTTTTTCCTGAACCACTTCCACCTAATATTCCAAATATTTCACCTTCATTTACACTAAATGAAATATCATTATGAACTACATTTTCACCAAAAGCTGTATAAAGGTTGTTTACTTCTATGATTTTCATTTATATTCCCATTTGAGTAAAAATTACAGAGAAAACTGCATCTATCAAAATTACTACAAATATAGCATTTACAACACTCATTGTTGTAAATTTTCCTATACTTGTTGTATTGTTTTGTACTTGAAAACCTCTATAACATCCAATAATTGCAATAGCAAAACCAAAAAATAATGCTTTAAAAACTCCCAAAATAAGATGTTTTAGTGGAACTTCATTGTGAAGTCTATTTATAAACTCGATAAATGTTACATCTAAACTAGAACTTGCGATTACCATTCCTCCAAAAACTCCTATAATATCTGCAAAAAAAACCAAAAGTGGCAAAGAGATACATAAAGCAAATATTCTTGGAAGTGTTAAAAACAAAGTTGGCTCAAAATTCATAGTTTTCATAGCATCAATTTCTTCTGTTATTTTCATAGCGCCTATTTCAGCTGTGTATGAACTTGCACTTCGTCCAGCAATTACAATAGCAGTTACAAGTGGAGCTATTTCTCTAAATATTGTTATGCTTATCATCTCAACGATAAATATATTTGCCCCAAACTTTTCAAGTTGAACACTTCCTTGATAAGCAATAACAACTCCAACTAAAAATGAAGTAACCGCAACAATCAAAAGTGCATCAAAAGCAGAAGTTTCGATATATTTTAGCATCGCTTTAAATCTTATTTTTGATGGATTAAAAATCGCATAAATAAAAAAATAAAAAACTTTTCCTATAAAGCCAATAAACTCTTTTGATTCTTTATAAATGTCGTAACTTTTTTTACCTAAATCTTCAAAAAATAGATTTTTTTTCTCTTCTTCAAGAACTTTAGTTTGATAATGTTTTTTATAAAAATCAAATATCTTTTCATGGTTTTTATTATTTAAAATAGTGATGTTTTTTTCTTCAAAAGTATTTAAAAATGAGATTAGATAAATAATCGCACTACTATCGCACTCTTTTAGATTTGCAAAATCAATGTTGAGCTTACTGTTTTTTGAAAAATTAAGAAGTTCTATTTTTTTTATAATATTTGGAAGTGTTTGTTTATTCCAAATATTTAATAAAGTTAGTTTATAGTTATTTTCATTTTTTTCTAACAAAAAATAGTCACAATTTTCCATAACACTACTTTCTTTTTTTATAAAATAAAATAATTTATATATTATCTGAAATTTATAAAAATAATCTTTTTATAAAAGTTAAATCAAGTCTAACTCTTCACTTATATCTTTTATTAGTTTTGAAAGTGGGCGTTTGTTTATATCTTTGTCTTTTGTACTTGAACACATTATTAAAGATTTAATATATTCTTCACCTTTCTTTTTAAAAACTTCTGTATCTTTTAAAATATTTTTTATAGAATCATCATTATATAATTCATATCGATTTTTTAGTTCTAAAACAATATCTTTATGCTTATTATATTGTAAAGGCAATGCAAAATCTTCTATATTTTTATTTGCCTTTTCGAGTAATACGGTATCTTCTGCTATATCTTTAAATTTTATTTCAAAATCTTTTTCATTATTACATAGAAGTAAAGGTTTAGTGGTTGTAAATTTTTTTATACTATTAAAATCATCTTTATATGGATGTAAATGTGTTGTAAAAGAGAACTCTTTTCTATGTTTCAATGTTCTATTACAAACTTGACAAGATGGAATTAAATTATAAAATGACATTGCAAAATAAGGATATTTTTCTTTTGCTAAAAAATGGTCAAAATCAGGTCTTGTATATTGATGAGTTTTATTAACAATTGTATAAGTATAATTTTTATTACAATAAGGACAAACATCTATATTTAAAGCTTCTGATAAATTGTATGCTCTATATTGAGTTTTTGCTTTTGTTGTAAATTTTTTATATCCAAATTTGTTTTCTTCATCTCCCACAAAAGATTGTTTAATTATCTTTGGATTTAATTTTAAATTAATTATTTCATCTATTATTTTTTGAAAATCATCAATTTTACATTTTATAATTTCTTCAATTTTTTCATCTGTAAAATAATCTTTCTCTGCATTTGAAAAAAGATGTTTCCCTATATATTCTTTTACTCCATTATAAAAGTTATTTACTATTGTTTCATCAATATTTATTTTAATCATTTTTTTTCTTTTTTGATTTTAGTTTTTCAATAGCTTCTTCATACTCTCTTATTTGTTTATCTATATCATCAATTTCAAATTTTTCATTATATAAAAATTGAAGTTCTTTTTTAAGCATTGGTTCACCAATAAGATTGATTATATTTTGTGCTTCCTCTTTTGTTTTTATAAAACTTGTGCCTTTTTGTGTAATAAAATTATAAACTTGATTTATTTTCTCTTTCGCAAACTCTCCCATAAGTCCATCTTTCATAAAAAAACCATGAGAAAGTAAAGTATGAATATTTGCTCCAAAAGTTTGTTTTCCATCTTCAAAAGGGTAAACTTGTTTACCTTTTTCTAAAAATATTATATTTTCTTTTGGTAAATCTGAAAGAATGAATGGAGAATGAGAAGTAATTATAATATGAAACCTTTTTTTAGGAAAGGTAGAAAGTAATTTTATTAATTCTTGTATATAATTTTTTTGCCATTGTGGATGAAGTCCTAAATCGGGCTCATCAAGAACAAGAAAAATTTCATTTTTATCGCTTTTACTTATGCTATCAAAAATCATTAAAAATTCTGCAAAAAGTTTTCTTTCTCCTTGGCTTAAATCAAAATATTCTCTACCTGTTTTATCTTTCAAATTCACTTCTAAATAACCAAGCTCTGTTAGTTTAAAAAAAGCTTCTTGATTTTCATTATATATTTGCTTATTAAAATCTTCAATTGAGAATTTATGAATTTTTTTATTTTCTAATACTTTCAATAGCTTATAAATATTATCTATTTCTTCTTGATTACTAAATCTATTATAATTTAAAATATCTTGTTCTTTTTCTAAAATACTTATGTCATCATCGAAATGTTTTAATTTAGATAGTTCTGGATTATTTTTAATTTTTGAATATAAAAAAGTCAGAAATTTAATTTTTGAGTAATTTTTACTTTGTACAGATTTTATTTTATCATTGATATATTTGGATTGACTATCCTGAAAAGGAATAGTTTTTATAAAATCAGATAATCTTATTTCAATTGGATTGTAAAAAAATAATTCAGATAAAAAAGAATCATCATATTTGATAATTAAATTGTAAAAATTTTCTTTGTATTTAATTATATTAAAATTTACATTTCCTGAGAAGTTATTTTCAATTCTTTTATATAAATTTTTATCATAAATATTCTGTTGACTAAAATCCCAAAAATCTGTTATAGGATTAATTTTTATTAAATCAAAATCCATATAAATAATATCATAGTCTTTTTCTCTGTTTATATTAGTGAACTTATGAATTTCACTAGTAAAATCATTTGTGTAGAATTGATTATCTCTTCTAATAATTATTTTGCTATTAGTAATTCCTAATAATAAACTGCTTTTCCCACTCCCATTTTCTCCAACAATTGCAGTTACATTTATATTATTACCAAAAAAGTTTTTAGGATAAAATTCACCTGTTTCATTTTTATCTACAACTTTTAATTCTTTTGTATCTTCATCATATTCACACCTAAACCTAGGTGAAAAATTAAATCCTTGTTCTACTATATTCTTATAATTTTTTACCCACAAATAAACCAATTCCATAAAAAACTCTTTATAAATAATTTTATTACTAATCTTAGTTAAAAAAGACTTATTTTATACAAAGCTAGACTACTTTACTTTTCTTTGGATATAATCTTTGAAAAATTTTATAAAATATATAAATTCAAAAGGAAATAAAAATGCCATTATTAGATAGTTTTAGAGTTGACCATACGATTATGCCAGCACCTGCTGTTAGAGTTGCAAAAGTTATGCAAACTCCAAAAGGTGATGATATTACAGTTTTTGATTTAAGATTTTGTGTACCAAATAAATCAATGATGAGTGAAAAAGGAACTCATACTTTAGAACACCTTTTTGCTGGATTTATTAGAAATCATTTGAACTCTCCAACAGTTGAAATCATCGATGTTTCACCTATGGGTTGTAGAACTGGATTTTATATGAGTTTGATTGGAACTCCAAGTGAACAAGAAGTTGCCGTTGCTTGGAAAAAAGCTATGGAAGATGTTTTAAAAGTTGAAAACCAAAGTGATATTCCAGAACTAAATCTATATCAATGTGGAACTTGTGCTATGCACTCACTTGATGAAGCAAAAGATATTGCAAGAGATATTTTAAAATCACAAATCGGTGTTATGTCAAACAAAGAACTTTATCTTAGCGAAGAGAAATTAAAATCTTTAGGAAACTAAAATGCAAGAAAAACTAGACCTTTTCAAAGGCTTATTTAGTGACTATACAAATATTTCGATTTTGCATATAGATAACTCTTTGGGTTTAGTTAATAGCACTTTAGAAGAGATAAAAGAACAGAACAAAGGAAATATAAAATATATCTCTTTTGAAGATGAATCAAGTGCAAAATTATCAAGTGCAAGAGTTTATGAATATATAGTTTTGAGTGATATTTTATCTTATTGTCAAAATAAAGAAGAGATATTAAAATCTCACTACAAAGCTTTGGAAAATTCAGGAAATATAATAATCTTAGAAAAAATATCAAACGATAATAGATATGAGATTTTAGATATGTTAGAAGAGATAGGATTTCAAGCACCAAATGCGATAGAACTTTTTGATGAGGTTTTGATATTTACTGCAAAAAAAATGCACCATTGGGGTTATGGACTTTAATATTGGAAAATAATCAAAATATTTTAGTAACCACTTTGGATGGTTCAAATACTCTTTTTTCTACAAAATATAATCAACACTTTCATAACACAGAAGATGGTGCGATAAATGAAGCTTTGAGTAAACATATTATCCCAACATTTTTTTATCATCAAAATAAAAAAGAGTTAAATATTTTGGATATCTGTTTCGGAATAGGGTATAACACTTTTTCAACTATCTATTATATTTTAAAAAACAATCTTGATATAAAAATAAATATTTTTTCTCCTGAGTTAGATGAAGATTTAATAAAATCTCTAAAAGATTTTCCTTTTCCAAAAGAGTTTGAAAATATAAAACATATCATAAAAGCTATTTCTACTTCAAATAAATATGAAGATGAAAAAATCAAAATAGAAGTTTTTATAGGTGATGCTAGAGCTTATATAAAAAATTTTGAGAAAAACTTTTTTGATATAGTTTTCCAAGATGCTTTTTCAAGTGATGTAAACAAAGAACTATGGACAAAAGAGTATTTTGAAGATATTTATAAAATCTGTAAAGAAGATAGTATTTTAAGTACTTATGCAATAGCAACGCCAATAAGATTATCTTTATATGAAGCAAAATTTTATATATACGAAACAAAATCTACAAAAAGAAAAATTACACTTGCAACAAAAAGTTTAAAAAATAGTATTGGGAAATATATAGATATGGAGCTAAAAAAGCAGAGAAATCAAGACGCAAAAGCTTTATATGATAAATAAAAGTTTTTTTTTATATAATCTTATCTGAATTTTTTTAAATGGAAACAATCATGAAATTTTTACTATCTGCGCTTATTTTAATTTTTACTCCAATTATGGCTTTTTCTTATACAGAAGCAAATGTTTTTCAAAAAATAGAAAAAGATTTGGATTCAATTATTGTTAAAGATTTAACTAAAAAACAATTGATTTTTTCAAAAGATGCAAACCAGCAGGTAAGTCCAGCAAGTCTTACAAAAATCATGACAGCTATTCTTGCAATAGAAAGTAATAAAATGGATAGTATTGTAACTATTACAGCTGATATGAAAAAAGTTGAACCAACAATTTTAGGATTTAAAGTAGGTGAAAAAATTTATTTAAGAGATTTAGTAAATGCTGCTCTTATTCGTTCTGCAAATGATGCTGCAAATTCAATTGCTATTTATTTAGGAAATGGTGATAAACAAAAATTTGTGAATATGATGAATGCAAAAGCAAAAAAACTTGGTATGACAAAAACTACTTTTCAAAATCCATGTGGATTTGATGCAAAAAATCATAAAAGTACAGCAAGCGATTTATTGAAACTTACAGAATATGCTATTAAAAATAGTACTTTCAACGCGATTGTTAGAAAAAATTCTTATTCATTTAAAGCAATAAATACAAAAAGAACTTATACAGTATATACAAGCAATAAACTTCAACCAAAAGAAAAATATATGATAGGTGTAAAAACTGGTTATACAAACCAAGCTGGACCTTGTCTAATTGCTCGTGCAAAAGAGGGCAAAAAAGATATTTTACTTGTAATGTTAAATTCTCATAATAGATGGGAAAATACTAAGTTAGCTTTAGACACAATTTTAAATAAATAAATTAACAGCTTTTAGTTAGCAGTTAATTTATCTAAGATATATCTTTCTAAATCTTTTTTTGAGATTTCTTCTTTCATCGCTTTTTCAAAAATTGAGTCTATTTTTATAGAGTACTCTTCGTAAGAAAAAAAAGGAAAATGTAACTTCCAAGATTTTTTGATTAGTTCTTTCGTCATAATATCTCTCATTTTATCTCGGAAAAAATTAAAACCTATAAAAATCATAGCAGTTATTACCATTGCTCCTAAGATAGAAATATGTGAATCAACTTTTGCTAAAGCTTTATGTGTAAGAAGAGAAACAGGAACTAAAATAACTAAAACAATTCCTATATATAAAAAATATGCACGAGAAAGTCTTAATCTAAAACCTAGTTTTCCTGGATCAACTTGCATTCCATTATTAAATTGTCTATTTGCAACCAACATATCTTTTAACAAGATTGGTTGTTTTGAAGTAGTATAAATATATTCTAAAACCTTACTTTGAACATTTTTTTCTTTGAACATCAAACTTTCCTACTAACTGATGATAATGATATATTTTATCTTAGTTTGTTATAATATAAAGTTAAATTTATAGATTATTTATTTATCTATGAAGAAATTTTTAATATAAGGATAAAAAGTATGAGATGTTGTGAAAGTAAATTAGAATCTATTTTAAATGAAGATATTGGTAAATTAATTTTAAGAGTTTCTATCGCTGTTTTAATGCTTTTTCATGGATTTGCAAAATTACAAAATGGAATTGATGGAATAAAATTTTTAGTTACAAGTGCAGGTTTGCCTGAATTTTTTGCTTATGGTGTATTTTTAGGTGAAGTTGTTTTTCCTATTTTAATTATTCTTGGATTATTCACTAGAATTTCATCATTCTTTTTTGCATTTACAATGGTTTTTGCTGTTTTCTTAGCTCATAGTGCTGATATATTTACTTTAGGAAAAACTGGTGGTCCAGTTATTGAATTACCACTTATTTATCTTTTAGCTTCTGTTTCAATTATGTTTTTAGGTGCTGGTAAATATAGTCTTGATGCAAAATGTAAAGCAAAGGCTTGCTCAATATAAATTAAATGTATAAGAGTTAACTCTTATACATTATAATAATTTGCTTCAGGATTTGTAACAACTATTGCACAAGTTGTTTGTTCGGGATGCATTTGGAATGTTTCACTAAGTTCTATTCCAAACTCTTCAGGATTTAATAAATCAAAAATATCTCTATTCATCGCTAGATCAGGACAAGCTGCATATCCAGGAGAATATCTACAACCAACATATTGTTTCATTTGAACATCATTTAAAGTGTGTCCTTCATTCGGTACAATATCTAAATCGAGTCTTATTTGTTTGTGTAAAACTTCTGCTAATGCTTCAGCAAGTTCAACTCCAAGTCCATGAACTTGATAGTATTTTGTAAATTCACCATTATCATATAAACTTCTTTCATAATCAGTGATTTTAAGTCCAGCACTTGCAAGTGTAAAGGCAACTACATCAAGTCTATCATTTGCAAAAAAGTCAGGTATACATCTAAATGGTTTTCTTTTTTGTCTTGGAAATTCTAATACTTTTATAGCTTCACTTAGAGGTGGAATATTTTTTGACTCTTCAAGTGAATTAAACAGATATTTTTTATCAAAAATATAAAGTTTATTATCATGTGATATACAAGGATAATAAGCATAAATTGCAATTGGGTCAAAGATATCTTTATCAACTAATTCAGCTTTTAAAGCTTCATAAGTTGGTTCAACTACATCTCTTTCATATTTCATAAAAGCTTCTGGAGTCTGTTTTCCTCTTTTATATCCCCATCTTTGTCTAAATAAAACTCTATGATTTATCCATTTAAAAATCAACTCTTTATTTAGTTTTTCACCTCTTTTTGTTACTCTATCCCAAATTGGAGGAAAAACAAATTTTCCACGTTCTGGCATAGATATCTCTTCATAAGAAGGTATTTCAATCTCTTCTTTTTCAACTCTATCACTTGTATCTATTCTTTCAATTAAATCAGCTGCAAGTGCAGTATTGTTTTCATCACCTTTTTCAATTCTTTGCATAGAAACAACACCATCAAAAGCATCTCTACAATAAAAAATAGGACCATCGTAAATAGTTCTACAATATTCATCAACAAAGTTTTTTGTAAGTGCTGCACCTCCAAGAAGTACAGGAACTTTAATACCTAATTTTTGTAACTCTTCAAGATTTTCTTTCATAACAGCTGTTGATTTTACAAGCAATCCACTCATTCCAATAGCATGAGCATTATGTTTATTTAGTTCTTCAACAAATTGTCCTAAATCAGCTTTTATACCTACATTTACAACTTTAAATCCATTATTACTTAAAATAATATCAACTAAGTTTTTACCAACATCGTGAACATCACCTTTTACAGTTCCTAAAATAAGAGTTGTTTCACTTGCTTTTTCTTGTTTTGGTAAATATGGATTAAGCGAATCAACACAAGCTTTCATTGTTTCAGCACTTTGAAGTACAAATGGTAACTGCATTTGACCACTTCCAAAAAGTTCACCTATTACTTTCATTCCATCAATTAACCACTCATTTACGATAATTTCAGGACTAATTGTATGTCTTAATTCTAAAGCTAAAGGAATAAGTCTCTCTTTATCTCCATCAAGAAGAAGTTTTTTTACTTTTTCAATTGGTTCTAGTTTTTGATACTCTTCATCGCTTTGTTCTTCTTGACCTTCTACATTTGAAAAATGTTCAATAAATGCAAAAAGTGGGTCAGCACCATTTTCCCAAATATTAAAAATCAAATTATCACAAGCTTTTTTATCTTCTTCACTTATTTTATTTAGTGGCAAAATATGTTTTACATTTACAATAGCACTTGTAAGTCCAGCTTTTACACAATGGTCAAGATAAATAGAGTTTAGATAAATTCTAGCATTTGTTGCTAAACCAAAAGAGATATTTGAAAGTCCTAAAGTCGTTCCTACTTCAGGATGTCTTATTTCGAACTCTCTTATTGCTTCAAGTGTTTCAATTCCTGCTGTTCTATATTCATCATCTCCAGAACCAATAGTAAATGTAAGCATATCAAATACTAAATCAGCAGGATCAAATCCATGTCTATTTACACATAAGTCAAAAATTCTTTCTGCAACTTCTAATTTTCTTTCCTTTGATTTTGCCATTCCAATTTCATCAATTACAAGACAAACAAGTGCAGCTCCAAATTTTTTTGCTAAAGAACAAACAGCATCAAATTTTTCAATTCCATCTTCAAGGTTTACAGAGTTGATTATACATCTTCCCCCAATTTGTTTAAGTGCTGCTTCCAGTGCTAAAATTTGAGTTGAATCAGGCATAAGAGGAAGTGCAATTTTTTGTGAATAAAGTGAAACAACTTCATCCATATCAAATCTTTCATCTCGTCCTGCAAATCCAACAGATACATCAATTACATGAGCTCCTGCACGAACTTGTTGTTGAGCAACACTTAATGTTCCTTCATAATCATTGGCTTTAAGTAACTCTCTAAAAGCTTTACTTCCAGTAGCATTACTTCTTTCTCCTATTAGTAAAGGAGCTGGTTCTTGTTTTAATGGAACGATATTAAATAAACTTGCTAATGAAGCTTTTAAAAATCCACAAGGTTTTAGTGGAATTTCATTTTCAACAGCCTTTGCCAAAGCTTCAATATGTTCAGGTGTTGTACCACAACAACCACCTAAAAATGAAACACCATTTATTTTCAAAAACTCTTTTTGTAAAGCTGTAAACTCTTCTGGTTGCATTGGATAATAAGTTTTTCCACCTCTATTTTGAGGAAGTCCAGCATTTGAGTGAACTGAAATTGGGAATTTACAAACTTGACTTAAAGTTTTAACATGTTTATGTACTTGTACTGGACCTGTTCCACAGTTAAATCCAAGAGATAAAATATTAAATGGTGCCATAATAGCAGCAATTGTCATCGCATCAGTTCCAATAAGCATAGTTCCACTTAATTCGATGGTTACTGACACCATAATTGGAATATTAGGTGCCACATCATTTAGTGCATGAAGAGCAGCTTTTATTTGAAGTGGGTCTTGACAAGTTTCAAGTAAGAAAATATCAGTTCCTCCATCAACAAGCCCCTTAGCCATGATTTTGTAACCTTCATACATTTCATCATATTTAATGTGACCTAAAGACGGCAGTTTTGTTCCTGGTCCTATTGAAGCAAGACAAAATCTAGGTTTTTCTGGTGTAGAAAATTTTTCACAAGATTTTTTTACTAAACTAGCACCTAATTTTGACAACTCATAAGACATATGACCAATATTATATTCATCTAAAACCCAAGGCATTGAACCAAAAGTATTCGTAGAAATCAAATCAGCACCAGCTTTTGCATAGTTATCGTGAATTGTTTCTAATATATGAGGTGCAGTTAAATTTAAAAGTTCATTACAACCTTCTAAGTCTAAATCTTCAAAAAACCACTCTTCTTTTTTTATGTCAGCTATTTGAAGTTGAGTTCCCATCGCCCCATCGATAATAAGGACTCTTTTATCAATTAAATTTTTTATTAATTCTTCCATTAATTCTCTACTTTTATAAATTATAATTGTTTTTAATAATATTCATTAGATAGTATATTTAAAGAGTGGTTAAAAGCTGTTAAATCAAATTTTAATTATTTTAGATTTGAAAAAATAGTCTTAGAATCAAGATTTTAATTATCTTTTGGCTAAAATATTAACTAAAATAAATAAAGTATTAGGAAATAACTAAGATGACTGAATCAAAATATATATGGATGGATGGAGAATTTGTTGCTTGGCATGATGCAAAAGTTCATGTTTTAAGTCATACATTACATTATGGAAATGGTGCTATTGAAGGAACAAAAGCTTATAAAACTGTTGATGGAAGATGTGCAATTTTTAAATTAAATGAACACACAAAAAGATTGTTAAATTCATCAAAAATGACTTTAATGGATGTGCCTTTTTCTTTAGAAGAGTTAAATAAAGCACAAGTTGAACTTTTACAAAAAAATGAATTAACAAATGGTGCATATTTAAGACCATTAGTTTATTTAGGTTATGGTGTTATGGGACTTTATCACAAAGATGCTCCTGTAAAAGTATCTCTTTCTGCATGGGAATGGGGAGCATATTTAGGAGAAGAAGGTTTAAAAAAAGGTGTTAGAGTAAAAATTTCATCTTTTTCAAGAACTCCAAATACTTCTGGAATGGGTAAAGCAAAAGCAGTTGCAAATTATCTAAACTCTCAAATGGCAAAATATGAAGCTGTTGAGGCTGGATATGATGAAGCTTTATTAAAAGATGACCAAGGATATATTGCAGAAGCTAGTGGTGCTTGTTTCTTTATCGTTAGAGATGGAGTATTAATTTCTCCACCAAATGATAATTCTTTAGAGTCTATTACTCAAGCAACAGCTATTGAATTAGCAAAAGATTTAGGAATTGAAGTTGTAAGAAGAAGAATTACAAGAGAAGAAATCTATATTGCTGATGAAGCATTTTTTACTGGAACTGCTGCTGAAATAACTCCAATTAGAGAAGTTGATGCAAGAGTTATTGGTTGTGGTTCAAGAGGACCAATTACTGAAAAAATCCAGTCTGCATATTTTGATGCAGTTACTGGAAAAAATGAAAAATATATTAAGTATTTAACTTACATTAACTAATTTTAATTATTATAAGTTATTAAAATATTTAAATAAGGAAAAATATGCCGATAGACAATGACTATTTTAAAAACAGACAACAAAATAATAATGGTGGAGGAAATGGTGGTAATTTTCAACCACCATTTGAAACACCAGAGTTTTTTAAGAATTTTGGGAAAAAAGCAGGTATGCTTTACGCAATAATTATAATTATAGGAGTTTTATTTATTTTTAAACCTTTTGTAATTATCGAATCAGGACAAGTTGGGATCAAAGCAACAACAGGAAAATATGATAAAGAACCTTTAAATCCAGGTTTTCACTTCTATATTCCTGTAATTCAAAGAGTTATTGTGGTTGATACAAAAGTTAGACTTTTAACATATATGAATACACAAAATATAGGTTCTTTTGACCAAAGTATCAAAAATAATCCAGCGATCAATGTTCTTGATTCAAGAGGTTTACCAATTTCTATTGAATTAACTGTTCAATATAAAATAATAGCTGAAGGTGTTCCTGAAACTATTGCAACTTGGGGACCATCTTGGGAAGATAAAATTGTTAACCAAATTGTTGGAGAAGTTGCAAGAAGTGTTCTTGGTGGATATAATGCAGAAGTTCTTCCAATGAAAAGAAATGATGTTGCTGAAAGTCTTGATAGATTAATTAAAGAAAAAGTAACAGAAAGATCTCAAGGTGCAGTTATTGTTGAATCTGTACAATTAAAAGAGATTGTACTTCCTGAAAAAATTAAAGAACAAATAGAAAAAGTTCAAATTGCAAATCAAGAAGCAGAAAGAGTAAGATACGAAGTTCAAAGAGCAAAACAAGAAGCTGAAAAAAGAGCTGCTCTTGCAACAGGAGAAGCTGAAGCTAGAAGAATTGAAGCTCAAGGTAGAGCAGATGCTGTAACTATTGAAGCAAAAGCACAAGCTGAAGCTAATAAAGAAATAGCTCAATCTTTAACTCAAAATTTATTACAAATGCAACAAATTGAGGTTCAAGGAAAATTCAATGAAGCTCTAAGAGAAAATAAAGATGCGAAAATTTTCTTAACACCAGGTGGAGCAACTCCAAATATTTGGGTTGATACTAAAGATAAGTCAAGAGATACAATTGTAAATCAAAAATAAAAGAGGTAGTTTTAACTACTTCTTTATAAAGAAAAGTAGTATGAAAAAACGAAAACTATTTATAATAATTAATCTTTTTTTTATCTCAACAATTTATGCACAAGAGATAGAATCTGTTTTGAGAATAAAACCTGAACCAAAATATGAAGATATTTTAAAATATAATCAAAATGTAAAATATGAAGATATTTTAGAATATAAAGAGAAAACAGAAGAAGAAAAAGAAAGTGATTATAGTTTTGGATTTAATTTAGATATAAATAGAGAATTAATGACAATAGAAGGATTTAAAATAGATGTTGGTACAAAGTTTAAAGGTATAAATTAATGGAACAGTTAAATAAAATTGATTGGGAAAAGATGAATAATCTAATACCAGTTATTACTCAAGATGCGAAAACAAATGAAGTTTTAATGCTTGCTTATATGAATAAAGAAGCTTTAGAACTTACTATAAAAACAAATTATGCTCACTATTTTAGTAGAAGCAAACAGAGAATTTGGAAAAAAGGTGAAAGTTCAAACCATCTTCAAGAAATTGTAGAAATATTGGTTGATTGTGATAATGACACACTTTTATTAAAAGTAAATCAAACTGGAGTTGCATGTCATACAGGTAGAAAATCATGTTTTTATACAAATCTAAAAACTGATAAAATAATTAGTGACGTTGAAATAAATACTACAGCAGCTTATGGAGTTATTGATACTTTATATCATACTATTTGTGAAAGAAAAGATGAAGATGTTTCAAAATCATATACAGCAAAATTACTTAAAGGTAATCAAAATTCTATGCTTAAAAAGATTGTTGAAGAAGCAGGTGAGTTTACATTTGCAGTAAAAGATGACAATGAAGAAGAGATTATTTATGAAGCCGCAGATGTTGCTTATCACGTTTTAGTGGCACTTGCAAGCAAAAATATAAATCCAGATAGAGTAAAACAAGAGTTAGCAAGAAGGTTTGGAATCTCTGGAATCGAAGAAAAAAATTCAAGAATTAAATGATAGAAATTTTAAAATTTCTTATACAACTAAGTTGCATTTAATAATCGATTGTTATAATGCGAGGATTAAAAATAAACAAAGGAGTATTAAATATGACAAATAGTTGTCAATACTGCTCTAAAAAAATTCCAATATCAAAGGTTTTTTGTTCTGCTGAATGTAAAGAGAGCTTTTTCCAAAAAATTGCTATTTCAGTACCAAAACCTTTTGTTAAGAAGTTATATTTTTTCTGTTCAGAAGAGCAAAAAGAGTATGAGATAAAAACATTTGCTCAAAGACATAATTGGCATGAAAAACTAGTAACTGAGAAAATTAAAGAGTTATTTGAAGAGTATTATCAATGTGGATAAAAAAAGAGTTTTAAACACTCTTTTTTATCTATTACTTAATGGCATCCGCATCCACTTCCGCAACTTCCACCCGATTTTTTAGCTTCATCATGTTGAGCTTTTATTTTTTGTCCTTCAGTTGAACAAGCGCTAACACCTGCTGGCATTATTGGTTGAATTTCAGCATTTGAAACTTCATCTTGAGAATTTAAAAATGAGATTAGTTTATCAGAAGCAATCATATATCTTTTTGCTGTTATTGATTCAGGTTCAAAATAAACAATTGGTTTACCACTATCTCCACCTTTTCTAATTGATGGTTCTATTGGAAGACTTCCTAAAACTTGAGTTTCATACTCTTTTGCTAAATTTTCACAAGTACCCATTCCAAAAATATCAGATTCTGTATTACAAGTTGGACAAATAAATCCACTCATATTTTCAATTATTCCAGCAACAGGAATATGAAGTTTTTTAAACATATCTAAACTTCTTTTACTATCATCAAGTGCAACATGTTGAGGAGTCGTAACATTTATTCCAGCACTTACAGGAACACTTTGAGCAAGAGTAAGTTGTGCATCACCAGTTCCTGGAGGCATATCAATGAATAATATATCTAAATCTTCCCATAAAATATCTCTTAGAAGTTGTTGGATAGCTTTCATAATCATAGCACCTCTCCAAATAAGAGCTTGACCTTCTTGCATTAACATTCCCATTGACATTACATCAACACCATAAGCATTTAAAGGTTTTGCTTTATCTCCTACAACTTCAACTTCTTTTCCATTTAAACCCATCATTCTTGGAATATTAGGACCATAAATATCAGCATCTAAAATACCAACTTTTTTACCTTGCATTGCACTTGCAATTGCAAGATTTACAGTTGTAGTTGATTTTCCTACTCCACCTTTTCCACTACTTACCATTACGATTTTTTTGATTTGAGGAGCAATGTTTTTTCCACTTGTACTATTACTTTGTTGAACCTGCTCTTTTGGTTTGTTAAAATATAGTGTTAACATTAGGCCTAAAGGCTCAATACAGTCAGTTATCTCTTTTTTTAATTGCTCTTCAACTTCAATTGCTGTAGATGTAATATCTAAAATAATAAAACAGCTATTTCCATCAAGTTTAATATCTTTAACAAATCCAAACTCTACAATAGATTTTGTAAAGCCTGGATATTTAACTTTTTCTAACTCTTTTTTAATATTTTCAATAGTAGCCATATAAATCCTTATAATATAATTTATTAAATTGTTATTATAATAAAAATAGGATAATTTTTGTCTTAATTAACCTGCTATATTAACCATTTCTTGACCATGTTCTTTTACTATCTTTTGCGTTATTTTATATGAGCAAAATTTTGGTCCGCACATTGAGCAGAATTCTGCTTCTTTGAATACATCTTGAGGAAGTGTTTCATCATGATACTCTTTTGCTCTATCTGGGTCTAAACAAAGTTCAAACTGTTTATTCCAGTTAAATGCATATCTAGCATCACTCATTTCATCATCAATATCTCTTGCACCTTTTCTTCCTCTTGCTATGTCAGCAGAGTGAGCAGCAATTTTATATGCAATAATTCCATTTCTAACATCTTCTGCATTTGGTAAACCTAGGTGCTCTTTTGGAGTTACATAACAAAGCATAGAAGCACCATGCCATCCACCAACAGCTGCACCAATTGCTGAACTTATATGATCATATCCAGCAGCAATATCAGTTGTAAGTGGTCCTAAAATATAAAATGGTGCTTCGTGACAATACTCTTTTTCAAGTTTCATATTTCTTTCTATTTGATTTAAAGGAACGTGTCCAGGACCTTCAATCATAACTTGAACATCTTTTTCCCAAGCTCTTAAAGTAAGTTCTCCAAGAACTTTTAACTCTCTTAATTGTGCTTCATCACTAGCATCTGCTAAACAACCAGGTCTTAAACTATCTCCTAAAGATAGAGAAACATCATATTTTCTACAAATATCTAAAATCTCATCAAAAGCTTCATAAAATGGATTTTCTCTATGATAATGCATCATCCAAGCAGCCATTAATGAACCACCTCGACTTACAATTCCCATTTTTCTTTTTGCAACATGAGGCATAAATTCAAGTAAGAATCCAGCATGAATTGTAAAATATGAAACACCTTGTTGAGCTTGTTTTTCTATAACTTCAAGCATTTTTTCGATTGTTAAATCTTCAATTTTATCTTTTACATCATGTAAAATTTGATAAATAGGAACTGTTCCAATTGGAACAGTAGAGTGTTCAATTACAGCACGTCTTATCATATCTAAGTCACCACCAGTACTTAAATCCATGATAGTATCAGCACCATATTTTAAACAAACATCAACTTTTTCAATCTCTTTTGAAACATCACTAGCAAGTGCTGATGAACCAATGTTTGCATTTATTTTGCATGAAGATGCAATTCCAATCGACATTGGAACTAAATGTTTATGATTTACATTTGCTGGAATTATTAATCTTCCTCTTTCAATCTCGGCTCTTACAAGCTCAGGATCGAGTTTTTCAACTTTCGCTACATATTCCATATCAGGAGTAATAATTCCTTGTTTTGCATAATACATTTGAGTTCTAATTTTGTCGTTTTTATGATTGTCTAACCAAGTTCTCATTTTAAAATCCTATAATATTTAATTAATTGTAACTGGATTATAGCCAAATATATTTATATAAGCTTAAGGAACATATGAATTTTTGAATTATTAGTTGTATAAGTTTCTTTTCTATATAATATTTCATAATTTAAAGAGAAATTCAATGAAAAAAAATTTAATTCAAGAAATAAAGACTTTAGAAAATCTTCCAAATAGTATCAAAGAAATTAATAATTTTAGAAAAAATGATAACTCAGATGTAAGTGCGTTAGTAAAAATTCTAAAAAAAGATTCTTTGATAGTTTCAAATATTTTAAAAATATCAAATTCAAATCTTTTTGGTGGAAATTATAAAATTGAAACATTTAATAAAGCAGTTGAACTTTTGGGAGTAAAATTAATCTTAGCTATTTCTATTGGAACTATAATTTCTAAAACAATAAACAAAAACCTATTTGCTTATGCTGTTACAAATGATGATTTTTTTTATTCTAGTGCATTAAGTGCTATTTTTATTGATAATTGGCTTGGACAAATCAATGAAGATTTACGAAATGAGTTACTTTTGCCAGCATTTTTACAAGATATTGGGAAGTTTATAATCTCTCAGTTAATTCAAGATGATAGACAAACAGAATTTTTTTTAAAAAGTTTAGTTGAAACAGATGATATAAGTGCTTGTGAACTTGAATTTACTGGATATACATGTTCAAGAATTAGTGCAAATATTTTTAAACATTGGGATTTTAGTCATAATATAATTTTTCCTATTGCTTTTACTCAAGATTTAGAAAATTGTCCAAAAGATTTTTTACATAAAGCTCAAGTATTAAATGTTGTAAAAATTTTATGTGATATTAGAAATCCATTAAGTAATAATAATATAGAAAAAGCTTTAAAAAAAGTTCTTGAATATAATTTTGATGTTGAATATTTTTTAAATTCATTAGATTCAATTAGAGAAAGAATAGAAAAAAATTCTCAACATTCATTAAGTAACAATTAGTTATAATTTGTAACTTTTTTACACAAAAGGAGTTATTGTTGTTAGATGTTACATTAATAGTTCTTTGCGCTGGGAATTCCACGAGATTTGAACACAAAACAAAAAAACAATGGATAAGGGTTGAAGATGAACCTTTATGGTTAAATGTTACAAAAAGAATATCTTCTTTTGCTAAATTTGATAAAATAATAGTTACTTCTCATCAAGATGAACTAAATTATATGAAAAATTTTAGTGATGATTTTACTTTTGTAAAAGGTGGGGAAACAAGACAATTATCAATTTTAAATAGTTTGCAATTTGTAACAACAAAATATGTAATGATAACTGATGTAGCACGTGCTTGTGTTCCTCAAAGTGTAATAGAAAATCTTTTAAATGAGAAATCTAGTGCAGATTGTATAGTTCCTATTTTAAATGTAACAGATACAGTAGTTTATGAAAATGATACTATTGATAGAAGTAATGTAAAACTTATACAAACTCCTCAACTTTCAAGCACTCAAGTTTTGAGAGATGCTTTAAATACACCTATTGAATTTACAGATGAAAGTTCAGCAATCAAAGCAATAGATGGAAAAATAAAATATATTCAAGGTTCTACTTTTAGTAAAAAATTAACTTTAGGTGATGAACTTGATGAACTTCCTTGTTTAAAAGCTCCTTCAAATAATTTTTTTACAGGTACTGGTTTTGACATTCATGCCTTTGAAGAGATAAAAGATATGTATTTAGGTGGAGTAAAACTTCCTTATGAATATGGATTTAAAGCACATAGTGATGGAGATGTTTTGATTCATTCAGTAATTGATGCTTTATTAGGAGCTTGTGGAGCTGGAGATATTGGTGAGTTTTTCCCTGATACAGATGATAAATATAAAGGTATAGATTCAAAACTTTTATTAGGACAAATTGTTAATTTTATAAATAATGTTGGATATGAAATAGTAAATGTTGATTTAACAATAATTGCACAAAAACCTAAAATTAATCCTTTTAAAGATGAAATTAAAAAATCAATGGCAAAACTTTTAAGAATTGAAAAACAGTTTGTAAATGTAAAAGCTACAACAGCCGAAAAACTAGGATTTATTGGACGAGCAGAAGGGGTTGCTGTTCAAAGTATTGCTACATTGAAATATTATAATTGGAAAAAAAGATGAACATATTAATTATCGAAAATGAGATATATTTAGCTCAAAAAGTAGTTTCAAGACTTCTTGATGATGGACACAATTGTGATTATATAGAATCACCAAATATTGATAATTTATCAAAAGATTATGATGTGATTTTATTATCAACTTCTTTACCAACTGCTTTATGTAAAGAGATAACTAAAAAATATTCACATAAATCTATCATTCTTCTTTTAGTTTCTTATGTTTCAGATGAAACAGTTACAAATCATATAAAAGATGGTGCAAGAGATTATATTATGAAGCCATTTATTATGGATGAATTGATAAGAAAAATATATCACTATATTGATACAAGAAATGTAAAAAGAGAGTTACAAACTTTAAAAGAGTATTTTGATTTTACTATGTCAGATATTGATATAAGTGGAATTTTACTACCTCCATCTTTTCCACTTTTAATAGAGACAAATTCTCAAAGATATGCAGATAAATTAGTTTTTGAATTGTCAAAAAAAGTTGATTTACCTATTTATTTTATATCTTTAGTTTCTCCAACTTGGCAAAAACAAATAAATAGTATAGAAGAAAAAACAATTATATATTTAACAGATTATCATACTTTGAAAAAGAATATGAAAGATTATGTTGTTAAATATATTGAAGATAAAACTTGTGTTATTTCTACTTTAGAGTGTGAAGATAGTTTCCCTTATAGAAAAATAGAGATAAATAGTGAAAAAGAGTTAGTAGGAATTACAAATATTATGACAATAAATGATTATGTAAAAATGATGGTTATGTCATATCAAAATAAATATCCAGATACAGAACTATCAAAAAAACTTGGAATTTCAAGAAAATCACTTTGGGAAAAAAGAAAAAAACTAGATATCGAAAAAAAGAAATAGGGGATAATGTATGAATTTGAGAAAATTTTTTTTAACAGTAGGTTTTAGTGGTTTAAGTCCAAAAGCTCCTGGAACTGTTGGTTCTTTTGTTTCTTTAATTTTAGGACTTTTTCTTTTAGAATTTTTACACTCTTCAACTTTGTTTTTATTATCTATTTTGATAACTGTTGTAGCAATTAAACAAATTGATATCTATGAAAAAGAAGTAGGTTTACATGATAGCAGTGAAATAGTAATAGATGAACTTGCTGGTATGTGGATAGCTTTAAGTATTTGTGGAATAAATGGCGATAATATACTTTTTATGGCACCACTTGCTTTTGTATTTTTTAGACTTTTTGATATTTGGAAACCATCTATTATAGGTAAAATTGATAGAGATGTAAAAGGTGGTTTAGGTGTAATGGGTGATGATATTATTGCAGGAATAGCTGCAGGAATTGCAACAGCTGCGGTTTATCAGGTAATTGATAAATTTATTTTATAATAAAAAAAGGGTTTAGATGGTTGATGCAGTTAATTATTCTTATATAATTAGTAGAGTAAATCAAGAGTTCGATAAACTTCCTATTTCTTGTGTTTTTTTCGATTCTGTTGATCCAATTTCTTCTAGTTCAATGCAAAAGATTAATTCAAAGATAAATAAACATACAATTGTTGGTATTCTTTTTTGTCAACCTAGTATTAAATTTGTTAAAGATGAAATACTACCTAGTTTAGATTATTTACATCACAGGTCTGGTGATAATATAAATTTTTTTTGTTGTGGCTATGGAGCATATTGGGCACCAGAAAATGAAAATGTTGTTATCACTATTGATGGTGTTAAGTGGTCATTTGACAACAAAAGTTTTATTTCTATTATTGAAGAATTTGAACAATCAACTAAATGGAAATATAGTGGGGAAACAGAATTATTACTTTTAGATATAATACCTTCGACTAATAACAAACTTAATATTAAAAATGCTATTGTTTGTAATTTAGAATTAATGTATCAAGATAAGGCTTTTACATCATCTAGAGCTTTTTTTGAAAATTTAATTAGATATTTTACAAATTCAGAGAATAAGTCTTTACTTGAATATAGTGATCTAAAAGGTATAAGTCAAGGACTTGAATTTCTAAAAAACTCAATACTTGATAATCTACCTTTTAAGTTAAAAGATCTTTACAATTCTACGAAATCTTATGCAATCAAAGATATTAAAAAATAATTAAAGAGTTTGTTTATTTTGTGGAAGAATAAGTTAAAGTAAAATTTAACACAGAGATTATGCAAAAGAAGTGAAAATTATTTCACTATCTCTGCGAATTGTTTGAAGATATATTTTGATTCATGTGGACCAGGACTAGCTTCTGGGTGATGTTGAACAGAAAAAATCTCTTTATTTTTATATTTAACACCTTCTATTGTATTGTCAAATAAGTTAATATGAGTTATATCTGCGATTTCAACTATATTATCTGGTACATTATAGTTGTGATTTTGTGCAGTTATTTCAACTACTCCATTATTTGAAACTGGATGGTTACCACCGTGTTGTCCAAATTTTAGTTTATAAGTATCATATCCATGAGCAATAGAAAGTAATTGATGTCCTAAACAAATAGCAAATATTGGGATATTTGCATTTATTAATTTTTGAATTTCTACTTTTTCATTTACAAGAGTTAGAGGATCTCCTGGACCATTTGATAAAAATACTCCACCTATTTCTTTAGCTTCAAATCTTGCTATTAGGTCTTCCCCTTTAAATGAAGATGGTATAACTTCTACTTCAAGTCCAGTTTGAACTAATTCATTTAAAATATTTCTTTTAACTCCAAAGTCAATAACAACTACTTTTTTATCACTCATCACAGCTTTATCATAAGCTTTTATAGCATGATTCCAGCTTCCTGATTTATGAATATATGCTTCTTTTGTAGAAACTATTTCTATATAGTTTATATCTTCAATTCTAGGGCTTGCAGCTAATTGTTTTGCTAATTCTTCTTTTGAAGAGATTTCAGTTGAAGCTATCATCATCATAGCTCCTTCATCTCTAAGCATTTTAGTTAAATATCTTGTATCTATATCACAAATTCCTAAAACACCATGTTCTTTTAATAAATTATCTAAATTATTTTGTGCTCTATAATTTGAATAGTCATTGTGATAGTTTCTAACTAAAACACCTTTACAATGACAAATTTTACTTTCCATATCATCATCATTTACACCAACATTTCCAATTTCTGGCATTGTAAAAGTGATAAATTGTCCAGCATAAGATGGATCAGAGATAATTTCTTGATAACCAGTTAATGAAGTATTAAAAACTATTTCTCCAACAGCAGTTCCTGTTGCACCAAAAGATTTTGCTTCTAAAAAAGTTCCATTTTCTAAATATATCCATACTTTTTGCATTAAATTAATCCTCTTTTTATTAATTCTTCTTCGTAAAGTCTATGATAAACTAAGTCATAATCTTCAGTTCCTGGAATTAACTTTCTTTTATAATTTCTTAGTTTTGTTAAAACTTCACTATCTGCTTTTTCAAAGCCTTTTATAAAGTCATCTAAAGAATTGAAAATAATATTTTTAACTTGATTATCAGAGCACACATAATGAATAAAATCTTCTTCCCATAAATAATCTAAGATTTTATGAGCAATATCTGAAAATCTATCTTCATTGTTTAAAATAACACCAAAATCATTTGCTAATCTTTTTTTAGTCATCCAAAAAAGTTGTCTTCTATCAGCATTTAGATACTCTATTTCTTCTTCTTGTGATTCTAAAATTTCTTGAACTTTTTCATCTAAAGCAAACTCTTTTTCTATATCCGCATCAAGTATTTTCTCGATTTCTGCTTCAATACTATTTTTTTCTTTTCTAATTTCTACAAAATCACAATTGATCAAATCTCTTGTAATTCTTCTTGAAACATACGGTGTGTGATGTAACTTTAATCTCATCTTTTTACCCTCTTATAATTGTGTCTGCTCTTTCTGGAGAAGTTGAAATAATCCCAACTTTTACAGAAGTTATCTCTTCTATTTTTTCTATATATTTTTTTGCATTTACTGGAAGTTTATCAAAATCTTGTATACCAACTACACTGTCCCAACCATCTATCTCTTCATAAATTGGTTTTACATTTTGCATATCTGATGGCATATAATCTATTCTTTCTCCATCAAGTTCATAAGCAACACAAACTTTGATTTTAGAAAAACCATCTAAAACATCAAGTTTCATTAAAGCTAATTGGTCACAACCATTTAATCTACTTGCATATCTAACTGCAACTGCATCAAACCAACCACATCTTCTTTTTCTTCCTGTTACTGTTCCAAACTCTTTTCCAACTTCACCTATTGTTTTTCCAGCTTCAGTAAAATCTTCAGTAGGGAAAGGTCCGTTTCCTACTCTTGTACAGTAAGCTTTTACAATTCCAGTAATAACTCCAATATCTTTTGGATTTATTCCTAAACCTGTACAAGAACCAGCACTAACTGTACTAGAACTTGTTACATAAGGATAAGTTCCATGGTCAATATCAAGCATTGTTCCTTGAGCACCTTCTAAAAGGATTCTTTTGTTTTCATCTATTGCTTTCCAAACAAGGTTAGTTGTATTTGTAATAAATGGACTTAATTTTTCTTTATATTCATTTAATTCAGCTAATAGTTCATCTTTATTTGGAGTACTTATATCTAAAACATCAAATATTGATCTATTTTGTTTAAAGTATTCTAAAATATCATCACAAAGTTTTATTGGATTTAAAAGTTCACCCATTCTAAAACCAGTACGACTTACTTTCTCTGCATAAGTAGGTCCTATACCTTTTCCTGTTGTTCCAATAGCTTTGTCACCTTTTAATCTCTCTTTTGCTTGGTCGATTAAAGCATGAAATGGTAAATTTAAATGTGCTTTATCAGAAATAAATAGTCGCCCTTCTAAACTTGAAAACTGGCTCATCTCTTTAATTATATTTAAAGGTGATACAACAACACCATTTCCAATAACATTTACAGCTTTTGGATTTAAAATTCCTGAAGGAATTAGTTGAAGAGCATATCTTACTCCATCAACCCAAATAGTATGACCAGCATTATGACCACCTTGGCTTCTACAAACCATGTCATATTTTTGTGCTAGCATATCTACTATTTTACCTTTTCCTTCATCTCCCCACTGAATACCAACTATTACATCTGCTTTCATTTCAACCCTCTAACATTTTTAATAAATTATCTGTGTATAGTGCAAATCCTAATGAACTAAGTCCATTACTTGAATACATCCCACCATTACATAAAAGTAAATTTTTATCTATTACTCTATAATAAATATCATCATAATATTTTAAACTTCCATAATAAAGTGGAGCAATAATGATATTTGAATATTTTACTTCTTTTGCTTTTGAAAGAAGTTTTTCTAACTCTTTTTTTATACTATCTGGAACAAGTTCAATTACACTTTGTAAACTTGCTACATCTTTTACTTTTATAAGTTTATTTAGCCAATCGCAATTTAATTTAAATAATTCAGACATTTCTCCATTTTTTAATAAAGAGATATCTAGATTTAATTCACTACAAACCAATTTTGGAATATTGATATTTGATATTTGTAAAATAGGCTCAATTTTTAAAGAATTTAGAATATTTGCTGTTAAATTCATAATATCAGCAATATTATTATGGTCTATCCATTCGCAACCAATTTGATACTCTTCTGTTGATGGATAAGAAAAAATTGGTTGAACATAAAACCATTTTTTATGTTTTGTTGTTCTTCCCAATCTTTTTGTGATAATTCTTACAACATCCAAAGTTGAATCAGCTCTTAAAGAAACTTGTTCATTTTGTTCATCTGAAAATTTTATCAACTTTTTTTCATTTGCAATTGCTTGATGTTGAGAATATGAAAAGTTTGGAGTTAATATCTCTTCAAATCCAGCTTTATCTAAAATATCACAAACTTGATTTTCTAATACTCTTTTTGCTTTTGCCAATTTTCCAAAGTATAATCTACTTCCTTTTGGAATTTCGTGTTCAAAAATCATTATTTATTATTTCCTTTAAACATTGTCATTGCAAAAACTTTGTTTGCAGTACCATCAAATGTTCTAATTCCTAAATCATCAAGAGTCAATTCTACTGCATTTACAGCCCAAGAAGCTTCAAAATCTTCAACTAATCCCATGTGATTTATTCTAAAGATTTTTCCACTTAAGTGATCTTGACCACCAGCAATATTTACATTGTATTTATTTTTTAGGATTTTTCTAATTTCATTTGATTTTTCTGTATAAACAGTTGTCATTGCATTTGCTGGACTTTTTGGATAAATATCAAATCCAATAGCTTTTAAAGCTTCTCTAGTAGCTTTTGCTCTTAATGCAGTGTTTGTGTATAAAGTATCAAATCCATCAGCTTTTAGTTTTTCTAAAATTGCACCAAGACCAATAATAAGTGTTGTTGCAGCTGTCCAAGCAGTTGTATTTTTTCTTTGATTTTTTAGTTCAATCGCTAAGTTAAAATAGTAACCTTTTGGATTTGCTTCAATTTTTTCAACAGCTTTATCAGATAATCCGATTATTGCAAGACCTGGAGGTAACATAAATGCTTTTTGACTTCCAGTAATTACTGCATCAAGATTTGTAACATCGATTTTTTCAACACCAACAGCAGTGATACCATCTGCAATAATCATAATATTTGGGTTGATTTTTTTTACTTCAGTTGCAATTTCTTCAACAGGATGTCTTAATCCTCCTGCACTTTCACAAATTTGAATAAAAATAGCATCAATAGAAGAATCATTTTTTATAGTATTTACAACTTCTTCAACAGTAACTGGAGTATTCCACTCTTTTTTGATTTCTGTGTATTCAATATCAAAAGCGTTACAGATTTTTCCAAATCTTTCTCCGAATTTTCCAGAGTTAATTGTAAGAGCTTTTTGTTTTGTTAAGTTTGTAATACAAGCTTCCATCGCCCCTGTTCCACTTGAAGCTAACATTAAAACTTCTGGCATTCCATAAAGTTCTAATAATAAATTTCTAGTTTTTTCAAAAATTGCTTCAAACTCAGGAGTTCTATGATGAATAGTAATATCAGACATTGCTTTTCTAGCAAATTCTGGTACTGGAGTTGGTCCTGGTGTTAATAACATTTCATTTATCCTTAATAATTTTTCATTCAGTAAAACGGAATATTTTATCTAAATCAAGATTATTTTTAACTTTAGAAGCCTAAATAGAAACTTGTTTCAACATTAATTCGTTATAATCAGCAATATTTATAAAAAAGGAAAATTGATGAATTTTTTGAAATTAACTTTAGTGTCATTTGCTGTTACAACGACTTTATTTGCAGGAAATTATGCTATTGATACATCTCTTTCAAATGCAAATTTCACAGTTAAACATTTAAAAGTTACAAATGTAACTGGAACATTTAATGATATGTCTGGAAATTTTGAATATGAAGAAGAGACAAATAAATTAAAATCTTTAAAGGGAGAAATAGTTGTATCATCGATTAATACAGCCGATGAAAAAAGAGATGAACATTTAAAATCTGAAGATATTTTAAATGTAAAAAAATTTCCAAAAATCTTTTTTAAATCAACTAAAATTGAAGACAATATTGTTTATGGAGACCTAACAATAAGAAATGTTACAAAAAATATAAAACTTGAGTTAGAAAATCAAGCATTTTTAGATAAACAAGTAATATTTTCAATGAAAGGTGAAACAAAACGAAGTTACTTTGATATAAGTTGGGATGAACTTTTAGAAACTGGTTCTATTGCTGTTTCTGATGAGATAAAACTTACAATAAATATTAAAGGAAATTTAGTAGAAGAACCAAAACCTGAAGAGAAAAAAGAAGATAAGAAAAAAACAAATAAAAAAGTAACTGAAAAGAAAAAAGAGACAAAATAAACTACAAAAAAACCTATTTTAATAAAAATATTAGAATAGGTTTGACCTACAAAACCCTTAAAATAAAAGCTTTATAAAGAAATTTTGAAATTTATATATTTTACTCTTGACATTTATTACTAATTAGTACTATAATTTCACTTATGGAGAATGTAATGAATAATAAATCGTTAAAAACTTATGGAACTAGAACTGATAAAGCTATGAAAACAGTTGTTAGATTAGAAAAAACAAGTTTAAAAATTACAAATTTAACAATTAATTATTTATTAAAACATAATCTTACGTTTAATCAATTTAAAGTGTTAGAAGTTTTATATCATTTAGGTGATTTAAACATAGGTTCAATTACAAAATTAACTATGAGTACACCTGGAAATATAACTGTTGTTGTAAAAAATCTTAAAAGAGATAATTGGATAACATCAGTAAAAGATCAAAATGATAATAGGGCATCAATTTTATCTATTACACAAAAAGGTAAAGAGATTATTGAAGAAGTTTTTCCAAATCATGCAAAAAACTTAACTAAAGCAATGGAAGTTTTAAATGATGAAGAACTAAATACTTTATATGATTTGTTAAATAAGGTTTATAAAGCAAATTAATATTTTTTTGCTTTATATGTACTAATTAGTAATATATTAAAAAAAAGGAAAAATTATGAAAAAATTAAAATTAGGTTTATTATCACTTGCTGTTTCAACAGCTTTATTTGCAGGAAATTATAATGTTGATGCTAGTCACTCAAATGCTGGTTTTACAGTAAAACATATGATGATATCAAATGTAACAGGAAAATTTAATGATGTATCGGGAAGTTTTGAATATGATGAAAAAACTAACAAATTAAAATCTGTAAGTGGTGAAATTGTTGTAGATTCAATCAATACTGCTGATGAGAAAAGAGATGGACATTTAAAATCAGAAGATATTTTTGCTGCACAAAAATTCCCAAAAATTACTTTTAAATCAACAAAAGTTGAAAAAGATGTAGTTTATGGAGATTTAACAATGAAAGGTGTTACAAAAAATATCAAACTTCAACTTGAAAATGGTGGAGCAGTTGGTGAAAAAGCTGGATTTGCTTTAAGCGGAAAAATCAATAGAAGTGATTTTGGAATTACTTGGAATAAAGTGTTAGAAACAGGTGGAGTTGCAGTTAGTGATGAAGTTAAATTAACTATTGATATAGAGGGGAATTTAGCTAAATAATTTTTAGCTAAATTATAAATATTATGTACCCAACACTATTTATTTCACATGGAGCTCCAAATATAATTTTAAGTGATTCTAAATCAAAAAGAAATTTTGAGAAATTTGCACTTAGTTTAGAATTACCAAAGTATATAATAATAGTTTCAGCACACTATGTTACAAAAGATTTAAAAATTATAAGTCCTGAAGCTAATAAAATAATGTATGATTTTTATGGCTTTGAAGATGAATTATATAAGGTTACTTATGAAATAAATAGTGACAAAAGTTTGACGAACAATTTAATAGAAAAATTAAAAAATGAAAATATAAATATATCAATTGATGAAAATAGAAAAAGTTATGATCATGGAGTATGGAATGTCTTGGCATTATTTTATAAAAAATTAGATATTCCTGTTTTACAGTTAAGTATTCCTTACTCTTATAGTGAAGCTGAATTGATAAATTTAGGTGAAAAACTAAAAGTATTTAAAAATGATGCTATGATTATTTGTAGTGGTGGTATTACACATAATCTTGGAGATATGAGTTTTAGTTCTATAGTAAAACCTTATGCAAAAGAGTTTAATGACAAAATAAAAAATGTTATTGAAAATGGTAATAAAGAAGAGTTAATAAATATAAATAGTGATGTGAATTTTTATAAAAACCATCCATCTAAAGAGCATTTTTTACCTTTATATATTGCTTTTGGAAATGCAATAGAAAAAAGAGGAAAATCTTTTAATAGTGAAATACAATATTCAAATATTTCGATGGAAAGTTTTGTTTTTGATGAAAAGGATAAATTATGATAAAAAAACTAGCAAAAGAAAATATGGGAAAGTCAAATCTTGGTTGGTTAGAAAGTAGATTTCACTTTAGTTTTGCAGAATATAGAAATCCAAACAACATTAATTTTGGTGTTTTAAGAGTTTTAAATGATGATATTGTTCATCCAGAAAGTGGATTTGACACTCATCCTCATGCAAATATGGAGATTATTTCTTATGTTGTAAATGGAGAAATAACACATAAAGATTCAATGGGAAATAGTGAAGTTTTAAGAAGAGGAGAAGTTCAATATTTAAGTGCTGGAGATGGAATATATCATAGCGAGCACAATCTTCATAAAAGTGATGATTTAAGGCTTTTACAAATTTGGATTTTACCTCCTCAAGCAGGACTACCAAGACTTTATGGTTCTTTTAAATTTAAAGAAGAACAAAGAGATAATAAATTATTGAAAATAGTATCCTCTTTAGATGGTGATAGCAAAATAAAAATCTATCAAGATATAAATATTTATGTTAGTGAATTTGATAAAAAGCTTGAATATAAAATAGAAAAGAATAGACAAGTTTATTTTGTACAAATTGAAGGAAAAGCTGAGGTAAATGGCACTATTTTAGAAAATGGTGATGCTATGGAAATAGTAGATGAGGAAATATTAAATATAAATCCTCTTATAAAAAGTCACATATTATTTATAGAAATGCAGAAAAAATAAGTCTATAAATAAAAATAAACTATACTACGATTAAAAAATATAGTATAGGTTAGCTTATGAGTACAAAAATACTCCTAAATGGAGCGGGAAGAATTGGGAAAGCTGTTTTAAAACAGCTTTTAGAAAATAAAGATTTTGAAATTATTGTTATAAATGAAATAAATCCATATATTGAAAATATAGTTTATTCAATAAACTATGATTCAACTTATGGGAAATTAGAAGATAAATTTAAAATTATTGAAGATAATTATATTCAAAACTCTAAATCAAAAATAAAAATCACACATTTTGATTCTTTAGATAAAATTGATTTAAAAAATGTAGATATTATAATTGATTGTAGTGGAAAAAAAGAAGATGCAAAACTTTTAGAGAAACTTCCCGTAAAAGCTATATTTTTAACTCATCCAAATAAAAATGCTCATATAAATCTAATTTTAGGAGCAAATGAAGAAAAACTTGATATAAATCTTCACAAAATAATTTCAACAAGTTCATGTAATGCTACATCTTTACTTCCTGCTTTAAAACTAATTGATGATAAAAAAGAGATACTTTGTGGTGATATAGTAACCATTCATCCACTACTTAATCACCAAAGAGTTCTTGATGGTAACTATGTTGGAAGTGCAACTAGAGATGTTGATTTAAATTTTGAATTTGGAAGAAGTTCAACTCAAAATATAATTCCAAGCCGTACTACAACAATAAAAGCTTGTTCTTATGTACTTTCTAAATTTAATAGTGAATTAATTTCTTCAAACTCTTTACGAGTTCCAACAGATACAGTTGGAGCTATAAATGTGACTTTGTTTACAAAACAAACTTCAACAAAAGATGAGATAATTTCTCTTTTTAAAGAGTTTGAAAAACAACAACAATTTCCAATTATTTTAAATAATTTTGAGCCTTTAGTTTCAAGTGATTTTAAAAAAGAGAAATATACAACGATAATTGACCATAGATATTTAGAGGTTAAAAATAATATGATAAAACTTCTTTTATGGTATGACAATGAGTGGGGATATGCTTCTAAAGTTGTTGAGATTTTGAAGTATTATGAAGAGATAAAAAAAGGGTGAGTTTTTATACTCACCCTTTTTTAATTGATTAAATTTATATTAGATAAATTCTACTTTTCTTTCACCTGATTTTAGTTCACCAATTACATAACCATCAGTATTAGCTAAAATCGCATCAACATTTGCAGGGTTTACAACTAAAACCATTCCAACACCCATATTAAATGTTCTATACATCTCTTCAAGTTCTACATGATTACTCATAAATTCAAAGATTGGTAAAACTCTAATTTTGCTTCTTTGAACTACTGCTGTTAAATTTTCAGGTAAAACCCTTGGTAAATTCTCAGTAATTCCACCACCAGTGATATGTGCTAAAGCATTGATTTTATCTTTATTAGCTTTGAACTCTTTTACATAAATTCTTGTTGGCTCTAATAAAACATCTTTTAGTTTTTTACCTTGGAAATCATCTTCTAAACTCATTCCTAATTTTTCTAAAAGCAGTTTTCTAACTAATGAAAAACCATTTGAGTGAACACCTGAACTTGGAAGTGCTATCAAGATATCTCCAGCTTTTACTTTTGAAATTCTATCAAGTTCATCTTTTTCTGCAATTCCTACACAAAAACCAGCTAAATCAAAATCACCTTCTTTGTACATACCTGGCATTTCAGCAGTTTCTCCACCAACTAGCGCACATTCACTTCTTATACAACCTTCTGCAATTCCTTTTACTACTTGTGTAGCTTCGTTTACATCAAGTTTTGCAGTTGCATAATAATCTAGGAAAAATAGTGGTTCTCCAAAGTTACAAAGTAAATCATTTGAACACATAGCAACTAAGTCAATTCCAACAGTATCAAATTTTTTTGCATCAATTGCAAGTTTTAACTTCGTTCCAACACCATCTGTTCCAGATAAAATTACAGGTTTTTTGTATCCACTTGGTAACTCAAATGCTCCTGCAAATGAACCAATTCCACCAAGAACTCCTGGAATGATTGTTGATTTTACATAAGGTTTGATATTTTCTACAAACTGATTTCCTGCATCTATATCAACACCTGCATCTTTGTAACTAACTGTTGCCATTATTCACCTTTTTGTATCTATATTTTACAAATCTTGCGATTACTTTAAAAATTTTTGGGTATTATAGCAGAATATTTATAAATTTTAAGGACTATATATAATGAAATATAATAACGCATTTAATGAAATGATGGTACATATACCACTTTGTACACATAAAGAAGCTTCAAAAGTTTTAATTATTGGAACAATAAACGACAATTTAAAAATAGAAGCTTCTAAACATAATAAAATTTCAAATATTGAATTTGGAGATTTAGCATTTTTAAAATCACACAATGAAAAAAATGTTGATGTGATAGTTTTAACTGATGTAAAACTTGATGAATTATTACTAGCAAATGTCGATAGAATCTTAAAAGATGATGGTCTTATAGCTTTTGCTACAAAATCTTTTTCAGAAGATGAAGAACAATTATTTGATGATTTAAAACTTGTTGGTTCAAAATTTTGGATAGCTATGCCATTTAAATTTGGACATAATACTTCAATCATTGCATCAAAAAAATATCATCCAACTGCAGATTTAAATCTTCAAAGAGCTGATTTACTTGATGATTTACAATACTATTCAGCAGAAATCCACAATGCTTCATTTGTATTCCCTGCAAGAGAACACAAAGCTCTAACAGGTATTGCAAAAAGATAAATTTTAAATTTAAATAAATCATTATTGTAGTAAAATCCAAACTATGAGTAATGATTTATTTAAAAACGCTATCGCCTTAACAGGTGGAATTTCAACTGGCAAAAGTACTGTTTGTAACCTTTTAAAACTTCATGGTTTTCTAACTATTGATGCAGATAAAATTGCACATAAACTCTTAGATGAAAACTCTTCAAAAATAGAAGAGATGTTTGGAAAAGAGTATGTTGAAAATGGAAAAGTTTTACGAAAAGAGTTAGGCAAAATAATTTTCTCAAATGAAGAAAATAAACTAAAACTCGAGGCACTTCTTCATCCTTTGATTAAAGAAGAGATTATAAAAGAGTCAAAAATATATGAAGAGCAAAATAAACCATATTTTGTAGATATTCCACTTTTTTTTGAAAAAATGCATTATCCAATTTCTAAATCTTTAGTTATTTATACACCAAAAGAGTTGCAAATACAAAGACTTATGAAAAGAGATAATATAGATGAAAAAGAGGCAAAACTAAAAATCTCAAATCAAATGGATATTGAAGAAAAAAGAAAATTAGCCAATATAGTAATAGATAATTCAAAAGATTTAAAACACTTACAAAATGAAGTTGAAAGAGTAATTGGAGAGATTATATGACATATACAAAATATAGCGCGAGTGGGAATGATTTTATCATTTCACACTCATTTATTGAAAAAGACTATAAAGCTGAAGCAATAAAATTATGTAATAGAACAGAAGGTATTGGAGCAGATGGTTTTGTAGTTTTAGTTCCAAGTAGTGAAGCAGATTTTAAATGGTTATTTTATAATAGCGATGGAAGTGATGCTTCTATGTGTGGGAATGCGACAAGAGCAGTAACTCATTATGCTTACACAAATGGTTTAATAAATACAAATCAAGCGAGATTTTTAACTGGTGCTGGAATTATAAAAGCTGTTGTTGAAAATGATATTGTTGAAACTCAATTAACTAAAGCAAAAGTTATAAATGAAGAGTTTAGTGAAGATGGATTTATTTGGCATTTAGTGGATACTGGAGTTCCTCACCTTGTAACAATAGTTGATGACTTAAATCTTTATAACCATGAGTTATGTGCAAAAATGAGATATAAATATAATGCAAATGTTAATTTTGCAAAAATAGAAAATAAAACAATAAAAGTACGAACTTATGAAAGAGGAGTTGAAGGTGAGACTCTAGCTTGTGGAACAGGAATGGCGGCAAGTTTTCTAAGAGCAAATAGCTTAAAACTGGTAAATGATACTACTTTTGTTTATCCAAAAAGTGGCGAAGAATTAACTTTATCAATCAAAGATAATACAATTTATTTCAAAGGTGCTGTAAAAAAAGTTTTTACGGTTACTCTTTAACAATTTATAATAAAAAGGAAAAATATGAAATTTACAGCACCTTTAAAGTCTGACTCTATAAAAATTATGCTTCTTGGAAGTGGAGAACTTGGAAAAGAAGTAATAATTGAAGCTCAAAGATTAGGAATAGAAACAATAGCAGTTGATAGTTACAATAATGCTCCAGCTCAACTTGTAGCAAACAAATCATATACAATAAATATGAAAGATAAAAATCAACTTCTTGATATTATAAGAAGAGAAAAACCAACTTATATTCTTCCTGAAGTTGAAGCTATAAATATTCAAGCTTTATTTGATGCTGAAAAAGAGGGATTTCATGTAATTCCTAATGCTGATGCAGTTAATAAAACTATGAATAGAAAAAATATTAGAGAGTTTGCAGCAGAACAACTAAAACTTCCAACGAGTAAATATAAATTTGTAACAACTTTTGAAGCTTTAAAAGAAGCAGCAAGTGTTATTGGATTTCCTTGTGTTATTAAACCTGTTATGAGTTCATCAGGACATGGGCAAAGTGTTGCTAGAAGCGAAGCTGATTTAGAAAAATCATGGGAAATGGCAAAAGAAGCTAGAGGTGATGCTAGTGAATTAATCGTTGAAGAATTTATCACTTTTGATTATGAAATCACTATGTTAACTGTTAGAAACGGAAAAGATACAGTATTTTGTGAACCAATTGGACATATTCAAAAAGATGGAGATTATATCTTCTCATGGCAACCAATGAATATGAGTGAAATTGCAGTTAAAAAATCTCAAGAAATAGCAAAAACTATTACTGATGGTCTTGGTGGAAGAGGAATTTTTGGAGTTGAGTTATTTGTAAAAGGTGATGATGTTTATTTTTCAGAAGTAAGTCCAAGACCACATGATACTGGAATGGTTACTATGATTACTCAAAGTGCTAGTGAGTTTGCACTTCATGTAAGAGCAGTTTTAGGTTTACCAATTGATTTTATAACTTATGGAGCAGGTGCAAGTGCAGCATATAAAGCAGGTGGTGATAGCTTCAACCCTCAAATTGATATTTTTGATTCTTCATTTACAAAAGATTCAATTATTAGAGTATTTGGAAAACCACAAAGCCATGTTGGAAGAAGAATGGCTGTTGCACTTACTTTTGATAAAGATAGTAGTGACAAAGCTTTACAAAAAGCAAAAGAGATAATAGGAAATTTTAAAGATTTTTAGAAATACAAATGAGTGAAGATATAAAGATAGTAAAATTTTCGCCAAAATACAAAGAAGATTTTAAAAAGATAAATCTTTGGTGGATTGGTGAATATTTTGAAGTAGAAGAATCAGATATAAAAGTATTGAATGAACCTGAAAAATATATTATCGATATGGGTGGAGAAATTTTTTTAGCTTTATATAAAGATGAGGTAGTTGGAACTTGTGCTTTAATAAAATCAAAAAATGAAAACTTTGATTTTGAATTAGCTAAATTGGCTGTTTTATCAAAAGTACAAGGTTTAAAATTGGGTTTACTTTTATCTCAAGCCGTTATAAATGAAGCTAAAAATAGAGGCGGTAAAACTATATTTTTAGAAACAAATAGTGTTTTAACTCCTGCTGTAAGTTTGTATAAAAAATTAGGATTTGAAGAAATTCCTAATTTTAAATCAAAATACAAAAGAGTTAATTTAGTGATGCTTAAAAATCTTTAATTTATCTACAAATAAAAGGATTTTCACTACAAACATCATCAAGAGCTTTTTGAGCTTTTTTATAACCTTGTTTTGATGATTTTTTATACCATTTGATGGCTTCTTTTTTATCCATTTTTACGGCTTTTCCTGTTTCATACATAAATCCAAGCCCATATTGTGCTTTTGCATCACCTTTTGAAGCCAAATCGTCAAATATTTTAAAAGCTTGCTCATAGTCATTGGTTAATAAAGCTCTTTTACCATCTTCAAAAGTAACTCCAAAAACTATGCTATTTAAAATGATTAAAATTAAAAATAATTTTTTCATTTGACTTCCTCCTTATATTGGGAATAATTAAATTATATCAAATAATTATCATATATAGAAGAAAAAATTATAAAAAATTTGATTTAAAATGGTTTAATTTCTTTAAAAATACCTGTTGATGTCATATTTCTTATATTCTCGAAATTATCAAAAGCCTTTATCGGGTCTATTAATTCTATTTTCTCAAAGTTTAACTTAGAAAAGTCACTTTTATTAAATTTTATACTATATAAATATTCATCATTTGTATTAGCGGTTGATTTATCTAATCTTTGAGAATATCCTGATATTATAATTAAATCAATGGAAGGCAATGTTGCAAAAGTATATGCTGCAACTCTTAAAGCTATTGCATGAATATGAGTTGCATATTCTAGTCTTAACTGTTTTTCAGTTTTATTTTTTATGTTAAGTTTTTTACCAGTTGCTGCAATCGTTGCTGTTCTTTGAGGAATATTTTCAATTTCTGGTAAATCAATATCTATATAAACGGTATTAGCTGAATTGTTAATATCATAAGAAACTAATGTTTCTCTCGCCCAATCTAAATCTTGTAATACCTTTTCTAAATATTCAGACATAGTATTTATATCTGTTCTAATAAGTGTACTAAAACTAATTGCTAATTCATTTTGAACTTTATCAAACTCTTCTTTATCTTTTTCCCATAATGACAATTCTTCTTTAAATCTATTAGTATTGCATATAAAATCGCTTTCTGCTTTTTCTAAATCAGATTGATATTTTTGTTTAGAACTTGGAAAAAAAAGAGATTTAAAAAAAGAAGGTTTTTTAATTTCATTTTTCTTAGGTTTAGATGGTTTTTCTTTATCAAATTCTAATTTTTCTAATTGTGGTTCATTATATGGAGTTGGCATATCATAATGAATAGTAGTAATTAAATCCATATCATTAATTTTTTGAGCTTCAGTTTCTAGCCAATTTTTTAACATATCAGATTTTTCTTGCCAAAGCTTAGTAACAATTTTTCTATCTAAAAGATTTTCATTCTCATCTTTATATACAATATTACCATCATCTAATAAACTTAAAACAACACTTATTATAGTTTGTTGTTCAGATAATCTTTGTCTTTTTAAAGCTCTTTCTTCTCTTACATTATTTGAAATTTTTTTTCTAAAAGATATTCCCATTTCTGGAATTGAAACATTACTATAAATACCTTGCTTTCCAATAGAAAAAGATGAACCTCTTGGTCCAACATTTAAACTTGCACTTTTTGAACTAAGATTTACCCTAACACCTGGTATTATTTTTATTGATTTTCTAAATCTAAATGCCATCAATTAACTCCATAATAGATTTTTAATAAGATTAGCTAAATATTTATGAAAATAAGAGTAAATTAGAATTATTGTAAATTTAAAAAAATTTTTAACAATACTTAGAAATTTTAAGATAGTAAGTTTCTTAGTGAAAAAATTATAATTAGATTGATTGAAATTATAAAATGGCACGCCTGGTAGGAGTCGAACCCACAACCCACCGGGTCGAAACCGGTTATTCTATCCAGTTGAACTACAGACGCACCTAAAATTAGGATGTAAGTCTATCCTAATATTTCTTAAATTTTAAAAAAAGATATTATCTAAAACTATTAAAAGGAAGAAAACTATTCCTAAATAACCATTTACAGTAAAAAATGCTCTATCAATTTTTTTAAAATCTTTATTTACTAAATAGTGTTCATAGCTAAGCATCAAAGCACTTATTATTACTGCAAGATATGCAAAATATGAGCTACTTGAGTAGATTACAAATAAAAGCCAAAATATTACTGTTAGTGCGTGAAATACTTTTGAAAAAAGCATAGTTTTTTCTACTCCAAATACAGAAGGAACAGAGTGAAGACCAAGTTTTTTATCTACTTCTATATCTTGTAAAGAATAAAGTAAATCAAAACCAGCAACCCAAAACATAACACCAATACTTAAAAATATTACCCATAAAGGTATATTTTCACTAACAGCAACTACACCTGCAATTGGTGCAAGAGCTAAAGAAATTCCTAAAATAATGTGTGCAAGATATGAAAATCTTTTAAAATAAGAGTAAGAACCAATGATTATTAAAATAGGTAAAGATAAAATAAATGCTAAATCATTTACAAAATAAGCAACTAATATAAATAAAAGTGCATTAACTACTACAAAAATAAACATAGCATTTGCACTAATTCTTCCATCTACATTTGGACGATTTATAGTTCGTGGATTTAAAGCATCGATATCTCTATCCATATATCTATTAAATCCCATAGCAAAATTTCTTGCAGTAACAGCTGCTAAAACACCAAGTATCAAAAGTTTGAAACCAAACCAACCATTTGCTGCAACAACCATAGCTATAAAAATAAATGGTAAAGCAAAAATAGAGTGTTGGAACATTACAAGTTCACTAAAATCATTAAGTTTTTTCATCAATTTTTTCATAGCAGGGATTTTATCCTAGATTAATTAAATTAAACCTTTTTGGGTTATAATGAAAGATATTTTATAAAAAAGAGAATATATGAAAAAAATTGTTTTATTTATTTTAAGTCTATTTTTAATTCTAAATTTTAGTGCTTGTTCATCAAAAACTCAAGAAGAGATTCAAAACACACAATCAAATGATATTTCAAAACTATTAAAAACAATTATTGAAAAAGAAAAAGAGATAAATGAACTTAATAAAAAATTAGAAATTTGTGAAAGTAAAAAAGTAATAAAATGAAAGAAATAGCAATTATTGGTTCAACTGCATCAGGAAAAACTGCTTTATCACTTGAAATTGCTTCAAAAACAAATTCTATAATTTTATCATTGGACTCTTTGTGTGTTTACAAAGAAATAGATATTGTTTCTGCAAAACCAACTTTAGAAGAACGAGGTGAAATTTTACATTTTGGAATAGATGAAGTTTATCCAAATGTTGAATTTGATGTGGTTTGTTTTATGGAGTTATACAAAAAAGCTAAAGAGTATGCTTTAAAAAATGATAAAAATTTGATTATAGTTGGTGGTACAGGATTTTACTTAAAAGCTTTAATTGATGGATTATCTTTGGGAATAGAATCAAAAATAAAATTAGATATTAGTGTATCAGAAGCTTATGATTTATTGTATTCGTTAGATGAAATGTATATGAAAAAGATAGAAAAAAATGATAAATATCGAGTAGAAAAAGCTTATGCAATTTATAAACAAACAGGTTTAACTCCAACTTTATATTTTGAAAAAAATCCTAAAATTCCACTTGCAAAAGATTTAAAGATATTTGAAATTTTATGGGAAAAAGAAGATCTAAAAAAAAGAGTTGCATCAAGAACAAATACTATGATAAAATCAGGTTTGATTGATGAGATTATTTATTTAGAAAAAAAATATACAAGAGCTCCAAATTGTATGTCATCTATTGGTATTGTTGAAACATTTGAATATTTAGATGGAAAATTGTCTAAAGAAGAGTTAGAAGAAAAAATTTCACAAAATACAATGAAACTTGCAAAAAGACAAAATACTTTCAATAAAGGTCAATTTTTAAATAAGACTTCAAATATAATAGATAACTTAAATTCAGATATACTTAAGTATTTCTCGATATAATCACAACCCTAAAGAGTTTGGTAAAGGGCTTGCAAGGACTTGACCTTTTATCTTACATTAATTTAATTAAGGAAAATGGAATGAAAAAAGATATTCATCCAGACTACAAAGTTTGTACAGTAACTTGCGCTTGTGGTAATAGTTTTGAAACAAAATCAAATGTTGAGACTTTAAAAATCGATATTTGTTCTTCTTGTCACCCATTCTTCACTGGTGAGCAAAAACTTGTTGATGCTGCAGGAAGAGTTGAGAAATTCAAAGCTAAATATAACATGGCTAAATAGTAGTAAAATACTATGTTATGCTTAGTTCCGACTCCGATTGGAAATTTAGAAGATATCTCTTCGAGGTCACTTAAAGTTCTTGAAGAGTCGGAATTAATCTTTTGTGAAGATACAAGAGTAACAAAAAAACTTCTAAACCTTTTAGGTGAAAAATATAACTTAGACTTTTCAAATAAAGAGTATAAATCTTTTCACTCTCATAATGAAAATCAAATATTAAAAACTTTAGACAAAGATACTTTTTCTAAAAATGTTGTTTATGTAAGCGATGCAGGAATGCCTTGTGTTAGTGACCCAGGTGCTACACTTGTAGATTTTTGTATAAAAAATCAAATTCCTTATGATGTTCTTCCTGGTGCAAATGCAATTTTAACTGCTTATGCAATGAGTGGATTTATACAAACTACTTTTTCTTTTTATGGATTTTTAGACCATAAAGGAGCAAGTCGTGCTTCAAAACTCGATGAGATTTTAAATGATGATAAACTATCAATCCTTTATGAATCACCTCATAGACTTTTAAAACTTCTTGAAGAATTAAATGAAAAAGAGCCAAATAGAACAATATTTTTAGCAAAAGAGATAACAAAACTTCATCAAACTACTTATAAAAATAGCGCTTCAAATCTTTTTGAAGAGTTTAAAAATATAAATATAAAAGGTGAATGGGTTGTAGTAATTGAACCAAAAGAAAAAGTTGGTTTAAATCTTGAATTAAATGACATATTACCTTTAGATTTACCTCCAAAAACAAAAGCAAAATTAATTGCAAAAATGACAGGACAATCTATCAAAGAGGTTTATCAACAATTTTTGGATAAAATCGCCGAATGATAATATACGGAAAACAAATAGTACTTTACGTACTTGAAAATCACCCAAAATTAGTTGAAGAAGTTTTTCTTTCAAAAGAGATAGATAATAAACTATTTTCAAAATTTTTAAAATTAGGTAAAAAAATCCATAGACTAGATAACCAAAAAGCGCAAGCTTTAGCAAAAGGTGGAAATCATCAAGGATTTTTTTTAAAGTTGAGTCAGTTTGACTATGCACCGATAAAAGAATTAAAAGCGATGAATTTTATTTTAGTTTTAGATGGAGTAACTGATGTTGGAAACATTGGAGCAATTGCTAGAACAGCTTATTCTTTAGGAATTGATGGAATAATTGCATCAAATATAAAAACTATAAATAACTCTGGAATTGTAAGAACAAGTGCTGGAGCATTGCTTGATTTACCATTTTGTATTCATCCAAGAAGTGCAGATTTAGCAAGTGAATTAATAGATGCTGGATTTACTTTGATTGGTGCAACAATGGATGGTGTTGATTTAAAAAAATATGGAAAAATAGAAAAAAGTGATAAAGTAGCCCTATTTTTAGGAAGCGAGGGAGAAGGTATTTCTCCAAAAGTTGCTAAGAAATTGGACTTAAAAGTATCTATAAAAATGGAACATGAATTTGATTCTTTGAATGTTTCAGTTGCAGCAGGAATATTGATTTATAACCTAAAAAGATAAAAAGAGTAAAATATGATAAAAAAATTAATCCTAATTATTGCTTTATGTGTGACTTCAAACGCAAGTATAAATGACGCAGTTCAAAATTTGCTAGGAGCTAGTGATTATAATACTCATAGGAATTTAATTAATCATATTTTCAAAAATTCAAGTTCATTTTATAAAAATGGTCAAATTGATTATGTAAAAATTACTCAAGAATTATCAAATAATAATCTTCTAAAGTTAGATTTAGGAGGAACTAAAGATATAGAAGTATCTTTTAGTTTTAATACAAATGCAAAAAAATCAATGAAAAATATAAATGATATATTAAAAGCTATTGGTCAACAAAACTTTATAACTCAAAGTGAAGTAGTTATAGAAGATCAATTAAAATGGACTATTAGATTAAAAACTGCAGCCGCCATAAACCCTCTCAGATTATCTCAAGAATTACAAAGTACAAATAGTAGTATTGTAGATATAAAAAGAGAGGGAAATCTTAAATGGAGTTATTTTATTGATTCAACTAACTCTACAGTTTATAAAACGGAAGATTTAATAAATAATAAGAGTTTATCATTAAAAAAACCAAATAAACCATATATTATTGAAATATCAAATACAAGTGCTATTAGCATAAGTTCAAATATAAATAATAGTTGGTATCCAAGTATAGTTTTTTATGATAAAGATTTTAAAATTATTGAAATAGTAGAAAAAGATAGTTTGCACAAAAATTTAGTAATAGATGTGCCTAATAATACAAGATATATCAAAATTGATGATTTATATTCTCTTGCAAATTTAAAGCAAGGGATTAGCATTACTAAGGAGTAATAAATGTTTCCAGAAATTGAATTTGAACGAATGAAAAGACTTCCAAACTATGTATTTGCAGAAGTAAATGCAATAAAAATGGAAGCAAGAAGAGCAGGAGAAGATGTAATTGACTTCTCTATGGGAAATCCAGATGGTCCAGCACCACAACATATAACAGATAAATTAATTGAAGCGTCAGCAAAACCAAAAAATCATGGTTATAGTGCAAGTGCTGGTATTTTTAAACTAAGACTTGCTATTTCTAATTGGTATAAAAGAAAATATGATGTTGATTTTTTAGATCCAAATAAACACGTATGTGCAACAATGGGTTCAAAAGAGGGTTATGTTCACCTAGTTCAAGCTATTGTAAATGTTGGAGATGTAGCTGTTGTTCCAGACCCAACTTATCCAATTCACTCATATGCATTTATGCTAAATGGTGCAGCTGTTCATAAGTTTGAATTAGCATTTGATGATGTATTTAAAGTTGATGAAGATTTGTTTTTTGAAAGATTACAAAAAACACTTGATGAGTCAATTCCAAAAGTAAAATTTGTGGTTGTAAATTTCCCTCATAATCCAACTTGTGCAACTGTAACACCAGAATTTTATACAAAATTAGTAGCAATGGCTAAAAGAGAAAGATTTTATATTATTTCTGATATTGCTTATGCTGATATAACTTTTGATGGATATAAAACTCCTTCAATTTTCCAAGCAGAAGGTGCTTTAGATGTTGCTGTTGAATGTTTTACTTTAAGTAAATCATACAACATGGCTGGATGGAGAGTAGGGTGTATCGTAGGAAATGAAAAACTAATTGGTGCATTAAAAAGAATCAAATCTTGGCTTGATTATGGTATGTTTACTCCTATTCAAATTGCAGCTACTGTTGCACTTGATGGACCACAAGATTGTGTTGAAGAACATATTGAAAAATATAGAAAAAGAAGAGATTTAATGCTTGAAACATTTGCAGATGCTGGTTGGGTTATGAATAAGCCAAATGCATCTATGTTTATTTGGGCAAAAATCCCTGAAGTTGCAAGTCATTTAGGAAGTATGGAATTTTCAAAACAATTATTAACTCAAGCACAAGTTGCCGTAAGTCCAGGAATTGGATTTGGACACTATGGTGACCAATATGTAAGAATTGCTTTAATTGAAAATGAAAAAAGAATTAGACAAGCTGCAAAAAATATAAAGAAATATTTAAAATCATTAGAAAAGTAAGCTTTGTTCTCAAAGCCCTTTAGTTTTTGCTACTTTTAAGGATTTTTTAGAAATCCTGCTAAAAAGTAGATATAGAATGAATTCGGTTCCTTTAAAAGGGGAACCATTTTAAAGGAAATAAGTTATGTTAAAAGTTGGAATTATTGGAGTTGGTACAGTTGGAACTAGTGTTGCAAATATTTTAATTGATAATAAAAATATTATTACTGCACGTGCTGGTAAAGAGATTGTTCCAACTATTGGAGTAGTTTCAAACTTAGGCAAAAAAAGAGATGTTAGTATAAAATTAACTACAAATGCTGATGAAATTTTAGAAGATGATTCTATTGATATAGTTGTTGAATTAATGGGTGGAATTGATAAGCCTTATGAGATAGTTAAAAAAGCTTTATTAAAAGGAAAAGCAGTGGTTACTGCAAATAAAGCTTTATTGGCATATCACAGATATGAACTTCAAGAACTTGCTGGTGATATTCCTTTTGAATTTGAAGCAGCAGTTGCAGGTGGAATACCAATCATTAACGCTTTAAGAGATGGATTAAGTGCAAATCATATTAAATCTATTCAAGGTATTATGAATGGAACTTGTAACTATATGCTTACACGAATGATAAATGATGGTGTAAATTATGATGAAATACTAAAAGAAGCACAAGAATTAGGTTATGCAGAAGCTGATCCTACTTTTGATGTTGGTGGATATGATGCTGCTCATAAACTTTTAATTTTAGGTTCAATTGCTTATGGAATAGATGTAAAACCTGAAGAAATATTAATCGAAGGAATTGAAAATATCACAAAAGCAGATATTGAATTTGCAAAAGAGTTTGAGTATTCTATAAAACTTTTAGGTATTGCAAAAAAAGTAGGAAATGAAATTGAATTAAGAGTTCATCCAGTTTTAATTCCTGAAGACAAAATGATAGCAAAAGTTGATGGTGTTATGAATGGAATCTCTGTTGTTGGAGACAAAGTTGGAGAAACTATGTATTATGGAGCAGGAGCAGGTGGTGATGCAACTGCTTCAGCTGTTGTTGCAAATATTATAGATATTGCTAGAAAAGGTAAAGGTTCTCCAATGCTAGGGTTTGAAAAACAACCAGGTGAAAAAATAACTTTAATGCCAAAAGAGAATATCCAAACAAAATATTACTTAAGGCTTGAAGTTGCAGATAAATCTGGAACTTTAGCAAAAGTTGCAACAATATTTGGAAATAATTCAATTTCTATTGAAAATATGATGCAAAAACCTTTGAAAGATTCAAAAGCAAATCTTTTACTTACAACTCATACATGTGTAGAAAAAGATATTTTAAAAGCTATTAAAGAACTTGAAAATTCTGGAGTAGTTCTAACAAAACCTAATATGATAAGAATAGAAGATTAATCTTCTACTCTATTAAAATATAAAGCAAATATAAAGAAAGCCAAAATCAAACTTTTTAAGATATAATATCAATTAGAAAATTTTAAGGAGATAAAGTGCATAAAATAAAGACTTTAGGCTTGAGTATTGCGGCTGCTACATTACTTTTTACAGGTTGTGCAACAACTGAATTACAAACAAATGCAAAAATGACACAAAGTGTATTTATTAATCCAGTAAAAAAAGAGTTAAGAACTATATTCGTTTCAACAAAAAATACAAGTGGACAAAGAATTAATCTTGAAAGCTCTATTATAAGTGAATTAATGGCTAAAGGTTATAGAGTAGTTGATGATCCAGATATGGCAACTTATGTTTTAATGATGAATGTTTTATATTGTGATAAAAAACAAGAAAATAATGTTGCTGGAGCGGCATTAGGAGCAGGAGCATTAGGAGCAGGAGTTTCAGCTTATAATAGCCATGGAGCAACACAACCAATAGCTGTTGGTTTAGGAAGTGCTTTAGTTGGTGGATTAGTAGGAAAAGCTTTAGAAGATACAATTTATCAAATGCAAGTTGATATTGTAATCAGAGAAAAAGCAAAAGGTGAAGTTTATACTTCAAGTGCAACAGCTCAAGGACAAGCATCTGTAAAAGATTCAAGTAAAGCTGGATTTATGAATAGTCTTGGAGGAAGTGTAAATAATGCAAATGCTTCTGGACAATTAAACTCTAATATGGCTACAGGAACAGCTCAAAGCTATTCAACAAACTATATAGAACATAAAACTATGTTATTTGCAGAAGCAACTAAAATGAATTTAACTTTAGAAGAAGCTACTCCAATTTTAGAAAGACAAATTTCAAACCAAATTGCAGGTTTATTCTAAAATCTCACATAAATTATTCTATCTCAAATGAGATAGAATAATTCTAAATTAAACAATAAAATAAATTCAAGAAATACAATCAAAAGCCAAAATTTAGTACAATTAATAAATTTTTTCTTTAAGGTTAATAAAAATGTTTGAAATGACAAAAGATATTTCTGTACGTGTTAAAACAGGTGTTGTTTTAATAATAGGTATGTTAATACTAGGATACATAGATTCTTATTTTTTATTTTGGCTAGTATTTGGAATTATGCTTATGATTTCAGTACATGAATCAAAAGAATTATATAAATTAAATAGTGATAGCATCTATATTTATACTCTATTATTGTGGATTGCAGTATATTTTTATCCAATGCCAATAGATTTGATTTTTATTGTTGCAATAGGTTACGCTTCTCAATTAGCTTATAAAAGAACTTTAGATAAAAAGTTATTTTTACCACTTTTATATCCAACAGCATCTTTTATATTTTTAATGACTTTATACAGTGAATATGGAGTAAAAGTTCTTCTATGGTTATTTGTAATTGTTGCAGCTACTGATATTGGAGCATATTTTGTAGGAAGAAGCTTTGGAAAAACAAAGTTTTGTGAAACAAGTCCAAATAAAACTTTAGAAGGTGTATTTGGAGGAATGGCATTTGCTATTATTTTAGGAACATTAACTTCTATTAGTGAAGTTGGAATAATTGGAGCTATTATAGTTTCTGCTATTGTATCTTTATCATCAGTATTTGGTGATTTATATGAAAGTTATTTAAAAAGAGAAGCAGGTGTAAAAGATAGTGGTACTATTCTTCCGGGACATGGTGGAGTTTTAGATAGAGTTGATGGTTACTTATTTGGTGCAATAACAATGGTTGTTTTATTAAGGGTTATCATTTGATACTTCTTGGAAGTACAGGCTCAATAGGAGTTAATACTTTAAATATTGCACGTAAATTTAATTTAAATGTTGAAGTTTTAGTAGCTGGAAAAAATATAAAGCTACTAAATGAACAAATAAAAGAGTTTAATCCTAAAATAGTTGTTGTTGCAGATAAAGAAGATATTCCTTTTGTTCAACACAAAAATGTATCTTTTGGAGAAGCTGCTATTTTAGAAGCTATTGAAAATAGTAGTTCTAAAACAGTTGTAAATGCTCTTGTTGGATTTTTAGGATTAAGACCTACATTAAAAGCTATTGAATGTGGTAAAAAAATAGCATTAGCAAATAAAGAATCTCTTGTAGTTGCTGGAAAGTTTATTGACCAAACAAAACTTAGTCCAATAGATAGTGAACATTTTGGACTTTGGTATTTACTTCAAAATAAGAAAATAGATTCTATGACAATAACTGCAAGCGGTGGTTCATTTAGAGATTATCCACTTGATAAACTTCAAAATGTTTCTATAAAAGAAGCATTAAATCATCCAAATTGGTCAATGGGAAATAAAATTACTATTGACAGTGCTACTATGACAAATAAAATGTTTGAACTTATAGAAGCTGCTTGGCTTTTTGATACAAGAAAACTTGATGCAATCATCGAAACAAAATCACTTATTCATGCAATGATTAACTTTAAAGATGGAAGTACAACAGCACATATTGCAAATGCTTCAATGCAACTTCCAATAGCTTATGCAATACTTGGGCATTGTGATGAAGAAATTTTAAAACCTGTAAATTTAATAGAAGTCGGAAATATTGAGTTTAGAAGAATTGAAGAAAATCGTTATCCAATTTGGCAACTTAAAGATGAAATATTAAATAATCTTGATTTGGGAGTTGTTTTAAATGCTGCAAATGAAGTTGCTGTTTCAAAATTTCTAAATTCAAAAATAGGCTTTTTAGATATTTCAAAAATTACTATGAATGCTATAAATAAATTTCATAATACAAATGCAAGTTCAATAGAAGATATTTTTCAAATAGATAAAGAAGTGAGAAAGTATTGTGAGTCTTGATTTATTAATTCCTTTTGGAATTTTACTTATTTTAGTAATTTATCTAATTTACACAAGAACTAAATTTGAAAAAGATATTGTAACTTTATATGAAGATAAATTTGATAATTGGAAAAAAAATAGTTTTGTAAATATTGAAAAAAAATCACATAAAGAATTAGTTGGATTAATCTTCAGAAAAGATGATAAAATAAACATCGAATTATTAGATGAAAATGTACAGTATTTGATTAGAAAAGGTAAATTTGAAATAAAAAATATAAGGGATGAAAAAGATGAGTAAAAGAATCTTAATACTTCATGGATTAAATGGAAGTGATTATCCTCATTGGCAGTCACAACTTGCTATGGATTTGATAAAAGAGAATTTTATAGTGTCTTTTCCTAGTTTTCCTTCAAGAGATAATCCAAAACTACAAGAGTGGAAAGATTTTTTAAAAAAAGAGATAAAACACTTTAATCCTGATATTGTAGTTTGTCACTCTTTAGGAAATATTTTATGGTTTCATACTTGTGATGAACTTGATATAAAACTTGATAAATTGATGCTAGTTGCTCCCGTTAGAAATGAAGTTTTAGAAGATGCTAAAACATTTTTCCCTTATCCAATAGCAAAAGATTTAAAAGCAAATGAAATTATTATGGCAGCTTCAACAAATGACCCTTATTTAACAGTAGAAGAAGCAATAAGACTTCAATCAAAACTTAATATTGGAATGAAAATTATGGAAAATGCAGGACATATAAATGCTGCTTCTGGATTTGGAAAACTTGATTGCGCACTTGATTGGATAAAAAGAGAAGATGAGTGTGAAATAAATGAAGAGCTTAAAGAACACTAAATATGATTTTAAGCATTGAAAGCAGTTGTGATGATAGCTCAATAGCTATTACAGAAATAAAAACAAATAAATTAATCTATCATAAAAAAATATCTCAAGAACTTCAACATAGTATTTACGGAGGAGTTGTTCCTGAGCTTGCTGCACGGCTTCATGTGGAAGCACTTCCAAAAATTCTTGAAGAGTGTAAAGAGTATTTTCCATTATTAAAAGCAATTGCTGTTACAAATGCTCCAGGACTTAGTGTAACGCTAATGGAAGGCGTAACTATGGCAAAGGCTTTAAGTATATCGTTAAATCTTCCTTTAATTGCGGTAAATCATCTAAAAGGACATATCTATTCACTTTTTATAGAAAAACAAGAAGTTTTACCTATAACAATACTATTGGTTTCTGGTGGTCATACACAAATAATAGAAGCAAATTCTTTAAATGATATGAAAGTAGTTGCGACAACAATTGATGATAGTTTTGGTGAGAGTTTTGATAAAGTATCTAAGATGCTTGGACTTGGATATCCTGGTGGTCCAGTTGTTCAAGAATACTCTTTAAAAGGTGATGTTAATAGATTTGATTTACCAATACCACTTAGTCAAAGTCCAAAAATAGAGTTTAGTTATAGTGGACTTAAAAATGCTGTTAGACTTCATATTGAAAAACTTGAAAATAGTGAAGAAGGAATTAGGGAACAAGACAAATATGATATTTGTGCAAGTTTTCAAAAAACAGCGGTTGATCATATAATGCAAAAACTAAAAAAGCAGTTTAAACAAAAAGTTCCAAAAAACTTCGCAATAGTTGGAGGAGCAAGTGCAAATATCTATTTAAGAACGCAAATAGATGAATTATGTAAAAAACATAATATGAATTTGTATCTTAGTGAACTAAAATATTGTAGTGATAATGCAGCTATGATTGGACGAGTTGCAGTTGAACAATACAAATTAAAAGATTTTATAAGTATTGAAGAGATAGATATACAAACAAGAATAAAGGAGTTTTAAATGGCAAGTCTAGCAGATATGTTATCAAAAGGTTTAGGCTCAAAACTTGAAGGAAATAATCACGATACGATAAAAGAGGATAAAAAAAATCCAAAAAAATCATCTTCTGATTTAATACCTAAAAATCAACACCAATTAGTTTTTACTTTTGAAAAAAGAAATGGAAAACCTGTAACTTTAGTTGGAAGATTTTATATAGAAGAAAATGAAAAAAAAGAGGTTCTAAAACTTCTAAAGAAAAAGCTTGCTTGTGGTGGAGCAATAAATAATGAATGGTTGGAAATCCAAGGTGATTTCAAAGATAAAATAAAAGAGATATTGACAAAAGAGAACTGGAAATTTAGATAAAACTTAGATAACATTTTTAAGGAGTTATATTGTGCAAAAAATATTTGATGAGGTAAATTCTTTAGATAAAAGATGTTATGAAGAGTTTTTTTTAAATGAAGATATTTTGATGGAACATGCAGCTTCTAGTATGTGCTCTTACATTGAAGATATTTTTGAAGAAAATAAAAGTGTATTGATTATTTGTGGAAGTGGAAATAATGGTGCTGATGGATTAGCTCTTGCTAGACTTTTACATAAAAAATTTGATGTAAATTTATATCTTTTAAGTGAACCAAAATCTTCTATGGCAAAACTTCAATACAAAAGAGTTAAAACTTTGAATATAAAAGAAGTAGATGAAGTTTTTGAAGCAGATATAATAGTTGATTGTCTTTTTGGAACAGGTTTAAATAAACCTTTAGATGAAAAATATTTAAATCTAATAGACAATTTAAATTCAAATTCTTCTTTTAAAATTGCTTGTGATATTCCAAGTGGAATAAATAATTTGGGGCAAATAAACAGTTCTACTTTTCAAGCAGATGTAACTATAACAATGGGTGCACTTAAAACTTCACTTTTTACAGATTTAGCAAAAGATTATGTTGGTGAAATAATTGTATCAAATCTTGGTGTTCAAAGAGAGATTTATGAAGCACAAACTAATAAGTTTTTATTAGATGAAAATGATATTAAACTTCCTACAAGAAATAAAAAAGATTCAAATAAAGGTAGTTTTGGACATTTAAATGTAATACTTGGTTCAAAAAAAGGTGCAGGAATTATAGCTTCAAATGCTGCTTTTGGATTTGGTGCTGGACTTGTAAGTGTAGTTTGTGATGAAAATGTAGATTTACCTTATCATATTATGCAAACACAAAATATTAGCCAAAATTGTACAGCTATTGCTATTGGAATGGGTTTGGGAAAATATGATGAAAATAAAATAAAAGAGATTTTAAATAAAGATGTTCCAAAAATTATAGATGCAGATCTGTTTTATGATGAACTAATATTTGAAGTATTAGATAAAGAAGTTGTTTTAACTCCTCATCCAAAAGAGTTTGTTTCTTTATTGAAACTTTCTGGAATCGCTGATATATCTGTACAAGAGTTACAAAATAATAGATTTTTATATGTAGAAAAGTTTTCAAAAAAATATCCTAAAACAGTGCTTCTTTTAAAAGGTGCAAATGTAATAATTGCCCAAAATGAAAAATTATATGTGAATAGTTTTGGAAGTGCAGTTCTAAGTAAAGGTGGAAGTGGTGATGTTTTAAGCGGTCTTATAGGGTCTCTTTTAGCTCAAGGTTACAAACCTCTTGATGCAGCAATAAGTGCAAGTTTAGCACATACTTTAGCGGCAAAAAATTATAAAAAAAACAATTACTCTCTAAGTCCACAAGATTTAATTGAAGAGATAAAAAATCTATGAAAACTATTATTATTCAAACAACTTGCAGTTCAGAAGAAGAAGCTCAAAATATCGCAAAAATATTAATAGAAGAAAAATTTGCTGCTTGTATACAGTTAAGTCAAATAAAATCATTTTATAATTGGGATAATCAATTTTGTAGTGATAAAGAAACACTTTTAAACATAAAAACAAGAAAAAAGCACTTTAAGAAAATAAAAAGTAAAATAAAAGAATTACATAGTTATGATGTGCCTGAAATTATTCAATTTGATATTTCAAAATCAAGTAAAAAATATTTAAAATTTATAAAGGATAATACAATATGAATGATATTTTAAAAATAGGTAAATATGAATTAAATAGTAGATTAATTGTTGGAAGTGGTAAATATAAAGATTTTCAAACAACAAAAGAAGCAACACTTGCAAGTGGTAGTGAATTAATAACAGTTGCAATTAGAAGAGTAAATATTACAAATCCAAATGAAGAAAATTTACTGGATTATTTCAAAGATACAAATGTAAAATTTTTACCAAATAGTGCAGGGTGTTTTACAGCAGAAGAAGCAATTACTACTTTTAGATTGATGAGAGAAGCAACTGGAATTGATTTAATAAAATTAGAAGTTATTGGTGATGCACAAAAAACTTTATATCCTGATGTAATTGAGACAATAAAAGCTTGTGAAATTTTAAAAAAAGATGGTTTTACAATTATGGCATATACAAGTGATGATCCAATTATTGCTAAGAGATTAGAAGATGCAGGTGCTGATGCTATTATGCCATTAGCTGCTCCAATAGGAAGTGGACTTGGTATTCAAAATAAATATAATATAGCATTTATTAGAGATGCAGTAAAAGTTCCAGTTATTGTTGATGCAGGAATTGGTTGTGCAAGTGATGCTTCAATAGCTATGGAATTAGGAGCAGATGCTGTTTTAGCAAATAGTGCAATTGCTTGTGCTCAAAATCCTATACAAATGGCAGAAGCTATGAAATATGCAGTTATTGCAGGAAGACTTGGTTATAAAGCTGGAAGAATCCCTAAAAAACCGTATGCAACAGCAAGTTCACCAATTGACGGATTAATACAGTTTTAACGTATTTTAGAAGTAATTTTGGATTTTTCCATTATTTCTTCTAAATACTCTTGACAAAATCTAAAATATATAATATAATTCCGTCCACTTTTTGTGAAACTTCTTTATTTGTCGGGGCGTAGCGCAGTCTGGTTAGCGCACCTGGTTTGGGACCAGGGGGCCGGAGGTTCGAATCCTCTCGCCCCGACCATTTTAATATTAACTTGTGGTAGGTATAGCTCAGTCGGTTAGAGCATCGGGTTGTGGTTCCGAGGGTCGTGGGTTCGAGCCCCATTACCTACCCCATTAAATTTTTTTAGAGTGCTTCCATAGCTCAGCTGGATAGAGCAACGCCCTTCTAAGGCGTAGGCCGTACGTTCGAATCGTACTGGGAGTACCACTTTGCGGACGTGGTGAAATTGGTAGACACGCCAGACTTAGGATCTGGTGCCTCACGGTGTGAGAGTTCGAGTCTCTCCGTCCGCACCACTTTTGAGCGGGAGTAGCTCAGTTGGCTAGAGCTTCTGCCTTCCAAGCAGACTGTCGCGAGTTCGAGTCTCGTCTCCCGCTCCATTTAAAAGCCTTATATAAGAAGTTTTTTTACTTTTTGTGTAAGGCTTTTTTTAGCTTTATTTTTTAATGCTTCCATAGCTCAGCTGGATAGAGCAACGCCCTTCTAAGGCGTAGGCCGTACGTTCGAATCGTACTGGGAGTACCACTTTATGCGGGAGTAGCTCAGTTGGCTAGAGCTTCTGCCTTCCAAGCAGACTGTCGCGAGTTCGAGTCTCGTCTCCCGCTCCATTAAACTATCAAAGAAAAATACAATCATAAATTTATTAATATATTTTGAAAAAAGAGTTGTTTTTTATAAAAAATAATTTGGATAAAAAAATGTTTGAAAGAAAATTAGAATTAGTGAAAAACACTAATTCTAAAAAGTATTAAGCAATAACAGCTAAAGTTTGACCTTCGTCAACAGAAGAAGAAGGTTCAACTAAGATTTTAGAGATAGTACCAGAAACAGGAGCAGTAATGTCAATTTCCATTTTCATAGCTTCTAAAATCATAATTTGTTGATCTTTTTCAACTCTATCTCCCTCTTTAACAAGTATTTTCCATACATTCCCATTAACTGCTGCTGGAACTTCTGTTCCATTATAAACTGGTTTTGCAGGAGTTTGTGCAACTTGAGCTTGAACTGGTTGTTGAACTACTTGTTGTACAACAGGTTGTGCAACTTGTATATTATCTACAATCCCTTCAGCTACTGTTACATTAAATCTTTGTCCATCTACTACTACTGTATAGTTCCCATTTGCCATTTTATTATCTCCTTTTGTTTTATTATTACTATTATTTATTTCATTCTCTTTTTTTCTTACATTTAAAGGACTCTCTCCTTTTAAAAATGCAATACCTTTCTCATCACAAGCAGCTGCAATAAAAATATTCTCTTCTGTTACAGGAATATTTTCTATTTCTAATCTTTGTTTCCAAACAGATATTTTCTTTTTCTCATCACGATCAGCAATATCTAAAGGATTCTCTTTAGTTGGTTCTAGTTTTAATTTCTCACTTGCTAATTTTATTATTTCAGGATCTGCTTCAACTGGTGTTTTTCCAAAGTATCCTAAAACCATTCTTCCATATCCTGGAGCTATTTGTTTCCATGGTCCAAACATAACATTAGCGTATGCTTGTTGCCAATAAAATTGAGAAACAGGAGTTACAGATGTACCAAATCCTCCTCTAACAACTACTTCTTGCATAGCTTTAATAACTGCTGGAAATTTATCTAAAGTTCCATTATCTCTCATCATTTGAGTATTTGCAGTTAATGCACCTCCTGGCATTGGAGAAAAAGGAATAAGTGGTGAAACTTGAGTTGCTTCTGGTGGAAGGAAGTAATCTTTTAAGCAATGAGCCAAAGTCTCTTCATATTTTAGAATTTTATCAATTTCTAAACCACCTAAATCAAAGTTTTTACCTTTTACAGCATGAAGCATAGTTAGGATATCTGGTTGAGATGTTCCTCCACTAACTGGAGATGCAGCTAAGTCTATACCATCAGCACCTGCTTCAAGAGCTGCTAAATAACAAGCTATACTAACTCCTGCTGTTTCATGAGTATGAAGTCTTATATGAGTAGAATCACCTAAAAGGTTTCTTGCCATTTTAATAGTATCAAATACTTTTTGTGGGCTTGATGTTCCACTTGCATCTTTAAAACAAACAGAATCAAAAGGCAATCCGCTATCTAGAATACTTCTTAAAGTTTTTTCATAAAAAGGTACATCATGTGCACCTGTACAGTTTGGAGGTAAATCCATAAGTGTTACAACTACTTCATGTTTTAATCCATGATTTTTTATACATTGTGCAGAGTATTCAAGGTTTTGAACATCATTTAAAGCATCAAAGTTTCTAATTGTTGTTGTTCCATGTTTTGCAAAAAGTTTTGCGTGAAGGTCTATTAATTCTCTTGAACCAGTATCTAACATTACTGTATTTATACCACGAGCTAGAGTTTGTAAGTTTGCTTCTGGTCCTACGATAGATCTAAATTTATCCATCATATCAAAAGCATTTTCTTGTAAGTAGAAGAACAACGATTGGAATCTTGCTCCTCCTCCAAATTCAAAGTGAGTTATCCCAGCCTCTTTTGCAGCTTCTACTGCTGGAAAAAAGTCATTCATTAAAACTCTTCCTCCAAAGACAGATTGGAATCCATCTCTAAAGGTTGTATCCATAATATCTATATACTTCTTAGACATATCCTATTAACCTTTTAACTTTGTATGATGTTGTATTGCTGCCATTATTGCTGCTACTTTTCTTGGGTCTATCCCTGAATTTGATACAACAGGATTTGTTATTGTGTTATAGATTATATTTGGTGTTTGACTAACATTCTCTTGTTTTTTCGGAAAAAACTCTACAAATGTTACTCCTTTTGCTTTTAGCAAAAAACCTAATATTAATAATACTGTTGATACTATCCCCATTACTATTAGAAAGCTTGTCAATGTATGTACTAAGGCATCCACTTAAATCCTTTTTTTTGTAATAAATCAGCAATGTGATTTTTGAAACGCTAATTTTAGGCAAATTTTATAAAATCTTCTTCTTTTTAAGTGCTATAATAATTGTTTTTTAGTGCTTATTTTATAGTTATTTTTTGTTATAATATTGGTATGAAAAAAGAAACGTTACAAAAAAGAACAAAAATAGCTAATGATATAATGTATTACATATATACTCATATAGAGACAAATATTGATATTGAAGAGTTAAGTATGGATTTAGGGGTTAGTAAATTCCATATGCACAGAATTTTTAAAGAAATTTTTGGAAAAAATATTTATGAAAGTATAAAGTCAATAAGACTTCAAAAAGCATCAAATTTACTTCTAACAAATAAGTATTCAACTATTTCAAATATTGTAAATCTTTGTGGTTATTCTTCTCAATCTTCTTTTATAAAGATATTTAAAGAAAGATTTGAAATGAGCCCAAAAGAGTGGAAAAATGGTGGATATAAAGAGTATTCAAATAAAATAATTCAACAATCACAAAAAGCTATGCAATCAAAAGCTGACTTTAAAAATATAGTACCAACTATTGTTAAAATGCCATTTATTGAAAGTTATTATATAAGAAACAAAGGTTATAACGTAAACATAGAAGAAACATGGCAAAAACTTGAAACTTGGGTTTTAACAAATAATATAACATCTTATAAAAGAATTGCACTTTTTCATGATAATCCTACAATTACACCATTAGACGAATGCCAATATATAGGCTGTATTATGGTTGATGATATGGAAAATATAAAAAGTGATAGGTTACCAAAATTTAAAATTGCTGAAGGCGTTTATGCAAAGTTTGATTTGAAAGGAAAAACTGGAGATGTTTTACCTTTTATCCAATGGGTTTATCATGAATGGTTACCAAAAAGTGAATATGAAACTACGACAAAACCTTCTTATGCTATTTATGAAAAATTAGATTTTTTTGATGAAGATAATGAGTTTGAATTAAGTTTTTATGTGTCAATAAATTTTTAAGAAAAACTACTATAATTACAAAATTTTATAAGTAAAAAGGTTAAAAATGTTTTTATTTTTAGGAGCAATTGTTGCAGGTTTTGCAATTCTTGTTTGGAGTGCAGATAAGTTTGTAGAAGGTGCTGCTTCAACAGCTAAGCACCTTGGAATGCCAAGTTTGTTGATTGGTATTTTAATAGTTGGATTCGGTACAAGTGCACCTGAAATGGTGGTTTCAGCAATAGCTGCAATGGAAGGAAATTCTGGACTTGCACTTGGAAATGCAATAGGTTCAAATATTGTAAATATTGCTTTGATTTTAGGAATTACTGCAATTATTGCACCAATTGCTGTGAATTCAAAAATAGTTAAAAAAGAGATACCTATTTTATTAATAATCGTTTTATTTTTAGGATATTTACTTTTTGATAATACTTTAACATTTGTTGAAGGTGTTGTTCTTTTGGTTGGTTTCTTTATATTAGTTGGCTGGTCTATTTATGCTGCAATTAAAGGAAAAGGTGATGCCTTAGAATCTGAAATAAATGATGAGTTACTAGAACACGAAATGAGTTTAAGAGCTGGAGTTATTTGGTTAATAGTTGGGCTTATTTTATTAATAGCAAGTTCTAGGCTTCTTGTTTGGGGAGCTGTTGGAGTTGCTACTGAATTTGGAGTAAGTGACTTGATAATTGGTCTTACAATAGTTGCTCTTGGTACTTCTTTACCTGAATTAGCAGCTTCAATTGTAGCAGCAAGAAAAGGTGAACATGATATTGCTATTGGAAATGTTGTTGGTTCTAATATGTTTAATATTTTAGCGGTTATTGGAATTGCAGTTGTAATTGCTCCTATGAATATTATTTCATTTGAAGTTTTACAAAGGGATTGGATAACGATGCTACTTTTAACAATAGCTCTTTTATTTATGGCTTATGGATTCAAAAATAAAGAAGGTGAAATTACAAGATTAGAAGGATTTATTCTTGTTGTTTGTTATGTAGCATATAATACTTATTTGGGAATGACACTTGTTGGAAATATATAAATAAGGCTTTAAGCCTTATTTTAAAAAGATTCCCATTCATCATTTTGTATAGATTTTTTCTCTAAAACTTTTTTTTCAGGCATTACTGCTTTTTTAGTTTCAATAAAAGAGGGTTCTTCAATTTGTTTATTCTCTTTTTTTGAAGTTTTATTTGTTAGTTCATTTTTTCCAATAAACTCTTTTTTTATAACATCATTTACAATCTCTTTTGCAATAGAATCTGTTTGTAATGCTATCTCTTTTGTTTGAGAAGCAATAGTTGCATTTTTTTGTGTTTGTCTATCTAAGCCATTTATTGCATCATTTATTTGTGAAATTCCTTTTTGTTGTTCTTTTGAAGCAGTAGCAATCTCATTTATTGTTTGAGTAGAATTTTCAATATTTTTAAGTAATTCATCATATCCTTGAATCATCTCTAAACTTATATTTTTACCTTCATTTGCTTTTGAAGTAGCATTTTCAACTAAATTTTTTATCTCTTTTGCTGCTTCTGCGCTTCTACTTGCTAAGTTTCGTACTTCTTGAGCAACAACGGCAAATCCTTTTCCAGCCTCACCTGCAGTTGCAGCTTCAACAGCGGCATTTAAAGAAAGGATATTTGTTTGGAATGCAATATTATCAATTACTGAAATAGCTTCATTGATTAAATTTACTTGACTGTTTATTTCATCCATCGCATTTGTTGTTTGTGTTGCTAATTTTTGACCTTGTTTTGCAGAATTGCTAACTTGTTGTGAATATTGTGCCATTTGATTAACACTTGAGGCATTACTTGTAACTGTTGAAGTTATCTCTTCAAGTGCTGCTGCTGTTTCTTCCAAAGAAGCTGCTGCTTGATTAGAACTCTCATTTAAAACATTAACATTTTCTAAAAGTTTATTAGAACTATTTTCTAAAATTTTTCCTGTATCTAATGATTGTTTTAATAAATTTGATATTACATCACCTAATTCATTTATTATCACAGCTACTTTTGCATAAGGATTTGGGAATCTTGCTGTAAAATCTTCTTTTTTGTAACTTTCAAGAATGTTAACTAAAATGTTTATATCTCTTGCAATTGTATGTTCTAAATAATCTTGAAGTTTTATTAATAGCAGTTTCAATTCTTTTAAATTTGGAGTATCTGAATCTTTTTCAATTTTAGCAAGCATATTTCCATTTGATAGCTCACCAACGAATCTTTCAATATCTTTTAAAAATTCTGTATCTTTTTTGATATTTGCTTCAGATTTGTATATATTTTCATTTATGATTGAAGCGATTTGTCCAAACTCATCTTTGCTATTTAAATCAATAATTGAAGGTTTTGATGTTTCGTGATTTAAAAAAGCGAAAAAACTTAATACGCCATTTTTAACTTTATTTAACGATTGAGTAATTATATTTATTGTTAAAATCGTAAAAATTACTCCTATTATAGAAACAATTATAAAAACAATACTAATCTGAATTACAGAATTTTTAGATTTATCAGCTGATTGAGAAATCATATTTAATGAAAAATTAAATGTTCTATCTTTTTGTTCAGTCATTAATTTACCAAAATTATTTGAAATTGGAATCATTTTATTTACAGTAGTTTCATATTCTTGAAATAGATTTTTTTCTGATTCATTATCAATCAATTTATACAATAGTGAATCAAGAATTCCATAAATATCTCTCCAATCTTGATATGCTTTTTGTAAAGTTTCAGCAGCTTTTTTTCCAGCTTCTGTTTTTCTTGGAATATTTTGGAAAGTTTTCCAATTTTCATCAATTATCTTCCAACTATTTACTCTTTGTTTTTCAATTTCTTGAAGTCTTTCTTTGTTACTTTTAGTTCTATCTAAAATTAAAACTTCAAGCGTTTGAGCTCTAATAGCCATTCTTTCAGCATTTATATTAGATAAACTTAAAAGAGCTGGAATTCTTTCGTCTCCTATGTTTTGCATATCATCAGACCAAGTTTTTGCACTATTAAATGCAACTAAACCAATTATGATTAATCCAGCAATTAAAAGCATTGATAAAAGTCGTAAACGATTTTTTACTAACATTATATTATCCTTATATAGTAAATTTAATGATATTAGTAAATATAAAGTTAATAAAAAATTAATTCTGTATTATAAGGAAAACTTTTGAATGTAAAAATAATTAAATGAATAATTTAGTAACAAATAATCAAATAACAAACTTTTTTAATAATATAACAGAGCTATTAGATAATTGTGAAAGTTTCTATTTTAACGTAGCTTTTATAAATTTTTCAGGAATTCAATTACTTCTTGATAGTTTTAAAAAATTAGAAGAAAAAAATATAAAAGGTAAAATTTTAACTTCTACATATCTAAATTTTACGCAAATAAAAGCTTTAGAAAAAATCAAAAAGTTTAAAAATATAGAGTTGAAAATCTATGATTGCGAAGTATCAAATATAGGTTTTCATAGTAAATCTTATATTTTTGAATTTAAAGATGATTATAAAATCTTAATTGGTTCATCAAATATAACTGCAAGTGCATTTAAATCAAATATCGAATGGAATGTAAAAACAATAACAAAAAAAGATGATATTTTTTTAAAAGATGTTTTAAATGAGTTTGGAACTCTTTGGAAGAGTTCAAGAAAAGTAAATGATGAGTTTCTAACTTCATATTCAAATTTTTTAAATAGCCAAAACAAAGAGTTTAAATCTTTTAGTTTAAATCAAATAAAAACAAATTTTATGCAAGAAAAAGCTTTGGAAAAGTTAGAAAATCTAAGAAACAAAGGTGAAAATAAAGCTTTAATAATCGCAGCAACTGGAACTGGAAAAACATATCTTAGTGCATTTGATGTAAAAAATTTTAAAGCAAAAACTATTCTTTTTTTAGTTCATAGGGAAAATATTTTAGTAAAAGCAAAACAAAGTTTTGAAGAAATTTTACCTCACATTAACTCTTTTGGTTTATATACTGGAAATAAAAAAGAACAAAATAAAAATTATCTATTTTCAACTATTCAAACAATGAGTTCAAACTTTTTAGAGTTTTCACAAAATTTTTTTGATTATATTATTATTGATGAAGCTCATCATGCCACAAGTCCAAGTTATAAAAAAATCTTAGATTATTTTAAACCAAAATTTTTATTGGGGCTAACTGCAACTTCAAACAGAATGGATGGAAACTCTATTTATGAAATTTTTGATGAAAATATTGCACTTGATATAAGACTAAATGATGCACTTGAACATAATTTGATTGTTCCTTTTCACTATTATGGAATAAGTGATATACAAAGTATAGATTATGAAAATGTGGATTTAATAAAAATTGATTTATTAGCCAAACTTTTAAGTGTAAATAAAAGGGTTGATTTTATTATTGATAAGATGAATTTTTATTCAAATAGTGGAAATAAAAGAAAAGTTCTAGGTTTTTGTGTTTCAAAAGAACATTCTAATTTTATGAGTGAAGAGTTTAATAAAAAAGGTATAAATTCTATAACTTTAACAAGTGAAGATTCTATTTCTAAAAGAGAAGATAGTATCAAAAGACTGGAAAATGAAAATGATAGTTTAGAAGTGATTTTTACAGTTGATATTTTCAATGAAGGTATAGATATTCCATCAATTAATATGGTTTTGTTTTTAAGACCAACAAATTCTCCTATAGTTTTTGTTCAACAACTTGGTCGAGGTTTACGAAAATATCAAAATAAAGAGTTTTTAACAGTTCTTGATTTTATAGGAAATCATAAAAAAGCTTATTTAATAGCTCTTGCACTTGTTGGAAATAAGATGATTGATAAAGAAAGCATTAAACTCTCACTACAAAACAATTTTGCAGATTTTAAAAATGCTTTTATTAGTATCGATGAAATCTCAAAAAGTAGAATTTTAGAGCAGATAAACAAAGAGAATTTTAATCAACTAAAATATCTAAAAGAACAATATTTTGAAGTAAAAAATATTTTAAGAAAAATTCCTAGTTTAGTTGATTTTTTGCAATTTGAAGATGTGATAAATCCTTTAAAATTTGTTGATGAAAGTAAATCATATATAGAATTCTTGGCAAAAGTTGAAGATGATAAAAAACTAAAAGAGTTGATTTTAGATGAAAATTTTATAAAAGCTATAAGATTTATAGAAAATGAGTTACCAATAAAAAGAGTTTATGAGTTTGTGATTTTAAAATATCTTTTAAATAATGATTTTTGTGATGAAAATATAGCTTTTAAGATTTTAAATAAGTATTTAGATAGAGTTGATAAAGAGACGATAATTCATAGTTTTTTATATTTAAGACAAGATTTTTTAGATTCTGCACAAAGTAGTAGATATTTAAAACTAATAAATTATGAAAATAAAATCGCACGCAAAACAAAAGAGTTTGAAGAACTTTTGAAAAATGAAAATTATAAAAAAATATTTGAAGATAGTTTGAATTTTGGAATTTATAATTATGAAGAGGAGTTTGGTTTAACTGATTTTGGAAAACCATTTTTAAAACTATATTCTAAATACAATATGCTAAATATTGCAAAACTTTGTAATTTCCCAAAAATTCATAGTTCATTTAGAGGAAGTGGATTTTTAAAATATGAAAATGATTTCTTTTTATTTATAAATTTAGAAAAAGAGAAGTTTTCAAAATCTGCAAATTATCATAATGCCTTTTTATCAAAAGATGTTTTTACATACCAAAGTAAACCAAGTCATTCTTCTGATAAAGGTGATGGAGAAAGATTGTGTGAAAATAAAAAATTCGGAGTTAAACTTCATATATTTGTGCGAAAATATGTTCAAGTTGATAAAAAAACGCAAGATTTTATCTATCTTGGAATTGCAAATACTCTAAAATACTGGGATAATAAACCAATAAGTTTAGAACTAAAACTTGAAAATCCTCTGAGTGATAAACTTTTTGAAGAGTTTACTAAAATAGTTTAGTAACTTAAAAAATTAAATACTTTTTAGATATAATCGCTTAAAAATTTTAAATAACTCACCAAACAATTAGGATAATTATGTCAAAACAACTTCTACAAAAACAAGCAGATACTATCAGATTTTTAGCAGCTGATATGGTTCAACAAGCAAACTCAGGACATCCTGGTGCTCCAATGGGATTAGCTGATATTGCAACAGTTTTAAGTAAACATTTAAATGTAAATCCAGCTGATGAAAAATGGTTAAATAGAGATAGATTAGTATTTTCAGGTGGTCATGCAACTGGATTAGTTTACTCTTTATTACATCTTTGGGGATTTAATGTATCTATAAATGATATTAAAAACTTTAGACAAACTCACTCTAAAACTCCAGGACATCCAGAATATGGTCATACTCATGGAATTGAAATTACAACAGGACCTTTAGGACAAGGAATTGCAAATGCAGTTGGATTTGCAATGGCAGGAAAATATGCACAAAATCTTCTTGGAAGTGATGTAATAAATCATAAAGTTTACTGTTTATGTGGTGATGGAGATTTACAAGAGGGTATTTCTTATGAAGCAACAGCAACAGCAGGACATTTAAAACTTGATAATCTTGTAATAATTTATGATTCAAATTCAATCACAATTGAAGGTGATACAAGTATTTCTTGGAGTGAAAATGTTAAAAAAAGATTTCAAGCTATTGATTTTGAAGTAATAGAAATAGATGGACATAATTTTGACCAAATTGATAAAGCCTTAGTTGCTGCTAAATCATCAACACTTCCAGTATTAATTATTGCAAAAACAGCAATTGCTAAAGGTGCAGTAACAATGGAAGGAAGTCATCATTCTCATGGAGCTCCATTAGGTGAAGATGAAATTGCAAAATCTAAAGAAAAAGCAGGATTTAATCCTGAAGAAAAATTCTTTGTACCAGCTGATGTAAAAGGTGCTTTTGATAAATTAATCGTTGGTTCTACTGCTCAAAATGCTTGGATGGAATCACTTTCTGCTCAAACAAAAGCGAAAATTGAAGAATTAAAAAATCCTAATTTTGATTCAATCGTTTATCCAACTTTTGAGCCTGATTCAAGCGTTGCAACAAGAGATTCAAATCATAAAATTTTAAATGCAATTGCAAAAGCAATTCCAGGATTTTTAGGTGGAAGTGCTGACTTAGCACCATCAAATAAAACTGAATTAAAAGATATGGGTGATTTCCCAAAAGGAAGAAATATTCACTTTGGTATCAAAGAACATGCTATGGCAGCTATTACAAATGCAATGAATTTATATGGATTATTTAGAGTTTATTCTGCAACATTCTTTGTATTTAGTGATTATTTAAAACCAAGTGCAAGAATAGCTGCACTTGCAGGAATTCCTCAACACTTTATTTGGACTCATGACTCTATTGGTGTTGGAGAAGATGGTCCAACTCACCAACCAATTGAGCATTTATCACAATTTAGAGCATTACCAAATTTCTATACATTTAGACCAGCTGATGCAACAGAAAATATTGAGTCTTGGAAAGTTGCTTTAAAAATGAAAGCTCCAACTGCTTTTGTTTGCTCAAGACAAGGTTTAAGAGTATTAAAAGATGAAAAAGCTTATGGAAATGTTTCAAATGGAGCTTATTTATTAAAAGAAAGAGAAAATGCAAATATCACTATCATGGCATCTGGAAGTGAATTAATGCTTGCACTTCAAACAGCTTGTTCTTTAGAGGAAGACGGAATTTTTGCAAATGTTGTTTCAGTTCCTTGTTTTGATTTATTAATGGAACAAAGTAAAGAGTATGTTGACAGAATTATAAATAAAAATACAAAAGTATATGCAGTTGAAGCAGCTCGTGGTTTGGAATACTACAAATATGCTGATGTTGTGTTTGGTATGGAAACATTTGGAGCATCTGGACCAGCAAATGATTTATTTGAAGAGTTTGGATTTACAAAAGATAAATTAAAAGCAAAAATTATTGCTGACTTCAAAAACAATTAAATAGGTGAGAGTTAAAACTCATCTATTAATTTCTTAATTAATTTAAAAATCTCATCTTCTTTTTATATTAACTTCATATAATCTGTTTTTTTAAAAACTTAATAACAAGGAAAAAGTTTGTTAAAAGGTATTATAGTTTTATTAGTTTTCCAATTTTTAGGCGAGTGTATAGCAAAATTCTTCACTCTTTTAGTTCCAGGTCCTGTAATTGGGATGGTTTTACTTTTAGTATTTTTAATTATAAAAAAAGGAAGTTTTCATAGTCTTGATAATGCAGTTGCTCTTCATTTAAGATATCTTCCACTACTTTTTATTCCAGCAGCTATGGGAATAATCACTCAAATAGATATTATTACAAAAGAGTTTTGGGCGATATTTATAGCTTTGTTTTTTGGAACATTAATAGCTTTAATCTTTGCCGCAAAATTTATGGATTTTTTAACTTCAAAGGTGAATAAAGATGAATTATGAAGCTTTAACAAATTATATTAGTTCAACTCCTCTTACTTGGTTGATTATAACAATAGCAGCTTTTAAATTTGGAATAATAATTTATGAAAAGTTTAATAAACATACACTTTTACAACCAATTATTATTGCTTATGTGATTATTTTATTTTTAATTATTTACACAAATACCTCATTTGAGAAGTATTTTAAAAGTGTTGAAATAATTCATTTTTTTCTTGGCCCTGCAACTGTAGCACTTGCACTTCCTTTATATAAAAATTTGAAATATATAAAATCACTTTTTTTACCAATAGTATTAACACTCTTTATAGCTGGAGTTTTTTCAATAGTAATTGCAGTTAGTCTGCTTTATATTTTTGGAGCACATCTTCCAACTATTTTATCAATGACTACAAAATCTATAACTGCTCCAATTGCAATTATAACTTCACAACAAATAGGAGCTATTCCTTCACTTGCAGTTGGTTTTGTTTTGATTACGGGAATTGTTGGAGCTTTATTTGGAACAATTGTATTTAAGATTTTTAAAGTTAAATATGAAACTTCAAAAGGTTTTGCACTTGGACTTGTATCTCATGGAATTGGAACTGCAAGAGCAATTGAAATAAGTGAAAAAGCAGCAGCTTTTGCAGCACTTGCTATGGGGTTAAGTGGAATATTTACTGCAATCTTTCTTCCAATAGTAATTACATATTTTAAAAATATTTTCTAAAATAAGGACTAAAAGTGAAAGAAACTCTTTTTGTTTATGGAACTCTTATGCCAAATTGTCCAAATGCTCATATTCTAGAAAATATTGTGGGAAAGTTTCTTCCAGCAACTGTAAAAGGAAAATTAGTTGATGCTGGCTGGAGTGCAAGTATGGGATATCCAGGTATTAGACTTGAAGATGGTAGTGATACAATACATGGTTTTTTATTTTATTCAGATAATCTTATAAATCATTGGGATTTTTTAGATGAATTTGAAGGAGAAGAATTTATAAGAATGCCTATAAAAGCTGAAAGATTTGATGAAATTGAAGTTGATACTTATATATATACTTTAAAAGATGAAATTATAGAAGAAGAGCTATATTAATATAATCAATGAGTTTAATAACTCATTGATCCAGCATTGATTAATCCAATACAAATTGATAAAAATGCCATTAAAATTCCAACAGAAATTACTCCTTGTGAAATTTTAGAACTAAATGAATATTTTCCTTTAGTTCTTGTAACAATAGATGCAAAAATTAATTGAATAATTATAGCTATAACTCCCCAAACAACAAAGTCTATATAAGAAACAGAGTTTTCTAAAGCACTATAAATAGGAATTGAAACTCCAATTATTGCTCCACCAAATCCTAAAGCAGCTGCAATGTTATTTTCTTCAAAAATAAGTTTATAGTCATCATAAGGTGTAACTATAGAATAAAGATAAAGAAAAGAAACTACAAGCAAAATTGCTGTTAAGAAAAAGCTCATAAAGTTAAAAAATAATCCAATTTCCATTTTTAATCCTAATTTTTGTTCTATTCTATCAAAAAGTTGTTAGATAAAACTTTATCTAACGACTTATTTAATTGTTTTTGATCCAATAACACTTTCAATTTTATCTGGGTTGTTAAGTGCATATTGGAATTTTTCCATATCAATTTTTTTGTCCCAAACACCTACAACAACAGCTGCAACTGCATTTCCACAAAGATTTCCAACTGCTCTCATTTCAGACATAAATTTATCAACACCAAGTAAAACAGCAACTGTTACAACAGGAATTGCTCCACCCATTGCTCCTAAAGTTCCTGCAAGTACGATAAATCCAGAACCTGTAACTCCAACTGCTCCTTTTGATGTAACCATCAAAATTAAAATAATGAATAATTGTTGTTCAATAGTTAAAGGAATATTAAATGCTTGTGATAAGAATATAATACAAAGTGCTAAATAAATATTTGTACAATCAAGGTTAAATGAGTAACCAGTAGGTAATACTAATCCTGTTACAGATTTTTTTACTCCAGCTGCTTCAAGTCTTCTCATAAGTGGTGCTAAAGCAGATTCACTAGAACTTGTTGCAAATACAATTAATACTTCTTTTTGAATATATCTCATAAATTTGAAGATATTAACTTTAAAGAATGCCATGATAATACCTAAGATAACAAAAATAAATGCAAGAACAGATATAAACATAACACCTAATAAACTTGCCATGTTAATAAGTGAATCAATACCAAATTTCCCAATTAAGAAAGCCATAGCACTGAAACTTGCTAAAGGAGATAACCACATTAAAATGATTAACACTTTGAAGAAAAAGTTTTGTGCAACTTCAACAGGTTTTAAAATTTTTGGTTTATGTTTTCCACCAAAAGCAGAAATTAAGATAGCTAAAACTAAAGCCATAACTAAAACTTGTAAAGTTTGACCAGTTAAAAATGGTGTAATAGGGTCAGTTGGAATTGCATTTTTAAGAATTTCCCAAATATCTCCCACTTTGTCTGGATCAACATGAGTATATTTATCAACAGTGCTAACACTTTTTTCATCAAGGTGATTAACATCAAGATTCATTCCATGTCCTGGTCCAAACCAGTTACCAAAAATAACACCAATTGCTAAAGCAAATGTACTTACAATTTCAAAGTAAATAAATGCTTTAAATCCTAATGAACCTAATTCTTTAAGAGATTCTAGTCCAACAATACCAGAAATTATCGTAAGAAAAATAATAGGTCCTACAAGCCATTTTAATATTTTTATAAACCAATCAATACCTGGCTTTGCTTCTATTCCTAATGCAGGATTAACATACCCCACAATAATACCTGCGATGATACCAAATATTACCCAAAAAGCTAAGCTTTTAACAGTATAGTCCATCAAAGTTCTTTTTTTCAAATCTACTTCTTGTTCCAAAGTGCGTCCTTTTTTTAGTCTAAGCTTTAATAATAGCGAATATTTTTTTAAATTTTGTTTTAATTTTTGCCTTAATTTTTCAAATAAAAAATTATTCACTTTTAAGAAATTCTTGACTTTTTAAGAATTTTTTTATAAACTTTCAAAAGTAAAGAGTTAAACTTTATACTTTAAGGAATGAGAATGAAAATAATAGAAGATAAAACTTATTATAAGATGTCAAAATTGGTTGAATTATCAAATCTAAATAATCATACAATATCATTTTATGATAAAAAAGGTTTGTTACCAAATACTATTAGTACATCAAAAAATATGAAATATTATCCTGAAATAACGATTACGGTTTTAAATTTAATTAAATATTTCAAAGATAATCTAAATTTTTCAATAGATTACATAAAAGAGTTATTTGATTACTATCAGATAAATTTTGAAAATAGATCAGATTTGATTTTACAATCAATTCAAATGTTAAGCAATGAAATTAAAAATCCAATTTTAAAAAAAGATTTATTAAATAAAAATATTGATGAAGCTATAAAACTTGATTTATTAGAGGATAAAGAAGTTTATTTTAAAACAGAAATTGAAGTTTTAGATACATTTAATGAGCTAAAAAAATATGATGTATCAACTGAACTTATAAGCCAATATGTAAAAACAAGCAAAAATCTAGCACTTTTAGAAAAAGAACTTACAAATAAAGTATTGGAAAAAAATGGTTTTTTACCAGAAGTTTTAGTTCTTGATATATTAAATAAGTTTAAACCATATGTTTTTAATCGGCATACAATTTTAGAGTTTAAAAAGGCAAAATAATGAGAAAAGAGAAATATATATCAGCAATTTTTGCTTTTATTTTATGGGGAAGTTGGTCTTATTTTGTAAATATTGAAGATGAAAATAGATTTATATCATCTTTTTTTCAAGGAATAGCTAGTTTTATAATAACACTTTTTATGGTAAGATTAATAATCGTTTTTAGTAATATATTTACAAATAGTTCAATTTACATAATATCAATTTTAACTGTTTTAGCTACTTCAAGTATAGTTTTTATAGGGCATTTAATAATAAATACTCAAAATATATTTTATACTATTGCTCCTACAGTTATTGTTGCTTTTATGTTTTCTCTTTTTATAGCAAAAAAGTATCAAAAATCAATCACAGAGGATAAAAATGAAAGATAGTAATAGAAGACCATTAAAAGTTAGAGGAAGTGTTTGGAGCCAAAAATTTGCAAGTTATTTAAGCAAAAAAGATATTACTCCAAATCAAATATCAATAGGTAGTATAGTTGCTTCTTTTATAGCTTCAATTTTTATATTGTTTATTTCAAATGATAATTTTTTTACTATTTGGATTTCACCAATATTAGCTGCATTGTTTATACAAATGCGATTATTATGTAATTTATTTGATGGAATGGTTGCTCTTGAAGGTGGAAAAAGTACAAAATCAGGTGAGTTATTTAATGATATTCCAGATAGAGTTTCTGATAGTTTACTTTTTATAGCTTTAGGATATTCAATAACAAATATATCTTTTGGAATAGAACTTGGATATTTAGCAGCACTTTTTGCAGCTTTAACAGCTTATGTGAGAGTTTTAGGTGCAAGTATGCAAGCTGGAAGTTGTTTTAAAGGACCAATGGCAAAACAACATAGAATGGCTATTTTGACAATAGCTTTAATATTAACACCGTTTGAATTATCACTTTTTGCTACAGATTATATTTTAATAATTACATTGTTTGTAATAGCAATTGGTTCATTTTTAACAATAATCAATAGAACAAAGACTATTTATAACACTTTAGAAGGAAAATAATGTTTGATATTGCACAAAATTCATTATATGCAATGATTCTTACCATTGCAGTTTTAGTTATATCAACTTTGATATATCAATATAAAAAAGTTAAAAATCCAAATAAGGATTTTAAAGAATTGGGGTTAAGAATAAAATCTTGGTGGTGGATGATAGGAATAGTTTTTTTAGCATTAAGTATTAGTCTAAAATCAGCTTTAATCTTTTTTGCCTTTTTATCATTTTTATCTCTAAAAGAGTTTTTATCAATAGTTTCTGTTAGATATGTGGATAGAAGAGCTATTTTTTGGGCTTATTTATCTATTCCTTTACAATATTATTGGATTAGTATTGGTTGGTATGGAATGTTTATCATATTTATTCCTGTTTATCTGTTTTTATTTATACCTATAAGATTGGTTTTGATTGGAGAAACAAGTGGTTTTATAAAATCAGCAAGTATAATCCAATGGGCAACAATGCTAACAGTTTTTAGTATAAGTCATATAGCTTATCTTATGGCATTGCCAGTTCATAATAGTTTAGCTGGGAATATTGGTCCAGTTTTATTTTTATTGATAATGACACAGTTTAATGACGTTTCACAATATGTTTTTGGAAAATTATTTGGAAAACATAAGATTATTCCAAAAGTTAGTCCAAATAAAACATGGGAAGGATTTTTAGGTGGTGTTTTTAGTGTTACATTAATCTCTGGAATAGTTGCTCCTTATTTAACACCTTTAGATATGTCTTATGGATTTATGGCAGGATTTATTATCTCTTGCATTGGATTTTTTGGAGATGTAGTAATTTCAAGTGTAAAAAGAGATATTGGAATAAAAGATACAGGTACATTTATTCCTGGACATGGTGGAATTTTAGATAGAATTGATAGTTTAATGTACACAGCACCTGTTTTTTTCCATTTCTTATATTATGTGAGTTATTAATATGAAAAGAGTTGTTAAAGTTTTATTTTTTGCTTTTATAGTAAAACCAATTGTATTTGTTGTTTTAGGTTTAAATATCAAAGGAAGAGAAAAGTTACCTTTAGAAGGTGGAGCAGTTATTGCTCCTAATCATAATAGTCATTTGGATACTTTGGTAATTATGAGTTTATACCCTTTATCTAAAATAGATAAAATTCGACCAGTTGCCGCAGCAGATTATTTTATGAGAAATAAATTTGTATCTTGGATTTCAACTTATTGTATAGGTATAATTCCTTTAGATAGAACGGGTGCAAGTTCTCAAGAAGAATTATTCAAAGAACCACATGAAGCTTTAGATAATAAAGATATTTTAATACTATTTCCAGAAGGAAGTAGGGGAAAACCTGAACAGATGACAAGATTGAAAAAAGGATTATTTTATTTATTAAAAGATAAAAAAGATATACCAATTATTCCTATTGCAATGCAAGGATTAGGTAACTCTTTACCAAAAGGTGAAGCTTTATTTGTACCTTTTAATTGTCAAGTAGTTATTGGTGAATCTATAGATATTCCTGAGAATTCTCAAACTTTGAATGAAACTTTAAAAGATTTTTTTGAAACAAATCTAAAACAAATTAGTTAATAAGGTAATCAATGAAAAAAATAGATAATTTATTAATAATAAAAATTGCATTTTTATTTGTAGTTTTTTGTAATGCTGTTGTTGATGTATCTCATAAAGTTTTACTTCAAAATATTGCTTTTAAAATTTTTGATGGAACAACACAAGTTATTTGGGTATCAATTATAAATGTTTTATTGATTATCCCTTTTTTACTTTTGTTCACATTTAGTGGATATTTATCAGATAAATATAATAAAAAAGATATTTTGGTATATGGTGCATTATCATCTTTTTTATTAGCAAGTTTGATGATAGCTGCTTATATTAGTGGGAATTTTTATTTTGCAATGTTTGCTTTATTTTTATTAGCAATTCAAAGTGCCATTTATGGACCTGCAAAACTTGGATTGATTCTTGATATTTATGGTAAAAAAAATCTATCAAGAGGAAATGCAGCACTTCAAGCAATATCTATAATAGCAATATTATTTGCTATTGGTGTTACTTCATTTGTATTTGAAAAATTTTATAACTTAAATAATCTTCAAAATATAACTTCTAAAGATGAATTATTATTAGCAATTTTACCTTTGACTTATTATATTTTACCAGTTGCATTTTTAGAGATGGTAGTTTCGTTTTTATTTTTAAGAAGAGTTAATACAAATTATGTAAAAAATGAGACAATATCTTTAAACAAACAAGAATTTTTTAAAGGTAGATTATTAATAAATAATATAAAAAATATCTATTCTCAAAATGTAATATTTTTATCAGTAATTGGTTTATCAGTATTTTATGGAGTTTCTCAAGGAGTAATTGCAGTTTTTCCATCTTTTGCAAAAATGTATCTAAATATCCATGATGTTTTTGTAATAAATGGAGTTATCGCAGCTTCTGGAATAGGTATTGCTATTGGGTCAATAATTTATTCAAGAGTTTCAAAGTTCTATATTGAAGTAGGAACTATTCCTTTTGCATCATTTGGAATGGCTACAATGATATATATTTCAACTATTGTTGAAACTCCTTTTATGTTAACTCTTACTTTTTTAGTATTTGGTATTTTTGGTGGAATGTTTGTAGTTCCTTTAAACTCTTTAATACAATTTAATGCAAAAAAGAAATTCTTAGGAACTATTTTAGCAGGGAATAATTGGTTTCAATCTTTATTTATGTTTTTAATGCTTTGTATAACTACGATAGTATCTTTTTATGATTTAGATCCATTAAATACAATTTATCTAATTTTATCAATTATTGTAATAGGAACTTTATACACAGTTTATAAATTGCCACAATCTTTACTTTTATTATTTTTAAAAGCTTTTGTTGGTTTAAAATATAAACTTGAAGTTGATGGAATAAAAAATATTCCTTCTCAAGGTGGAGTTTTACTTTTAGGAAATCACGTCTCTTGGATTGATTGGGCAATTATTTTGATGGCAGTTCCAAGAGAAGTAAAATTTGTAATGGATAAAACTATTTATAATAAATGGTATTTAACTTGGCTTTTAAAGATGTTTAAATGTATTCCAATTTCAAATGAATCGTCAAAATCATCTATGCAAATTATTGCAAAAGAGTTAGATGATGGTAATATAGTTGTACTTTTCCCTGAAGGCGCAATTACTAGAAATGGGCATTTAGGAGAATTTAAAAGAGGCTTTGAAAAAATCTTAGAATTTACTACAAATGAAGAGATAAAAGTAATTCCTTTTTATATAAGAGGACTTTGGGAATCTATGTTTAGTAGGGCAAACAAAAGATTTAAAGATTCAAATAAAACAAATAGAGTAACAGTATCTTTTGCAAGAATGATGAATAAAAATGATGCAAATGCAATAAGTATAAAAAATGAAGTTTTTGAACTATCTGCTAAATCTTGGAAAGAACATATAAATCATTTAAAACCTTTAAATGAAGTTATTTTTGATAGATTAAAAGAAGTTTCAAATGAGATAATTTTTGCTGATTCAACAAATACACAATTGAGTGGTTATAGATTTCTAACTGCTTCAATTTTATTTAAAAATTTACTAAAAAAAGATTTAAAAGAACAAAATATAGCATTACTACTTCCTTCAAGTGTAGCTGGAGCATTTATGAATTACATGGTTTTATTGATGGGAAAAACAGCAATAAATCTAAACTATACAAGTCAAGTTGAAGCCTTAAAATCTGCAATTATTCAATCTCAAACAAAAAGTGTAATAACTTCAAAGAAATTTGTTGAAAAACTAAAATTAAAAGGTTTTAAAATTGATGAGGTTTTAGAAAATGTAAATGTTTTTTATATGGAAGATTTAAAAACAAAAATATCTAAAAAACAAGGAATAATAACTCTAATTTGCGTAAAATTACTTCCAAGTTTTATTTTAAAATGGCTTTTCTTAACTAAAACAAAAAAAGATGATACAGCTATGATTTTATTTTCTTCAGGAAGCGAAGGAAGTCCTAAAGGAATAGAATTAAGTGGAGATAATATTTTAGGAAATGCTCAACAAATTGCAAATATTATAAATGTAAATAATAAAGATGCAATTTTAGGTTCATTACCACTATTTCATGCTTTTGGAATAGTTGTAAATACATATCTTCCATTAATTGAAGGAATAAAATGTGTAGCACATCCAGATCCAACTGATGGTTTAGAAATAGCAAAATTGATTTTTAAACATAAAGTAACTTTTATGTGTGGAACTTCAACATTCTTTAGATTATATGTAAGAAATCAAAAAATTCATCCTTTAATGTTTGAAAGTTTAAGACTTGTTATTGCAGGTGCAGAAAAATTGAGAGAAGATGTAAAAATTGACTTTAAAAAACGATTTGGAAAAGATATTCTTGAAGGTTTTGGTACAACAGAAACTTCACCTGTTGCAACTTGTAATTTACCAAATGTTATGGCACCTGATTTTACAGTTCAAATTGGACAAAAAGCTGGAACAGTTGGTATGGCAATACCAGGAACAACTATAAAAATAGTAGATCCAATGAGTTTTGAAGAGTTAAAACCAAATGAAGAAGGGATGATTGTAATTTCTGGAATACAAGTAATGAAAGGTTATTTGGGAAATGAAGAAAAAACAAAAGAAGTTTTAAAAACTATAAAAGGAAAAACTTATTATATAACAGGAGATAAAGGAAAAGTTGATGAAGATGGCTTTTTAACTATTATTGATAGATATTCAAGATTTGCAAAACTTGGTGGTGAAATGGTAAGTTTGACTTCAGTTGAAGATAAAATATCAAAAATATTAGAGTTAAAAGAAGATAGTTCTGTTGATTTTATAGCAACAAATGTTGAAGATGAGAAAAAAGGTGAAAAAATAGTTTTACTTATCTCAAATATTGATGAAGATTTTGTAGCAAATTTAAAAGAGAAAATTTTAAATAATTTTGATAATAAATTAATGATTCCATCAGAGATAAAAATAGTAAAAGATATACCAAAACTTGGAAGTGGAAAAAAAGATTTTAACGCTTCAAAACTTTTAGCAAAAGGTTAATAATTTAACCTTTGCTACAAATTAGATTTACTATTTCTTCTCGTTTTGAACAAAAATTTCCATCTTTTTCAATTAAAAGTAAATCTCTTGCCATACCTTTTAAAGTATAAAGTTTGGCACTTTCTATTTCGACATTAAAGTCATCAAATATCTTAGCAATATAAGCGATTAAACCTTTTTGGTCTTTTGTAACTATATGCATAGAAGCTAGATAAGAAGTATGATTACAGTCTATTTTTATGTCTTCTTTTTTTATAATTGGAGTTATTAAATTTGTTCTTTTTGTCATATCAAAAGAGTCTTTGATAATCTCTTCTATTAAATATATATCTTCTGGGTCTATTTTTTCACTAAATGAGATTTCAAAAGCTTTTTTATTATCATAAAGTTTATATATATTCATAGAATCTATATTTAAAAACTCTAATTTTCCAAGTAAATAACCTAAATTTAATGGTTGTTTTCTAATGATTCTAATTGTTAATTGAGCCTCGTTTATTATTTTATAAATATATGAATCTACATCTTTTGCTTTAATTGCTATATCTAAAATATCTTCTGCTTTCATTCTTAGAAATATTTGATTTGAAGATATATACATAATCTTTTTTTGCAAAATCATTGGAAGTTCTTTATATCTTTCAAGATTTTTTATAGCATTTTGTTTTGCAGTTCTTCTTTTACTCTCTTTTAAAAATTCTTGATTATCAAAAGCTGGAAGTGCTTGATAATATAACTGTTTTAGTAAAGAAGCAGTTGAGCTATTAAAAATATTTTGACCAACAGCAGAAATATCACAATATGTTACAACATAAAGCATTTTTAATGAATCTTTTGTTTTTACTATACCCATAAGATTTAAAATAGTTTTTTCTGAATAAATATCCTCATTTGTAGCCATATAAGACATCATATTGTGATATCTTACTAAGTTTGCTCCAACTTTTATAAGTTCTTCATCAAAATCAAAAGACTTCAACATATTTTTAAAAAGTTTTTCTCCAACTATATGGTGATCTTCTTTTCTTCCTTTTCCTACATCATGAAAAAATGCCACAAGTCTTACTATCATTTTTTGTTCATTTGTAAGTTCATTAAAGATTGATTTTACGTGTTCATCTTCAATATTTTGTGCAAATTTTAAAGTTTTTATAGAGTGAATATCAACTGGATGTCGATGGTAACCATCAAATTGAGGTTGATTAATCAGCATCTTTGTAACAGGAATAATTGCTTGGAATAATCCAGCATTATAAATAAGTTTCATCAAAGGGTATAGTTTTTGTTTTGTTAAAAGTAGTTTTATACTTTTTCTCAACTCTTTGGATTGAGTTTTTGGTAATTTTGTTTTACTAGCATAATAGATATAAGATCTATCAAATCTATCAACATTCAAAGGAAGTTCTATTAACTCTTTTATAAAGTTATTTAAACTTTGTGGTTTTGCACTAAAAGAACAAAATAGTTCATTGTTTATAATGTAAAGGTTTTTTTGTATCTTAGTTTTTTTAGTTTTGGTATATTTGTAGCTTCAAATAAAGCAACTCTTGTAAATTTTTTTATCATTGTTGCAGTGAAGTTATGAATAATATGCAAACTTGAGATTATTTTTGACATACAAAGTCTATCTTTTGTATATCTTGGTTGATTTTTAAAACCTAGTTTTGCACTTAAATCTGGCAAAATATCAAAAGTAACTTGATCTTGTTTTTTTCTTGCAATACTATGCAAAGCTGTTCTTACTTGAAAAATAAATTCTAAAGCTTGTCTGTATTTTTTATATTCATCTTCACTAAATTGAAAACCTGCAAGTTCTTTTACATTATTTAAGCCATATAAAATATTTGCTATCCAATACATCATATTTGCTTCTCTAATTCCACCATAACCATCTTTGATATTTGGTTCCATTTTTAAAGGGAATTTTAAAAGTCTTTGTTTATGTTCTTCGAGTTTTTCTAAAATAAACTCTTTTTGGTCAGTTTTTCTTATCTTTTTTAAAATATTTTCATAACTAACCCATAAAGTTTTTGAACCATAAATTATTCTTGATTCTAAAATAGCACTTTTTATTGTTATATCTTCTTTTACTACATTTTCTATATTTTTTAATTCATCAACACGTGAACCAAGTTTTAAACCACAATCCCATGTTAAAGTTATAAATTCTTCAATAATAGTTTTTAAGTTATAACCTTTAATATCTTCATATAAAATCATAATATCAATATCAGAATATATACAAAGTTGTTCTCTTCCATAAGAACCTAATGCTATTAAAGTTATTGGAATAGAGTTACTCATTGGTTGGTGTACACCAAAATTTTTTCTCAAAATATATTTATATAAAAGTATTAAAAATTTATCAGTATGTTTTGTATGTTTTATAAAAAAATCTTTTCCACCAGTTGTCTCAACTGTTGTATCAATAGAATCTAAATAGTTTTTATAATAAGTTTTGAATACTTTTGAAATTTGAAAATCTGTTGCATTGTTTGATATTAATTCTTCGATTTGAATATTTAGTTCAGTCATAGTAACTCTTTATATACTTCTAATTTTTTTCTTAATGTAATTCTATTCAAATCTAGATGTTTTGCAACTTGAACTTGAGATTTATATTTTTTTATAGCTGCTTTTAGTAAAGGAACTTCAAAAATATATAATAAATCTTTATAAGAACTATTTTTTGATAGGTTTTCGCTTAGATATTTTTCCAAAAATGTTAAAATTTCATTTTCTCCAATTGTTTCAAAAAGATATGAAAAATATATAGATTTTCTTAGGCTGTGAGTATTGTTTGAGATATTTGTGATAAGTTTTGAAGAGCTTACTAAAGGCATTTCTAAAATAGAACTGGCTTCTTGTGAAAATTTATTTATCAAAGCTTTGGTGTCTTCAATCCTATTTTTCAAAGGTGGAATTTCCAAGGTTATTATAAATAAATCTTTTAGTTTTTGATTTAAATTTGAAGCTTGTGAAGTTGCTATTACTCTTATTTGATTTTTTTCTATCCAATTTATAAATATATCAATATTTGTGATTTCATTTACTCTATCAATAATTATTGATTCATTTTGCAGAGTTAAAATATTGTCAATAATATCTTTTTGTAAGGCTTTTGCTTCATATATTTTTGAATTTGGTAATATATATTTGGCTAAAGATTTTTTACCAACTCCATTTTCACCTAATATTAAAGCATTAACTTCAACTGATTGAAGAAGTTTTGCTGAGTTTAAAATCTCTTTTGAGATACTATCCAGTGCTATATATTCTTGCATTTGTTCTACCTTATTAAATATATACTACATTAAAAGATTATAATGTATAAAAAATAAACAATCAAGACTGTATATATTTTTTTTGTGAAAAATATATAAATATTGTCAATGATACCAAAATTAGAGCAATACCTGCTATTAAATAGAAAGCATTAACCATCTGAACATAATCATTAATCGCAATTTTAAATACAACAATTAAAGCTTCAATAGAAAGAGCAATAATAATTGTAGTTAAAAATTTTGTTAATATTTTTGTTTCAACCCTTGAATTTTTTGAATATGATTTGAAAAATACCTCTTGTTCTAAAATAGTTTTTGCTAAATCAAATATTGCAATACTTAAAGTTAAAGAAATTATAGGTTTAAAAATCATTTCCAATGATAAATCGTGATTTGAAAATATATAAAGCATAAAATCATATAAAGAGAAAAAAATTGTAAGAATTGATAAAACTATCATAGAAAAACCAGCAATGATATAAAAACCTTTTGTAATACTATGAAAAGGTTTATTTAGCTCAATTAAGTTTAATTTTTGAAGTAAAATATCAATTCTAAAATCTAAAAAAAATATTTCATTTTCTTCTTTTATAGTTACTGTTACACAAGTACTTCTTGTTGCACTACTTATATAGGGTTTTGAAAAAGCCATATTTGAGTCAGTAAAATGAAGTTTAGAAATAAGATGAGACCTATCTTTGTTTTTTGCATTTTCATCAATTTTATATCTATAAAAGTTATTTGATGTTTGAATTTTTGTATGTTTATCTATTATATAAACTAACTCTAAAGAGGGAAAGATTTTATAGAGTTGTTTAAAATCATTTTTTTTATGATTTGATAAACCACCAATATTTTTGAGGCTCTCTTGTAAAAAATACTCTATGTCTTCTTGGTGTTGATTATATGTTTCAAAAAACTCTTTCATACAATTTCCTATACTTTTTTTTATTATATAAAAAATAAAAAAATGTATAAATAAAAAATTGTATAGAAACTAAACAGATGTTTTTATATTAAACTCTTTTATCATATTTTGTGCAAGTAGGTTCAAGTTTGCCTTATTAGATTCATCTTTTACACCAATAGTAAGATTTAATATATTTTTATGATATTTTTCAAGAAAAGATAAAATCTTTGGTGATTTTTTATGAGGATTATTTATTAAAGCACCCATTGATAACATTTCAAGAACTAAATCTTTTTTCCCCATAAATGCGGCATAATTTATTGGTCTTACTCCAAAAGAGTCTGCTATATTTATAATCTCTTGGTTAGATTGATGAATATCTTTTATAAAAGAAGTTCTATCTTGGAAAACACAACTATGGATTAAAGTTCTTCCTTTTTCATCAACTAAATTACAAGAAGCTCTTAATTCTAATAAAAGTTTTACTACATCTTTACAATTATTAAAAATCGCAACTTGTAAAGCAGTAGAACCTTCTTGATTTGTTTCATCAATATTAACACCAACATTTATTAAGTTTTTTATTGTATTTAGGTAAGTTCTTTTATTTTTTATTTTGTGTTCAGAACTCAAATCCATTAATCTGAAAATTATATTATTTCCATTTTCATCTTTTTTATTCAAATCTGTATTTCTTGTTCTTAATATTTTAAATAAAGAGAAATTAAAATTTAAAAGTGAAGAAAAAAACAAAGGTTCACCTTCTGAATTTAATTCATTTATTTCAACATCATAATTTTTTATAAATAGTTCTAAAATATCTTTATATTGTGCATCTTCAACCAATAAAAGTTTGTATTCTGGTTCAATCTCAACTTTATCGTCTTGATGTAAAATTATATTTATTAAAATTTCTATTGTTGTTTTTCCAAATTTGTTTTTTGTATTTAAACTTGCACCTTTTTCCAAATACAGTTTAATCAAATCACTATTTTTTATTCCATTTAAAACTAAAATAGTTAAAGGAGTTAATCCAATATTATTTTGTTTGTTTAAATTAATGTTTAATCCATTATTTAAAAAATAGTGAATCAAATCTCTATCTTCACTTCTTGTAATATTGAAAAAAACAGTTTCATTATCATTATCCACTGCTTGAATATTGATATTCATTTGAACTAACTCTTTTATTAGTTCTGCTTGACTATTTACTGTTTTTTTATCATCTTTTGGAAGATTTAAAAAATGATTTGTTGCTTCCATTAAAATATTTCTATTATCTTTATTTTTTAAATTTAAATCAAAACCAAAAAAACTTGCTCTTTTTATAAGATTCATATTTTTGATTCCATTTAAAACAGAATAAGAAAGAAAACTTTTTCCATTTCTATCAACTATTGTAGGATTTGCTCCTGATTCCAATAAAAACATCGCTATTTCATTGTTTTTTAAAACATTTTCTAAATGTAATACACAATTGCCTTGATTATTTATCTCATTTATATCGATTTTTTTTAAAGATACAATATTTTTTATGAGGTTAAAGTTTCCATTTGTTATAGCATCAAAAATAAGATTATTTCCATTTGTATCTTTATTGTTTAAAACTTTCGTAACTTGCAATAAATATCTTATTACTTTGTTATTTGAATTACTTATTGATTCTTGTAAAGCTGTTCGGTTCTTATTATTTATATGATTTACATTAGCATTAAAATCAACTAAAGTTTTAAGCATTTTGCTATCTTTTGAATATATAGCGTAAAAAATGGCCGTCTCTTTTTGTTCAGTTTCAATTTCAGTATTAATATTGTGTTCTAATAGCCAAAGTACAGATTCATATAAATCTTTTTTACAACAACTATGTAAAATGGGTTCATCATGATGATAAATTTTATTTAGGTCTATATTTGAGTTTTGATATATTTTATTTAGTTGTTCAGATGAAGTTGTTGGATCTATAAGTTCTTTTACTAAATCTTGTTCTGTAAATTTTGATTTGTTTGTCAATATATTTAACATACTTTCCTATAATTAATTGCTATAAATTTAGTGGATTATATAATAAAATTATTGATTATTAACTTTATAAAATATAAAGTTTATTATTTAGCTTTTATGCTTTTTATCTAATTAATACTTTAATTGATTCTAAAATTTTTTTAATAATATTAGTTTAATAATCTTTTGTTAAAATAATACGAATTTAAAAAAGGATTTGTAGTGAAGAGAATTGAAGCTGTAATCAAGCCATTTAAACTTGAAGATGTAAAGGATGCTTTACAAGAAGCAGGAATTACTGGTATGACTGTATCTGATGTAAAGGGTTATGGAAGACAACAAGGACATAGCGAACTTTATAGAGGTGCTGAATATGTTGTTGATTTCTTACCAAAAATCAAAATTGAGTTAATTGTTGCAGATGAAAACGTTGATAACATAATTTCAGTTATTATAGAAGCTGCAAGAACAGGAAAAATTGGAGATGGGAAAATATTTGTTTCTCCTATTGAAAAAATTGTAAGAATTAGAACAGGTGAAGAAGACGAGGAAGCTATTTAGATGAGTGGCTTTAAAACTTTTGAAATAAATGAACCTTTGGATATGCATCTTCATTTAAGAGATGCAGATATGCTAAAACTTGTAGGACCGCTAACATCAAAAACATTTAGTGGTGCTTTAGTTATGCCAAATTTAGTTCCACCTATTACAACAAAAGAAGCTTTATTATCATATAAACAAAGAATTAAAGAAGCCTGTAAAAATGATCAATTTGAGCCTTTTGTAACACTATTTTTCAAAAATGATTACTCTTATGAATTTTTAAAAGATATAAAAGATGAGATAATCGCTATTAAACTTTATCCAGCAGGGATTACAACTAACTCTGAAACAGGAGTTTCTTCTATGGATATCGAAGTTTTAAGACCTACTTTAGAATCTATGAGTAAATTAGAAATTCCACTTTGTATTCATGGTGAAACAAATGGTTTTGTAATGGATAGAGAAAAAGAGTTTATGCCAATTTATGAATCAATAGCAAAAGCCTTTCCAAAATTAAAAATTATTATGGAACATATAACTACAAAAGATGCGATAGAGTTGTTGGATAAATATGATAATCTTTTTGCAACTGTAACATTACATCATTTGCTTATAACTTTAGATGACGTTGCTGGCGGTATGCTTCAACCACATCTATTTTGTAAACCAATAGCAAAAACTCCTATTGATAGGAGTGCTTTATTAAATGCTGCATTAAAAGCTCATCCAAAACTTATGTTTGGAAGTGATAGTGCTCCTCATCCAAAACATAAAAAAGAGTGTTGTGGTTGTGCAGCTGGAGTTTTTACTTCACCAATCGCTTTACAAGTATTAACACAACTTTTTGAAAAGCATAATGCATTAGAAAATTTAAATGCCTTTGTTTCTTTAAATGCACAAAAAATTTATAATCTAAAATTGGATAAAAAAACTATAAAATTAGTAAAAAAAGATTTTGTAGTTCCAGCAATTTATGAATATAAAGAAGAAAGAGTTGTGCCTATGTATGCAGGAGAAACTTTATCTTGGAGTTTAGAAGACTAAGAAAAAAAGAGCTAGTATTAAAGATAATTACTAGTTCTTTCATTTAATAACTTTTTCAAAGTTTCAGCAGATTCTTTTGCTTTTTGCTCTCTATCTTCTCTCATCTCTCTTAAAGTATCAAGTGTTTCTTGTTTTTCTCTATCTAAGTTAGCTTTTATTTGAACAGCTTTTCTATTATTTGAAATTCCAGAAACTGCTGAAAATTTCTCTTTTTTATTAATATAAACTGTTGCAGATGATGACGAAGCATTTTTATTAAATACTATAATATCATTTTCTTTTAGATTAAGAATTTCTGCAGTTGTAAGTTCAGTTTCAGCCATAATTGCTTCAACTTTCATCCTTGCTCCAGAAATAAGAGTTTTTATATCTTCTTTTCTACTAAGTTTTTTATTTTTACCTTCACTAAAAATTTTATCAACAATTTTATTTAATAAAGGTTCAATATAAGAAATTGGATAACAAATTGATAAAAACCCTGAATCTTCATCAATAGTGATTTCAAAAACAACAAGTAAAACTATATCGTGGTCAGATACTATTTGTATAGCATTTGCATTTGTATCACTTGATTCTATTCTAAAGTTTAAGCTTGAAATATCACTCCAAGTTTTATATAAAATTTTTATAAACATTTTATAAAAGTGTTCTAAAACTTTTATTTCTATTTCTGTTAATTCTCTATCTAAATTATCCATAGTATTTACAGCACCACTACCTAATAAATCAGCGATTACTTTATGTGAAATAGTTGGGTTACACTCAATTACTATTCTTCCATCAAGTGGTTTCATAGAAAGTGTACTTAAAGATGTAACTTGTGGAATAGATAAGATAAATTCTCCATAAGTCATTTGTTCAATTGTTGTAAGTTTTATATCTACAATTTTTCTAAGCATTGAAGATAGATCATTTATGAACTCTCTTAGCATTTTATCATGCATGGTTGTTAGTGCTTTTAATTGGTCAAGTGTAACTCTATTAGGTTTTTTAAAGTCATAAATAGAGTAATTTTTTTCTTTTGCGGTGAACTTATCTAAAGGATTAGTTCCATCAATATCATCACCTTGTTCAGCGATATCTAAAAGTGCATCAATCTCATCTTGACTTAAAAATTCTGCCATTTATTACTCTCTTAATTCAATATCAACATCAATTGCACCCATATCTTTTATCATTTTTAGGGTATCTATTATCTCTTTCATTGGAAGTTTCATAACTTTCATTGAACGAACTAAATCAGCAACTGTTGGAGGATTTTTTGTATTTATCATTGCATTATTTATGTCTATAACTGGTTTATCTGCAATTCTTACATCATCACCAATATCAACACCTGTATTTATTGTAGGATTATTCCAATCAACTTCACCTAAACCAGTTTTATTTATTCTAATAGTAAAAGTATCTCTTGCTATTGTAACAGGATCAATTACTATATCTCCTCCTGCAAGAATCGATTCTCTGTTCATATCAATTATAAGTTTCTTTTTAAATGAAGACTCTAATTCTATATTTTGAACAAGAGAAATAAATTTTACAATAGACATACCATCAGGTTTTTTTACATCAATAGTTCTAGTATCCAATGCAGTTGCAAGTTTTTTTCCAAAAGTATCATTAATTTTTGTTTCAATTAAATCAGCATTTTTTGCAGAATTTTTCAAAAGACTTAGTTGGATTGAGTCTTCACTTTGTAAATCGAAATTTATTTCATTTTCAACAGTTGCCCCATCATAAATAAATCCAGTAGTTTTATTATTTTCATTTGCAACAATTGTTCCTTGTGCTAAGGCATAGACATTTCCATCAACACCCTTTAATTGAGTTATTAAAAGTTCTCCATGGTCAACAGATTTTGCATCACCAATAGTTGAAATATTCACTTTTATTTTATCACCTTGTCTTGCAAATGGTGGTAAATCAGCAGTTACCATAACTGCTGCAATATTTTTTGAATTAATTGAACCTGCTGGGATTTTAATATAAGAATTTCTAAGAAGATTTTGTAAAGATTGCATAGTGAACTTTGATTTGTCACCAGTTCCAGCTAATCCAACTATTAACCCATAACCAATTAGTTGGTTTTCTCTAATTCCAATGATATTTGAAATGTCTTTAATTGTTTGCGAGTATAAAGATGATAATAATAGTGCAATAATAAAAAAATATTTCAATATCATCCTCCTAATTTATTTTAATATATATTTTAACGAAAATTTAATAAAAAAAGGTATAATCTGCATAAAATTAAAAATATCTTTAATAGGATTTATCAAAGTTGAATATTTATATATACGGTAATCAGCGTTTTAAAAAAGAGATTTATAAAATATTAGATAGCTCTCAAATTAAAAAAATTGATAATAATGTAATCATAAAAGAAATTAGTAATTTAAATGATTTAAAAGAGACAATAAAAGCGCAACCTAAAGATATTTATTTGATTGATGATGAAAAGATAATAAAAAAAGATTCTTTAAAATCGAAGTTTTTTGCTCCTAAAGATGGCGTTGACGAACAATTTCTAGTAGAAAGTGGAGTCAACGATTTAACTATTAATTCTTTGAATGAAATACCAGAATATATAATCAGAAAATATGAATTAGAAAAGAACTTAGAAGATATAAAAAAAGAGAATAAAGTTGAACTTGATGATGAATTATCAAAACTTCTTGCTAATGAAACGCAAATAGAAAAAAAAGCAGAAAGTACTCCTGAAATAAAAGATGATGAAATCGTAAGTGGTGTAAATCTAAACGAACTAGAAAATTTGATAGAAACCACTGAAGAAACAGAAAATATAGATTTGCATAAGCTAGATAACAATGATAAAATAACTAATGAATTTGAAGATTTTAATAATGATTTTGGACTAAATAATATATCATTTGATTACGATGACGATAATATTTTAAATGACAATTCTTTAAGTGATGAAGATGTTTTATCTCAGATTTTAAATTCAGCTAGTATAGATGAAGATAATTATGAATTTTTAGGGGAAACATTTGAAGATGTAAATTTCTTAGAAGAACTTTTTCCTGATAAAGCAGAATTTCTTGCGACTTTTGAAAAACCAGAAAAGCAAGTTGAAGATGATAAAACTGAGATGACGGATGAATTTGTAGAGTTTGATGATGATGAAGAAGTTCATCTTCCTGATGAAGAGATACAAGAAGTGGCTGATTTAGAAGAAGATAATTTTGAAAATGAGAAAAAAAAAGTTATTATCGAACCAATGGATGATGAAGAAAATGAAGAAAATGAAGAAAAAAATGAAGAAGATGAAGAAAGTGAAAATTTTGAAGATTTAGAAGGAGAGAATATGAATGATAATGAATTTTCTGAATTAGATAGCTTGAATGAAAAAGATTTAATGGAAGCTTTAAATTATAAAGCAGATGAAATAGTTCAAGTGCCTAAAAATGAAGAAAAGACTCAAATAATTTCTAATACAAACAATAAAGAAACAGTAATTTTAAATAGTTCAAATGTTGATGAAATATCACAACTAATTTCTAAACTACTAAGTAATAAAACTTTAGAAATAACGATAAAATTAAAAGATTAATTATGGATTTAATAGGAATTGCAGAAAATACGGTAAAAATAATTTTAATATTAGGTTTGCCTTCTTTGATTGTAAGTATGATTATAGGGCTTGTAATATCAATTTTTTCAGCAGTTACACAAGTAAATGATGCTTCTTTATCCTTTGTTCCTAAAATGATTTTTGTATCAGCATTTATTTTGATTTCTTTACCTTGGGTTGGAGATCATCTTGAAACATTTACAAAAGATTTATGGGATATAATCTTAACATTCGGGCATTAAGTTGATTGAGAAATTATATAAACTCAAAAAAAACCAAACAGACCAAAAATTAATAGAAAAAGCTACTTTAGAACAAGAAGTTGATAAAATTGATTCTGAAGTTGTTTTTACTCAACATAAAATTGATACAGCAACAGTTGATAGATTTGGAGCAATTTCTGATTTTTTGATTTTGGCAATGCATAAAGATACAATGAGATTGCATATTCAAAAGCTTTTAACTAGAAAAAACAGTTTAGTTTCTCAAATAGCAAATTTAGTAAATGAAATAGTAGAATTACAAAAAGAGAGTGAACAATTTAAATATATTTTAGATGAAGAAAAAAAAGAAAAATTTAAAAAAATTTTAGCTGCAGAAGAAGAAGCCGCTAGCGAATATGTACAAAGTAAATATATAAGAGGGTAGGAGTTAATTTGATTTATAAATTTTTGATATTAACTATTTTTTTTGTAATACAAATAAATGCAGTTGAAACAAGTAGTTCTTTAACTAGACAAAAAATGGAAGTTTTAGAATTAAAAAATGAGTTAAATAATTTTTATAATGAAAAAGAAAAAGAGTATCAAACACAAAAAAAAGAGTTAGAAAATCTTCTTGCTCAAGTAGAAAAAGAAAAAGCTGAAACCAAAAGACTTCATGACAAGAATTTAGCACTTTTAAAAGATATTAGAGCAGAAGTTCAAAGTAAAACAGTAAAAATTTATGATGGAATGAAAGCAAAAAATGCAGCTGAAATTTTTGACCAAATGATAAATGAAGGCAAAATTGAAGATGTTTTTGATATAATCTTAAGACTAAGAGAGTCTAATGTTACACAAATACTAAAATTTTTGACTGTAACGAATGCATCAAGACTGACACAAAAACTTGAAAAATATAATTTAGATAAAGATAAAAAGGATTAAAATGGCAGAAGAAAATGGTGAAACAACAAAAAAATCTTCGGAAGGAAAGGGATTATTAATTGTATTAATAGTTTTAATTCTGATTTTAATTATGGCCGTTGCTGGCGGAACATACTTTTTATTAGATAAAATTTCTAGTACAGCAAATAATGGACAAAAAACAGAAGAAAGTGCTCAAACTGCTACTCCTGCAAATACGTCAGAAGCTACTTTTAAAGCAGATGTAAATGATTTGGTTTTAAATTTAACTGATTCAAGAGGTAAAGAAAAAGTAATGAAATTATCTTTTTCTATTAGAAGTAATGATCCATTAATAGCAACAGTAATAGAAGAGTATAAAGCAGAAATTACTGATGTTGTTATTTCACAAGTGAGTTCAAGAAGTTCAGAAGAATTATTGACTGTTGGTGGAAAAAACTTATTGAAAGATGAGCTAATAGCCGAAATAAACAATGTTATAAATTATGTTACGAAATCAAATCGTAATGTAGTAAGTACAATATTGTTCACAACTTTTGTAATTAAATAATGATAGTAGCTGTAAAAAGAAATAAAAGTCAAAAAATTTTAAAAATTATAATAGTTGTTTTGTTAGTTTCAGGTGGAGCTTATTATTACAATGATTATATAGAAACTGCTAGAATAAATGCAGAAAAACAAAAGTTAGAAGAAGAGCAAAAAAGAGTATTAAAAGCAAAAGAAGAAGAACAAGAAAAGATAAAACAAGAAGCTCAAAGAGAGATTTTGGCTGAAGTTGAAAAAGCTGTAAATTTAATTGGGCAAGAGTATGTTCGAGATGTTAAACTGATTAAAAATAAAGTTGTATTTGTTTGTGAACCAGATACAAATATTGATGCTTTAGTTGTAAGATATGGTGCTATGGCTTTAGTTAAAAAAACTTTTGATGAAATAGTTATAGTTGTTGATATTGATTTTATTTTAAAGAATAAATTATGAAATTAGTTATATATATATCACTTACAAGTTTATTATTTTTAGGATGTGCCTCTCAGGAACCAGATATACATTTTGAAAAACCAGAAATACAAATTCCTAAAAAAGCACCAGAAGCTAAAAAAAATAAAGGTTCATTATATTCTATGCAAGGGACATCTTTATTTGCTGATAAAAAAGATTTACAAATCGGAGATATTATTCAAATAATAATAAAAGAAGATTTAACAGCTAAAAGTGATAACAAAAGAGAGTTGACAAATAATAGGAATAATAACTTAGGTGGTGGATTATTTACTCCAATGGGTACTAATACTTTAGGTGGTGTAGCTGAAAGTATTACAAACGAGTCTAATAGAAGTTTAGGAGTTGATTTTGGAACTCAAAGTACAAACTCTGATAAAGGAAAAGTAAAAACTCAGTTTAATGAAACTTTTGACACAACAATTTCGGCAATTATAGAAGAGACTTATCAAAATGGTAATTATTATATAAGAGGCGAAAAAGAGATGCTAATTGAAGGGCAAAAACAAAAAATTGTTATAAGTGGAGTAATAAGACCTTATGATATAACGTCAGATAATTCAATAAACTCTTCTCAAATAGCAAATTTGAAGCTTTTATATAATAAAGATGGTACAGAATCTGATATTTTAGATACACCTTGGGGATTAAATTTTATGCGTAAGATTTGGCCATTTTAATCTAATATTAAGAAATGTAATGCAATAATTTTAAAGATTTTAAAGGAGTTAGTATGAGTTTATTCGGTACTTTTAATGTTGCTCAAACTGGACTTAGTGCTTCAAGATATGGTATCGAAACTGTAAGTAATAATATTGCAAATAAAGATACTGATGGATATAAAAAACGTGTAACTGATTTAAGTGAAATTGGACAAATGGGTTCTAGTATTACTGGAAGAGGTGTAAATGTCGATGGGGTTTCACGAGTTACTTCTCAATATCTATATGATAATTACACAAAAGAATATACAAAAACTAGTTACTATGATAAATTAACTAATATGTTGGGCAATATTGAAAAAGTATTTGCAGAAACTGATACTGCAGGCTTATCAGTTGATATAAACAATTATTTTACGGCAGTTGAACAGTTAAGATCCAATCCTAATTCCCAAATATATAAAAGTTATCTACAATCACAAGGACAAGCATTAGTTGATAATTTACAAAGACTTTATTCTAGCGTTGAACAACAACAATCAATTGAAAAAGTTGAATTGAAAACAAATGTAAAAGAAGTAAATTCAATTTTAAAAGAAATAGCTGATATTAATGGTAAACTTGAAAATTATACTAATTCTACTAATGATTTATTGGATAAAAGAGATGCTTTAGAACTCAAGTTATCTCAGTATGTTAATGTAGATATAAATAGAGACAATGGTTATGAAATAAAAATTGGTGGAGTAACTGCATTAAGTAGTGGTACTCTTAATAGAGAATTAGAAATAAGTTATAAAGATACAAAACAAGTAGATAAATTTAATTATATTCAAAGTAATGGAACAGTTTTGGATTCTTTGAAATATAATGAAGATGGAACGGCAAAAGCAGCTTATGATGCAAATGATGTAATCAAATATACATTAAATAATGATGATAATCTTTCAGTTACTATTCAAATAGGTGAAGTGGTAAATGGAGATTGGGATAATGATCCATCTACTCCTGATACAGGAGAAGCTGTAACTATGGATAATTTAACAAGAGCTTTAGCTTTTAAAATAAATAATGACCCTAAATTAAGTCAATATGTTACTGCGCATAACGGAGATTATAATGATGGTTATATGGTTTATCCAGGAGATAATAGAGGTTTAAGTACAGATTCGGATAAATATCTAAGAGTTGAATCTAATGAAGCTGGAAAAGCTAATGAATTTACGGGAACTATAAGCATTGTAAGATATGATGCAACTAATGCTGTACAAGAAAGAGAAGCTTTATATAAAAATGAATCTCAAAGTACAACAGCTGAATCAGATGTAGTTCTTAAAATATTGGAACAAAATGTAAATTTATCAAGTGGAAGTATAAAAGCTCAAGTTGAGAATTTATCTTCATCTTCACCAAATAATAAAATTCAATCATATCTTGATAATTTAGACTCTTTAGCAGCTACTTTCTCAGATATTTATGATCAATATATTCAAGTTGGGAAAAGTGAATATGTTTATGGACAAAATGCTGCAAATGATTATAATGGAACTCCTAAGGGAGAGATAGTTTCTGTTGGATTATTTAGTGGTACTAGTGTTAAAACATTAGCATTTAATAAAAATGCTGTAAATGATTTAAAACAGGAACAAATAGAGTATTTAGCAACAATACAATGGAAAACAGATTTGTCTTTTGATGGAAAAGGACAAGATTCGACAGCAACAAATACAACATCTTTAAGTGAATTTTTTAGAAATACAAAAGTAAATGTATCAAGTGATACAGAAAATGCAAAATACTCAAAAGAGGTACAAGCAAATATTGCTCAAACGATAGGAACAACATATAATAATATTGTAAAAGTTGATGAAGATGATGAAATGGTAAATTTAATGAAGTTGCAAGCAGCATATAGTGCAAATGCACAAATGATAACTGCTGTTGATGAAATGATTAAAGTAATACTTGGATTAAGAAGTTAATTAAAATAAAGGAGTAAACAATGGCTGGAGTATTAGGATTAGGTTCAAGCGGATCGACAAGCTTAAATGAAGCATTAATTGAAAAATTAAAAGAAGCAGATAAAGCCTCTAGCGTAACTCCTTTAGAAAAAAAACTAGAAAAGTTTACTACAGAGAAAGAGGTAGTTGCTAATATACAAACAAAAGTTAATGAATTATTATCTGCTGTAAAGGTATTCAGCTTAAATCAGACAACTGGAGCAAATGCATTTCAACAAAAAAGTGCAAATGTAACGGGAGATGGAGTAGTATTTGACTCAGATGACTTAAGTGCTTTAAAATCTGGTAGCCTTAGCGTAAAAGTTGAGCAATTAGCGCAAAAAGATGTTTGGCAATCAAAACAATTTGATGGAACTACTACAACAAAAAGTAGTTTGGTTAATCAAGGTACTTTAAATATAAATGGAACATCAATAGACACAACTAATAAATCATATAGCGATTTGGTTACCGAAATAAATAAAATCAGTGGTGTACAGGCTTCTTTAGTTGAAGATTCTACTGGTAAATTTAGATTATCTATAAAAAGTAGCGAAACGGGAGAATCAAATAAAATTAATTTTACTGGTTCAGATTCTACAGCTTTATCTCATTTTGGATTTGATGATACAACAAATAATGTATTAAAAGCGCAAGATATGAAAATGAAAGTTGATGGAGTTGATTATTCAGGAAGTAGTAATACAATAACTATTGATGGGCTTAAAATAACAGCTTCAAAGTCAACTGGTGAATCTACTATTAATATAGAAGATGATAATTCTAATATTAAAACACAGATGCAAGCTTTTGTTACAGCATATAATACATTGAATACATTAATTTCAGGTGAAGTATATAGTACGGATTCTTCTTTGGGAGATAAAGCTTCTATTAGAAATGTTATGTCTCAATTAAAAGAGCAACTATTTGGTACAGGTAGCGGAGATAAAACTATATTTAGTTATGGATTCTCTTTTGATTCATCGAATGGAAATTTAGTTTTAAGTTCAACAGAATTTGATAATGCAATTAAAAATGACAAAGAAGGATTACAAAACTTATTTGTTGGAGTTGCTGAAAAAAAAGGTATAGCAACAACATTAGATGAGTTAATTTCAAATAGTGGAATAAATAAAGATTTGATTGATTATGAATCAAATATGTTGTCTAGAGAAACAAAATTAACAGAACAAAAAGATGCAGCACAAGAAGCTTTAGATGCAAAATATAAGCTAATGTCAGAACAATTTGCAGCATATACAACAATAATAACTCAAATGGAAAATTCATTTTCAGGTTTAAAGATGTTAATTCAACAGTCAACGGCAAGTAATTAGAAGAAATGATTTTATAGTTTAAGTAAAAACTTTATATACTATCTAAAGAATTATTTTGGAGTTGTGAATTTATGGGAATTGAAGAATATAATCAGCAAAATGCCATATCAGATGATCCTTATGTTTTAGTATTAAAACTATATGAGGGAGTTATCAAGTTTCTTTCTTTTGCAAAAAGTGCAATACAAGAGGGTGATATTGAGAAAAAGTTTATTTATATAAATAAAGCAATTGCAATTTTTGATGAATTAAGAAGTGTTTTAGATTTTGATGGTGGAGATGTTGCTTATTATTTAGATGGATTATATTTATATCAAATAGAGACACTTTTTTCTGCTGGAATTGATGATAACATTAATTCAATTAACCAAGTTATGAAAGTTACTCAAGGATTGATAGAAGCATGGAAAGACGAAACAGGTCTTTAAAAGCACTAAATGAATTGATTTATATTGATTCACTAGACTCTTTTGAAAAAGGAGATGCCTTAGTGAATTGGTATAATGATTATCTAAGTGAGAACTCAATTGAAGAGTTTGATTTAGAGCTTAAAGATTTAAAAACATTGGAAGAGTTATTTTTTAGAAATATTAACTTTTTAAAAGAGATAAAAGAACAGGCTAGACAAGAGTTAATACGAATAAGAAAAGTGAAAAGCTTTTTAAAAAATTAGTTCTTTTATATCAATTTTCTTATAATAAATATAGTTTCTTACATTTTTAGGAATTTTATTTATTCTACAAATTTCTTTAAACTTTTTATCCATAACAGAACTTACATTTGGACAAATCCATATAAAATCTTCTTTAATTGAGATATTTATTTTATGACTAATAGTTATCTCTTTTTGTTTAATAATTTCATCTCTTTGTGCTGAGCTTAATAAAAAACCTCTTTTTTTTAAACTATTATCTATAATTCTAATATTTAGATTATTATCATTTTGATTTTGATAGATTTCTAATTCATTAAAATTTTTTATAGGAGTAATTTCAATATTTAAGGAATTTATATCATCTTGTAGATACTTAAATGATTTTTTTATTCCATTAGTATATTCACTCAATAATTTATCAGAAAAATTATGCCTAAAGTAGTTTCTTTTATATTTTTCATCAAAATTTGAATTATCTATAAAATATTTTATATTTTCTTGTTTTAAAAAGTTTTCTAATTCTTTTTTTGTAATTTCAAGTAGAGGTTTGTAAACTTTGTAGTTTTCTTTTTGTTCAAATTCATTAAATCCAATAAGTTCAACTAAACCTGCACCTTTTGTAAATTGCATCAAAAACCACTCTAATTTATCATTTAATTGATGAGCTGTGATTAGAACTTCATAAGAGTTTTCATCTATTATTTCTTCAAAAAATTTATATCTTATATCCCTTGCCATTTTTTCAAAATTTGAAGTCGATTCTAGTTTTATATCTTTTATATAAATTTGTTTATTATATTTTGAAGCTAACTCTTTTGCATAATTAACTTCATCTTTTGATTGAACTCTTACGTTATAGTTTACAATTGCAATATCAAAGGGAATATTTTGTTTTAAAAGTAGAAAAAATAGCGCAGAAGAATCAACTCCAGCAGAGAATGCTAGAAGGTTTTTTGACTCTTTTATTGCACTAAAATTTAAGTTCATAATTATTTGATTACTGTTGCAAGTAATTTATCTCCAACAAGTTCAGTTATTTTTACAGTATAAATTTGACCAAATTTGATTTGCTCACCTTCACTTAACTCATTATCATTTATATAAATTTCACCATCAATACTTGGAGCCCAAATAGTTTTTCTAGCACTTAATAGATATTCGTGTTCTTCACTTTCACCATCAATATAAACTTCAAAAGTTTTTCCAACTTCACTTTCTAGTGACTCTTGTGTAGTTTGAGAAATGATTTCTCCTAAAACTTCAGCTCTTTCATCGATTAATTCTTGTTCAACTTTATCTGTTCTAGTTTCAGCAGTCGTTCCCTCTTCATCAGAGTATGAAAATACATTTGCTCTATCAAATTTGAAGTTTTCAACATAATTACAAAGTGCTTCAAAATCATCTTCAGTCTCTCCTGGATGTCCAGCAATAAATGTTGTTCTTACAAAAGAGTTTGGTTTACTTTTCATATGATTCATAAGTTCATTTAGTTGCTCAACACCTTTTCCTCTTTTCATGATTTTTAGCATTGAAGGAGTTATATGTTGTAAAGGCATATCAAAATAGTTTACAAAAACTTTTGAATCTGCAATTTTGTCTATTAAAGATAGAGTTGTTGTTGATGGATATAGATATAAAATTCTTGCTGTTTTAATACCTTCGATTTTTTCAACTTCTTCTACTAGAAGTTCAAGTCCATTTTTTATATCTAAATCCCTTAAAAATGAAGAAGAGTCTTGAGATACAAAAGAGAAATCTACATATCCTTTTGCTACAAGTGCTTTTACTTCTTTTACAAGTGATTGTAAAGTTCTTGAGTGAAGTTTCCCTTTAAATGAAGGAATAGCACAAAATGAACAGGCTTGGTTACAGCCCTCGCTTAGTTTTACATAAGCATGATATGAAGAACCTGTTATTACTCTTTCATTTGTTTCACTTGCTAAAAATACTTCAGAAGTAAAGTTGCTTCTTTTTTCGTTTACAAGTTCATCAATTCTATCATAATCACCAACTCCAGTGAAAACATCAATTTCTGGAAGTTCTTTTTGTAACTCTTCTTTATATCTTTCGCTTAAACATCCAGCCATAACTAAAACAGATTCATTCTTTCTATCTTCATGAAGACTTAAAATTGTATTGATACTCTCTTGTTTTGCACTATCTATAAATCCGCAAGTATTTACTATAATTACATCTGCATTTTGTGCATCATCTGTTAGTTGATAATCACTTAATCGTCCAAGCATAACTTCACTATCTACTAAGTTTTTTGTACAGCCAAGGCTTACCATATGCAGAGTTTTTTTAGGTTTTTGTGTTGAAAATTTCATTAATTTAATTTATCCATATTATTTTTCGCGAATTTTAGCATAATCGATTGTTTTTGTAAAATTTATTTTAAAGCCAAATATTATCAAGTAATCTTGTATTTCCAAATCTAGCAACTACTAAAATAATTGTATTTGTAGGCTCAATAGTTTCAAGCTCATTAAATTCTTTATCTACAATAGCTACATATTCAACATCTAGTATTGACATAACTTCATAAATTTTATCTTTTACAGCTTTTACACTTCTTTCTCCACTTGAAATTAATGAACCAGCCATATAAAGTGATTTTGAAATTAATAGTGCATCTTTTCTTTGTGTTGGGTTTAGATAAATATTTCTTGAACTAAGTGCTAAACCATCTTCTTCTCTTACAATATCACATGGAACAATATTGATTGGTAAAAAGAAATTTTTTACCATTTGCTGAATAAGTGTTAGTTGTTGAGCATCTTTTTTTCCAAAATAAGCATTTGTTGGTTGTGTTAAATTAAATAGTTTTAAAACAACTTGTAAAACACCATCAAAATGTCCTGGTCTTGTTTTTCCTTCTAAAATATAACTTTTATTTGGAGCTTTTACTAAAACTTCTTCTTTCGTGTACATTGTTGAAATTTCAGGCATAAAAACATAATTAACTTTACACATTTGACAAATCTTTTTATCAGCTTCATCACGTCGAGGATATGCGTCTAAATCTTCACCAGGTAAAAATTGTGTTGGATTTACAAAAATTGAAACTATTACAATATCATTTTCATTTCTTGCTTGTTTGATAAGTGAAATATGTCCATTGTGTAAAGCACCCATTGTTGGTACAAGACCAACTTTTCCTAAAGAGTTTTTTCTTATGTTTTGTAACTCTTCAATAGTTTTTAAAACTTGCAAAATTTATCCTTTTTTATATTTATTTTTCTTGATAGTTTGGATTTAATTTTAGTAAAAATAAATCAGCAATCATATTTCCAATAAGTGTTAAAAATGCTCCAATTATAAGTATTCCCATAATAACTGGATAATCGTGGCTTAATGCACTTTGATAAAATAGTAATCCCATTCCATCTATTGAAAAAATTGTTTCAAGTATTACTGAACCACCAATAATTCCTGGAAGAGAAAGTCCTAGTAAAGTTATAACTGGTGGATATAAGTTTGGTAAGATATAAAATCTTAAAATCTGTTTTTTGCTTAATCCTCTAGCATGAGCAAAAAATATATAATCACTTTTTAAAATTTCAACAGTCAGACTTTTAATATATAAAATTAAACTTCCAATTCCACCAAAAACAATAATAAAAATAGGTAAAACTAAATGCCAAGCATAATCTAAATAATAAGTTAAACTTCCATCATTTGGAACACTGTGAAGTCCAGCTATTGGAAAAATCTCAAAATTTATTGCAAAAACTAAAACTAAAATAAGTGCTAAATAAAAAGATGGCATTGCAAAACTTAAAAGTGAAAGTTGTTCTGTGGCTTTATCAAAAAATGAGTTTTTGTTTAAAGCTGATTTAATACCAAAATATAAAGAAATGATAAAAATTAAAAACATCGATATTAGATTTATTGTAAGGGTGATTGGGATTCTATTTAAAATTTCATCTTTTACCATCTCTCCACTTGAAAAAGAGATTCCAAAATCAAGTTTTAAAATAGAATAAATCCAAGAAAAAAATTGTACATACAAAGGTTTATCAAGCCCATAAATAGCTTTTAATTGTTCGATTGATTCAGGAGTTATATTTGGATTTAATTCTCCACTTGCAAAAAAAGAGTTTGGTGCAGCATTTATTGCAATAAATGAAATCAAGCTAATGATAAATAACATAACTATAAGATATAATAATTTTTTTATAAAAAGTTTCATGGTCGAAATTATACAAAAGATAGGTTTAAATGATAGGTATAGATATAACTTCAACAGATAGAATAAAAAAAATGTATGAAAAATTTGGTGATAAATTTTATGAAAAATTTTTAAATCCTGATGAAATTGAATTAATCAAAAAGCCAGAAACAGCAGCTGGATTTTGGGCAGCAAAAGAAGCAGCATCAAAAGCAATAGGAACTGGAATTGGTGGTAGTTGTAGTTTTCATGATATTAAAATAAAAAAAGATGCATTAGGAGCACCAAAAATAAAGTATAAAAAAGAGATTAGAAAAAAATTTGGTATAAAAAAGTCTCATCTTACAATAACTCATGATGCAGGTTTTGCAATAGCAGTTGTTGTAAATGTTTTGAAAAAAAAGTAAAGATGCTATAAGAATTGCTTCTTATAGCATTTTTTTAAAGCAATTTTAAAATAACTTGAATTATCGTAGCATTTATTAAATCGACAAAAAACGCTCCACAAAGAGGAACAATTAAGAAAGCTTTATGAGAAACTCCATATACGTTTGTTATAGCTTGCATATTTGCAACTGCTGTTGGAGTAGCACCTAATCCAAAACCACAATGACCAGCAGCTAAAACACTAGCATCATAATTTTTACCCATAGCTCTAAACGTTACAAAATAAGCGTATAAAATCATAACAACAACTTGAGTAACTAAAATTACAGATAATGCACCAGCTAAATTCGATAATTGCCAAAGTTTAAGTGAAAGCAGTGCCATTGCAAGGAATAAAGATAAAGAAGCATTTCCAAATACGTCTATAGCTCTATCAAAAATTTCTACTTTTAGTATATTTTCTAAAACATTCCTTAAAATTACACCACCTCCTAGTGCCCAAACAAAAGTAGGTAATTCAAATGATGTTCCTTTTGAAAAACCTGTCATAAAATCAGCAAAAGCTAAACAAGCTGCAAAAAGTCCTAAAGTTGTAATTGCACTATTTGTAGTGATTAATCTTACTGCTTTTGGATACTCAAATGGTACAAACTCATCAATTACCTTTTTATTTCCAGTGTCACTCTCATCTTTTTGTAGATGTCCATTTTTAATTTTATATCTATTTATTAGAAGTTTTGCAAGCGGTCCACCAATAATTCCACCCATTACAAGACCAAAAGTAGCACCTGCCATACCAAGAGCAGTAGCATTTTCTATACCATATTTTGTTTCTAATATACTTCCCCAAGCACCAGCAGTTCCATGTCCTCCTGTAAGAGTTATCGAACCAGCGATTAATCCAATAAGTGGATCAATACCTAAAATTGTAGCAAGTGAGATACCAACAAAATTTTGAACTACAATAAAAAAAGCTATAACAAAAAGAAAGATTACAAGGCTTTTCCCACCTTCTTTTAGTTTATAAAAGTTTGCACTAAGTCCAATTGATGCAAAGAAAATTAGCATAAAACTTGTTTGAAGTTCTGTACTTGTTGATATACTATATCCAAAAAAGTAGTGTATAGCAGTCGTACAAAGTGCTGCAACAAGACCTCCAGCAACTGGTTCTGGAATATTATATCTTTTTAGAAAATCTATTTTGTTTACTAAGACTTTTCCAATAAGTAAAACTATAACGGCTACAATTAGTGTGTAATATGGATTAAATGTAAAATTCATAAGTTTTTTCCCTTTATTTTAAATTATTTATTTTTTAAATATCTTTCTAATATTATTTTAGCAGCAAGTGAGTCAACTCTGCCATCTCTTTTATATTTTATCTCACCTTTGATTAATTCTTCCGCTTCAATTGAGCTCATATTTTCTTCGCAAAATTCATAAGGAATTTGAAGTTCAAGTAGGTTAACGAAATGTTTGATTCTGTTTTGCATATCTTCACTTGAAGTGGGAAAACCAACGATTAGTTTTTCAATTTCCCACTCTTTTAAAAAAGTATTTACATCATTAGCAGCTTGATTTCTATTTTTTCGTAAAATTGCATTTTGTGGAGTTACTATATCACTTGTAAGACAAATGGCAACTCCAATTCTTTTAAGACCTACATCAATCGAAGCTAATTTCAAGAGATAATCTCATTTGCAACATCAAATCTATTTGCTGTCATCAAGTGAATTTTTGGATGAAGTTTATTTAACTCTTTAAATAAATTGCTACTTAATTCCATTCCTACTTTATACTCCTCTTCTTCTCCAATGCTATGAGCTTTTTCAAGAGCATCAATCCAAAATTGTGGAACATGAATTCCAGGAACTTGTGCAGATAAAAATAGTGCAGTTCTTAGTTTAGTAACAGGGAAAATTCCAAAGATTAATTGAGATTTTCTTTTATCACCTTCAACATTCTCTTTAGCTATATCAAAACTTTCAAGAAGTTTTTGTGCATTTTCTATATCGAAAATAGGTTGAGTGATGATTCCTATTGCTCCATTTTGGATTTTTAAGTGCAGTTTTTTCTCTAAAGAAGAGAAATTTTTTGCATAAGAGTTTACAACAGCAAAAGGAAATATTTGTTTTGGTTCGATTTTAAAAGGATGTCCTGCAAAATCCATCCCATAATTAAATGATTTTATCATTTTCAAAAGCATTAAAGAGTTTGCTTCAAAAACACCTTTACTATTTGGTTGATCACTCATTTTTGCAGGATCACCTGTTAATGCTAAAATTGCACGAACATCAAAATCATTTGCTCCAAGTAGATCTGATTGTAAAGCTATCTTATTTCTATCTCTCATAGTCATTGTTGCTATTACTGGTTTTTCAAACTCTTGTTGTAGTTTTAAAGCAGCAAATAAAGAGTTGTATCTTAATTTTGCTAAAGGATTATCAGTGCAGGAGAAGCCATCAATTTTATCTTGCAAATTAAATTTTTTTATTTTTTCAATGATATTGTGCATTGAAGGCTCATGTTGAGGAGTTGTTTCAAGAGTTAAATATTTATCTTCTTGAAGTTTTTGTATAAGTGTTTTGAACATTAGAAAAAAGTTTCCTTTTATATATTTAGTTAAAATTGGGTATTATTATACCTTTTAAAGACTAAAATTAGGGAAAATTGATGAAATTAGCCGTTTTTGATTTTGATTCAACACTTATGGATGGTGAGACAATAGATTTTTTAGCACAAGAGTTAAATCTTGGTGCAAAAGTAGCAAAAATCACTGAAGAAGCTATGAGTGGAAGATTAGATTTTTTTGAATCTTTAACTACGAGAGTAGCTTTATTAAAGGGTTTAGAATATAAAAAAGTTGTAGAGATTTGTGAAAATCTTCCTTTGATGAATGGTTCGTATGAACTTATTCCTGAATTAAAAAAAATGGGTTATAAAGTAGTTTGTTTTTCAGGTGGATTTAGAGTTGGAACAACACCCGCTAAGATAAAATTAGGTCTTGATGCTGATTTTTCAAATGTTTTACATGAAAAAAATGGAGTTCTAACAGGACTTGTTGGTGGAGATATGATGTTTGGTTTTTCAAAAGGTGATATGCTTCAAAGGCTTCAATCAATTTTAGGTGTTTCAAGAGAAAATACTTTGGTTTGTGGTGATGGAGCAAATGATTTATCTATGTTTGAATATGCGGATACAAGAGTTGCTTTTTGTGCAAAAGAGATTTTGAAAAAAGAAGCAAATATCATAGTTGATACAAAAGATTTAACAAAAATTTTAGATAATATAAAGGCTTAATAATGGGATTAAAAGAAGAAATAAATTACTCTTTATGGTGTGATTTTATTGAAAGAGATTTTTTAGAAAATAGATTTAAAGAGATAATCAATAAAGGAATTATTCAAGGTGCAACTTCGAATCCTGCAATTTTTGAATCATCAATTACAACATCTGTTGCATACAAACAACAACTTGACATGTTACAAGCAAATAATGAAAAAACAATTTATGAAGAGTTAGCATTAACTGATATTAAAAGAGCAGCTTTTTTACTAGATGATTTACACAAAAAAGATGCAGATGATGGATTTATCTCTATTGAAGTTGACCCACTTTTATGTGATGATGCTGCTGGAACTATCGAAGAAGGAATTAGACTTTATAGCTCGATAAATGCTGAAAATGTTATGATAAAAATACCTGCAACAGATGCAGGATATATAGCTATGAGAGAACTAACTTCAAGAGGAATAAATGTAAATGCAACTTTGATTTTTTCTCCACAACAAGCTATTAAATGCGCACAAGCTTTAGATGAAGGAATAAAAGATTCAAATAAAGATATAAAGGCTGTTATTTCAGTATTTGTTTCAAGATTTGATAGATTGATGGATAATGATCTTTCTAATAAAGGATTACAAAAATCTAAACTTGGAATTATCAACGCAACAAAATGTTATTATGAAGTAACTAAATTTGAAAATTCAAATATAAGAACATTATTTGCAAGTACAGGTGTAAAAGGAAATGAACTAAATCCAAGTTACTATATAGATAATTTGATTTATCCAAATTCTGTAAACACTGCGCCATTAGCTACTATTGAAGATTGGCTAACAGATGGCAAAAAAGAACAAACAGCAATTATGAGCGAAACAGATTGTGATAAATACTTTGAACTTTTAAAAGATAAAGGTATAAAAATGGAAGAAGTTTATGAAAAACTTTTGGCTGATGGTTTAGAATCATTTAAAAACTCTTTTAAAGATTTACTTTCAAAGTTAAAACATTAAAAAGATTTTAAGATATATTGGATAAAATTTTTCCAATAATAAAATAATATAAAAAAGGTAAAACAAAATGAATAACTGGACTCCAAGTAGCTGGAGAAATTTTCCTATAAAACAACAACCAACTTATAATGATGTAGAAACTTTAGCACAAGTAGAAAAAGAACTTGCTTCTTATCCTCCTTTGATATTTGCTGGTGAAGCATTAAATTTAAAAAAACAACTTGCAAAAGTTGTAAATAAAGAGGCATTTTTACTTCAAGGTGGAGATTGTGCCGAATCATTTAATGTTTTTAATGCAACAAATATAAAAGATTTATTCAAAGTAATGATGCAAATGGCAGTTGTTTTAACTTTTTCAGGTGGTTGTCCTGTTGTAAAAGTTGGACGAGTTGCAGGTCAGTTTGCAAAACCTAGAAGTGCTGATTTTGAAGATATAAATGGATTAAGTCTTCCTTCTTACAGAGGAGATATTATAAATGATATTGATTTTTCTTTAGAATCAAGAGAACCAAAAGCAAAAAAACTTTTAAAAGCTTACAATCAAAGTGCTGCAACAATGAACCTTTTAAGAGCATTTGCAAGAGGTGGAATGGCTGATTTAAATCAAGTTCATTTATGGAATTTAGATTTCGTAAAAGATAACACTTTAGGTACAAAATATGAAGAACTTGCAAATAAAATAAGTGAAAGTTTAGCATTTATGAAAGCCTGTGGAATTACAAGTGAAAATACTCCACAATTAAATCAAACAACACTATTTACTTCTCATGAAGCATTATTGTTAAATTATGAACAAGCATTAACTAGACGTGATTCAATAACTGGTGATTGGTTTAACTGTGCCGCTCATATGTTATGGATTGGAGATAGAACAAGAGAACTTGATGGTGCTCATATTGAGTATTTTAGAGGAATTAATAATCCAATAGGATGTAAAGTGGGACCATCAATGAAAGAAGATGAGTTACTTAAATTAATAGATACTCTTAATCCAAACAATGAAGCTGGAAGATTAAACTTAATAGTTAGAATGGGTGCAAATAAAATAGCAGATCATTTCCCTAAACTTTTAAAAAGAGTTGAAGAAGAGGGTAAAAAAGTGCTTTGGTCAAGTGACCCAATGCATGGAAATACAATCAAAGCTGAAAATGGTTATAAAACAAGAGATTTTGAAGCTATTTTAAGTGAAGTAAAACAATTTTTCCAAATCCATAGAGCTCAAGGTTCTTATGCAGGTGGAATTCACCTTGAAATGACAGGACAAAATGTAACAGAGTGTACAGGAAGTAAATCTTCTGCTGTAACTCAAGGAGATCTAGCAAGTAGATATCATACTCAATGTGATCCAAGATTAAATGCTGATCAAGCTTTAGAATTGGCATTTATGATAGCTGACACACTAAAAGAAGCTAGAAAATAAATTTTATTGCTTAAGAAGAGAATACTTTCTCTTCTTCTTTTTGAATTGTAAATTAGGGGAGTACAATGAAAAAAATCACTTTTTATAAAATACTCTTCCTTTTCTTTTTTATTTCAATAAACTGTTTTGCAAAAGATAAAACTTCTATAGAAAATTCACAATGGGCAAATCTAATTTTGATGAAAGGTATTGAACAAAGAGGAGGACCTTTCTCTTTTGATGATACTTATGTTGAATTTGAATTTGGTGGAAGACATGAATGGCTGGATTTATATGGATATGTTGATTTTGTTGATGTGTTAAATAGCAAAAGTAGTGATAAACATGGACAAAACAATTTTTTTGTTGATATAGAACCAAGAATTTCAATCGATTATTTAACAAACACAGACTTATCTTATGGAGTATTACAAGAATTATATTTTGCATTTGATTTTTATTATGCCGATGAACCAACTGGAAAAGGTTTGAAAGTACTTTGGATGGGACTTGGAAGTGATATAGATATTCCATGGCTTGGAAAAAGTGGAGTGAATTTTTATACAAGATATATCGATGAAAATTATGGTGCAAGTAATGAAAATAGTTTTGATGGATATGTAGCACATATAAATTGGTTTAAACCTTTTTATTTTTTTAGTAAGAATAATTTTTTATCATTTCACGGATATATTGATTATGAATTTGGAAGTAATCTTGATAAAACTGCATTCGAAAAAGAGTATAGAACAAGTGATTCATTACAGTCATATTTAGGACTTTATTTGCATGAAAAAAAGTGGTTAATCGGATATGGATTAAAAGTGTATAAAAATATGACTCAATGGAGAGATAATCAGGAGTTAAATGATAAAAAAACTGATACCACAGGCTTTGGGCACTACTTTAGTATAGCTTATAAGTTTTAAATATATCAAAATAATAATCAAATCCTTTTTTAGGTAAAATTAAAACTATTAAAAAAAAGGATACTGCTTTGACAATTAAAGAGATTTTAAAAGATTCAAATTACAGTTTAGATTTATTATCAAAATATGAAAATGATTTAGAAATTACAACAAAAGAACAAAAAAATGGATTAATTCCTTATATTATTTGTAAAGTGCGAAAAAAAGATATAAAATTAACTCCTGAAGAGATAGTAAGACAACTTTATCTTATAAAACTTCACAAAGAATATGGCTATGCTTATGAGAGAATGCAACTTGAATTTGCTGTACATTTTGGAAAAGAAGTAAAAAGAGCAGATATTGTAATAATGGATAAAATCCAGCCAACAGTACCTTATATAATCATCGAATTAAAAAAGCCAAAACTAAAAGATGGAAAAGACCAATTAAAAAGCTATTGTAATGGAACAGGTGCAACAATGGCAGTTTGGACAAATGGTAAAGAGATAGTTTACTATCATAGAAAAGACCCAAACTACTTTGAACCAATTCCTGATATACCATCTAGTGATAAACAACTTAAAGATATTTTACGAGTTGATTTTAAAATTGCAGACTTAAATGCAAAAGATATTTTAAAAACACAAAGAAGAAGTTTAAAAAATATAGTTTTAGATATGGAAGATGAAGTTTTAGCAAATGCGGGAGTTGATGTATTTGAAGAGGTTTTCAAGCTCATTTTTATCAAACTATTTGATGAGTTAAAAAGCACAAGAACTCAAACAAGAAATTTAGAATTTAGAAACTATGGAGAGAGTGATAGTCAGCTAAAACAAAAAATAGAAGCACTTTTTGATGATGCAAAAAATAAATGGACAGGTATATTTGAAGAGAGTGATAAAATCAAACTTTCTCCATCTCATTTAGCTGTTTGTATTGGTTCTTTACAAGATGTAAAACTATTTAATTCAAACCTTGATGTTATAGATGATGCATTTGAGTATCTTGTAAACAAAACAAGCAAAGGTGAAAAAGGACAATATTTCACTCCAAGATATGTGATTGATATGTGTGTAAAAATGATGAATCCAACTGAAGCTGAAACTATGATAGATACAGCAAGCGGAAGTTGTGGTTTTCCTATACATACAGTTTTTGAAGTTTGGAAAAAAATTTATAAAAAACTAGAAGTTGAACAATCTCATCTTTTCACAGCAGAAGAGAAACATCAAGAAGCACTTGATTATGTAAGAGAAAAAGTTTTTGGAATAGATTTTGATGAAAAAAGTGTGAGAGTAAGTAGAATGTTAAATATTATTGCTGGAGATGGACACACAAATGTATTAAATCTAAACTCTCTTGATTTTGATAGATGGGATGAAAATTATAACAATGGAGAGTGGCAATCTATTTATGCTACTGGTTGGAATAATCTTAAAAAAATTCTCAAAAACAAAAAAGCAAAAATTGTTGAGATAGAAGAAGAGAGAAATGGAAAAATATATATAAAAGAGAAACAAATCTATGATACAAAAGAATTTGAATTTGATATGGTTATGGCAAATCCACCATTTGCTGGAGATATAAAAGAGAGTAGAATTTTATATAAATATGAATTAGGTAAAAATGCAAGTGGAAAATTCCAATCAAAAGTTGGAAGAGATATATTATTTATAGAAAGAAACTTAGAGATGTTAAAGTCTGGTGGAAGAATGGCGGTAGTTCTTCCACAAGGAAGATTTAATAACTCAAGTGATAAATATATCAGAGACTATATTGCCCAAAAGTGCAGGATTTTAGCAGTTGTTGGACTTCATGGAAATGTATTTAAACCTCATACAGGTACAAAAACATCTGTTTTGATAGTTCAAAAATGGGATGATAAACTATGTCCTAAAAAAGAGGATTATCCAATATTTTTTGCAACAATGCAAAAACCAAGCAAAGATAATAGTGGAGAAAAAATATATGTTAAAAATGAAGATGGTACAAATAAGCTAGATAGTCACGACCACTTGATAGTTGACCACGACCTTTTTAATCACGATGGACTTACTCAAGATGGAATAGCAGAAGCATTTCTAGAATTTGCAAAAAAAGAGAATTTAAGTTTTTCGGGAAAGTAGATAGCCCATTTGATGAAGCTAAATATAATGCTTTATTAGATGGGCTTGAAGTTACTGTTTTTAATAGTCAAAATATTTTAAAAGATAATGAAGAATTTAGATTAGATTCTGAATATTATAAAAAAGAATATATTAGTTTATACAGTAAAATTATATATTCACCTAAATTAATTGATTTTACAACAATGTCAGATTTATCAACAAATGGTTCATTTGCAATAGTAAAAAAGATAATGAGTAATGATGAACCTAAAATTGTTCCATTTATCAGGTCAGGAAATTGTGGAGAAACTTTCATTAATTTAAGTGATTTAGAATATATTTCTGAGTTATCACATAAACAGTTGCCTAAATCTACAACGAAATTACATGATATTATGATGGCAAGAAAAGGTAAAATAGGTGGAGCTTCTATTATCACAGAAAATGAAGTAAATTATAATTGCAATGAAAATGTTATTAAATTAACTATAATAGATAAAGCTCGATATAATCCATTTTATTTTACTGTTTACTTTAATAGCAAATTTGGATTAAAACAAATAGAAAGGCTATCAACAGGAAATGTTCAGCCATGGCTTAGTATTTTCCAAATTAGAAAACTTCTTATTCCAGAATTAAATAAACAATTTCAATTACAAATTGAAAATCTTGTTCAATCTTCATACAAAAAAGTAGAAGAAAGTAAAACACTTTACAAAGAAGCGGAAGAGTTACTTTTAAAAGAAATTGATTTACTAGATTTTAAACCTAGTGTTGAAAATATCTCTATAAAATCTTTTAAAGATAGTTTTGGAACGAGTGGACGAATAGATAGTGAATATTATCAACCAAAATATGATGAATTAGTTGCACATATTGAAAAAACAAAATTTGATAAACTTAGTAATATTGTTAATATTAAAAAATCGATAGAACCTGGAAGTGAAGCATATCAAGAAGAAGGAATTCCATTTATTAGAGTTTCAAATGTTACAAAATTTGGAATATCAGATACAGATATATATCTATCAAAAAATATATTAAAAGAAGAAGAGTTACAAAAACTGTATCCTACAAAAGATACTATTTTATTATCAAAAGATGGAACAGTTGGAATTGCTTATAAAATTAAAAATGAAAAAGAAATGATAACTTCGGGTGCATTATTGCATTTATCAATAAAAAAAGATGATATATTACCTGAATATTTAACACTTGTTTTAAATAGTTTAATCGTACAGTTTCAGGCACAAAGAGATGCTGGTGGTTCAATTATTCAGCATTGGAAGCCATCAGAAATACAAGAAATTTTAATCCCAATTATCGATATTTCAATTCAAACTAAAATAGAAGAAAAAATTAAAAAATCATTTGAATTAAAAGAAGAATCAAAACAACTTTTGGATTTGGCAAAAAAAGTTGTTGAAATTGCTATTGAAAAAGATGAAGAAGAAGCAATAAAATTTATTTCTAATAGGAATTAATATGAAAGATATAATCATTTATAACACTCAAGATGGTAAAACTTCTGTTTCCCTTTTAGCAAAAGATGGTATGGTTTGGATGAGTCAAATGCAAATTGCAGAACTTTTTAATACTTCAATCCCAAATATTAGTATGCATATTTCAAATATTTTTGAAGATGAGGAATTGGATAAAAATTCAGTTGTTAAGGATTACTTAACAACTGCCAATGATGGTAAAAACTACTCAGTTACACATTATAGTTTAGAGATGATTTTAGCTATTGGTTTCCGTGTAAGAAGTAAAAGAGGAACGCAATTTCGTCAATGGGCAAATAAAAATCTAAAAGAGTATATGATAAAAGGTTTTATAATAGATGATGAAAGATTGAAAAATCTAGATGGAAAACCTGATTATTTCGATGAATTATTAGAACGAATCCGAGATATTAGAGCATCTGAAAAGAGATTTTATCAAAAAGTTAAAGAACTTTTTATGCTTAGCAGTGATTATGATTCAAGTGATAAATCAACGCAACTTTTTTTTGCACAAACACAAAATAAATTATTATTTGCAATAACAGGGCAAACAGCTGCAGAAATTATTATAAATCGTGCAGATGAAATGAAACCAAATATGGCACTGACAAGTTTTAAAGGTGCTAAAGTTAGAAAAGAAGATATTTATATAGCAAAAAATTATCTTAATTCTGATGAATTAGATAGTTTAAATAGGTTTGTTATTGTATTTTTAGAAACAGCAGAATTAAGAGCAAAAAATAAAGAAGATATTACAATGGATTTTTGGAGAGAAAATATAGACAGAATTATAGAGTTTAACGATAAAAAACTATTAAAAGATAATGGAAGTATTAGCAACGAACAAATGAAAAAGATGGTTGAAAAAGTTTACGAAACTTTTGATAGTAAAAGAAAAAAACAAGAAGCTATAGAAGCAGATTACGAAGATTTAAAAGAGTTAAAGCAAATTGAAGAGAGAGCTAAGAAGAAATTATAAAAAAGTCTTTTTATACTCTTCTTCATCCCAAGCTACAACTAATTTATCACCATATTCAATAACCGGTCTTTTAAAAAGCATTGGTTCTTTACAAAGCCACTCATATTTTCCATTATCATCAAGATTTAATTCTTTTAGATTTAAAGTTTTATATTTTGTACCTTTGCTATTAAAAAGGATATTTATATCTACTTTTTTTGTCCAATCTTTTATTTGAGAAGCTGTTGGAGATTTCTGTTTAAAATCAAAAAAATCAACTTCAATATTATGGTCTTTAAAAAATTTTAGAGCATTTCTTACACTTCCACAAGTTTTTATTCCATAAACTGTAATCATATACTATTCCTTTAAAAAAGTTCCCTTTTTAAAGGGAAACCAAAATATTTTATGACTACTTTTTAGCAGGATTTATAAAAAATCCTTAAAAGTAGCTTGTTCTTTAGAACTCTCTTTGAGAAAATTCTAAAGAGCTTTATGAATAAAGCTTTACTCAATGATTTTTGGAACTATAAAGTATCCATCTTCACTTTTGGGAGCATGATTTAAAATATGATTTGATAGTTCTAAATCTTGTTTTGAAGTATCTTCTCTTAGTGGAGTTCCACCTTCAATAGTGCTAAAAGTAGCTTCGATATTTGATACATCAATATCATTTAAGTTTTCAACAAAGTTTATAATATCAGCTAATTCTGATTTTAGTTTCTCTTTTCTTTCATCATCAACTTGTAAACTTGATAATTTTTCTAATTTTGCAATTAATTTATCATCGACTGTCATAAGTATCCTTATTTTAATATATTTTATTTTATCAAAAAAGTGTTTATTTGCTTCTTTTAACGTAAAACTCTTTTTTAAATTCGCTCCAATTATCTGCTAATATAGCTTCTCTAGCTTGTTTCATAAGATTTAAATAGTAGTGAATATTATGAATTGAAGCTAATCTAAAATATGTTATTTCTGCTGCTCTAAATAGATGATTTAGATAAGCTCTACTAAAGTTTTTACACGTGTAGCAAGAGCATTCATTATCTATTGGATTAGCATCATCTTTAAATTCAGCTTTTTTGATATTTAACTTTCCAAAACTTGTAAACAAAGTACCATTTCTTGCATTTCTTGTAGGCATAACGCAATCAAACATATCAACACCACGTTCAATATTTTCAATCAAATCTTCAGGTGTTCCAACGCCCATAAGATATCTAGGTTTATCTTTTGGCATAAATTGAGTTGTCCATTCAACAGTTTCATACATCTGCTCATTTGGTTCTCCAACACTAAGCCCACCAATAGCAAATCCATCAAAATCACTCATATCACAAAGTTGTTGTGCACTTAATTTTCTAAACTCTTTGCTCGTTCCACCTTGGATAATTGCAAAAATATTTTGGTGTGTTCCAATACCTTTTTGTTTTTGTTCCATATGATAATTTATGGCTTCTTGTGCCCATTTTGTAGTTCTTTGAATTGATGTTTTTATTCTTTCATCAGTATTTGGAAGTGCTACTAAATCATCTAAAATCATCATAATATCACTATTTAAATCATATTGTGTGTCTAAAACACTTTTTGGTGTAAAGTAGTGACGGCTGCCATCAATATGTGATTTGAAAGTAATTCCATTTTCATCAGGTTTTGAGTTATTGCTTAAAGAAAATGCTTGAAAACCACCACTATCAGTTAAAAATGAGTTAGGAAATTTTGAAAAACCATGAAGTCCACCAAATTTTTTGATTAGTTTACTTCCTGGTCTTAAATATAAGTGATAAGTATTTCCTAAAATAATCTTTGCTCCAAGTTCTAACATATCATTTGCATCAAGTGCTTTTACTGTTCCTTGAGTTCCAACTGGCATAAAAACAGGAGTTAAAATAGTGCTATGAGCAGTTTTGATTGTACAAGCTCTAGCTCCTTGTGAAGTTCCATCGATTTTAAATTCCATAAATTATAAAAACCTTTTTTTTAGATAAGTTATTATTATATCCAAAGTAAGATTTATCTATCGTAACTCAAATATAGAATTAATTTTTTTAAGATATAATTTTGCCTATGAAAAAAATATTAGTTATATTAGATGGAATAGTTGCAAAAAAACTATTACAAAGAATTGTAGAAGCAAATACAAGTGACAATAGTTATGATGTTATTTACATAAATGATGTTATTTTACCTGTTCAAAAACCTTCAAATTTTACATTTTATAAGTTTGACCCAACATCAAAATCAAAACTTTCTATGGTTTTAGATAAAAACATTCACACTGAAGTTTTGATGGCACTTAACTCAAAAGATGAAATATTAAATGTTATTAAAAATATTAGAGAGTATAAGAAAAACCTTCAAATTACAATTTTAGATTATTGGGGTATGAAAGTTAGTAATGACCCAATGCTAAACATATATAGAGGAATAGATGTATTAGCAAATGGAATGGTTGAACGTCTTCCAAATATTCCTGTTTTAGCTCAAAATATTGGGCTTAAACAAGGTGAAATTATGGAAATTAGAGTTCCATTTGGAAGTTCTTATGCTTATCGTTCTATTGGTTCAATTGAACAAAAACAGTGGAGAATTTTTGGACTTTATAGAAATCAAAAAATGATAGATATAAATCCAACTTTAGTTTTAAAACCAAATGATTTGATTTTGGTTATTGGAAAACCAAGTATTTTAATGAATATTTATAATGCAATAGGAAAAACACAAGGACAATTTCCTATGCCATTTGGAAGTAAGATATATTTGTATTTAGATCTATATTTAGAAAACGAAAATAGTGTAAGAAAAGCTATTGATGAAGCAAAATATATGAATGAAAAACTAAAAAATTCTTTGTTGATAGTAAAAGTTACTCGACCAACAACAGTTGCTATTATGGATTTAATAAAAAATGAATTAAAACATTTTCCAACTATTATTTTGCAAATTGATTATGCAAATAAAGGTTTTGTAAAAATTTTAAAAGAAGATAGTAGAAAATATAATATTGGTATGTTGATGCTAACATCTGAGATGTTTAAATATAAAGAGTTTATAAAAGATACTTTATTTGATTTGAAAATACCAATATTCAAATTTGGAAAAGAGAGTTTAAAAGCAGTAAAAAGAACAGGTGTTGTTTTAAATGATATAAAATCTTATGAACAAATTTCTCCAATAGTATTTGATGTTTCGAGTCAATTGAAAATAAAAACTAAACTTTTTGATTTAGACCCAATTGGTGAAAAAGATGGAAAAATTACTTTAGTTGACCATTTTGAAAATCTAGCAAAATTGTATAATGAAAAAATAGAAATTGTTTCAAGTAGTGAAAACCCAATACGAGAATTGAAAAAACAAAAAGATATGCTTCAAATTTTGCCTTTGAAAAGAAAGATGTTCAAAAAAAGATTTTTATTTAAAATTTTCAATACCAATAGTGATGTAATAGCATTTGATATGAATAAATTTAACCAACTTCTAATACCAGTTTCAGAAGATAATTAAGGAAAATATGTGAATTTCGAAAAATACCCATTTGAAAAATTAAATGAACTATTAAAAGATATAGTTCCTAATGAAAAATATGAATTATCAGTTTTAACTATTGGTGAACCAAAGTTTGAAACACCACAATTTATACAAGATAAATTAAAAGAGACAAGCTCTTTTTTACGAAAATATCCCTCAACTATTGGTGAACCTTTTTTGAGAGAATCTATGATAAATTTTGTGAAAAATAGATTTAATGTATCTTTAAAAATGAGCCAAATAATTCCAACATTTGGAACAAGAGAGGTTTTATTTAACTTCCCTCAGTTTGCTTTATTTGATAAAAAAAATCCAGTTATTGCATTTACTAATCCTTTTTATCAAATTTATGAAGGTGCAGCAATCGCTAGTCGTGCAGAGGTTATTTATATAAATTTGACAAAAGAGAATAATTTTAAAGCAAATTTGAGTGATGAAGAACTAAAAAGATGTGATTTAGTTATTTTAAATTTCCCAAATAATCCAACATCAGCTTCAATGGATATTGATGAATTAGGAATTTGGGTTAAAAAAGCTTTAGAATTTGATTTTATACTTGTAAATGATGAGTGTTATAGTGAAATCTATTTTGATGAAAATACAAAACCAGCTTCACTTTTAGAAGCATCTATAAAAGTAGGTAATAGTGAATTTAAAAATGTTTTAGTTATGAACTCTATTTCAAAAAGAAGTTCTGCTCCAGGTTTACGAAGTGGATTTATAGCTGGTGATGAAACTATTTTGAAAGACTATTTACAATATAGAACTTATATTGGTTGTGCAAGTCCTGTTCCTTTACAAGAAGCAGCGGCAGTTGCTTGGAATGACCAAAATCATGTAGCAGAGTTTAGAAAAATATATAAAAGAAATTTCGAGATTGCACAAGAAATTTTAGGAATACCAACTCCTGAAGCAACATTTTATATTTGGCTTGAAGTAGAAAATGATTTAGAATTTACAAAAAATTTATATAAAGAAAAAAATATCAAAGTTCTACCTGGAAGTTTTTTAGGAAGAGGTGGACTTGGAAAAGAGTATGTAAGAATTGCTCTAGTTGAAAATGAAGAGAAAACTAAAGAGAGTTTAAAAAGATTAAAGGATTTTATAGATGGATAAAGAAGAACTTTTTCAAGCAAGAACAAATCCTGATTTTTTAAAGTATTTAAATGAAACAAGAGTTAATTCTATAAAAGCAAAAGATATAGCTTTAATGTATGAAACTCTTGATTCAATGTTAGTTTTAGATTTAGATGAAGAACAAATAAATGAACTTTATCAAGAAATCTTAAAATTAGCATTTGAAAATGTAGAAAAAATCATAAATAAAAATAAAAAATTAAAGCTTGAAGATGAACATCTTTTTTATGCTAGAGCTTTATATGAACATGCGATTGAAAAGTGGTCAAATGAAAATTTTGATGGAGCAAAAGAACTACTTTTTGTAATGGTAAATTTAATTGAAGATGAGCTTTTACAAAAAGCTCTAAATGTATTAATCATCTTTTTATCTTCAAAAATGGAACTTGATGAGTTTTATGATTCAAAAGTTGATTTAGAAAAAGCTAGTGATGAAAAGTATGGATATTTTATAGTGAATTTTAATTTTGATAGCCAAAAGTATTTAAAAGAAAATAAAAAAGTTTTAGAACAAGAGTATGAAAATCTAAAACATTTGATAGTGGAGCATAAATAATGAAAGTGCATTTTATAGGAATTGGTGGGATTGGTCTTTCTGCATTAGCTAGATTTTTAAATTTTGATGGACATGAAGTATCTGGGTCAGATATGAAAAATTCACCAATTACAAAAGCTTTAGAAGACGAAGGAATAAAAGTTTCTTGTCCTCAAGATGCATCAAATATAAAAGATGATTTTGATTTAGTTATCTATTCAGCAGCTGTTACAGATGAAAATCCAGAATTAATACAAGCAAGATTAAAACAGATTAGAACACTTTCAAGAAAAGAAGCTTTACCTATTATTTTAGGGGACAAAAAAAATTACTGTGTTGCAGGAGCACATGGAAAATCAACTACAACTGCAATGCTAGCTTCTATTTTAAATAGTTCTGCATTAATTGGAGCAATCTCAAAAGATTTTGGTTCAAATTTTAGATATGTTGATAAGTTAGTTGCTTTTGAAGCAGATGAAAGTGATGCTTCTTTTTTACTTTCAAATCCATATTGTGCGATAGTTACAAATGCTGAGCCTGAGCATATGGAATATTATCACTATGATTATGATAAATTTTATGAATCTTATGAAAAGTTTTTAAGTTTGGCAAAAGTAAAAGTTGTAAATGGTGAAGATAAAGATGTTGCAAAACTAAAAATTGAAAATGCAACTATTCTTTATCCCTCAAAAGATATAAAAAATCTTTGTTACACTTTAAAAGATAATCAACCTTGTACTAAATTTGATTTAAAAGATTTAGGGACTTTTGAAGTTTGGGGATTTGGTTTTCATATGGCTACAAATGCTTCTTTAGCAATTTTAGCAGCTTTAAATGAACTAGATATTGAAACTATTAGAAAAAATCTTTTAAATTACAAAGGAATTAAAAAAAGATTTGATATTGTTCAAGCAAATGAAAAATTTGTTGTAATTGATGATTATGCTCACCATCCAACAGAAATAGAAGCAACTATGAAATCAATTGAATTGTATGATAATCTTACAAATTTAAATAAAAGAATAGTTCTTTGGCAACCTCATAAATATAGTAGAACAAGCGATAATCTTGAAGGTTTTAAAAAGTGTTTTAGAAGATGTGATGAGCTTATAATTCTTCCTCTTTGGACAGTTGCAGGCGAGAAAAAAATAGAAATAGATTTTCCAAAAGAGTTCGCTTCTTATAATCCAATTTTTGCAGATAGAGTTGTAGCAACAAAAGGAAAGATTGAACTTATAAAAGATGATAAAATCATAAGAACTTATGAAGAAGGGATATTTTTAGGCGTTGGTGCTGGAGATATTACTTATCAATTAAGATTAAAATAAAAATTGGATTAGTTTAAAAAAACTTTTCCATTTTCAATTTTGATTTTTCCATCAAGTTCGTATTCTAAAATCTCATTTGGGTATTTTTGCATAGCATCTTCAATATTTGGAGATGTTTTACAATATTCTAAAACTTCATCTAGTTGTTCTTTTTTATTTTTATTTCCAGTAAAATTTTCAACAAACTCATCAATATCATAAATAACTTCAGCTAAACCATTTTTAACTAATTCTTGTGTTCCTAAACTTTCATTTAATCGATGAGGTAAAGTATATATTTTTTTATTCATATTTAAAGCAAATTCTACAGAAGTTAAACTTCCCGAGTTTAAATCAGCTTGAGTTACGATTAAGACCTCACCAAGTGCAACTACAAGCTCATTTCTTAATACAAAAGTATATTTTCTTGCAATTTCTTTTTCTTTGTAAGTTGACAAAATAAGACCATTGTTTTCTATATCAATAATTAAATTCTTATTTATACTTGGATATCTTATATCAAGTCCATTTGCGACAACTGCAATTGTATTATTTGATTTTGCACCAGTATGAGCAATACTATCAACTCCCATTGCTGCACCACTTACAATACAAATATTATTTGAGGATAATTTAGAAGCTAGTTTATGTGTAAACTCTTTTGTATAAGAATTTGGCTTTCTTGTTCCTATTATAGATATTTTTCTTTTTTTTAGAAGTTCGCAATTTCCAATATAAAAAATTTCGCTTGGATATTTTTTCATAGATAATAACTCAGAAATTCTAAAATCAATAGTTTTAATCATAATAATCCTATTATAAGAGCTAGATTTATTATAACTTATTTTTTATAAATGTGGTAATTTATTCACAAGGATAGGGTCAACATCATTTAAAAGGTGTTTAGACTCTTTTAATACTTTTAGTGTAATATCATAAGGATGCCCAATAGCAACAGCATATCCATGTTTTTTTGCTAATTCTACGGTTTTGATAAGTTGAGCTTTTATATATTCATAACTTTTTTCATTGTCAAGAAATATATTTCTTGAGATATAAGGAAGATTGTACTTATTTGCATACTTTTGTCCAACTGATTTTGCGCTTGTTTTACTATCAACAAATATAAAGTTGTATTTAACTAAAGCTTTAAATAGTTTATCCATCGCTTCATCATTTTCAGTAAAAACTGAACCTGTATGATTATTTGTATATTTTGCATTTGGATACCAGTTTCTTAGTTGTTTTACTCTATTTTCAATAGTTTCATACGAATCAGTTATTTTTAGAGTATTAATTTCTTCCCCTTTAAAAGCACTAGATGCTTGAAGTGGAAAATGTATCATATAAAAAGGTACATTTTGAGCAATTTTTGCAGAATCTTTATGTGTATTTGTTGGTGGCAAAAAAGCCATGGTTATGGGATAACCAATATTTGAGATTTTACTTTTTTGAGAATCACTAACTACATCATCTATAATTATTGCGATTTTTGGTTTATCTTTTTTATTATAAACATATGTATCTTTTTTTATTGGTGCTGCTTTTTCTTCAACCAAAGGAATATTTTCTTCACCTATTTCAGTTGTTTGTTCATACTCTTTTTTATTGTCTTTAATCTCTTTTACTTTTTCAAGTATTTTATGATTTATATCTATCTCTTTTGAAAAAATATTATTTTCTTTTAATATGTCTTTTTTTGAAATTTCAAGCTGAGTTAAAACTTCTTTCATAACTTCTTCATTTGTTGCTTTTTGTTCTAATTTAGTATCTTCTTTTGAAGAAGATTCATTATTTATATAAAAGTAACTAATAGTAGGAATTAGTAATAATAAAAGAGATATTAAAAGAAAAATTTGAGCTAGTTTTTTTCTCTTTAGGTATCTTTGTAATAGTTTTTTTCTTAGTCGAATTTTTTTTAGATTCATTTAAGTAGTTTTATTTAAGGAAAAATTCCTTAAATAAATTTTTAGTTAGTTTCTTGATTTACTATTTTTTTAGAAGCAATCCAAGGCATCATATTTCTTAATTTAACACCTGTTTGCTCTAATAAAGAAGCTTTTGTATAAGCTCTTTCAGCATTCATTCTTGGGTAACCAGCTTGACCTTCTAAGATAAAGTCTTTAGCAAATACACCATTTTGGATCTCTTTTAAGATTTGTTTCATAGCAGCTCTTGACTCATCATTGATAACTCTAGGTCCTGATACATAATCTCCATACTCAGCTGTATTAGAAATAGAATATCTCATATCAGCAATTCCACCTTCATACATTAAGTCAACGATTAATTTTAATTCGTGTAAACACTCAAAGTATGCCATTTCTGGTTCATATCCAGCTTCAACTAAAGTTTCAAATCCAGCTTGAACTAATGCAGTTGCTCCACCACAAAGTACAGCTTGCTCTCCAAATAAATCTGTTTCAGTTTCATCTTTGAAAGTTGTTTCGATAATTCCAGTTCTTCCTCCACCAATTGCACTTGCATATGCTAACGCAACTTGTTTTGTATCACCGCTTGCATCTTGGTGAACTGCGATTAAATCAGGAATTCCTCCACCTTTTACGAACTCACTTCTTACTGTGTGTCCTGGAGCTTTTGGAGCGATCATCATAACATTTGTTTTTGAACAAGGAATAATTCTTTTATAGTGAATATTAAATCCATGACCAAATGCTAAATATGCACCATCTTTTAAGTTTGGTTTGATTTCATTTGCGTAGATATCAGCTTGATTTTCATCTGGTAATAAAATCATTACAACATCAGCAATTTTTGTAGCTTCTGCTACTGTTAAAACTTTGAAACCTTTAGCTTCAGCTTTTTTCCAAGAACTTCCATCTTTTCTTAATCCAACGATAACTTCAACTCCAGAATCTCTTAAGTTTTCAGCGTGTGCGTGTCCTTGTGAACCAAAACCAATCATTGCAACTTTTTTTGATTTGATTAAATCTATATTACAATCTTTGTCATAGAATACATTTATTGCCATTATTTTTTCCTCTAAATAATAAAAATTTCGCAGATTATACAAGAAACTATCTAAATATTTGATAACTTACTAGATTAAAGGGAAGAATATTGTAATATTAGCTGATTATAAAAAAGGATAAATTTTGTTAAAAGAACTATTTATAAAAATACAAACAAACCTTAAAGATTATACAAAAGAAGAATTAATTGAAATAGAAAAATTTATTAAAGAAGAGATTGTTTTAAGAAATACAAATAATGAATTTGAGTTAAATTCAAAGTATAAAATAGCAACTTTAAAAATAGAAAAAAATTTTGCTATTTTAGAAGATTTAGTAACTCCTTTAAAAAATATAAAAATAGAATTAGATGAATTAAATGGTGCTTTTGATGGAGACTTAGTAATTGCAAAAAGAGTATTTAATCCAAAAAGTAAAATAAAAGCAAAGATTATAAAAATTATTAGTAGTAAAAAAGCAGAAATTTTAGTATATGTAAAAGATAGAGCTTTTTACACAGTAAAAGAAAATATAAGAATTGAAAATAAAAAAGCTTTAACATTTAATGAAAATGATGTTTTAGTTGTTGATAACAAATCTTTTGAAGTTATTAAAAATGTTGGTAATATAAGTGATTCTAAAGTAGATGAATTTATATCATTATACCTTTACAAAGAGCTTTATAGATTAGAAAAACTTGATTTTGAAATAGATGCAAAAATGGATGATAAAAATCAAAGGGTTGATTTAAGAGAACTTCCATTTTGTACGATTGACCCAAATAGTGCAAAAGATCATGATGATGCGATATATTTTGACAAAGATGAAAATATTTTATATGTTGCTATTGCAGATGTTTCATATTTTGTAAAAGAAGGAAGTGATTTAGACAAACTTGCTTTTAAAAAATCAACATCAATTTATCTTCCAAGTAAAGTTTTACCAATGCTTCCTCCAATTTTAAGTGAAGAGATGTGCTCTTTAAAAGAGGGATTAGATAGATACTCTTTTGTTTTTAAACTTCATTTAGATTTAGAAAAATTGAGTGTAAAAAAAGCAGAACTTTTTGAAGCAGTTATAAATTCGCATAAAAATTTTTCTTACGGAAGAATTGATAGAGTAATTGAAGGACATTTGGATTTATATTCAAAACTTGATAAAGAAATTTTTGATTATTTAATTCCTTTATATGAAATTACAAAAAAGTTTAGAAAAAAAAGACTTGAAAAAGGTTATGATTTTAGAACTACTGAAAATAGGTTAAAATTAAGAAATAGTGAACTTGAATCAATAGAAGTAGAAACTTCAACAGCTTCTCATCAACTAATTGAAGAGTGTATGCTTTTAGCAAATATTGAAGCTAGTAAAAAAGTATCAAATATTGCAATTTTTAGGGTTCATGAAGAACCATCATTTAAAGCAATTTCAAAACTTGTTGATGATGTAAATATTTTGGGAGTAAATGTAAAACTTCAAAAAGATGTTCATGAAACTATAACTCATATTCAAAAAAGTGCAAAAACTTCTATGTTAAGTGCAGAAGTTGATGAACTTATTATTCAATCTCAAACTCAAGCAAAATATAGCTCAAAAAATTTAGGGCATTTTGGTTTAGGATTCTCTTCTTATTCGCATTTTACATCTCCAATTAGAAGATATTCGGATTTAGTTTTACATAGGATTTTGAAAACAAAACAGACACCAAAAAATATAGATGAGATTTGTGAACATATATCTTTAAATGAAAGAAAAGTAGATCAACTTGTTTGGGATTTTGAAGATAGAAAATACGCAAGATGGGCAAATAAACATATAGGTGAAGAGTTAAAAGTAAAAGTTGTTGATATCGAAAAAGCAAAAGCTGTTTGTTATGAAAAAATAATAGGAATGAAAGTTGTGCTAGAAAATTACAAAGGACAGAAATTATTTTCTAAAATGAGAGTAAAAATAAAATCTGCCGATTTAGTAACAAAAGTTATAGTGGCTACTATTGTATAGTAGAACACTTGTTGATTGAAGCTAAATAAGGTTCAACTTTTTCGCTAGTAACATATTGACCTATTAATTTCTCTTTTTCATTTATAAAAATTGGAGATACTAAGTTTATAATTGAATATTCAACAGGGTTTTGAGAAACTACAGAAAAATAGATATTAAAATCATCTCTTGATTTTATTTTTAATTTTTCTAAAACATCTTCGTCAATTTGAAAATCAAATGATACTTTACTTAATCCATCAATATTTACAACAGACATTTTTGTTTTTTCACCAAGAATTAAGAAAGACATTAAATCATCTAATTTTTCAATTTCTAAAGTTTCGACATTTTCAAAACCTAAGATTGGAAGAACAACTTTATACATATAAAACCCCTTAGTAGTGATATTAAAAATTATATTAAAAGTAAACTTAGGATATTATTCTGGCATGTATAAAAATGAATTTGATAACTATTTAAAACAAAACAAGAGATTTAAAACTTATATGTTTTATGGACAATCTACTTTTTTGGTTGAACAATATTCTTTATCTATTGCTAGAATGTTTGGGCAAGATGATGAAATAGAAAAGTTGTATTTTGAGGAATATGATTTTAAATATGCAAAAGATAAATTGTTACAATCATCACTTTTTTCTTCAAACAATATTTTATTTATTAAAATAGATAAAAAAATTCCTAAAAGAGAGTTAGATGTTTTAATAGAAGCTTGCAATGCAAATCCCGATAGCACTTTGGTTATTGCTTGTATGGGTGATAGTGATTTTAAAACTATGGAAACTAGCTTTTCATTAAAAACTAATAGTGCATGCGTTCGATTTTTTCAACCAACTGATTTAGAAGCAACAAAATTTTTGGAATATGAAGCAAAAATGCTTCAAATTCAATATGAAGTTAGTGCTTTAAACCATTTATACTTTATGCATAAAAATGATTTAGCATTATGCGTAAATGATTTAAAAAAATTAGCAATTTTAGATGAACTTATTACTATAAATATTGTTGATACTCACTGTTTTGGAATAGGAAGTGTAAATTTTGAAGATTTCTTATATGATTTATTAGCTGGAAAAGATATAAGCAGTGATTTATCATCAATTTTGGAAGAAGGAATGAATGAAGTGTTTTTATTAACTCAAGTAACTTCTTTTATTCAACAATTGTTTATGATTAGCTCTTATGCTAGAACTTTAGGGCAACCAAATCCAAAAGAAATTTTAGGATATATTCCACCCAAAAATATTTGGGAAAAAAAATCAAAACTCGCAATCAATATAAAACCAGAAGTTTTTCAAAATATGTTAGAGTATTTATTGGATATTGAACTAGATTTTAAAACTTCAAAAGTCGAAAATCAGAATTTATATTTACAAGCAACTCTAAGAAAATTTACAGCTTTATTTAGATAAAATCCAAAACTTTACAAAAAAAGAATCCTTGCTGATAATTAAAATAGGAAATGTAAAGAAAATCGGCACAATCTATAAGGAGAATTAATGTCAAAAATCAAACATTACGAAACAATGTTTATCTTAAAACCTACATTAACTGAAGAAGAAACTGTAGCGCAAATCGATGGAATAAAAGCTCTTATCGAAAAAAATGGTGGAGAAATCTCATCAACTGACAATGTTGGAATCAGAGAATTAGCTTATGAAATCGAAAAATGTAAAAGAGGTTACTACTACGTAATCTATTTTAAAGGTAACCCATCAGGAATTGCTGAAATCGAAAGAAATTATAGAAATAATGAAAATCTTATTAGATTTATTTTTATTAAATATGATACAAAAAAAGAGATCGCTTCTTGGACAAAAATGAGCGATGAGGCTGCTAAAAAAGCTACTAAGTAAATAATATATAGGAGCCTTAAATGTATAATAAAGTAATTATGGTTGGAAATTTAACAAGAGATATTGAGTTAAGATATTTACCTTCAGGTTCAGCTATTGCAAAATCTGCAATTGCTACGTCTTATAAATATAAGTCAACAACTGGTGAACAAAAAGATGAGGTATGTTTTTTAGATTTCAATATTTTTGGAAGATCTGCTGAAGTTGCTAATCAATACTTAAAAAAAGGTTCTAAAGTATTATTAGAAGGAAGACTTGTTTTTGAACAATGGACTGCACAAGATGGATCTACAAGAAGTAGACACTCTTTAAGAGTTGATGCTATGAAGATGTTAGATTCAAAAGGTAGTTCTGAATTTGCTGGAGATGCCCAAGGTTATAGTCCTCAACAAGGAAGTTATAATCAACCAACAAATCAATATGACGAGCCAACTTCTTTTGACAACAGTTATGGTGGTATGAATCAACAAAAACAAAAAGTTGAGCAAAGAATACCTGAAATTGATATAGACGAAGACGAAATACCGTTTTAGGAAAGGAAAATCAAATGGCTGAAAGAAGAAAATACGGAAAAAAATATTGTAAATATACTGAAATGAAAGTTGATTTCATTGATTATAAAAACACTGAGTTATTAAAATTATCTATGAGTGAAAGAGGTAAAATTATGCCTAGAAGACTTACAGGTAACTCTAAAAATGCTCAAGAAATGGTAGAAAAAGCAATCAAAAGAGCTAGACACATGGCTTTAGTTCCATATATTGTTGATACAAAAAATATCACAGATTCTGCATACGCAAGATCATTTTACTAAGATTTATTTTTAGTAAAGTAAAGGGAAGAAGTTTAACTTCTTCCCTTTTTTTATTGTACAAAAGGTTTATAAATGTTAAATAATAATTTAAAAACTGCTTTAAAAATGCGTTTTGAGTATTATAATTTATATGAAGGCAAAGAAGAAAAATGGCACGAGAAATATAAAAATCATGATTTATATGAAGTAGTAGTAAAAAGTTTTAAATATGATTTTAAAGAGATAGGTGAAATGTTGCCAAAACTTTTGAAAGAGTTTGAAAAAAACTTATAGTTTTTCCCAAACAGTTCCATTTACTGTATCCATAAGAGAAATATCCATAGATGAAAGTTCATCTCTTAATTTGTCAGCTGTTTGAAAATCTTTGGTTTTTTTGGCTTCATTTCTTTTTAAAATTAAACTTTCTATTTTTTCTTTTGTTGATTCATTAATTCCAAATTGAAAATAAGCATAAGCATCGTTTCCACCAATTCCTAAAACTTCTTCAATAAAATTAATATTTGAAATTAATTCTTTTTTTAGATTTTTATCTTTTGGATTTGAATCTAGTTTATCATTTGCACTATTTATCATTTCATCGATTACTGAAAGGGCAATTGAAGTGTTTATGTCATCATTTAAAGCATTTAAAATATCTTCTTTAAATTTTTTATTTACACTTGAATCTTCAATTCCGTAAACCCTTTTTTTAAGCCTATAAATCTTATCAAGTCTTTTTTTAGAAGCAATTAAATCTTCTTCATTAAAACTCAAATCTGCTCTATAATGAGTACTCATTAGATAAAATCTAATTACTTCACCACTATATGATTTTAAAACATCTTTTAAGAAAAAAGAGTTACCTAAAGATTTACTCATTTTTTCACCATTTATATTTACAAAACCATTATGCATCCAATATTTTGCTAAGTTTTGTCCACTTGAACATCTTGTTTGTGCAGCTTCATTTTCATGGTGTGGAAAAAGTAAATCTGCTCCTCCAGCATGAATATCTATTTGATAAGGTGAATCTTTGTATGCAAGATGTTTTTCAATCATAGCAGAACACTCAATGTGCCAACCAGGACGACCTTTTCCAAAAGGAGCATCAAAACTTACATCATTTGCTTTTTCAAATTTCCATAAAGCAAAATCAGCAGAATTTCTTTTTTCTTGATTTTCTTCAACTCTTGCTTGAGAATTTTCGTCATTTGATTTATGTGATAAAGTTCCATATAAGTTATCTTTTGAAGTATCAAAATATACACTATCACTTGTTTTATATGCTACATCTTTTGAAATAAGGTTTGAAATCATCTCTTTCATAACTTCAAGATTTTCAGTAGCTTTTGGTTCGATTGTATTATCTAATATATTTAAAGCTTTCATATCAGCTTTATAAGCATTTATGTATTGATTTGTTATATTTTCTAATGTTTTGTTCGTTTCATACATTTTTTTGATGATTTTATCGTCAATATCTGTAAAATTTTTTGTCATAGTTACTTCATAATCATTTACTTTTAAAACTCTATGAAGTAAATCAAAGGCAATCGCACTTCTTGCATGACCTAAATGAGAATCATCATAAACAGTTGGTCCACAAACGTAGATTTTAACCTTTCCTTCTTGAATAGGTTTAAATTCTACTTTCTCTTTTTTTACTGAATCAAAGATATGTAAAGTATTCATTATTTTACTTAAATAAAGCTTCTAGTGATGCAGTATCAGTTGTTTTTTCATCTACTTGAACATTAGTTTCATTATTTAACGTAGGAGTTTTTGAACCAATTTCAATTAATTCAATATCATATTTTGTTAACATTGAAGCTAATCTGATATTTAAACCAGCTTTTCCAATTGCTTTTGACTTTTGATCACTTGGAATTGTAACTACGGCTTTTCCTTTTTCTCCATTTTCTGGATTTTTTTCAATTTTTACACTATGAACAATAGCTGGAGATAAAGCTCTTGAAATAAATATTTCAGGAATTTCAGAGTATTCAACACAATCAATATTTTCCCCATTTAATTGTTTTGAAACAGAACCGATTCTAACTCCTTTTACTCCAACAACTGCACCAATTGGATCGATTTGTGCATCAATTGTTGAAAGTGCAATTTTAGACCTAGTTCCAGGAATCCTTGCACTTGCTTCAATAGCAATTTTTTTATCTTTAAGTTCAGGAACTTCTAAAACTAAAAGATTTTCTAAAAATTTAGGACTTGTTCTTGAAATTTCAACTAATAAACCATTTGTTTTATCGATGTTTACACTTTTTACAACAGCTTTTACAACATCTCCAACTTTAAAGAATTCACCTTTTATTCTACTTTTTCTTTGCAAAATACCTTTTATTTCGCCAATTTCGATATAAGTATTATCAGATTTATCAATTCTAGTAACTGTTCCTGAAACAGTTTTTCCTACTTTTTCTTTATATTTACCAACAATATTTTCTTCTACAAATCTTTGAAGTCTAAATTCAAAATTGCTTAGAAGAATTGTTGCAGCATTTCTTCCCATATTTTCGAATTCTAATTCATAACTCATAAAATCACCAATATCTAAATCAGAGTTAATCTCTTTTGCTTCTTCTAAAGAGATATAATTTTCTGGATTTATTGGTGTTCCTTCTTTTGTAAGTGACCCTTCTTTTAATCTATCATCATCTTTTGAAACAACTTCAATTTTTTGGAATAGTTCAAGTTTCTTATTTGCTCTGTCAATATTTGCATCAAAAATTAAAGTTGTATCTACCATTCTTTGAGCAGTTTTTATTAAAGCTTCTTTTAGTGAGTTTTCAACATCATCAATTTTTAGACCTTTTTCATAAGCAATCGAATCTAAAATATCTATTATTTTATCCATTATTAATAACCTCTTTTTGTGACATTGAAATGATTAGTTTGATTTTCAATGTAGTAATAGGGTAATAGTATATCTAAAATAGCCTTTTATAGAAATTAAAGTAATTTTGGGGTAAAATGGAGGATTAATAATATAAAGAAAAAAGGTTCATAAATGGAATTATTACTTGCAAGAAATGAGTTAAATGAAAAACCAAAAAAAGTGCAATTAGATAAAATCAAAGAGGATTTAGAAAAAGATGGTCAAAAAATCTTTTATTTTGATAAAGACAACTCTCATAAAGATATGATGGCTTTAGTAAGTGCTTTAGAGAAAAATGGATTAAACGTATATTTTAGAGAAGTAAGATATGGTTTAGCTGATGATGAATATATGTATGAAGTTCATGCGCTTTAATATTTTAGTGTTAATAAAATTATGAGTTCAAATAAAAAACTATTTATACAAACTTTAGGGTGTCAAATGAATGACACCGATAGTCAGCATATTCAAGCAGAATTAGAAAAACATAAAGGTTATGTTACTACACAAAATATTGAAGATGCTGATTTAATCATTATAAATACTTGTTCTGTTCGAGAAAGACCTGTTCAAAAACTATTTTCTGAAATTGGTCAATTTAATAAAAAGAAAAAAGAAGGCGCAAAAATTGGTGTTTGTGGCTGTACAGCTTCACACTTAGGACAAGATATTATAAAAAGAGCTCCTTATGTTGATTTTGTAGTTGGAGCTAGAAATATTTCAAAAATAAAAGATGTTGTTGATGTAAAAGGTGCAGTTGAAGTATCTATTGACAATGATGAATCAACTTATGAATTTTCAACTGCTAAAACAAATAAATATAGAGCAAGTGTAAATATCTCTGTTGGTTGTGACAAAAAATGTACTTATTGTATTGTTCCAAGCACAAGGGGAGAAGAGATTTCTATCCCACCTGAAATGATAGTTGAACAAGTTCGTAAATCTGTTGAACAAGGTGCAGTTGAAGTTATGCTTTTAGGGCAAAATGTAAACTCTTATGGTAGAAAATTTAGTGATAAAAGAGAAAAATATACTTTTACTAAACTTTTACAAGATGTTTCAAAAATTGATGGTTTAGAAAGAATTAGATTTACTTCTCCTCACCCTTTACATATGGATGATGAGTTTATTGAAGAGTTTGCTAAAAATCCTAAAATCTCAAAATGTATTCATATGCCTTTACAAAGTGGTTCAACTTCTGTTTTAAAAGCTATGAAAAGAGGGTATTCAAAAGAGTGGTTTTTAAATAGAGCTAGCAAGATGAGAGAGCTTGTTCCAAATCTTAGAATTACAACTGATATTATCGTAGCATTCCCTGGTGAAACACAAGAAGATTTTCTTGATACTTTAGATGTAGTAGAACAAGTAAAATTTGATCAAATCTTTAATTTTAAATATTCTCCAAGACCTGGAACTGAAGCTTTAAATTTAAAAGATAAAGAGCTTCCTGATGAGATTGGTAGTCAAAGATTGATTGATTTAATAGAATTACATAAAAGATATTTAGAAGAGTCAATGCCTAAATTAATTGGAGAAACTTTAAATATTTTAGTTGAAAGTCTTAAACCAAATGGTGAAGTATGTGGATATACAGATAATTATCTACAAGTTTTTGCCAAAGGAAGTGATGAATTGCTTGGAAAATTTGTAAATGTGAAAATTACTGATGTAACAAGAACTTCGTTAAAAGGTGAAGTGGTAAATTAGAAATGTTTAGATATTTTAAATTAAATATTTTGCCACATTTACTTTACTACTTAGTAAGATTAATTTATGCGACAAATAAAAAAGTTTATCATCATCCAAAAAATGATAATAAAGAAGCAATGATTATTTGTATGTGGCATGGAGATTTGATGTCACAACCATATAATTATTTTGCTTTCAGAAAAAATGGAATTGTAAAAGCAATGATTAGCCATAATAAAGATGGTGAGATTATTACAAAATTGGTATCTAATTTTAAAATTGGAGCAGTTCGTGGTTCAACTTCAAAAGGTGCTGCGAAAGTAATGATAAGTGCAATAAAAGAGCTAAAAGACGGAAATGATATAGCTATAACTCCAGATGGTCCAAGAGGTCCTAGATATAGTATAGCAGATGGAATAGTTGCTATTGCACAAAAGAGTGAAAAAAATATAGTTTGTTTTAATACAATTCCTACAAAATATTGGCAGTTCAACTCTTGGGATAAGTTTATTTTACCAAAACCTTTTGGAAGAATAGATTTTTATATTAGTGAACCATACGATATAAAAGATATGGAATTTGAAGAAGCAAAAGTGTTTATAAAAGAAAAAATGTTAATACACTCAATAGCATAAGTGAGATAAAATGTTTACAAAAGAGTCTTTATATATTAATGTTATTAAATACAATAATCAATTAAAACTTGAATATAAAAAATTAAGAAATGATGAGGTGATAAAATCTGACAATTCAACTTTTTTAGTTGATAATGACATCTTGCCTCAAAATATTGTTCAGAAAATAAATACGTTACAAAAAGAGGATGATTTTTCTTATATTTCAACTCTTTTATTAAGTGATACTACAAAACTTATTCCTAAAAGTTTATCTTCTAAAATAAAAGATTGTGAAATTGTAGAGTTCAATAAAGATTATGATATTGTAGTTTTAAAAACAACATTATTTGAAACACAAAATTATTTTGGAAAAACAGGAATAGATTATATATATTCTGCTTTTCATATTATGAATCAACATATAGAAAGAAATAAATCAAAAAATGAATTACTATTTTTTATTTACAATAATAAAGCTTTTGTTTTAATCGTGGATAAGCTTGGAAATATTGTTTATAATGAAACTATTGATTTATTAACTTTTGATTCTGTTAAAAGAACACACTTTTATGAAGATGATTTAGAAGGTCAAAAACTTTTTGATGAACTTTACTTTTTAGAGTTAACTCAAACAATACAAAAAATATTAGATGATTTGTATAGCAAACGAAAAGATGAAGTTTTTGTTCAAAAAGTTTCTATTTTACATGTTTTAAAGATTTTAACAAAAGAACAATTATCACAGTTAAGCCAAGAATTATTACTAAAAGTTGATGATTATTCAGTAAATGTTGATGAAGAAATTTTTAAATTAGCAAAACAAAAAGATTCGAAAAATAGTTTTATAAAACATAGAAAAAAGAAAAAAAGAAAAGATCCAAGATATATATTTCTAATTATATTATTAACACTTTTATCTTTAGGATTCTATAAAATATATTCAACTATTGATTTTAATCCAATTTTAGAAAAATTCAATATAAAAATTGGACATCAAAAAGTTTTAGAAAGTTTACCTAATCATGTTATTTTAAACGATAAAATAAAAAAAAGAGTAAAAGCTATTTTTGATTCAGTGCCAAACAATGTTGCTGTAAAAGAAGTGAATATTGATGAAAATAATTTAGAATTAAAAGTCTTTTCTATTCAAGAAGAAAATTTAAATCTATTAAATCTAGCTTTGAACTCTTTATATGTAAATAATGAATCAAAGATTATAACTCCTAATGCTAAAACAAATTTTGATGCAGTTGTTGTGTCAAAAAATGAAATAGAGATAAATACAGAGTATGATAACTCTACAAAAGATTATTTAACTGATGAACAATTCAATATTGAAAGTGTAACTGAACAATTAAAAATATTGATGCCAGAAACAGCAATAGTTAAATATATTGAGACTATTGATGCAAAAAAAGTTGAAGTTTTTAGTTATAAAGTTGCTATTTTAATAACTGAACCTAATGAGTTTTTTGAATTAATCAATAAGTTAAATGAAGAGTTATATTCAATAAATTTGAAATATCCAATTAGCTTTAAAAGAACAGATAATGGTATAGAAGTAGAGTTTAATTTGGAGTTTAATCAGTTAAAATAAAAGTTTGGTATTTTACCAAACTTTTAATTCGTTATAAATACTATCTCTTTCAACTGGAATAAATCCAGAGTTCTTTATAAGTTCCACAAATTCACTTTGAGCAATTCCATTTGCACTTTTTGCACCTGCAGCACTTTGAATTGCTTCTTTTTCAATAGTTCCATCTACATCATTTGCTCCAAATTCTTGAGCGATTAAAGCAAGTTTAACAGTTGATGTTGCCCAATAAGCTTTTATATTTGGAATATTATCAAGTAAAATTCTAGCTATTGAATAAGTTTTTAAAATCTCTTGACCAGTTAAAGCTTCTTTTACTTTTAAATAATTGTTTTCTGTTTGATAAACAAGAGGAATGAAAGCATTAAATCCACCTGTTTCATCTTGTAAATTTCTTAATCTTAAAATATGGTCAATTCTATGCTCTCTACTTTCAATATGTCCAAAAAGCATAGTTGCATTACTTTTTCTTCCTTTTTGATGCCAAAGTTTATGAATTTCCAACCATTGTGCTGAAGTTACTTTTCCACCACAAATTCTTTTTCTCACTTTTTCATCAAAAATCTCAGCACCACCACCAGGCATAGAATCAATACCATTTTCAATCATCATATCAATTATCTCTTGATATGACAGTTTATATTCAGTACTTAAAAAATGAATTTCAGCAGCTGTTAAAGCTTTTACATGAATATTTGGATAGTTTTCTTTTATCAATTTAAAAACATCCATATACCATTTTAAACCTGTATGTGGATTATGTGCTGAAACTATATGTACTTCTTTGATATTGTTTTTTGAAGAGTTTTTTACTATTTCAAGTATCTCTTCATGGCTCATTGTATATTGATGTGGATTTTTTCTACTTGCACTATATGCACAAAATTGACAAACATCTTTACAGATATTTGTTGGATTTATATGTCTATTTATATTAAAATAAGTCTTTTTCCCATGTTTTTCAGTTCTAATTTTATTTGCATAAGTTGCTAATGTAAAAAGGTCTAAATCATATAGTTTTATAGCATCTTCGTATTGTAATCTTTCGTTATTTTCTAATTTCTCTATAATATTCATATTCCCTACTTACAATCAAAATCTTTACTATATAAGTCATCTTTTTCTTTATGGAGAAAACCAATACAAGTTTGATTTAAATCTTTATCAAAAAATTTAACTTTGAAAACATTACTTTTTAGTTTAGTTTGAACATCTTCAACATTTAGCTTATTTATAATTTTTAATTCTGTTATATTTGTATGTCCTAATGTTGCTAAAATTTCTGCAAACCTTTGTTCTTTTAAAGTCTTTTGAACTAAAAATATAACAATTGCAATTGAAACAATAAGGCTGATAATAATAACAGTTTTTTTAGGTAGTTTTCTTACTTCATAACTCATAATTCTATTCACTTAGTGGCTTAAAGCTACACTCTTCTCCATCATAATATTCAATAGAACCATCTTCTATTTTATAGTACCAACCGTGAATTTGTAGTTCACCATTTTTTATTCTTTCTTCAATATATGGAAATGTTAAAAGGTTTTCCATTTGATAAACGATAGAAATTTTTTCAGTTGTTCTATATAAATTTTCTTCATCGCTTTTATCTTGAATAGCTAAAAGAGTGTATTCTTTTGCTTTTTTACCTAATTCTAACCATTTTTTTACATTTACTAAATCAGGAGTATCAGTTAAATCTTGATATAAACTTTTACAAGCTCCACAGTGTGAATGTCCACAAACAATAATATGTTTTACATTTAAAACATTTACAGCATATTCAATTGCAGCTGAACTTCCGTGATAATCATTGTCTGGATTGTATGGTGGAACAAAGTTCCCTACATTTCTTAAAATAAACATATCTCCAGGTTTTGTATCAAGCATCAAATCAGGTGTTACTCTGCTATCACTACATCCTATAAATAAAACTTCAGGCTTTTGACCTGTTTTTACTAATTGCTTTAAATCTGTTTCATATTTAGAAAAGCTTGCTTCTCTAAATTTTTTATTACCTTTTATCAAATCATTTATTAACATTTCTAAATCCTTTAATTAAGTTACAAACTTCTATCAAATCATTTCTTTCTATATCAATTTTTGCAATTAACCTTATAATTGCGCTTTTTACTGTTGGTTGCCTAATTGCACCTACTAAAAATCCTTTTTCTTTTAAAACTTTTTGGATTTCAATCACTTTTTTATTATCACCAATAACTATTGGAATAATTAAACTTTGTGATTTTATACCTAAAATTTCGTAAATTATATTTAGATTTTCCTCAATTTTACTTTTTAAAATTTTTTTATTTTCAATAATATATTCTAAAGATTCTATTGCTAAAGCTGTATCAAATAATGAAGGAGCAGTTGAATAGATAATAGGTTTTGCTCTATTTACTAAAAATTCAATAATATCTTTAGAAGCCAAAATATAAGCACCATAAGAACCATAAGCTTTGCCTAAAGTTCCCATTTTTATATGATAATTATTTGGTTTAATATCATAATAATCAAAAATACCTAAAAGATTTTTTCCTATTACTCCAGAACTATGCGCTTCATCTACAATCAAAAGAGATTTATATTTAGTTGCTATTTCAAATATTTCAAAAGGAGCTAAATCACCACCCATTGAGTAAATACCTTCTATTGCAATAATAGTTCTTCCAACTCTTTTATTGTCTAAAATCTTTTTTTCCAAATCCAAATAATCATTATGATTAAAAACTACCACTTGTTCAGGTTTTAGAAGTTTTGTAGCTAAAATACCACTTGCATGGTATTCTTCATCAATAAATAATGTATCATTTTTTCTAACAAGTGCTTCAATCATCGAAATATTCGCTAAAAAGCCAGAGCCAACTGTGATTGCAGATTCAAAACCATTTGTAGAACATAACTTATCTTCAAATTTTTTATGGATTTTGCTGTAACCGTTTACTAACATTGAGGCTTTAGGTGAAAAAGAGTTAAGATTTAAAATATTTTCGTAAGTTTTTTGAAAAAGAGTTTTATTGGAAGATAGCGCTAAGTAATCATTTGAGGCAAGATCGACTATGTTTTCATCAAAAATCTCTCTTGTTCTAAAACGATTCGATTTTTTAATAGATTCTAATTCTTTTGAATACAAAAAATTCTCCATAAGTAATTACAAATAGTAACAAAAAATTGCTAAAAAATAAGTAAATGAAATTTTTCTAATTTATTGCTATATTATTGCTATTAATTTTTATTATAATTCATACATACTAATTAAGTATAAGAAATTTGGCTAAAGGTGTTTTTGCGACCTTCACCTTTGGTCAAGCTACATTGTAATATTTTCCAAAAGTTCTATCTTATCATCTACAACTATAATTACATCTATTGAGTATGAAATATTTAAGTTGTTTTTCTGGATATAAAAATCAACACTTCTTTTTATTTTAGATAATTTTTGTGAGGTTATATTGTTGATAGCAGTTTCATAATCATTTGCAGATTTCACTTCAATAAAGTGATAAATTTTATTTCTTTGGGCAATGATATCTATTTCACCAAGTTTTTTTGCATAAAAGTTCTTTTCAACTATTTCAAAATTTGATTTTTCCAAAAAAGATATTGCCTTTTTTTCAGCAATATCTCCTTTTTCTTTACTCATAAAATCAACCACCACCAACAAAGTTAAGAAGTTCTATTGAATCATTTTCTTTTGGAATAAAACTATTCCAGTCTTGTTTTTTTACAATATTCATATTCACAGCAGCTGCCATTACTTTGTTTTCTACTTGTAAATTTTTTATTATATCGTTTAGAGTAAGATTATCTGTAAACTCTTTATTTTCACCGTTTATTATAAGTTTCATAAGTTTTTACCTTTAATATTTTTTAAAATATATCGATTATACAAAGAGTTGGCTTATTTTCCTATCTACAAACGTCAAATACTGATTCTTGATTTGGATATAAATATACTTCAACTCTTCTATTTAAAGCCATATTTGATTCACTATTATTTAAAGCAACTGGTTTATCAAAAGAACAACCTCTTGAGAAAATTTGATTTGAAACACCAGAATTATAAATAATATTTCCTACATTTGTTGCTCTTTGTTCAGATAAAGTTTGATTATATGTATGAGTTCCACGACTATCTGTATGTCCTACAACTTGAACTAAAGTATTTGGATATTTTTGTAAAACAGAATATATTTTTGATATTTTTGTTTGAGCGCTATATGTTGGATTTGCTGAATTTGTTTCAAACATCATACTATCTCTAAACATTATCTTTACATAATTATCAGTATTTGAAACTATTAAATCTTGGTTTGGGTCAAGTACAGCTTGAGGATTATTATTTACATTTGTATTTAAGCTTTGAGCAACTTCTTGTGCTTGTTTATCCATACTATAACCAATCGCTCCTCCAATTGCTGCACCTGCAACTGCACCTATAACTTTATTTCTTCCTTTATTTCCACCACCAATATTATTTCCTAAAACAATACCAGCAATTGCTCCAAGAGTTGTTCCAATAATGGCATTTTGATTATTGTCATAAGTTTGATAACCAGTTTTTTGTGCACAACCAACTAATAAACTAGCAATTATTGTAGATGATAATAAGAATTTAAAATTTATATATTTCATAGTAAACCTTTTTTTATTTTGTGAAATATTAGCATAGTAATTGTGTAAAAATCGTAAATGAATTTTGTAATCTGAAAGTAATATAGTTTAGATATAATTTAGTATATTTTTTCAAAGGAGCATTAATGAAAAAAAGAACAAAAATTTTAGCAACTTTAGGCCCAGCAAGTCACACTATAGAGATGATTGAAGGTTTAATAAAAGCTGGTGCAAATATGTTTAGATTGAACTTTTCTCATGGAAGTCACGAATATCACTTAGAAACTTTAAATAATATTAAAACAGCTATGAAAAACACTGGAAAAACAGTTGGTATTTTACAAGATATTTCAGGACCAAAAGTAAGAATTGGTGATTTAAAAGAGCCATTTTCTTTAACAAGAGGAGATATTTTAACTTTTGTAAAAGATGAGATAGTTGGTTATAAAAAAGCAGATAAAGAATATATTGTATCTATAAACTATCCAGATATTTTAGGGAAAATAAAAGTTGATGAATATATATATTTGTATGATGGAACAATTAGAGCAAAAGTTATAAAAGTTGGAGATGAAGTACAAGCTAGAATTGAAAATAATGGAACATTATCATCTAAAAAAGGTGTAAATTTCCCGAATACTGTAATTGACATTGATGTAATTACAAAAAAAGATGAAAAAGATATAGCTTGGGGAATTGAAAATGAAGTAGATTATTTTGCGATTTCATTTGTTCAAAATGCAAGAGATATGAGAAGAGCTAGAAGCCTTTTAAATGGATATAGAGGAAAATTAATTGCAAAAATTGAAAAATTTGATGCAGTTGCAAATATCGATGAAATTATAGAAGCAAGTGATGGATTGATGGTTGCAAGAGGAGATTTAGGAATTGAAGTTCCATATTATGATGTTCCAACTATTCAAAAAATGCTTATTAAAAAAGCAAACTTAAAAGGAATTCCAGTTATCACAGCGACTCAAATGCTTTTATCAATGACTCAAAATGAAAGAGCTACAAGAGCAGAAATTTCTGACGTTGCTAATGCTGTTTTAGATGGAACTGATGTAGTAATGTTAAGTGAAGAGAGTGCTGTTGGAGAAGATCCAGTAAATGTTGTTGATACAATGCATAATATTATTGCAAAAACTGAAGGTATTTATGATTATGACAAACAATATAAAATGTCATATTTAGATGAATTTGATGTTATTCAAGCAACAGTTACAAAACTTGCAGATGACTTAGGAGCTGATGGAATTTTAGCACTTACAAGTTCAGGAAAATCGGCTGTTAAAATGTCAAGATATAGACCAAAAACACCTATTTATACATTTACTCATAAGAAAAAAGTGCTTAACTCTTTAACTGCTATTTGGGGAATAGAACCAGTTGCAGTAATAAAAGAAGCTCAAGCATCTAAAATGTTTCAAAAAATGTTAAAAAACCTTGATCAAAAAGGTATTTTAAATAGAAAAGGTATTTATGTAGCTACTGTTGGTTATCCAGTTGGAATGCCAAGAAGTACAAATACTATTAAAATTTTAACTCCAAGTGAAATAGAATATTACTTTAACTTTGAAGCAAATAGAAAAAAAGAGAAAGAAGAGAAAAAATCTAAATAAAAAGAGAGATTTCTCTTTTTATTTTTTGATTTTATCAAGTGCAGTTTGAAGTCTTTTAAATCCTTCATCAATTTCTGCTTTTGATATAGTTAAAGGTGGTAAAAATCTTAGAGTATTATTTCCAGACTTAAGCACCATAACGCCACAATCAAATGCAGTTTTGATTAAAAGAGCTAAAGTATCACCATCTTTTACTCTTAATCCTCTCATAAGTCCTAAACCAACATGAGTTATAAAAATATCTTTATTTTTTTCATAAAGTTCATCTAATTTTTTTGTGAAGTGAATAATAGTTTCATCTAATCTTCCACTATCTTTTAACTCTTCTAAAATATTTAAAACTTCAAGTCCTGTTGATGTAACAAGATAGTTTCCTCCAAAAGTACTTCCATGGTCACCAGCACCCCAAATATCTTTATGAGTTGTTAAAACTGCACCTATTGGAACACCACCACCTAAACCTTTTGCTAAAGTTATAATATCTGGCTCAATTTCATAAAGGTTAGAAGCTAAGAACTCACCTGTTCTAAAAATTCCTGTTTGAACTTCATCAACTATTAGTAAAATATTATTATCTTTTAGAAATTTTGCTAATTCTTGAATCTTATCTTTTGGAAATGGAAAAACTCCACCTTCACCTTGTACAAGTTCTATCATAACAGCAACTGTTTCATTATCAATTGCATTGTAAACATCATCAATAGCATTAAATGAAAAACCTTCTGGATAAGGAGCAAATTTATTTTGGTGAAATGAACTTTGTCCTGTTGCTTTAACTGTTGTTATTGTTCTTCCATGAAAAGAATTTTCTAAAGTTATGATTTTATATTTTTTATTTTCAAATTGTGTTTCGCCATAAGTTCTAGCTATTTTAATTGCACCTTCATTTGCTTCAGCACCACTATTTGAAAAAAATGTTCTTACATCATAACCACTTAATTCTCTTATTTTTTTTGCTAGTTTTGCTTGAGGTTCTATTGCATATAAATTTGAAGTGTGAGTTAGATTTGAAGCTTGTTCAAAAATTTTTTGTGCAACTTGCTTATTTCCATGACCAACACTAACTACTCCAATTCCTGAAGTAAAATCTATATAATCTTTGTTATTATCATCAAACAAAGTTGCATTTATACCTTTTTTGAAATTTACATAATTTCTAGCATAAGTATGAAGTACATACTCTTTGTCCATCTGTTCTAAATTTTCCATACCATTTTCCTAATACGTTATTATTTTTGATGAATTATATCTATAAAAGAGTTAAAGAATTACTCTATTATAGCTTCTTTATAATATCTATTTAAATCGAATAATCCATATTCTAAAGGATTTGATTTTTTAAATTCATCATTAAACCAATCATAAACTGTCCAAAATTGTGGATTAGCCCTATTTATTACATAATCTTTAATTTTTTCTTTATCTTCTATGTGCTTTGAATAATTTTTTATTAAATCAAAAAAATCACCTAAATCATTTTGTTTTACAACAACAAACATATTTGGATAAGAACTAATAAATCCTTCAATAAAATCTATATCATCTTTTGTAGGATCTAGCCTTGAATCTTCATCAAACATCAAAGCAACATTTTTATGCCATCTATTTATTACCATTGAGTATATTAAATTTTCACCATTATTCATTTCAATTTTGATTAAAATACTATTTGCATCTCTTTGTGTAAAGTGTTTTATAACATCAACACTATTTGGAGTTGCAAGAGATTTTAGTGTATCTTCAATCTCTTTTTTTGTATTATAAACTTTTTTAAGAGGTGTTGGTTTGTACCAATTTTCTAAAAAATTTATATGATCTCTTTTTGTATTTGTATAATCCAATACCATATTTACAAACTCATATTTATAATCAGTTGAATAATATTTTATATTTGTTTCATTATTTGAAGGTGTATAAACTGTAAGATATTGAGCTAACCAACCTTCATACCAAGAGTTAAAATAGTTTAATCTACTTTTTTGAGGTAAAAATTCTAAAAAATTACTTTCACCTTCAACTCTTAATCTATCCATATGAGTTCGTACTAATAACTGATGAGCAGTATTTCCAAATACATCAAATCCAGCAACAAGAGAGTAATAAATTCTCTCTAAAAGTGGGAAGTCAATTACCCAAAGAGTTTTTGGAATACTTCCTAATGCTCCATAATGAAGTGATGCTGAATCAAAATGCCTATATACAGTTAAAATAGAGTCGTTCTTTTCACTTTTTCTTATATATTCAAGTTTCATTCCATCCGGATAATACTTTTTATAGATTTTTGCTCTATATTCTTCATATTTTTTAGTATCTTCTTCTCTTCCTAAATTTTTAAAAGTTTCATAAAGACTAGGGTCTTCACCTAATTGATTTGGAATACTAAGTGCTTTAAAATTATTTTTTAAAAAGTTTTTATCTTTTACACTTAAATCATAATTTGGGTTTAAAAACATAACCCAAAAGTGATCTTGTATAACATTGAGTGCTATTTGTCCTTTGCAAACAGGTCCTTTAATAAAAGTATTGATTATAAAATATATATCTTCAAGTAAAAACTTATATCTACTACTTGCAGGAATTTGTTTGAATACTTCAAGAGCATTTGGAGCTAAGCTTATATCATATGATGGGATATATGGTTCTTCCTCCCAAAGAGGTTTTATAAAAATGTCATTATAAAATTTTAATTTTTCATCATCAATTTTAAAAACCATATGCGTTTTATGAACTATTGTTGATTCGATTTTTTGTAATCTATAATAAAATGGTTCTTTTACTTCGTCATAAGGAAATCTCGTAGGAATTATTTTAGGTTTTTGTCCTGTTGGTGTACTTGAACGGATAAGTTCAAAGAAATTCCCACTTTTTTCATCAAAATAAATATGCGCTAAAAATAGGTGTTCATATATATATCTTGCAGTTACTTTATGTTTTATATCAGGAGTATTTAAAAAATCTTCAAATTTTTTAATTTGAGCATTTTCAAAAGCAGTAAAAACTCCTTTTTTTGTATCATCAATAGCACCACTATCAAGCCAAGTCATTAAAAGATTATATTCATCTTTTTGTAAAGCTGGAAAACCATACGGCATACCTTTATGAGGATTATCATCAAAAAATTCTTCTAATTCATCTTTATTTTTTACACAAGTAAGTTCGTCAGTTTCAGGTGAATATGCTCCTAAATTTAAAGGATTAACTTCTTTTTGAAAAAGATATTGCATCATAATAGAAGCATTTGATTCTTCCAATTTATCAACCATTGAACTAAAGCCTTTTTTTCTCCAACTAGAAGTATTTAGTGCATCAACAAAAAGTCTAGTTGGATTTGCAGCATTTATTCTATTTGCATAAACATCAGCTTTTGAACTTCCTCTATCAAGTCCATCAAAAGAGTCAAGTTTTAACTGACATGGTGAGTTGTAACATGAGTGACAAGATACACATCTACTATCTAAAATAGGTTTTATATCTTTTGAAAAGGATATTTTTTTATCTACTTTATCATACTTTACTGGTTCAAGAGGTTTTACAGAACAAGCAGCAAAAAATAGTGAAAAAATAAAAATAAGTACAATTTGAAATTTCATAAAAAATCCTAGAAGTATTAGTAATATTCATTATACAAAAAATTTTTTTTTAAAGTGCTTTTTGATAATATCCAAACTAAAATTAAAGGAAAAATATGCAACATCTTATCAGAACTTCAGATTTTACAAAAGAGGAAATTTTAGATATTTTTGAAGATGCAAGAGGTTTTTTAGATTTTAAACCTTGCGAAATCTTAAAAGGTAAAATTATAGTAACTTTGTTTTTTGAAAACTCAACAAGAACAAGAAGTTCATTTGAAATTGCAGCAAAAAGATTGGGAGCTGAAATTGTAAACCTTGATGTTGGAACTTCATCAACTAAAAAAGGTGAAACAATGTATGATACAGTTGCAAATATAAACGCGATGGGACCAGATGCTATTGTTATTCGACATAGCGAATGTGGATTACCTGAAAGTTTAATTGGTTATGTTGATTGTCCTATTATAAATGCAGGTGATGGAAGACATTCTCATCCAACACAGGCTCTTTTAGATTTATTTACAATTTATGAACATTTTAATGGACAAACTGAAGGTAAAAAAATAGCAATTGTTGGAGATGTTAGAAACTCAAGAGTTGCAGGAAGTAATAGAAGACTTCTTCCTAGATTTGGAATAGATGTAAATTTAGTTGCTCCTGATTGTTTTAAATATGAAGGAAATGAATTTAAACAATTTAACACAATAGCAGAAGTAATTGATGATATGGATGTTGTTATGAGTTTAAGAAGTCAATTAGAAAGACATAACATAACTTATTTTGAATCTTTACAAGAGTATGCAAAAGATTTTTGTATAACACCTGAATTAATGGAAGGAAGAGACTTCTTACTTTTACATCCAGGACCAGTTAATAGAAATATTGATATTAGTGATGAAGTTTTAAAAGATCCAAGATGTAAAGTTTTAGAGCAAGTTAGAAATGGAGTTGCAGTAAGAGCAGCAATACTTAAAAAGTTAATTTTAAATAATAAAAATTGAATAAAAAGATAATAGAAGAGCAGATTAATAAATTTGGCTTTGAAAAAGAGCCATTTTTATTTTTAATCTCTTATGATTTTAAAAAATTCTATATAGAAAAACTCTCAAACCTTTCAAATCAAATCAAATATGAAATAAATCAAAAAGAGACAAAAAGTAATAAAAGAGTAGATTTAGAAAAATTTCCTATAACTTTTGAAGAGTATAAAAAAAAGTTTGATGTTTTACAAGAAGAGATAAAAGAAGGCAATAGTTATCTTTTAAATCTTACAGCAAAAACGAAAATTAAAACAGCACTTAATTTAGAAGAGATTTACAAAAATACAAAAAGTATGTTTAAACTAAAAGTTCATACCAAAGATGATAATTTTGTATGTTTTAGTCCTGAAAAATTTGTAGAGATAAAAAATAGTAAAATTTTTACTTATCCTATGAAAGGAACTATTGATGCAAATATAAAAGATGCAAAAATAAAGATTTTGGAAAATCAAAAAGAGTTAGCAGAACATACAATGGTTGTTGATTTACTTAGAAATGATTTAGGAATAATTGGTTCAAATGTAAAAGTTGAAGATTTTAGATATGTGGATATTATAAATGCAGGAAATAAAGAACTTTTACAAGTAAGTTCAAAAATCTCTGCAACTTTACAATCAAATTGGCTTGAAACTTTAGGCACAACTATTATTTCGCTTCTTCCAGCAGGAAGTATAACAGGAACACCAAAGAAAAAAACAGTTGAAATTTTGAAAAATGTAGAGAAGTATGAAAGAGAGTTTTATACTGGAATTTTTGGAATATTTGATGGAAATAGTTTTGATAGTTATGTTTTAATAAGATTTATTGAAGAAAAAAATGGTGAATTATTTTATAAAAGTGGCGGAGGAATAACTTGTGACAGTGATGCTTTTTTAGAATATGAAGAACTTCTTGATAAAATTTATTTACCATTTTAATTTATCCTACTTTTTTCCTTTTTTTTATTATTAGAATTTTAAAAATAAAAAAAGGATAAATTATGAAACAAACAGCTTTATTATTAGTAGATTTTCAAAATGACTATTTTAGTACATTTGAAGGTGCAAAATTTGAATTAGAAGGAACAGAAAAGGCTTCTTCTAATGCTTCAAAAATATTAGAGTTTTTTAGAAAAAATGAAGGAAAGATTATTCACATAAAGCATGAATCTGCAAAAGGTGCTTCTTTTTTTGAAATAGGAACACAAGGTGTAAATATTCATAAAAGTGTAGAACCAAAAGAGGATGAAATTGTCGTAACAAAGAATTTCCCAAATTCATTTAAAGATACAAATTTAAAAGAAATTTTAGATGAAATAAATATAAAATCACTTATTATTGTAGGAGCAATGTCTCATATGTGTATAGATGCAACAACAAGAGCAGCAAAAGATTTTGGATATGAATGTACAGTTATATCTGATGCAACTGCGACAAGAGATTTACAATTTGGTGATATAGTAGTTCCATCAAAATATGTTCACGCATCTTTTATGGCAGCATTAGAGTTTGCTTATGCAAAAATCAAAACAACGACAGAAATTTTAAAAGGATTTTAAAATATTGAAATTAAGTAATTTACTTGTTCTTTATGTTTATGATAAAAAAGCAGATGAAGAAATAGTGACACTATTAAATAAAGAGTTCAAAAAAGTCTTTTTAGCTGCCAATTTTAAAGAAGCACAAAATAGTTATAAAAAGTATTCACCTTGTATTATAATAATTGAAGACACTTTTAAAGATAGAAAGATGGTAGATTATTTACAAGAAATTAGAAAAATTGATATGAAAACAGCAGTTATTATTTTGACAAATAATGAAACGAATTTATATAGTTTGGAATTAATTGAGTTATATATTACAAAATATATTATTACTCCTTACAAAGAAGAGGTTTTATACTCTTCTTTACTAAAGTGTTTGGATGTTATTGAAAGTAGAATTTATAGTAATGTAAAACTAAAAGATAATGTTTTTTTTAACTTCCAAACACAAAGTATAATAAATGAGGGTGAAATTATAATTTTGAATAAAAAAGAGACTATTTTGATGAATCTTTTTATTCAAAATCCAAATAGAGTAATTACTTACGAAGAGTTAGAATATCATATTTGGAATGGCGAAGTAACACTTGCTGCATTGAAGTCATTGATTAGAGATTTTAGAAAAAAGACTTATAAAACTATTTTAAAAAATTATTCAGGAATAGGATATAAGTTAAATTTAGAAAAATAAGATTTAGGAAAATAATTTGGAAAGTATAAAATATTTTGAAACAATCAAATGTGAAGATTTTGAAGTTTTTAATTTAGATTACCATCAAAAAAGAGTTGCAAACACAATAGGTTTAAATATAAATCTACAAGAGTATATTAATCCAATTTCAGAAGAATTATTAAGATGTAAACTCATTTATGATGAAAATGGAGTTGTTGATGTTTTATATTTTCCTTATAAAAAAAGAGAGATAAAAAGCTTTAAAATCATTTTTGATAATGAAATAGAATATTCAAAAAAGTATTTAAATAGAGCAAAACTAGATGAGTTATATGAAAAAAGAGATGATTGTGATGAGGTAATTATCATAAAAGATGGAATAGTTACAGATACAACAATTGCAAATATTGCTATATTTTATGAAAATTCTTGGATTACTTCAAAAAATTGTTTATTGGGCGGAACTACAAGAGCAAGATTGCTTGAAGAAAAAAAATTGTTTGAAAAAGATATAACTTTGGATATGTTAAAAAATGCTTCAAAAGTTGCTTTAATGAATGCAATGATAGGTTTTGATGAAATAAAAAATTTTAAAATCAAAGAAGAGATTTAACTCTTCTTTAAAAAGCAAGTAAGAAGTACAATTTTTACTCCGTTTACTCTTCCTTCTATTTGTTCAGGATTTGAAGTTAGCGAGATATTTCTAACTGCAGTTCCTCTTTTTGCAGTAAATCCAGCACCTTTTACTTCTAAATCTTTGATGATTGTAACTGTATCACCAGCTTGTAAAATAACTCCGTTTGAGTCTTTATGAACTATTGAATCATCAATAGCTGAAATACCAGCATCTGCCCAAGCTTTTTCTTCATCTTCTAAATACATCATATCAAGTGAATCTTGATTTCCAAGTTTTTTTAACATTCTATATGTTGCTACTTTTACTGCTGGAATTTCGCTCCACATTGAATCATTTAAACAAAACCAATGATTAGCATCTATTTTTGAATCATCTTCAAATTGCTCTTTGCATTTAGCGCACAAAAGTACACATTGATCAGCACTTCCATCGCTTGGTGAGATTTCATATACACTTAAATCATTAGGAGATTTACAAAGTTCACATGAAGACTCACTTCTATTTATTAGTTCTTGTTCTACGCTCATAATCACCTCTTTTTAAAAAATAAGCCTCGATTATATCACAATTAGTTATAATCCTTTATGAAATATTTAAGCCATTATCCAAAGCATCTGCAAGAGCAAGTTCAAAGTTTGTGTGAAAAAAATCAACTAACTTCTTATATAAAATCAAAATATCCAAGTTCTCATTCTTATACAAGTGATAAAGCCTTATATGATTATGTAATGGATTTTAAAAATGAATATTTTAAAAAATATCAAATCTCAAAAGTATTATATGATGGGAAAATAAATGTTATAAACAATGCACTTGGGATGCACACTTTTGTTTCAAGAGTTCAAGGCGGAAAATTAAAATCAAAAAATGAAATAAGAGTTGCAACTATTTTTAAAAATATGCCAGAAGAGTTTTTAAAAATGATTGTTGTTCACGAATTATCTCACTTTAAAGAAAAAGAACACAATAAAAGTTTTTATGATATGTGCTGTTATATGATGCCAAACTATCATCAAATGGAGTTTGATTTGAGAGTTTATTTAACACACATTGATAAGTTTGGAAAGATTTATTAAACTAAAAGGTATAAATAATAATGGAATTTACAGTTGAGATATTTTTGCTTCTTTTTTTTGTAGCTTTTATAGCAGGACTAATAGATACTATTGCTGGTGGCGGTGGATTATTAACTATACCTACACTTTTATATGTTGGAATATCACCTGCTGCTGCACTTGCAACAAATAAACTTCAAGCAACTTTTGGTTCATTTACAGCAGCAATGTATTTTATAAGAAAAAAAATGGTTAATATCAAAGAGATAAAATTGATGCTTATATTTACTTTTTTAGGAGCTATTTTAGGTGTATTTACTCTTTTACAAATTGATGCTTCTATTTTAAAACAAGTTATTCCAATTTTACTTATAATAATTGGATTTTATTTTTTATTTTCTCCTAGTGTTGGAGCAATTGATAAAGAAAAACGAATCTCAATTATAGTTTTTAGTTTTACATTAGCTTTTGGTGTAGGTTTTTATGATGGCTTTTTTGGTCCAGCAACTGGTTCATTTTTTGCAATAGGATTCATCGCTTTATTAGGATTTAATTTAACAAAAGCAACAGCACATGCAAAGGTATTAAATTTTGTTAGTAATATATCTTCTTTGTGTTTTTTTATGTTTTTTGGCAAAATCTATTGGAGTATTGGATTATGTATGGGAGTTGGACAAATATGTGGTGCTTTAATAGGTGCAAGATTAGTTCTTAAAAATGGACAAAAGATTATTCGACCAATTATTGTTATTATCAGTTTTGCAATTTCTATTAAACTATTCTTCTCATAAATTGATTTAAATCATTAAAATAGAGTAATTTTTTCATTAATATAACTTTTCAATTTAAAAAAAAGTTATAAAATGAAAAGATTTTTTAAACAATTTAAAAAAATAAATTCCGAAAATTTAGATAAATCAAATATGTTTTGGTCATGGATTGGTTCATTTCTAGGAATTTTTGCAATTTCATATTTTCATAAAAATTTTTTAGATGATACAGATTTGACTTTAGTTTTAGGTTCATTTGGTGCAAGTGCTGTTTTAATTTATGGAGCAGTTAATTCACCTCTTGCTCAGCCTAAAAATTTAATTGGTGGACATATTATTTCAGCTATTATTGGAGTTATATCTTTTAAATTATTTTCCCAAAATATGTTTTTTGCAACTGCTTTTGCTGTGTCAACTTCAATTTTAGTTATGCAATTAACTCTTACTTTACATCCACCAGGTGGTGCAACAGCATTAATTGCAGTAATTGGAAGTGAACAAATACATGAATTAGGATTTTTTTATGTTTTGATTCCTGTTACTTCAGGAGCTTTTATTTTATTGATTATTGCGATGATAGTAAATAATATACCAAATAATAGAGCTTATCCAGAATCACTTAAAATATTTCTAGATAAGCATTTTAGTAGGAAAAAGTAATTTTAATAAAGTACAACTTTTATACTATCTAAGCCTTTGTAATTTGCAAATTCATCAATCAAATTTGCAAGTTGTAAAACATCACCATTTCTCATTCTAATACAACCAGCAGACTCTTTTGTACCAATTGTTTTCTCATTTAAAGTTCCATGGATTCTATATGTACTTTTTCCATCAACTATATGAGTAAGGTTTATTTTTGCTGCTCCCATATAGTTATATTTATGACCAGAAGGAACAACTTTTGGCAAAATTATTCCTCTTTTTTCAAAACTTTTTAAAGTATCTTCTGTTGGATACCAAACAGGATCTAATGAAACTTGAGAGATTTTACCAACACCAAATGGTTTTTTTACACTGTCTTTTCCTGTTGAAACAATATAAGTTTGTATATCTTTTAAATGATTATTAATTTTTGCTTTTACTTTCATAATATTTGTAGCTGAATCAACTTCTATAATCATTTGTTGAAAATTTTGAACATTTGTTAAATCATTATTTATAGGTTTTATAACTTTTTTTTCATAACTTTTTATAGGATGTTCTATTTTATTTGCTTTATCAAATTCATCCATACTTATTTGTTTTAGTTCTTCTTTATCATTTTCATCTAAGCTATCATCATCTTCTTCTGAGTCATCGATATTATTTTGATTTGATACTTCTTGAGTTTGTTTTATCTCTTTTTTTTCTGCTGGTTTATTTTCACTATAAGGATAAAATCCAACTAATTCTAAATTATCAGGTATTGCAGAGACAAGAGGAATTAGTGATTCTTGATTTTCAATTTTTTTAGGTTCTTTTTTTGTCTCTTCTTGTTTTACTACAATCTCTTTTATTTCTGATTTAATATTTTGAGTTGGTTGTTCATTTACATCAATATATAGTTTTCTTTTATTTATCTGTTTTACAATTTTTTCATCAATTTGTTTTATAAAAGGATTTTGTTGTTTTACATAAGGCGAAGCATTTCTTATCGTAACTTTTGCTATTTCTTTATCTTCATAAATATTTAGGTATGTATGAAATTTATTATTTTCTTTTACAATAAAAACATCACCAATTGTTTTTTCAAAAATATTCTTTTTACAAGCTAAAGCATTTTCCAAATTTGAAGTCGTACAAACAGATATTGTATATTTTTCATCTTGTGCATATACGAATAAAGTGCAAAAAATAGGTAATATAAGTAGAATTTTTCTAAGCATAATTTTCTTTCTTTAAATTTTTTTGGTATTTTACTCTTAAATTGATATAAATTTATTTATATAGGCAAATTATGTTAGAATAAATCTAATTTTAAATTTTATAAGGATTATTTATGTTTATAGAAGATGATTTTATTGAACTAAATTCAAAATTTTATACGACTTGTAAACCAACTTCAAGAATTGTAACTTTACTTAGTGTTCCAATTGTACTTTTTATAGCGGTTTTACTTTGCTACATAGGAGTTTTTCCTTTAAATGTAGAAATTCATAGTGTAATTTTAATTGGAATTATACTTTTTATTTATCTATTTTTTGTAAAACACAACGCTTATTATGTTTCTTGTAAGTTTAAAACTCAATATGAAGATTTGGCATATAATTTAAAAGAGTATATAAATAACAATCTTTTAACTATTGGTGAAACAACAAAGGCAAATGGAAGTGTTGATGATTTTTTACAAGACTATACGAGCAATATTAGAAATACAAACTTGTCAACTATTGCAAGTGGAATATTCCCAACATTAGGTATTTTAGGAACATTTATTTCTATTGCTTTATCTATGCCAGATTTTACTGCTGGAACAACACAAGCTTTAGAGTCTGAAATTACAGTTTTACTTGGTGGTGTAGGAACGGCTTTTTATGTTTCTATTTATGGAATTTTTTTATCTATTTGGTGGATATTTTTTGAGAAATTTGGAATGAGTAGATTTGACCATGATAGTTTTGTGATAAAAGAGAGTACAAAAAGTTTCTTTTGGACAAGAATCGATATTGAATCAATTCATATAAAAAGTAATTTAGATAACTTTACAAAAATGAGTAATGTATTCAATCAATTAACATCAAGTGATATTTTAGAAACAATCAATAATTCAATAGAAAGAAGATTTAAAGCTTTAGATGAATTATTAAATAAAGAGTTGATTTTATCTTCAAAACTTGATGAAAATATACAAATGTTAAATAGCATGTCAAAAGATATAAGTTCTACACTAAATAGTTTTGAAAAACAAAAAAATCTATATACTTTAAGTGCAGAGTTATTAAATGCAAATATTATAAAACTAAACTCTCATATGGATAATTTAAGTAGCGAAAATCTAAAATCAATATATACAAATATTGTAAAAAGTATTGAAACTATGAAAAATGATATGGAAAAAATTGAGTGGAAGTTTAAAAAAGAGATTGATGAATATGATGAAAAAATAACACATAAATTACAAAATTCATTAGAATTGATTGATGTTGAAACATCAAAAATTGTAAAAGATTTGAGTGAATTTAAAGAGTTATCAAAGTAGTAAAAAATGTATAAAAAAAATCAAAACAATGATGAAAACTTTTGGATATCTTATGCCGATTTAATGGCAGGATTACTTTTTGTTTTTATTTTAGTAATTGGAGCTATTGTTATAAAATATGTTTATGCTCAAAGTAGTTTAGAAAGTAGTGAAGAAGCAAAATCTCAACTTTTTTATGAATTGGCAAAAACAAAAAATCTATATGAATCAACAAAAGATGAACTAGATAAAGCAAAAAATCAGATAAATTTAAAACTCAGTGAAATAGAAAAATTAAAAGCTTTATTATTAGAATATGAGCTTAATTCTAAAGATGAAAAAGATAAAAGTGAAAAACTAGCTTTAGAGCTTAGTGAAAAAACAAATTTGATTAGCCTAAAAGATGACGAACTAAAACTTCTTGCTGATAAACTTTTGGTGCTAACACAAGTTCATCAAAAAATGGTTGAAGAGTTTGATATAGCAAAACTAAAAATCAAAACTTTAACTGGTATAAAATTAAATGTTATATCAAAACTTAGAGAAAAACTTGGGAAATCTATAAATATAGATGAAAAAAGTGGTGCAATTAAATTTTCTTCAAATATTTTATTTGACCAAAACTCTTATATATTAAAAGAAGAATCAAAAAAAGAGTTAAGTACAGTTTTAAAACAGTATTTAAATACTTTACTTGATGATAAAGAGATAAAAAAATATATAGAAAGTATTACTATTGAAGGTCATACAAATAGTGATGGAACATATTTGAGTAATTTACAATTGTCTCAACAAAGAGCACTTGCAGTTATGCAGTTTTTATATGAGTCAAATATTATTGATAAAAAACTTTTAGGAACTTATGTAAATTCTAGTGGACGTTCATCTTCTGATTTGATTTTAAAAGATGGAGTTGAAGATAAAGATGCTTCAAGAAGAATAGAGATTAAATTTACTATAAAAAATGAAGAAGCTATGAAAGAGATTCAAAATTTTTTAGGTGAGAAAAAAGAGTGAAAGAGTATCTTTATAAACCAACAAATCTTGAAGAGTTATCAAAAGATATAAGTTCAAAGCTTGAAAAAAAGAAATTATCTTTTTTTCAAAAGCTTTTTAGATTTATTTTCCGTCGATAAAATCTTCTATATTTTTAGCAACCATATTTACAAGTCTTGTTCTAGCTTCTATACTTGCCCATCCAATATGTGGAGTTAATAAAAGTCTATTTTTATTTTTTACTTTTAAAAGAGGATTTGATTCTTCTATTGGCTCTTTTGAAACAACATCAATTCCACAATAAATCTCTTTTTCATCAATAAGTTTTGCTAAATCATTTTCATTTATAATTCCACCACGACCAAGATTTAGTAAAATTGCTCCATCTTTCATATTTTTCATATTTTCATAAGTTAAAAGATTTTTTGTATTTTCATTTAAAGGTGCATGAATAGAGATAATGTCACTAGTTTTAAGTAATTCTTCTAAACTTATACTTTTATATTCACTATTACTATTTTTTCCACTTGTTGAATAATATACAACTTCGCAATCAAAAGCTTTAGCTTTTTTTGCAAAGTTTCTACCAATCTCTCCAAGTCCAATAATTCCAACTCTTTTTTTATCAAGTTCAAAAAATGGCTCATCAATATGAGTAAATAGTTCACTTTTTTGCCAATTTCCTTCATCTACATATTTTTTATAATAATTTAGTTTTTGTACAAAATATAAAATCATTGAAAATCCCACTTGTACAACGCTTGAAGTTGAATATCCAGCAACATTTTTAACTGCTATGTTTTTTTCTTTTGCATATTCTAAATCTACATTATTCATACCAGTTGCTGTTATACAAATAAGTTTAATATTTGAATTATCTATTTCATTTTTTCCAATAACTACTTTATTTGTAAGAACAATATCAGCATTTTTTACTCTTTGTGTTGTTTCATTTTCTTTTGTAGAATCATAAGATGTAACATTTCCAAATTTTGAAAAAATATTAACATCAATATCAAATCCTAAAGTTGCTCTATCTAAAATAACTATTTGCATTTTTTATCCTTTATATTAATTTCTTTTTTGTCCTGATTTTGGCAAACTAACCTCTTTTTGTAAATCAACACTTAGGTTATTATAAAACAGTTCACCATAATTTGTCTCACGATTTATAGTTTCATAGGCTTGTTTTATATTATTGTTATATTTTAGAGCATCTTGAAGTATTTTTATAATTTTAACTGATTCTAAAAAATTCACATGACTTGGTGCTTCAATAGGTGAACTATAATATTTATGCATTCTTTCAACTAAACTTTTATTCCTAATTTCTATAAAAACAGATTCAATAGGAGATTTAAAAAATAGAATCTTTTGTTTGACATTTATTGAAATATATGTTGTTTCCATTCCATAAATTTTTCTTGAAAATGAATCAAATAAAAAGAGTTTTTTATTGTAATTATTATTAAACAGTTCATAAATTAATTCTAAGATTTTTATCTTTTCTTCTCTTGTAAAAAAGTTTCCAATACTTGCAAAACAGAAACTTAAGATTGATTTTATCGAATACCACTCAGTTGTATCATAATCATATCTTAACATTTGATCTATTCTTTCTTGTTTTAATTCTTCTATATCTGCACTTGTACCATTTTTGTACACTTTTTGTACGGCACTATCCCTATACATTGGTCCAGGAAATTGTGCTTGGATTACAAATCTTCTATTTTTTTCATGTTCAATTATATATTTTAATCTTCCTTTATAGTCTTCATCAATAATTCTTACTTCTTTTTGTGGAATTTGAGTGATAGATTTTAAGAACTCTTCACCATAACAGCCATCTTCCCAGATATAATCAGGATATCTGAAAATCTGACAAATTTTGTCCTTTACTTCTTTATTTGGTTCTATGTCTGTTACGCTATCAATCCACGATGTAACAGTTCTTCTGTCTTTATTTATCATTGAAGCAAATTTAGAAATACTTAAATTTGACCTTTTAAATATTTCCAAAAACTTTTCTATAGAATTTTTATAGTTCATTAATAAAACCTTAAAATTAAATTTTAGTTATTGTACCATTTTTATTCATAAAACATAATTTTTGTACATTTTATAAGATATAAGAAATAAGTTGTAAATTTACTAATAAAATAGTGCAATACTACTAAATACAAATCATGTATAATCATATTCAACTTAATTTTAAAGGATGTGTGTATGACAAGCGCAGGAAAAAGATTTAGAGAAGCTTTAAAACAAGAATCTCCATTACAAATTGTAGGAACAATCAATGCTTATCAAGCATTACAAGCTACAAAAGTAGGGCATAAAGCTATCTACTTATCAGGTGGAGGAATTGCAAATGCTTCTTACGGTTTACCAGACTTAGGTATGACAATGTTAGAAGATGTATGTATTGATATTAGAAGAATTACTTCTATTTGTGATACTCCATTAATCGTTGATGCTGATACAGGTTGGGGACATGCATTTAATATCGCTAGAACTGTAAAAGAGTTCATTAGATATGGTGCTGCTGGACTTCATATTGAAGATCAAGTTGCTGCAAAAAGATGTGGACACAGACCAAATAAAGAGTTGGTTTCAACAGAAGAAATGTGTGATAGAATCAGAGCAGCAGTAGATGCTAAAAAAGAGTTAGACCCAGATTTCTACATTATTGCTAGAACTGATGCACATGCAAGTGAAGGTCAACAAGCTGCTATTGATAGAGCAAAAGCTTATGTTGCTGCTGGTGCTGATGCTATTTTTGCTGAAGCAATTCACACTTTAAAAGAATATAAAGAATTTACTGATGCAGTAAAAATTCCTGTATTAGCAAATATTACAGAATTTGGTGCAACACCAATGTTTACAACTGAAGAATTAGCATCAGTTGGAATTGATATGGTACTTTACCCATTATCAGCATTTAGAGCGATGAATAAAGCTGCATTAAATGTTTACCAAGAATTAAAAGATAAAGGTACACAAGAAGCAGTTATTGACACAATGCAAACAAGAATGGAATTATATGATATGTTAAATTATCATTCATATGAACAAAAAATGGACGAACTATTTTCAAAAGGAAAAGCAAAATAATTTTGCTTTTTGACCAATAGAAAATTTAAATTAATAAGCTTAACTAAGGAGAGAATATGAGTACTGAAACAACATTTAAACCAAAAAAATCTGTAGCACTTTCAGGTACAGCAGCAGGAAATACAGCTATTTGTACTGTTGGAAAAAGTGGAAATGATTTACATTATAGAGGATACGATATTTTAGAATTTGCTGATAAAGCTGAATTTGAAGAAATTGCATACTTAATTGTACATGAAAAATTACCAAATAAAGAAGAATTAGCAGCTTATAAAGCTAAACTTAAATCTTACAGAGATATTCCTCAAGGTGTTAAAGTAGCTCTTGAGCAATTACCAAAAACTTGTCATCCAATGGATGTTATGAGAACAGGTTGTTCAGTACTTGGTGCTTTAAACCAAGAAAAAGAAGAACATCCAAAAAATGAAGCTCAAGATATTATTGATAGATTAATGGGATCATTTTCTTCTATTTTATTATATTGGTATCACTTTGCATATAATGGAAAAAGAATTGATGTTGTAACTGACGATGATACTGTTGGTGGACATTTCTTACATTTATTACATGGTGAAAAACCAAGAGAATCTTGGGTAAAAGCAATGCACGTATCTTTAATTCTTTATGCTGAGCATGAATTTAATGCTTCAACTTTCACTTCAAGAGTAATTGCTGGAACAAATTCAGATATGTATTCTTGTATTACAGGTTCAATTGGAGCATTAAGAGGTCCAAAACATGGTGGAGCAAATGAAGTTGCATTTAGAATTCAAGAAAGATATAAATCAGCTGATGAAGCAGAAGCAGATATCAGAGCAAGAATGGCAAGAAAAGAGATTATTATAGGATTTGGACACCCAGTTTATAGTATCTGTGATCCAAGAAACGTAGTAATTAAAAAAGTTGCTAAAGATTTATCTGATGAAAATAAAAATACGTTAATGTATGATGTTGCTGAAAGAATTGAAACAGTTATGTGGAATGAAAAGAAAATGTTCCCAAATCTTGACTGGTTCTCTGCTGTTTCTTATAACCAAATGGGAATTCCAACAGATATGTTTACTCCAATATTTATTATCGCAAGAGTTACAGGATGGGGAGCTCACGTTATTGAGCAAAGAGAAGATGGAAAAATCATTAGACCATCAGCTACTTATACAGGACCTGAAGGTTTAAAATTTGTTCCTTTAGAGCAAAGATAAAACCTAAAATACTTTAAAATATTCTAGTGCCACTTTGGCAAACAATATCAAGGATGAGATTTACTCATCCTTTTAAATACAAAACTAAATGGATATAAAAAATGACAAATGAAAAATATCTTAAACAATTAGATGGTTTAGATGTTAAATACTATGATGTAAAAAGTGCTGTTGAAGATATAAAAGCAGGTTCTTTTGCAAAACTAAATTATACTTCAAGAGTTTTAGCTGAAAACTTATTAAGAAAATGCCCAAGTGCAGATTTAAAAGATTCATTAATTCAGTTAATTGAAAAAAGAACAGATAAAGATTTCCCTTGGTATCCAAGTAGAGTTATCTGTCACGATATTTTAGGACTTACTGCTTTTGTTGATTTAGCAGGTCTTAGAGAAGCTGTAGCTAAAGAAGGCGGAGATCCACAAAAAGTTAATCCAGTTGTTCCTACACAATTAATCGTTGATCACTCTTTAGCAGTTGAATGTGGTGGATATGATCCAGATGCTTTCCAAAAAAATAGAGATATTGAAGATAGAAGAAATGCAGATAGATTCCATTTTATTAATTGGGCAAAAGAAGCATTTAATAATGTTGATGTTATTCCTCCAGGTAATGGGATTATGCACCAAATCAACTTAGAAAAAATGTCTCCAGTTGTTCATAATATTGATGGTATTGCATCTCCTGATACATTAGTTGGAACAGATTCACACACTCCTCACGTAGATGCACTTGGTGTTATTGCTGTTGGTGTTGGTGGATTAGAAGCTGAAAACGTTATGTTAGGAAATCCTTCATATATGAGAGTTCCTGAAATTATCGGTGTTGAAATAACTGGTACTAGAGCAGCTGGAATTACAGCTACTGATATCGCTTTATCTTTAACATCATTTTTAAGAGAAAACAACGTAATTTCTGCATATTTAGAATTCTACGGAAGTGGAATTAAATATTTAGATTTAGGAGATAGAGCAACTATTTCTAATATGACACCAGAGTATGGTGCAAGTGCAGCAATGTTTGCTATTGATAATAGAACTATTGATTATTTAAAAATCACAGGACGTGAAGCAAAACAAGTTGAATTAGTTGAAAAATATGCAAAAGCAAATGGTCTTTGGGCAGATTCTTTAAATGAAGCAACTTATGCAAGAACTTTAAAATTTGATTTATCAACTGTAACAAGAAGTTTAGCAGGTCCTTCAAAACCACATAAATTAGTTCCAACTTCAACTTTAGAAGCTGAAGGTATTACTAAAAAAATTGAAATTACAAATGATGTAATTCCTGATGGTGCAGTTTTAATTGCGGCTATTACTTCATGTACAAATACTTCTAATCCAAGAAACGTTGTTGCAGCTGGATTATTAGCTAAAAAAGCAAATGAATTAGGTTTAACAAGAAAAAGATGGGTTAAATCTTCATTAGCACCAGGTTCAAAAGTTGCTGAATTATATTTAAAAGAGTCTGGATTACTTCCTGAACTTGAAAAATTAGGATTCGGAATTGTTGGATTTGCTTGTACAACTTGTAATGGAATGAGTGGAGCATTAGATCCAAAACTTCAAAAAGAAGCAGCTGATAGTGGAGTTTACACAACAGCAGTTTTATCTGGAAACAGAAACTTTGATGGAAGAATTCACCCATTTATTAAAGAAGCATTTTTAGCTTCACCACCACTTGTTATTGCTTATGCAATTGCAGGAAGTATTAGATTTAATATTGAAACAGATGTTTTAGGTAAAGACAAAAATGGAAATGATATTAAATTAAAAGATATTTGGCCAAGTGATGAAGAGATTGATGCAGTTGTAAATAGTGCAGTTAAACCTGAAATGTTTGGAAAAATTTATGATCCAATGTTTGCTAGAAATGGTTTAGGTGCAAAAAAAGCTGAACCATTCTATAAATGGAATACTAAATCTACATATATTAATAAACCTCCTTATTGGGAAGATGAATATATGCAAATGCCAGCATTAAAAAATATGAGACCATTAGGTGTGTTCCCTGATAATATTACAACAGACCACTTATCTCCATCAAATGCAATTTTACCTACTAGTGCTTCTGGTGAATATTGTATAAAAATGGGATTACCAATTGAAGATTTAAACTCTTATGCAACGCATAGAGGGGATCACCATACTGCATCAAGAGCAACTTTGGCAAATCCAAAACTGTTCAATGAAATGGTAAAAGATGAAAATGGTAATGTAAAACAAGGAAGTTTAACAAAAATTATGCCTGAAGGTAAAGAATCTAGAATGTGGGAAGCAATAGAAACTTACACACAAAGAAAACAACCTTTAATTATTATTGCTGGAACAAACTATGGACAAGGAAGTTCAAGAGACTGGGCAGCAAAAGGTGTAAGACTTGCTGGTGTTGAAGTTTTAATTGCTGAAAGTATCGAAAGAATTCATAGAACTAACTTAGTTGGAATGGGAGTTTTACCATTACAATTTAAAGAAGGTGAAACAAGACATACTTATGCTATTGATGGAACTGAAGTATTTGAAATCGTTGGAGATATTACTCCAAGATGTGATTTAACAGTTGTTATGACAAGAGCAAATGGAGAAGTTGTTAAATTCTCTGTATTATGTAGATTAGATACTTCTGCTGAAGTTGAAGTTTACAAAAATGGTGGAATTTTACAAAAATTCGCTAAAGATGTTATTGCATCAAAATAATTTTTAAGAGAGTATAAAAGCTCTCTTAAAATTTTTTAAAAAGATAGAAAAATCTTTTTGAAAAGTTTTAAAATATTAGGAGTAAGAATATGAGTTATGAGCCACAAATGAGAGTTAAAGCAACATATATGAGAGGTGGAACTTCAAAAGGAACATTTTTTAATATAGCAGATCTTCCAAAAGAAGCACAAGAAGACAAAGTAAAAAGAGATAAACTTCTTCAAAGAATAGTTGGAAGTCCAGATATTTATAAACAACAAATGGATGGTATGGGAGGAGCAACTTCTTCTACTTCTAAAGCAATACTTGTAGGAAAATCAACTGTACCAAACCATGATGTTGATTACTATTTTGGTCAAGTTGCAATAGATAAAGATTTTATGGATTGGAGTGGAAATTGTGGAAATTTAAGTTCAGCTGTTGGACCTTTTGCTATTCATGAAGGTTTAGTTGATAATGTACCACAAAATGGTGTTTGTTGTGTAAGAATTTGGCAAGCAAATATTAAAAAAACAATTCTTTGTTATGTAACAATGGTTGATGGACAAGTAAAAGAGATGGGTGATTACTATATTGATGGTGTTGCTTTCCCTGCTGAAGAGATTTTATTAGAGTTTGCAGAACCTGTTGATCCAAGTGAAGAATTATTTCCTACTGGAAATTTAGTAGATGATTTAGAAGTTCCTGGAATTGGAACATTTAAAGCAACTATGATAACAGCAGGAATTCCTACAATATTTTTAAATGCTGCTGATATAGGATATAAAGGAACAGAACTTCAAGCTGATATTAATAGTGACGCTGAAGCTCTTGCAAGATTTGAAAAAATAAGAAGTTACGGTGCTTTAAAAATGGGTCTTATAAGTGATTTAAAAGAAGCAGAGACTAGACAACATACTCCAAAAATTGCATTTGTTGCTCCAAAAAGTGATTTTACAACTTCAAGTGGAAAAGAAGTAAAAGCTGATGAAATAGATTTACATGTAAGAGCTTTATCTATGCAAAAACTTCACCATGCTATGATGGGAACAGCTTCTGTTGCAATTGGTGTTGCAGCTTGTATTGAAGGAACTTTAGTAAATTTAGCTGCTGGTGGTGGAGAAAAAACTGCCGTTGAGTTTGGGCACCCATCAGGAACACTAAAAGTTGGAGCAGTTATCAAAAAAGAAAATGGAAAATATATAGTTGATAAAGCTACAATGAGCCGAAGTGCAAGAATCATTATGAAAGGTGAAGTTTACGCACCTGCTGATATTATGAAATAAATATCAATAGTTTAGAAATACAGGAGATAGAGTTTTCTATCTCCTTTTTTTATTTAATTTATAAGGAATAAGTTTGAGAGATATTATAAAGCTAGGATTATTAAGCCTAATCATTTCATTAACGTTTACAGCTTGTATGGAAGACAATCCAGAAACAGTTACAAAAAAATATATGGAAGCTTTAAAAGATGGAAATTTCAATGAAGTTTCTAAAGTTGTAAGTGAGGATATGAAAAATAATCTATCAAATAATATATTTGTAAATTGTATAATAAATCCTGAAATCAAAGATGAAGTTATACCAAAATTAGAAGAGAAAAAAATTGATATTGATGAGTACAATAAGCTTACTTTAGATAAAAAAACTAAAATTATAAATGAATGTTTTAAACATTGGAGTAAATCTTTGGAAAATGTATCTTCTTATAAAATTTTATTTTCAAAATTAAATGAAAAATCAAATGATGCTATTGTAAGTGTAGAAGTAAAACTTAAAAATAGTGAAATTAAACAAGAATTTATAAGTCTAAAAAGAATTGATAATGAGTGGAAAGTTATAGAGTAGTAGTATTAAAGGCTTTAGCCTTTAATACTTATTTCACTAAAGATGAAATCTCTTTAAAACAAGGATTCTTTGCATCAAGTGTAAGTTCAAATAAAATTGACTCATATGTTGTTGGAATAACTCCAGCTTGAATCAATCTTTTTATAGCAAATTTTGTATCATTTTCTTTTCTTGAGCTACAACAATCAGTAACTAAAACTACTTTAAACCCATTTTCAAGTAAATCAATACAAGTTTGAAGTACACAAACATGAGTTTCAATACCTGCAACAATTACTACTTTTTTATTTGCATTTTTTATAGCTTTCATTGTTTCATCATTTTGACAACAAGAAAATGTAGTTTTTTCATAAGATGAATAAGTTTCAACTAACTCTTTTAAAGAAGGAATTGTTTCACCTATACCTTTTTTATACTGTTCATTTACAATAAAAGGAACATTTAAAACTTTCAAACCTTTTACTAAAGTAAGAAGATTTTTTTCTAAAATTTCTTTATTTCCTATATGTGGGAAAAGTCTTTCTTGTACATCAACTAAACAAAAAAGTGCATCTTCAACTCTTATTCTCATTTTTCTCTCCTTAAGTTAAAATGTAAAGATTATTTTACATAAAATCTTTGTGTTTTAACTTATTTAAGATACTTAATTAAAATATATGTACTTGGATAAACAACATCTCCTGATAATTCACTAATACTCATAGAATAAAAGAAAAGTTTTATTTTCATATTTTTATCTTGAGCTACAAATGTCAAATCATCATTATTATATTTTACACTTTTTGATTCATTTGTATCAGATTTTTTAAATTTATTTATAAAATCTGACATATCAAATTCACTAAAATTCAAATTATCTTTTGTAGGAATTTTGATTGTATATTTACTATTTTCATGAAAAATTGTCAAAGTATTTCTATTCATTACATCATAGCCACCAGATACATCTATTATATCTGTTGTATTGTTACTGTAAATGTATATATTATCGTTTTGATATGCAGTTTGATTTTTGCCACATTCCCAATTTGATAAATATTTGAATCCTAATTTTTCCGTAGCATAGTTTGGAAAACTATAATATCTATTTGAATATTCTTTATCTTTTATATATTTATATTTATCATAAATATTTGGCATTGCTTGATTTAGAAATTCTATATTACGATGTGTATATAATGAATCAATAGCGCTAGAAATATCACATCTAATAGTTTTATCTGTTTTATTTGATAACACACTATTTTGTGAAAGTAGTTGAGTTAATCTATTTAGTTGAGCTATGTCATTTACATAATAGCTATTCATTTTATAGCCATATTGACTTATAAATAGCATTAAAGCAAAAGCTAGAAAAATATAATCATATCTATACTTTTTGTAAATTAATATATATACAAATGCTCCAACTAACCAAATTGCAGTTAACACAATCATATATCTGTTTGTACTCCAACCATATTGTGCTATTCTCATATAAATAGCTACAAAAAGTAAAGATAGTTGAATAAGAGCTACAAAGATTAAAAGTTTTTTATATCTATTTTCATAAGGTGTCCAAAATATATAAGTAAGTAGAGAAAAAATAGCAAATGTAAGTGATAACCAAACAACTACACCATTTGGCCACTCTTGAAGAAATAGTATTTTGATAATATAACCTAATAAAATCAAAGAGTATATTACAACTATTGTTGTTAAAATGTATTTACTAAAAAAGTTTCCTATTTTATTGTAAAAAGTTAAGTTTAACTCTGAAGCTTGTGGATTTTTATTAAGCGATAATAAAAAATAGTGTGTACAAAAAACACCAAAAACAATAATCGCTAAATATTGAGCATATATAAATTTTTCTATTTTCAAATCAAATAATATAACAATTGAAGTAATTGCAATATACAAAGATACGAATAAAATAATTCCGAAAATAGAACTTATTACAATTGATTCTATAATATTTATAGCCCAATTCAAAAACCTTTGATTATCTTTTTGTTCATTGTGAAATGGAATATATAAAAGTAATGATATACAAATAGCTATTATACAAAGATAGTTTGAAAAGAAAATAACAGTTGAATAATCTTCATTAAAAGGTAAATAATAAAAATATAAACCTGTTAAAAATAAAGAAACAGCCAATAAAATCTTTTTTTTCTTACTAAAATATGCAACTAATGTTAGTAAAAATCCAACTGATGAAGCATAAATTATATTTATAAGATAGATATATTCTTTAGAACCATAGTAAAAATTTTTATCTACTAATATGATAGAAGCAATAGAAAATAAAAAGATAAAAAATGAAGAAAACTTGTACTCTAGTGCAGAGCCTAAAAGTTTTTTTAAAAAATTTAAAATAATAGTATTTAAGCTCATGACAAATCCTGTATTTAGTTAAGTTTTATTTAAAAGCTACTTTTTCTGCTTTTTCTAACAACTCTTTTGCACCTTGATCTATAAAGATTTGAGCTAGATTTTGTCCAATAGTTTCATAATCTTCAATATCTGCAGTTATATCTTCACTTATATATTCACTACCATCTGGCATACCAACTATTGCTTGAACTCTTATTGAATTTTCATCTAAAATAGTAGCTTTTACACCAATTGGAACTTGACAACCACCTTGTAAAGTATCAACAAAACTTCTTTCCACTGTTGATTCAATGTGGGCATTGTTATCGTTTAAAACTTTTAGTATTTCTAATACTTTTGGGTCATTTGTTGTTTCAATTCCTAGTGTTGCTTGTCCCATTGATGGAATCATAATATCAGTTGAAATTGGAGAGAAATATTTTACTTCATTTTCAATTCCAAGTTTTTGAATACCTGTTGCTGCAAGTATTATTGCATCATATTCACCTGCATTTAGTTTTGCAATTCTTGTATTGATATTTCCTCTTAAGTCTTTAAGTTCAATATCTGGTCTTAAAATTTTTAATGCCATTCTTCTTCTTAAACTTGTTGTTCCAACTATTGCACCTTTTGGTAACTCTTCTAATGAAGTATATTTATTACTTAAAAAAGCATCTCTTGGGTCAAATCTTTTAGTAACAGCAGCAAGCATTAAACCATCTTCAAATTGAGTTGGTACATCTTTTAAAGAGTGAACTGCAAGATGAGCACTTCCTTCAAGCATTGCAACTTCAAGTTCTTTTGTAAAAAGTCCTTTTCCTCCGATTTTTGCCAAAGGAACATCTAAAATTTTATCCCCTTTTGTTACAAACTCTTGAAGTTCTATTTGCATATTTGGATAATGTTCTAAAAGTCTTGATTTTACATATTCACTTTGCCAAAGTGCAAGTTGGCTTCTTCTTGTTGCTATTACTAATTTTTCCATGTTATCCTCTTAGATTTATTTTTTCCCTAATGTTTTATAAAGTTCTCTAGTTGTATCTTTTACACCATTTACAAAAATTGTTGGTGTTCCTGTTACCATAACTTCTTCACCCATTGACATATCTTTTGAAAGTTTTTCATTTATATCTTTTGAAGCAATTTCTTCAAGTTTTATATTTGTTTTTAACTCTTTGTTAAAAGCTTCAAGAATTTTTTTCTCATCATTTTCTTTAGGAGAAAAATATGTTTCCCAATCAGTTTTATAAGCTTTTAATTCAATATCTTTTACACCTTTATTTTTTGCAACTTCAATAATCTTTGATAAAGCCTCAGAAGCCGGATGAATTTGAACTAGAGGAAAAGCATAATAATATAAAGCAATACTATCACTATTTTTATTTACATAATTTATAACTTCAGGGATATATTCCATACAAAATGGGCAAAGTGGATCAGAAAAAACTACTATTTTATCTTTTGCATTATGATTCCCTGCAATTAATTTTGTTTTGTCATAATAGTTTGAAGTTAGATTTGGAGTTACTAAATCTTTTAAAGATTTTCCAGTTTTTGCATCAATTAAATCTAAAGCAATATAATCACCATTACTAAATAAAATATCTTTTACTTTTAAAGATTTTTCTTGAACAATTGCTTCAACATCTAAAATATAACCATTCCAACCAGCAAGAGGTAAATCTTTTTTTGTATTAACTTTTACATCTTTTACTTTTACATTTGGATTTTGAGCAACTCTTTTTTTCTCAAAATCTACAACTGTACTATCATTTGCAAATAAAGATGCACTTAAAATAACGCTTAGGGATAATATTTTTGAAAAATTCATTTTAATTCCTTATAAAATTTTTAATAGTTTATCTATTTTTATTTAATCGAAAGTTAATATTTTAACTTCTTGTTTTTACTGTAATTTTTTTGATATCAAATAGTTCTTTGGCTTTATCAACCATTTTTGAGTTTAAAATATCATTTATTTGTAACTCTTTTTGAGAAGGTGTTATAACTGAACTTTTTGTCATATCAGCAACACAACCAGAACCTAATTCTATATCTTCAATCATTGAAGAAGTCTCTTCAACATTTTCACTAACTAGAGGTTTTTCTTCTAGTATGGTGGCTTCTTCCTTTTTGAAATCTAATTCAACATTTGAACCGAAAATATCTTGTGCAAAAGCTTTTATAAGCCCAAAGTATTTAAATAAAAGTTTTCTATCTTCATCTTGTGCATAAGAAATTATATGTAATTTATCATCACTAAAACCATTGAATATAAAGTTTTTTTCAAAACATTCACCTAAAGAGTAATCTCTATCGTAAACTTTTGCAGTTAGTTGATTGTATAAATCTAAAAATTTATCAGATTCATCTTCTAATGGAATTATTTCAACTTCTTGTGTTGGGTTAAAAGATACTTCACTTTCAAAAGAGATATGTTCAATTTCTAGTTCTTTTATTTCTTCAATTTTTTCTTCTTTTTGATTTTCAATTGGTTTTGTTATTGGTAATTCATCAAATGGTGTTGAATAATTTATAGTCTCTATTGAATTTGTAATTCCTAAATCTATAATATTATTTGTTTGAATTAGAACTTCATCTAAAGCAGTTACTTCTTCTATTTTTGTCTCTTCTTCAACAATTAAAGTATTTACTTTTTCTTTAATTACTTCTTTTTGTGGTATTTCAGGATTTTTAACCAAACTACTTTCAATTATAGGAGTAGTTTTTTCACTAATCAACTCTTTTTTAGGTTCTATTTTTTCAACTTGATTTATAATATCATCAATTGTTCTTAGATTTGTAGCTTCAATCATTTTCATAAAAGTTAAAATAAGAACAAAAGTACCATCACTATTTATTGCAAGTAATTGTTTTGCATCACTTAAAATTCTAAAGAATCTATCAAATAAAAGTAAATCAAATTTATTATCACGAGATAACATTTTATCTTTTAAATAGATTGTCATTTCATCACAAATTTGCGAAACTTCATAAACTTCTAACTCTTTAACTAATTTTGTAATATCTTCTTTATTTAAAATCATAGAGAAAATATTATCCATCATTTTAGGATCAATTAATCCTAACATATCAACAACACTTGTTGTGTTTACTTTTCCTTTTGAAAAAATTATAGCTTGGTCTAAAAGAGTTAATGTATCTCTTAAACTTCCTTGACCACTTCTTGCTAAAATTTCTAAAGCATTTTGTTCAAAATCAATATTTTCTTTATTTAAAATGTATGAAAGATGATGAACTACATCACTTTGAGCAATTTTATTAAATCTAAAATGCTGAGTTCTACTTAAAATTGTTGCTGGAAGTTTTAATGGATCTGTTGTCGCAAGTATAAACTTTACAAATCCTGGAGGTTCTTCTAAAGTTTTTAATAAAGCATTAAAAGCTTGAGTTGTAAGCATATGAACTTCATCGATTATAAAGACTTTAAATCGTGCAGAACTTGGTTTATATTTAGTATGTTCAATCAAATCTTTAATGTCATCAATTCCTCTGTTACTTGCAGCATCCATTTCTATAATATCAAGATGTTTAGATGCATTTGCACTTTTACAATTATCACAAATATCACAAGGTTTACTTGTTGGTCCTTGTGAACATAATAAAGCTTTTGCCATTATTCTTGCTGTTGAAGTTTTTCCACTTCCTCTAAGACCTGAAAAAAGGTAAGCATGTGATAATCTATTTGAATCAAGAGCTAAAGATAGAGTTTGTGAAATTGTACTTTGTCCTATTAAATCTTCAAATCTTTTTGGTCTATATTTTAGGGCTAAAACTCTATCTTCTAAAATTTCTTTATTCATATTTCACACTTCCTAACTTCAATATTTTTATTTTCTAAAATGTTTTCTATCATATCTAAATTTATCAATCCTGTATGTAAAACAGTTACTTTTAAATCACCAATATTTTTATGACCTTTTTCTTCACTTAAAGATAAAAGTCTTTTAGCTATTGCATCACCTGTTTGGATTAAAGTTATATCTTCTCCCATTATCTTTTTTATAGTTTGACTAATCAAAGGATAGTGAGTACAACCAAGAACTATTGTATCAACATTTGCTTCTTTCATTGGAATTAACCACTCTTCTAACATTTTGTAAGTAGTTAAAGTATTTATTTCGCCTTTTTCTATTTGCATTGCCAAACCAGGGCAAGCTTGTTCGAAAAGATTTACTTTTTTGATAGAAGATAATTCATTTACTAATAATTGATATTTATCACTTTTTAAAGTTGAAGGTGTTGCTAAAATACCTATATTAGAACTTTTTGTATTTAAAATAGCTGGTTTTATACCTGGCTCTGTTCCTATTACAATCAAAGATGAGAAATTATCTCTTAAGTGTTTTATTGCTGCACTTGTTGCAGTATTACAAGCAACAATTAAGGCATCTATTTTATACTCTTTTAAAAGGTAGTTTGTAATATCTTCACATCTTTTTAAAATAAGAGCACTATCTTTTTCTCCATAAGGAGCATAAGCAGTATCAGCGATATAAAAAATTTCAGCATTTTTTAAAACTTTTAAAATAGATTTTAGAACAGTTAAACCGCCAAGTCCAGAATCAAATACTCCAACTTTCAACTTAAGCCTTATAGAAAATTTAGAAAGAATTATATCAAAAAAGATATAACTACAATGTTAAAATTGTGTAAAAATTTGAAAGCTAAAAATCATTTTTGGAAGGAAAATAAAGATTTGTTTTAGCTTTCAAAATAGTAAAAAATAGGTGAGGAAAATATTAAGAGGTAGGTATGTAATGTAGACTACCTAAGGCTTTTAAACCTTAAGTATAAATTTTGTTTGTATCACACAATACCTTGTTCAATCATAGCATCTGCTACTCTTCTAAATCCAGCGATATTTGCTCCTAATACAAAGTTTGTTGGTTGTCCAAACTCTGCTGCTGTTGTACTAACTGATTCAAAAATATTTCTCATAATTTGTTCAAGTTTTGCATCAACTTCTTCAAAAGTCCAAGAAACCATAGAAGCATTTTGAGCCATCTCAAGTTGACTAGTTGCTACTCCACCAGCATTTGCAGCTTTTCCTGGTCCATAAGCAATTTTTTGTTCAACGAAGAAATCAACTGCTTCATTTGTAGAAGGCATATTTGCACCTTCACTAACACATTTACAACCATTTTTGATTAATTCTTTTGCATCTTCAAGGTTTAATTCATTTTGTGTTGCACTAGGGAATGCTGCATAACACGGAATTGACCAAATTGCATTTCTACCTTTTGGATATTCTGTAACTGGAGTATATTTAGCATTTTTTCTATATTTTACATATTCAGATAATCTTGCTCTTTGATTTTCTTTTAAATCTTTTAATAAATTTAAATCAATACCTTCTTCATCTAAGATCATACCAGCAGAATCACTACAAGCAATTGGTAATGCACCCATATGATATAATTTTTCAATAGTGTATATAGCAACATTTCCAGAACCAGAAACTACACATCTTTTATCTTTTAAAGTTTCACCTTTTGCTTCAAGCATATTTTTAGCAAAATATACACAACCGTAACCTGTTGCTTCAGTTCTAGCTAGTGAACCACCCCATTTTAAAGATTTTCCTGTAAAAGTTCCATCATATCTATTTGCAAGTTTTTTATACATTCCAAACATATAACCAATTTCTCTTCCCCCAACTCCAATATCTCCTGCTGGAACATCTGTTGTTGCACCGATGTGTCTAAATAATTCACTCATAAATGCTTGACAGAATTTCATGATTTCTCTATCACTTTTTCCTTTAGGGTCGAAGTCACTTCCACCTTTTCCTCCACCAATTTGAAGACCTGTTAGTGCATTTTTAAAGATTTGTTCAAATCCTAAGAATTTGATAATTCCAGTGTTTACACTTGGATGAAATCTTAATCCACCTTTGTATGGTCCTAAAGTAGAACTAAACTCTATTCTATAACCTTTATTTACTTGAATTTCTCCACTATCATCAACCCAAGCTACTCTAAATAAGATTTGTCTTTCTGGTTCAACTAATCTATCTAAAATTTTATTTTCTTTATAAATTGGGTATTTTTCAAATAGTGGTTCAAGTGAGTGTAAAACTTCTTCTGTTGCTTGATGAAATTCCTCTTGTCCAGGACTTGTTCTTTTTAAATAATCTAAAAGTTCGTCTATGTATGTCATGTATTTTCCTTCCTTGAATCAAATTTGGATAGGAATTATATCAAAAGTTGTATATATTTTATATACTTTTTATATAAAATATACACATATCGTAAAAAATTTACTTTTTTTCTACATCTTTAAGTAGATTATAAGAATATTATTCGTTCATAGAAGCAAAAAACTCTTCATTGTCTTTTGTTTTTTGCATTTTTGAATATAAGAATTTAAGTGCTTCAACTTCATCCATTTGTGAAATTGCATTTCTTAAAATCCAAGTTTTTTGTAAAATATCAGGAGTAAGTAATAATTCTTCTTTTCTAGTACCTGATTTAATAATATCAAGAGCAGGATAAACTCTTTTATTTGCTGCATTTCTACTTAGAACTACTTCACTATTTCCTGTTCCTTTGAACTCTTCAAAAATAACTTCATCCATTTTTGAACCAGTTTCAATTAAAGCTGTTGAAATAATAGTTAAACTTCCACCCTCTTCAATATTTCTAGCTGCTCCAAAAAATCTTTTTGGTTTATGTAAAGCATTTGCATCAACTCCACCTGAAAGAACTTTTCCAGAAGATGGTGTTACAGTATTATAAGCTCTTGCTAATCTTGTAATAGAGTCAAGTAAAATTACAACATCTTTTTTCATTTCAACTAGTCTTTTTGCTTTTTCAATAACAATTTCAGCAACTCTTACGTGATTTTGTGCAGGTAAATCAAATGTTGAGCTATAAACTTCACCTTTTACACTTCTTTGCATGTCTGTAACTTCTTCAGGTCTTTCATCAATTAAAAGTACCATTAATGTAACTTCAGGATGATTTCTACTGATTGCATGTGCTAATTCTTTTAAAAGTTCTGTTTTACCGGTTTTTGGAGGTGCAACTATAAGTCCTCTTTGTCCTTTTCCCATTGGTGCAAAAAGATCAAGCATTCTACCTGTCATTTTTTGTGAGTCATATTCAAAATTAAATCGTGATGTTGAGTAAAGAGGAGTTAAATTGTCAAATAGAGGTCTGTTTTTTGATTCTTTTACTGGAAGATAATTTATAGCTTCAATTTTGAGTAATGCGTTATATTTTTCACTCTCTTTATTTGGAGGCCTAACTTGTCCTGAGACAATATCTCCTGTTCTTAATGCAAATTTTCTAATTTGTGTAGCACTCACATAAGAATCATTTGATGTATCAGAGAAATTCCCATCTATTGCTCTTAAAAATCCAAATCCACCTTCTTTGATCTCTAAAATACCAGTAAATAAAATAAATCCACCAGCATCAATTTGAGATTTTAATATCATAAACATTAAATCTTGTCTTTTTAATTCTTGAGGATTTTCAACATCTAATTCATTTGCTATATCAATAAGAACTTCCAAAGGTAATTCTCTTAGTTGCTCTATTTTATAACCTTCAACAGGAATATGAGTTCTTGTCTTTTTTACATTTTTTACTTTTGTTTCTTCTTTAGACTCTTCCATGAGTATGTTTGCCTTTAGTATTACATAAATATTATGTAGTTTTGTAGTTTTTGTAGTTTTTAAAGTGTGGTGTAATTTTAGTGTTTATTTAAAAAATTGTCAAGAAAATAAAAAAAGGGTATCAAATTTGATACCCTTTTTGACAATAAATTTAAACTATTATAATTTACCTTCGTTTTTAGCAAGATAATCAGCAACACCATCTTTGTTTGCTTTCATACCTTCATCACCTTTTTGCCAACCAGCTGGACAAACTTCACCATATTCATTAGTAAATAACATAGCATCAACCATTCTAATCATTTCATCTACGTTTCTTCCTAATGGTAAATCATTGATAACTGCATGTCTTATTGTTCCATCTTTATCAATTAAGAAAGATCCTCTTAGTGCAACTGATTCACCAAATAGTACATCGTAGTCTTTTGAAATTTGTTTATTTAAATCAGCTACCATTGGGAATTTTACTCTTCCAATTCCACCATTTTCAACTGCTGTTTCTCTCCATGCAAAGTGTGAGAATTGAGAATCAACTGAACAACCAATTACATTGATTCCTCTTGCTTTAAACTCATCTGTTCTTTTTGAAAAAGCAATAATTTCTGATGGACAAACAAATGTAAAGTCTAAAGGCCAAAAGAATAAAATTGCACCTTTCTCACCAATGTTTTCATATAAGTTAAAATTTTCTACAATTTGACCATCCGCAAGTACAGCTGTTGCTGTGAAATCTGGAGCTTTTTTTGTTACTAACATTTTTAATCCTTTTTTTTTAATTTAATTTTTGTAGTGTAATTGTACAACAAAACTTTTAACAAAAAACTTTAGATTTGCTTAAATTTTGAAATTTATGAAAAATATTATTTTATGATAATTTTTATCCAATATAAAATATTTTAAAGATATTTTTATATATACTGTGCTAAAGTTTTTAAAAATTAAATAATATAGGAGATATACAATGGCAGTAAAAATTACTGATATCTGTATTAGCTGTGATGCTTGTTTAGATGAGTGTCCAGTAGAAGCGATTGTTGATAATGATGATAATCCCACTGGAGAAGATACATATTATGTATACGCTGATAAATGTGTTGAGTGTGTAGGTCATAATGATGCACCAGCATGTGCAGATGCTTGTCCAACTGAAGGGTGTATAGTATGGGATGAAGCAGGTTCTGGTTCTATTGAAAAAGAAGATAGAGGAACTCCTGGAACTCCTGTTGTTGAATAATAAATTTTAATAATTTTCAATCTATTTTAAAAGGCGAGTATTCATTTACTTGCCTTTTTTTATTTTTTTGGGTATAATCCGCGACTTAAAAAAAATTGAGGAATATAAACGATGGAACAAACATTATCAATCATCAAACCAGATGCAGTTGCAAAAAATGTAGTTGGTAAAATCTTAGACAGATTTGAATCAGCTGGATTAAAAATAGCAGCAACAAAAAAATTACAATTAAGCCAAGCAGATGCTGAAGCTTTTTACGCAGTTCACGCAGCTAGACCTTTTTTCAAAGATTTAGTTGAGTTCATGATTTCAGGACCTGTTGTAGTTTCAGTTTTAGAAGGTGAAAATGCAATGGCAAAAAATAGAGAATTAATGGGTGCAACAAATCCTAAAGAAGCAGCAGCTGGAACAATTAGAGCAGATTTCGCTGATTCAATCGATGCAAATGCAGTTCATGGATCTGATTCATTAGAAAATGCAAAAAATGAAATAGCTTTTTTCTTTGCACAAAGAGAAATTTGTTAATCATCTAATATAAGGATAACTTTTATAATGAAAATTGAATTTAAAAAAGTACCTCAAACTGCAAAAGAATTGTTAACTCAATTCAATTCAGTAGAAATTGAAGGTATTTTTTGTAGAATTTCATCATCATTAGTAAAAGTTGAGGCAGTATTAAAAGGTAATACTGCGATAGATTGCTGTAGATGTGGCGTTTCAGAAATAGTTGAAGTTAATGAAGAACTTAGATTACTATTGAGTGATGGAATTTACAAAGGCAATGAAGAAGAATTTTTAGTAATAGAAATTGAAAATAGTTTAATTGACTTTGATGAGATTATTGAAAGTGAATTAAATAGCATAAAAAGCGATTATTATATTTGTAAAAATTGTTTACAGAATAGTGATAATTTTGAAAAAGAATTTTAAGGAGAATTAAAATGGCAGTACCAAAGAGAAGAGTATCTCATACAAGATCAGCAAAAAGAAGAACTCATTATAAAATTACGTTAAAAAAACCAGTAAAAGATAGTGATGGTTCTTGGAAAATGCCTCATATGGTTAATCCAAACACTGGTGAATATAAAAACTAATGTTAAGAATAGCAATAGATGCAATGGGTGGGGACTTTGGTCCTGAGCCTATAATTGAGGGTTTAGTTTTAGCTCTCAGAAAAAACAATAACTTTACCGCAATAGCAGTTGGAAATAAAGAACAACTTCTTCCTCTTATCCCACAAGGTTTATTACCAAGAATTGAAATCCTAGATACAAATGATGTTATTAGTATGCATGATAATGCAACAGATGCATTAAAAAGAAAAGATTCAACAATTTATAAAGCAATAGAATTAGTTAGAGAAGGAAATGCTGACGCAGTTGTTTCTGCTGGACATTCTGGTGCTTCTATGTCTTTAGCGACATTAAGAATAGGAAGAATCAAAGGTGTTTCTAGACCTGCAATTGCAACATTGATGCCAACAAGTGAAAATCAAAATACTTTAGTTTTAGATGTTGGGGCAAATGTTGATAGTGATGCAAAAAACTTATTTGAATTTGCAGTTATGGGACAAGTTTATGCTCAATATGCATTAAGACTTGATGAACCTATAGTTGGTCTTTTAAGTAATGGCGAAGAAGATAGTAAAGGTAATGAAGTTACAAAAGAAGCTTATAAGTTATTATCTAAACTTCCAGGTTTTGCAGGAAATGTTGAAGGTAGTGATATCTTCAAAGGAACTGTTGATGTTGTTGTTTGTGATGGTTTTATAGGTAATATTTTACTTAAGACTGCAGAAGGTGTTGCAGATACAATAGGTAAAATTATTAAAAAGAATTTAAAAAGATCTCTAATCTCAATTGCAGGTGCAGTTCTTATGAGAAAAGTATTTAAAAACTTGAAAGTAAGAGTTGATTATGCAGAATATGGTGGAGCTCCATTACTTGGAGTAAAAGCACCTGTTATTATATCTCATGGAAAATCGAATTCAAAAGCAATTCAAAATGCAATATTTCAAGCAATTAATGCTGCGAGTTCAAATTTAGATAGTATAATAGAACAAAGATTAGTAGAATACAGTAATAAAATAGATTAATTACTGTAATAATAAGGATATGTCTAATGATTTATGCAGCTTTTAGGTCTATTGGAGCGTATATTCCTCCAAAGATTATGTCAAATGCAGATTTTGAAAAAATAATTGATACTAGTGATGAATGGATAACAAAAAGAACAGGTATTAAAGAAAGAAGAATTGCAAATGAAGGTGAAGCTTCGTCAGATTTAGGTGCACGAGCAGGAGAACTTGCTATTGAAAGAGCAGCGATTTCTAAAGAAGAAATTGATTTAGTAATTTGTGCAACTGTAACTCCTGATTTTTTGTGTATGCCTTCAACAGCTTGTTTAATCGCTGCAAAACTAGGACTTTCTAATGTTATGGCTTTTGATGTAAGTGCAGCTTGTACAGGATTTGTATATGCACTTAATGTTGCAAAAGCATTTATTGAATCTGGAATGAAAAAAAATGTACTTATTGTTGGTGCAGAAAAATATAGCGCAATTTTAGATTATACTGATAGAACAACTTGTTTTCTATTTGGTGATGGAGCTGGTGCAGCTATAATTTCTGCAACAAATGATAAAAGTGAATCAATTATAGATATCAATTGCTCTAGCGATGGAAACTATGAAGATTTAATTAAAACTCCTGGTGGAGGAAGTAAAAATCCTTGTAGTCAAGAAGTTTTAGAAAATAAAATGGCATGTATAAAAATGAAAGGAAATGAAACTTTCAAACTTGCAGTTAAAACATTAACTTCTGATGTAAAAACAATGCTTGAAAAACACAATCTTACAAATGAAGATATAAATCATTTTATTCCTCATCAAGCAAATTATAGAATTATAAAAGCAGTTGGTGAAGCTTTAGATTTAAGTGATGAAAAAACTGTAGTTACTGTTGATAAATATGGAAATACTTCAGCTGCTTCAATTCCTATGGCCATGAACTACGCTTTTGAACAAGGTAAAATAAAAGCTGGAGACACAATACTTTTTGATGCCTTTGGTGGTGGATTAACTTGGGGTAGTGCTTTATTTAAATTTGCTCCAATTAAAAGATGAAAAATAAGTTCATCTTTTAATTAAATTTCTTATTATTCGGATTATTCTTAAATATATTGAATGAGTTTTTCTCTAAATCTCTATTAAATTTTTCAACTGTTGCTATAGAATTTAAATATAAAATTGAATCTTCAACGATTATTTGAAAGATTGCATGAAGTGGTATTTTTACAATACTTCCAAAGTTTTCACTTCCAAAACCTGCTTCAAAACTTAAAAACTCTTCATTTATTTCAATAGTTGTGTATGTATAGTTACTTAAAACAAATAGCGAGAATTTATGTAGTTGTGATTTAATCTCTTCTGGTAAAGCAGGATTAAAAGAAATTGGAGTGATATTTGCTGTTATTGAAAACTCTTGATTGTTATCTAATAGAAAAACTATAATATCATGAATTTGTTTTTCAATTAATTCTTTATAGTTAGGATTTTCTATAATATCTTTTATCATTTTATATCTCCTCTTTTATTCTTTCTAAATCTTTTATTTTATTTAAATATTGTTCTTTTTTAGATAGGACAAACTTGATTCTATCTTCATTTATTTCCAAATATTGCTCTTTTGAGTATTTTACAATCTTAAATAAATAGTTTCTTTTTGAAGTTAAAAAATCTTCGATTTTTTCAAAACCAAAGTTTGCTTTTAATTTAGCAATAATTTCATCTTCTCTTGGATGCGAAATTGCAAATCTTGTAGGCTCTTTTTTATATAACTCTTCAGATTCACTAATTTGTTGCTCAAAATGAGCAATTGTTGCTTGTGTAGTTTGGATATATGAATATGATAAAGCACCATTAAAATATGCAAATTTCTTTCTTAATGCTGAAATATTTTCTAATATTGCTCTATGGAAAGATTTTAAAACATTTTCATAAACTTTAGCTGCAAAATGTCTTGTATTTGAAAATTCTATATCAGATGCAATTTCTCTTTGTTTTCTTATAAGTTCATAAGGTTCTTGCCATTTAACTACATCATTCTTTATTATTCTATAAGCCTCTCTAAAAGCTTCATCACTATTTAATTCTACGTTTTTAAGTAGCTTGATTGAACGTTTAAACATTTTGTCAATTGTTTGATCATCATAGAATAAAACTTTATAAATTGCATCAGAATCAATCCAAAAAGTTTCATATTCAAACTTCTCTATTTTTTCTCCAAATAGGCTTTTTGATTCTTCAAATCTAATTGATTTTTTTCTTTTAATATTTTTATATGTTTCATGAGCAATTTTTTCCATAATTGATTCTAATGAATTGTAGATAGTAAAAAGTTCTTTAGAATATTTCTTTTGAATAGTATCAAAATGTTCAATTACAAGTGGTTCGCAATTTTTTAAAACATCAACTAAAGCATCATAAACTTTTATAATTGTTTCATACTCTTTTATTAAAATATCACAAAAGCTTTTTAAATCTTTTTTAATAGCAAACTCTTTTGCTTCTGCTGCTTGTGGTCTTATAGTATCATTGATAAAATCTAAAACATCTTGAATATTCGATTCTTTTAAAAGTTCTGTATTTGTTGTAGCATCAAGATTTTTAATAGAATTAATTTTATTTTTATAATCTTTGAAACTTTTATCAAAAAAATCTATTTCATCAACATTTTTTTCTAATAAATCTTTTTTAAATTGATTTACAATTTTTGTATATTCATCTTCAAGTAAAATATCTTTGTGCTGAGCTCTTCCTTCTAGTGCCATCATTGCAGAAATAGGAACAACTTTAGCAAAGTATTTTCCAAATTTTTCACTTACATATTTTGTTGTTGTTTCAACTTGTTCTGGTGTTAGTTTATCTTTTTGATTTAAAACACATAAAGATTTATTTTTAAAGTGTTGCATATACTCTTCTAAAACTTCAGCTTCAGATAGTTTTCCTGCATTATCTATAAGAGTAAGCCAAATAATTCCACCAACATCTCTTAAAACTTTTCTTGTTGTATCTGTATCACTTTGCGATTGAGAGTTAAGTCCTGGAGTATCAACAAAAGAGATATCTTTTAAAATATCCATTGGAGCATAAAGAGTAAGATATTTTATATCTTTCATCTCATGTTCTCTTTGGTCTGTAAAATCAGCAATACTTTCAATTGGCGCATATTCTTGAGCACCAGAATAATAAGTGATTTTTAGTTTATACTCTTCACCATAGTTTATAAAATTTACTTTTGAAGTTACTGGTGTAATTCCTGTTGGTAAAATATTTCTTGAAAGCAAAGCATTTAAGAATGTAGATTTCCCAGCACTAAATTGTCCAGTAATAGCAACTTCCATAGGATAACGAGCACGTCTGATTTGTTTATTTAAAATCGCTTTTAATTGAGTTGAAGGAAAGAATTTTTCATCAAGAAGTTTATCTTGAATTTTTCTTATATCTCCAACTAAACCATCTTCATAAATTGCTTCAACAACCGTATAAGTTTCTTTAAATTCATTAACAAAACTTTTTAATATATTTAAATTTGCACTCATTAGTTTAGTCCTTTAATAGTTGCAGAGATATTCTCAAGCTTTTTAATATTTTTATGAATATTGATAGAAATAACATCTTTATTTTTATCATTTTCTTCAAATGAATTTAATTGATTTTGTAAAGTCTCTTCATCATTTTTTAACTTTTGTTCAAACTGTTTTAGTGGAGCATTTAATGTTGTAAAAAATGAATCTATTAACATATTACTTACTTTTTTAGCTTTTACTTTTAAATCATCTTCAATTGATGTAAATTGAGTTGAAATTAAAGCTTCTATTTCTCTATCAAGTTCATTAATTCTTGAATCTTTAGATTTTGAAACAGCATCAATTATTTGAGAAATTAAAACTTCATTATTTGAAGTTAAAAATCCTGATTTAAAATCTTCCTGGAAAAATCCTCGAGCATCAAAATTTTCATTTTTATGTCCAATTGCAAAACCTAAATCATGATATTTTTGTTCACATTGTTCACCAATAGTTTGAGATTTTTTGATAAATTTATATCGATAGTCTCTAATTACATCGATAATTCCATCTTTTATTGCAGTTTCAACTATAACTTTTATTCTACTATTTTCAGGTCTTTTTTTCATTTTTTCAAAAGAGTATTTAACATCACTTACTACTCTTTGTTTAATAACAGTTTGTAAATCAATAAGTTCACTTTCTAAAAAAGTTTCTAATGAATCGATATAAGATTTTGCATCATTTTTATAATAAGTTATATCTTCACTCATTGCTTGAAATATTCTAGTATTTACAGCTTTTTTCTTATTAAACTCTTCTAACTCTTTTTCTAATTCTTCTTTAGATTTTGACAATAAAGTTAATTCATAGTTATTAAATGATATTTGTTTTTCTATAACTTTTTGAAGTTGATTTTTTGTAGATTGAACAACTAACTCACCTTTTTGTGAATTTGTACCAAATAGTGTATCCATTAGATATTTTTCAATTTCTAAAATACCAGTATCTTCAATAGTAAATCCAGCATCAAGCGCTTCCTTTTCTCTACCTGTTCTATGTAATAGTGCCATTCTTCCTGAAATTGGAATAAATCTTATTGTTTTTAAAATATAGTCAAGTTGAGAATCTTTATTTTGAGCTTTTAGCTGTTTTTCAATCGAAGTTTTTGTATATTTTATAACTTCTTCTAATTGCTCTTTTGAAACTGTATCTGCTCTTGTAATAACAACCAAAAGTTTTGAAATATTTTGATAAAGTAGGGCATCAATTATAAATTCTACATCTTTTAATGTTGCACTTTGACTTACATTCATAAGATGTATCATCATATCACATTGACTGATATATTCTTTTGTTATTTCTTCTCTTTGAATAACTGGATCATCAAGTCCTGGAGTGTCAACAATTTCTATTCCGTCACTTAAAAAATCAAGTTTTGAACCAAGTTCAACATATTTTACTAGATTACATTTTTTGCCACTTGCTTCTGCTGAAGTATATGAAGATAAATCTTTTATATCAATCTCATCAAATCTTGAAACTGGTCTAATATAGTTTTTTAAATTATCACCAAAAATTTTATTTGTTTCTTCAACAAAATCTTTCATAGATTCTAGTTGAGAAGCTGATTTTTTTATTCTATCCCACTCTTGTTCATTCCAATAATAAACTTTTGCATTGTCAGTTGGATTGTGTTTTACTATTGTTAAGTTTGCAGTTTCAGGAACAACAGCACTTCCAAGAATTTCTCTTCCCATTAACGCATTTAACATTGTAGATTTTCCAGCATTCATAACACCAGTAATTCCAATAGAGAATTTTTGATTGTTTAAATAATTATGAGTATTTTCTAATTCAGCTAAAATCTCTTTATTTGTCAAATCAGTTTTTAATTCATTGATAATATTTTCTAAATTATGTTTTAAATCTTTAAATGAAGATTTATGTTCATCATCAATTTTTTGTACTGAAATATGATTTTGTTCTTCAGTTACATTAAGCTCTTTTAAATCAAATAAAGATAAAAGTTTGTTGTAATGCTCGCTATTTAAAATGTTTTCATTTTTTAAATATTCAAATGATGAATGTAAAATAGTAATATTATTTTTTGTTTTATTTCTTGAAATTGTATCAACAATATTGTGTTGAAGATGATTTAATTCAGTTATGTTTGAAGGAGATTTGACATTGATTTGCTGGCATAAAGTTTTAAAAGAAGTAAGTGGTAAATACTTATCACAGTTTTTTCTTGTTGCACTAAGAATTAAAGCAAATATTGTAAAAGTATCTTCATTTAAAATAGTATCAATTTCTTCAGTATCTAAATTTTGTTCGAATGTTATACCATGATATAATAAAAAATAGTCATTAACTAAACTCATATAAAAAATCTCCTAAATAAAAAAAGTTAAATATCAGTTATTATGATATTTAACTTTTTCTATTTTTTTAGTTACGAAGGATAAAATCCTTCGTAATATTTATCTAAGTGCTACTAATTTTCTTCTTAAGTAAGCAATTTTGTTTTGTAATGGTAAATGTTTTGGACAATGGTCTTCACAAGCCATTAATGACATACAACCAAAAATTCCATCATCATCACCAATTAGTTCATAGAAATCTTCTGCAGTTCTTTTATCGTGTGGATCAATATCAAATCTTGCAACTCTATTTAATCCAACTGGACCAACGAAATTAGGTCTCATTAAAGCAGTTCCACAAGAAGCTACACAAATACCACATTCGATACATCTGTCTAATTCAAAAGTATCATTTGCAACATCTGGATCAATTCTATCTTCTAATTTAGAAATATCAACTTCGTGGTCATTATGAATCCAAGATTCAACTCTTTTACTCATACCATCCATCCATTTACCAGTATTTACAGATAAATCTTTGATTAATTCAAATGCAGGCATAGGCATTAACTGTAATTTTCCTGAAGGATAATTTGAAACAAGTGTTCTACAAGCAAGTGATGGTTTACCGTTTACAACCATACCACAACTTCCACAAATACCAGCTCTACATACAAAGTCAAAAGATAAATCAGGATCTAAATTTTCTCTAATTTGTGTTAATGCAATAAAAAGAGTCATCCCTGGAGTTTCTTCTAATTTATACTCAACGAAGTGAGGTTTAGAAACCTTACTTCTTGGATTAAATTTTAGAACTGATATTGTAATTTCTCTACCTTTTTGTGTGCTCATTATTTATCTCCTGCTCTTTCATTTTTCTCTTTGTAGTTCATTGGTAAATCAAAAGGCATTAATGCATGTTGAATTTCGTGTCTATCTTTTCCTTCAGCTTGCATTTTTTCTGTTATTTCATCAACTTGAGCTTGTCTAACTGCTGATAAATCGTGTTCAATAATCATACCTTTAGCACCATATCCTCTAAATGCTGGAGGCATTTCCATAGTCATAATATCTAATGGCTCATAAGTGATTTCTGGTTCTAATGCATCTTTTGAAGGCCAAGATGTTAAAGTTCTATTTAACCAATTTGCATCATCTCTTTTTAAATAGTCTTCTCTATAATGTGCTCCTCTTGATTCAGTTCTATCTCTAGCACCTTTAGCAACACAAAGTGCTACTTTTAACATTTTTGGAACTCTATATGCTTCTTCAAGTTCTGGATTTCCAGATCTTTCTTTTGATTTAATGTTGATTTTTTTAGTTTTTGCTAATAAGTCTTTTAACTCTTCAACAGCTTCTTTTAGTGGTTCTCCACTTCTAAAGATACCAACTTTTTCATCCATCAATTCTTTCATTCTATTTTTTATTTTGAAGATATCTTCATTTCCATTATAAGATAGAATTTCATCGATATAAGCTTCTTGCTCATCTAAGAATTTTTGTACAGTTTTAGTAGGAATAGTAACATCATTTTCTAAACAATAATCAGCAAAGTAGTTACCAATAATCATACCAGCAACAACTGTTTCAGAAACTGAGTTTCCTCCAAGTCTATTAAATCCATGCATATCCCAACAAGCAGCTTCACCACAAGCAAATAATCCTGATAATTTTTGAGATTCACCAGTTGGTTTTGTTCTAATACCACCCATTGAGTAGTGTTGCATTGGAAGAACTGGAGCCCAACCTTTTGGACCTTCATCAGCTGGATCAATACCATTAAAGATTTGACAAATTTCTTGAACATCTCTTAAGTTTTTCTCAATATGCTCTCTACCTAAAATAGAAATATCTAACCATACGTGATACCCATAAGGAGAAGGAACACCTTTTCCATTTCTAATATGCTCAATCATTCTTCTTGAAACAACGTCTCTTGAAGCAAGTTCTTTTTTCTCTGGCTCGTAATCAGGCATAAATCTATGTCCATCAACATCCCTTAAAATACCACCATCACCTCTACAACCTTCAGTTAAAAGAATTCCTGATGGAACGATTGGAGTTGGGTGAAATTGAACTGCTTCCATATTTCCTAATGTTGCAATTCCAGTTTCAAGTGCAATAGCAGCTCCTGTTCCTTCACAAATAACTGCATTTGTAGTTTGTTTGAAAATTCTTCCATAACCACCAGTTGCGATACATGTACCTTTTGCAACATAAGCTTCTAATTCACCTGTAATTAAATCTCTTACTATTGCTCCATAACATCTTCCATTTTCGTGGATTAATGATAAAGCTTCTTTTCTATCTCTAATATCAACATTATGTTTTAAAGCTTCATTTGCAACACCAAATAACATTGTGTGTCCAGTTGCATCAGCTGTATAACAAGTTCTCCATTTTTTAGTACCACCAAAGTCTCTTGATGTGATTAAACCATGTCTATCTTCATCTTCAGTAATAGTAGTTTTTTTAGCATTGATAACAGCTTCTCTAGTACCAGCTTTAACTCTTGACCAAGGTACCCCCCAAGCGGCTAATTCTCTAATAGCTTTTGGTGCAGTGTGTACAAACATTCTAGCAACTTCTTGATCACATCCCCAGTCAGAACCTTTTACAGTATCAGCAAAGTGTAAATCTTCATTATCACCATCAGACATTTTTGAGTTACCTAAAGATGCTTGCATACCACCTTGAGCAGCAGCTGAGTGAGATCTTTTTACAGGAACCAATGATAAAACTATAGTACTTAAGCCTTTTTTTTGTGCAGCAACAGCAGCTCTAAGTCCAGCTAGTCCTCCACCAATAACTAATGCGTCACAGTAATTAATTTTCATTATGCGATTCCTCCAAGACTTTTATTTGTCAGATTGTAATTCATTATTTGTGCAGTTGGAGTATATTTTTGACCAACTGTTCCATTTTTAGCATTTTCATAACCTATTTTCATATAAGCTGCAAGTGAAGCAAATCCTAAAACTAAGAAAAATACTGTTAGAACCCATTTTACTTTTTTTAATGCTTTTCTAGTTGCTTTTGGATTTTCTCCATCAAACCAACCCCATTTTACACACAATCTATAAAGACCAATTGTTCCATGGAATTCAACTGCTAATAATAAAAGAATATATAAAGGCCACATATACTCTGACCAAATTCTATCTGCACTTTCGTAAGGTCCAATATCAGCAGAATTTGTCATAATTACATATAAATGAACAGAACCTAAAAAGAACATTGCAAAACCAGTAAATGCTTGAATAAACCAAAGTTTAGTATCATCATGGTTCATACTTTTTGCATGTGCTTTCATAACTTGGTATTGTTTAAAGTTACCAGGTAATTTTCTCATTCCTAAAGCAGCATGTACAATAAAAATTGTAAATATAACAGCTGCAACGATTGTAACTAGTAAAGGATTTCCACCTTCAAATATAAAGCTACCTTCTAATAATTTTGTAACGGCATACATAAAATCATTAGATACTAAAATTGAAGCAACTAACATCATATGTGCCCACATAAATAAAGCTAAGAAACCACCAGTAAAACTTTGGATAAAATCAAGTTTTGCAGGTAATCTACTTTTCTTCCCTTCTTCCGTTTTCCCTAAATAACCTTCTATTAGGTCACTCATTTGCTATCCTTTCTTGCGATTTTAGATTTAGTAAATGATAGCAAAATATAAGTTTAAAATTACTTCAATGAAAAGGCTATTTTTTGAGTTTTTTTCAATATAAAATGGTAAAAAAGTTACAAATTATCCCCAAAGGGGGATTTTATAGATTTATAATTAATAATGAGTATTGATAATTATGTTACTTTATAACACAATTATCTAATAAATAAAGATTGTACTGCTACTTGTGAGAAGTTTATTAAAGTATCAATATTCATTGCAGGTATAAAGAATACGATTGCTGAACCAATTCCACCTAAAACTGTTAAAATTGCAACAAACATTATTGCATAAGTTGAAACTCTTTTATCGTCAAACTCTTCAGTTTCACAATTATCTGGTGCAGGATAAAAATACATTACTGCAATAAGTCTAAAATAGTAGTAAACTGAAACAATAGTTGCTAATATTGCAATAACTGTAAGAAGAGTATATCCAGAAGCAATTGCTTCAGTAAATACATAAATTTTACCAATAAATCCTATTGTTGATGGAATTCCTGCAAGTGATAATAAAAATATTGTCATCATTGCTGCTAAAAATGGTCTTTGTTTTGCTAAACCTTTAAAATCATCAAATGTAACTTTTACATTAGTTTCTGAAATAATGTGAGAAGCCAATCCAAATGCTCCAAGAGCAGATAATAAATAAGCAATTAAATAAAACATTACAGCGTATGCTGAGTCAATATTTATTAAATGACCATCTTTATAACCTAATGCGATAAAAGCTAAAAGCAAATATCCAGTGTGAACTATTGATGATGCAGCTAACATTCTTTTTACAATTTGTTGAGTTACTGCTAACCATGTACCAAATACTAAAGTTAATATTATAACTACTGAAAGTATAGTGTCCCAGAAATCTATAATTGGAGAGATATAATCTAGTATAACTCTTAAGAAGAATGAGAAAATTGCAATTTTAAATGTTGATGCCATATATGCAGTAATAATCATAGGCGCACCTCTATAAACATCTAGAAGCCATGATTGGAATGGGAATGCTGCAATTTTAAATAAAAATGTGAATAGTATTAAAGTCAAACCAATGTACACAAGTATCATATCTTGTTGATTTGCAGTTGCTATAAATGTTGAAACATCAGCTAAATTTGTACTTGTTGTTGCTCCATAAACTAAAACCATACCTAAAAGATAAAAAGCTCCAATAAATGAACCTAAAACTAAATATTTAAAAATAGCTTCAACTCTTTTTGAATCATCAGAGTTATAACCAACCATAATATAAATAGAAAATGATGCAATTTCTAAAGCAATAAATGCAGTGATTAGTTCATTTGCTTGTGCTAAAACCATCATTCCAAATAGAGCAAATAATAAAATTGAGAAAAACTCACCTTTAAAATAACTTCTATGTTGAAAATAATGTTCACCAATTAATAAAGTCAATAAAGTTCCAGCAATTAATAGAATATTGAAAAAATTTGAAAAACTATCAAAAGTTAAAACATTATTTAAAAAACTTTCATATGGTTGAACTGAAAATGAATTACTTACATTACTAAGTGCAAATAGTAAAGCAATAATTAAAAATACTGAAGATGCAAAAATATGATTTTTAATATTAAATTTATCATACATGCTCATAAACATAAGCACTAATGCACCAACTAAAATAGTAAGTGTTGGTACTAAATATAAAAATTGACTCATTTTGCTGCTCCAATTTGTAGAATATCTTGTAGGTAGTGTGTAACTGTTGGTTCAAATTTATCCATAAAAATTTCTGGATAGAATCCCATAACAAAAACTAGAATAACCCAAGGAGCTAATCCTATAATTTCTTTAATTTTTAAATCTCTCATTGTAAGTTCAGGTGCACCTTCTGGTCTATCTTGTAAGATAGCTCTTTGAAACATCCATAACATATATGAAGCTCCAATTATTACTGTAAGTGCTGAAATATAACCTAAATAAGCATTAAATTCATATATACCAAAGATTATTAAAAGTTCAGAAACAAATCCATTTGTTCCAGGAAGTCCAACGTTTGCAAATAACATAACTGCAAAAATAAATGTAAAGATAGGAGCTTTTTTAGCAATTCCACCTAAATCTTTGATTGTTTTAAATCCTGTTTGTTCTTGCATTAATCCTACAAGTAAGAATAAAGCACCAGTTGCAATAGCATGTGCAATTATTAAATATAAAGCACCATTTATACCATAAGCATTTAATGAAAAAATACCTGCTGAGATAAAGCTAAGGTGAGATGCTGAAGAATAAGCAAACATTCTTTTTATATCATCTTGCATAAGTGCAGCAATTCCAAAATAGATTAATCCAAATAATCCAATAGCTACAAACCAAGTTGAAAATTCTACATAAATATCAGGGAAGATTGGAATCATAAATCTAACGATTGCATAAACTCCAAGTTTTGCCATAATAGAAGATAGTAAAAAAACTGCTCCTGTTGGTGCATTTTTATAAGTTTCCATAATCCATGTATGTAATGGGAAAATTGGAATTTTTATTGCAAATGCAGCTAAAAAAGCTAAGAATAACCAAGCTTTTGTAGAATAATCAAGAGTTGAAATTGTCATTAATTTATCATAAGCAAACGACCAAGTTCCAAATTCACTATAATAAGCAACACCAAGATATAAAATTGCTATTAACATTAAAAGTGATCCAGCCATTGTATAAACAGTTACTTTTATTGTTGTAAATACTTTATTTCCAAATCCATATTGTCCAATAAGTAAGAAAACTGGAAGAAGCATAACTTCCCAAAAGAAATAAAATAAAACAACATCTAAAGATAATAAACTTCCTGTAACTCCCGTTTGAACTAAAAGCATATTTATCCAATAACCTTTAGTTTTTCCTTCCCATAATAATAAATAAGAAGTAGGAATAAGTATAGCAATCATCATTAAAATTGTAAGAGAAAAACCATCTAATCCAACATAATAATTAATACCATAAGTTTCAATCCAAGATACATTTGTAACAAATTGCATAGTAGAATTTGGATCAAATTCAATATAAATTTTTAGAACTAAACCTAAAATAACAGTTGTTGTTAAAAAAGCTATATTTCTAATTGCATTAACATCCCTTGTTGTTATCATTAAACCAAATGCTACAACAGCAGGTAAAAATATAATAAACGAAAGTATATCTGAACTCATACTATAATCCTAGTGTAATATATAAATATACAAAAATACAAGTCATTCCAATAAGCATAAATACAGCATAGAATCTAACATTTGCATTTTGTATCATCGCTACTTTTTTACCAACATTTACAAAAGAGATTGATGATTTCATAATAAACGCATCAATTATTTTATCATCAAGAACTTTATCTATAAACGTTGAAATAGCTTTTGCTGATTTAACAAATAAGAAGTCATAAAGTTCATCAACATAAAGTTTTCTACCAACAAAACCAGTTTCAGTTTCTTCTTTTGATAGATCAAAGTTAGCATATTTTTTATATGCAACAAAGATACCACAAGCTGCAACAACAACAGATAATATCATTAAGATATATTCTGTTGAATGGTCTAAGTGGATAACTTTTGAATTTAATTGTCCAAGCCAAGTATCAACAAAATGATTTCCTCCAAAAATAGAAGGAAGATTTAAAAATCCTGCTCCAACTGCACCAATAGCTAAGATTAGAAGTGGTAAAGTGATAGTTTTTGAAGTATAAACATAATCAACATCATGATGATTTGGTGCAACAAAAACTATAAAATACATTCTAAACATATAATATGCTGTTAAGAATGCAGTAAATAAAGCAATTCCATAAATTAAATATTGTCCTTCTTGGAAAGCTGCTGCTAAAATAGCATCTTTTGAGAAGAATCCAGAGAATGGTGGAATTCCAGAAATTGCAATAACCCCAATTAGGAATGTTAATCCAATAATAGGAAGATTTGCTCTATGCTTTGCAATTTTAAATATATTTTGTTCGTGATGAAGTGCTATAATAATCCCACCAGCTCCCATGAATAACATTGCTTTAAAGAAAGCATGTGTAAATACGTGGAACAGTCCAGTTGAATAAAAACCTAAACCAACAGCAATAAACATATATCCTAATTGACTCATTGTTGAATATGCAAGAATCTTTTTTATATCCGTTTGTTTAGTTGCAATAACTGCGGCTAATAGTGCAGAAATTGCTCCAATATAAGCTATAAATATTCCAATTTCTTCAATTCCAGCATATAAGAAATGGAATCTTGCAACCATATAAACCCCAGCTGTTACCATCGTAGCAGCGTGAATTAAAGCTGAAATTGGAGTTGGTCCTGCCATTGCATCAGGTAACCAAACATAAAGTGGAACTTGAGCTGATTTTCCCATTGCTCCTACAAAAAGTAAAAAACCTGAAAGAATCAATAAACTATTTGTAGTATTTCCTATATTTGCTTCAATAGTTCCAAATGATAAATCAACTTGACCTAAAGCAAAAAATAAAGTTACAACACCAAGTAAAAATCCAAAGTCACCAACTCTGTTTACTATAAATGCTTTATTTGCAGCAATAACATTGTCTTTACTACCATAATAAAATTTGATTAAAAGATATGAACAAACTCCAACACCTTCCCAACCAATAAATAAAATTATTGGATTATCTGCTAATACAAGGATTAACATTGAAGCTAAGAAAAGGTTAAAGTAAGCAAAGAACTTACCAAATCCATCATCACCTTTCATATAACCAATTGCATAAATATGAATTAGCCAACCAACAAAAGTTACAAACATAGACATAAAAATTGATAAATTATCACCTAAAAATGCCATTTCAATATTTAATTTATCAACATTTAACCAAGTAAAAATATGTTGTTTAAATATGATTTTTTCTTCAAGCATTCTTAGGAATAAACTTAAAGTAATTAAGAATGAAATTAATGGAGTAATAGTTCCAATTAAAGCAAAATAATTTTCTGAAATTTTGCTTTTTTTAATATGATAGAAATATAATGAACCATTAAGTATAGCACCAAATAAAGGAGCTAAAATAATCCAAACTAAAGCAGATGTATTCATATTAGTTTTCTCCTTGAGTTAGAGATGTAAATACATCTGTGTTTAAAGATTTTTTTGATCTAAATAATAAAATTATTACTGATAAGAAAATCGCAGCTTCAGCAGCAGCAATTGAAATAACCATAACCGTAATAATTTGAGGGTCAATATTAAAGTGATATCTAGCAAATGTTATTAAAAATAGGTTTATACCATTTAACATCATTTCAATTGACATATATATAACAAAAATATTTTTTCTTGCTATAACACCTATTGCTCCAATTGAAAATAACATCATTGAAACAAAGGCATAAGAAGTAAGTGATACCATAAATTAGTCCTCCTTGCTTATAATTTTAGATTTTCTTTTTTTTGCAAGAACAACTGAACCAACAAGTGCAATTAAAAGCAAAATTGAGATTAATTCGAATGCAACAATCCAGTGATTATAAAGTTCTATTCCAACAGGTTTTATATCTCCAAAATCACCTTGAACTATGTTGAAATCTTTTTGTGGAAGATTTGAAACTGCTTTTAAAACTAAAACATTCAAAGGAATCATAATAACAGCACCAAGTGCTATTAACTTATATTTATTTGGTTCATGTGGTAAATCTTCTTCTTTAATATTTAAGAACATTAAGATAAATAAAATTAAAGTCATAATTGCACCAGCATAAACTATAATTTGAACTAAAAATAAGAAAGTTGCATTTAAAAGTGCAAACATACCTGCAACACTTAACATTGTAATTAATACACCTAATGCACTAAACATTGGATTTTTGTATACAATCATAGCAATAGCACCAGTGATTGCAAAAAATGCTAAAGCAATAAATATTAAATCAACCATTATTTTAAATCCTTTGATCTTTCATTAGCCATTAAAGCTTTTTTGTCTAATACAAAATCTTCTCTTTTTGACGCTGTAAATGAAAAAATTCCTGTATCCATTCTAATCGCATCACAAGGACAAGCTTCAACACAATATCCACAGAATACACACTCTAATAAATCGATTTTAAACTCTTTAGGTCTTTTTTCATTGTGTTCATCGAATCTTTCTTCAGCTTCAATAAAGATACATTCAGCAGGACATGCAGTTGCACACATAAAACAAGCTACACATTTTTCACTACCATCATCAAACTTTGTAAGTCTATGAACACCTCTATATCTATCAGTAATATCTGTTGGTTGAACTTCTGGATATTGTAAAGTATTGATACTTTCTACATCTTTTAAATTTTTAACAAAATGTTTAAAAGTTGTTTTCATTCCACCTGCAATACCAGGTAAATATAATCTATCTTTAAACGATTTACCGTGTCTTTGTACTACTTTTATTCCCATATTAATTTCCTACAACAACTATAATCGCAGTTATTACGATATTTAAAAGAGCTAACGGAATTAAAACTTTCCAACCCAACATTTGTAATTGATCATATCTAAATCTTAAAACAGTCCATCTAACCCACATATAAACAAAAACCATCATAAAAAACTTAATTAAAAAAGTTCCAATTTGAATAACAGCAGTTGCTATATTTACACCATTTGTTCCAAGTCCATTAACTAAAAAAGAGATTAAGAAACCTACAACGATTATACAAATTGACCAAAATAAAACAGTTAATATTTTTGTCTCTTTTAATCTTGATTTATCTTCACCGATAGCTTTATTATTCTTTTTCATCCATTTAGTAAAGATGAATATTTTAATTGGAAGTAGAATAATAATCGCTAAAATTACGTAATTGATATTTGCTTGAATTGTTTGTGTATCCATCCAAGGAATTTGATATCCACCAAAGAATAAAGTTACAATGATTGCACTTGATGCACTCATAGCTGCATATTCTCCAACTTGGAAAAGACCAAATTTCATAGCACTATACTCTGTATGATAACCTGCAACAATTTCAGATTCACCTTCTGCTAAGTCAAAAGGTGCTCTATTTGTTTCTGCAAAAGAACAAACAATAAAGATAATAGCAGCTAGTGGTTGAATAAAGATTCCCCACATTGGAATAACACCTAAATAAGTTCCACTTTGAGCATTTACCATATCTGTTAAATGAATTGAACCATAAGAGATAATCATAGAAATAATTGCTAATCCCATAGCAGCTTCATAAGAAATAACTTGTGCTGAGGCTCTAATTGAACCTAAAAGTCCATATTTATTTCCAGATGAATAACCACCTAAGATTATTCCATAAACACTAAGTCCTGCAAATGCAATAAACCACATAATACCTAATTGGTTTGGAATTGCTTGCATGATATGAGATTTGTCATCTATTACTAAAACATCAGCATAAGGAACTACTGCAAAAGTTAAAAAAGAACATAAAAATACAATAACAGGAGCTATTGTAAAGAAAAACTTGTGTTTTATATGAGAAGGTGTAAAATCTTCTTTAAATACAAGTTTAAGCATATCTGCAAGAGCTTGGATAAGTCCACCTAATCTCATAGGCCCAATATTACATCTATTTGGACCACTTCTATCTTGAATAAAACCACAGATTCTTCTTTCCCACCAAACCCAAAGAGGAGTTAGTCCAACTGCAAGAACTACGGCTAGAATAATATTTACAAGGATTATAATTATATCACTCATAGAGTTCCCTTCTCAATCATTGATTTTAAATCTTCTATTATTGTTGTTATAGTTTTTATTGGTTCATTTTTATTCATTTTTGAAACCACTTTTTGTTTAATTCCATCACAATTTATATATGTTCCAGTTTTTTCATAAAAAGATGCAACAGGAACTGCTATATTTGAATAACCAATTGTTAAACAATGATGACTAAAGAAAGAGATAACTTTTTTATTTTCAAGAAGTTTTAGGTTATTTTCAAAATAGCTATTTTCAATTATAATAACTAAAGAAGAATTATTTAATTTTTCTTCAAAAAATTCTTTAGTTTCATCAATTTCTAACTCTTTAAATGAAGCTCTATTAGCACTTCTATCACTATTTCTAAGATAATCATCTCCAAAAGTTTCATCAATAGTATTTGGAGAATATCCACTAATAGAGATATTTAATTTTGAAGCTAGATTTTTAGCATTTAGTATTTCTTCATAAGAAAGATTTGGACTTAGTAAAATTAAAATATTTTTATTTGTTGATAACTCTTTAAAAATAGAAGCATTTACACTATTCATATCTGATTCATTTTTGTTAATTAATGGAGTTTCAAATCTATTTTCATTCTCTTTTGTATAAGACAATCTTCCCTCATCACACATAAACCAACCATTGATTGCTTTATTTACTCTAGGTCTAAATCTATAGATTACATCATCTTTATATTTTTCTTTTCGATGATCTACATGAATATTACATGCTTTAGAACAGCCATTACATATAGCATCAAAACTTTCTAAAAACCAAACTCTTTGTTTAAATCTAAAGTCTTTGCTTGTTAATGCACCAACTGGACATAAATCAACAACATTCATTGCATAAGGATTATTTAAAGGACGACCTGGAAAAGTTCCAATTACAGAGTGGTCAGCTCTACTTATAACTCCAAGTTCATTTGTTTTTGTTATAGTTGAGCAGAATCTTACACATCTTGTACAAAGTACACATCTTTCTTGATCTAACATAACATTAGAACCAAGGTCAATTCTTTTTCTTGCATGATTTTTTACTTCAAGGTTTACTCTTGAGTCATAAAATCCTGATTCCATATAATAATCTTGTAGTTTACATTCACCAGCTTGGTCACATGTAGGACAGTCAATTGGGTGATTTATAAGTTCAAGCTCTAAAATATCTCGTCTTACTTTTTCAATATTTTGACCTTTTGTTCTTACAACCATACCATCTTTTACTGGTGTATCACAAGCAATTTGAGGTCTTTTTTGTCCCTCAATTTCAACCATACACATCCTACAATTTCCATCTTTTCCCAACGCTTGATGATAACAAAAGTGAGGGATATGAATATTTTCATCTAATAATTTATCAATAAGCAAACTACCTTTGGTAGCTTGCATTTGAACACCATTAATTGTAATATTAACAACTTCAGCCATAAATAATACCCCTTACACTTTGTGTTTAATTTTTTTTTAATTACCTGTATATAATTGTCTTGGTCTTGCAATTTTATGTTTTGGATCTTGTTTTAATTCAGACCATTGTGCTAACCATCCTGGAGTTCTACCAATAACAAAGATTGGTGTAAACATTTCAACAGGAATTTTTAATGCAGTTAAGATTACACCTGAATAGAAGTCAATATTTGGATATAAACCTCTTTCTTTGAAGTAATCATCACTTAAAGCTGCTTTTTCAACTGCTGCTGCGATATCAAGAAGTTTTGAATCAAGATTTAATTTTTCTCTTAATTTATCTTGTAATCCTTTTAAAGTTTCAGCTCTTGGATCTCTATTTTTATAAACTCTATGTCCAAATCCCATTAATCTAAATGGATCATTTTTATCTTTTGCTTTTGCAATATAAGTTGGAACATTTTTAACATCACCAATTAATTTTAATTGATCCATAACTTTTTCATTTGCCCCACCATGTGCACTTCCCCATAAAGCTGAGATACCAGATGCAATTGCTACATAAGGGTGAGCTTCAGTAGAACCAACATTTCTAACTGTTGTTGTAGAAGCATTTTGTTCATGGTCAGCATGTAAAGTTAAAATTGCATCAAGTGCATCAACTTCGATTTGAGTAATTTCTTGATTTTTCCCATCACCTAAATATTTCATTCTTCCTCCTGGATATGCTCTTAACATATATAAGAAGTTTTCTGTGAAATATCTATTTACATCTGGATAAATAAGCGGAGTACCAATAGAATTTCTATATGCCATAGCTGCAATTACAGGCATTTTTGCTAAAATTCTTCTTCTCATCATTTTGAAAGCATCTTCATCTTCTAAATGTAAGTGATCTTTATAAAATGCAGATAATGCCATAGTTGCTGCTCCCATAGTTGCCATTGGGTGAGCACCATCTGGTAGCGCATCAAATAATCTAATAATACCTTCATTTAAAAAAGATCTATGTCTTATTTCTAAATCAAAGTTTTTTGAAGCTTCTGGTGTTGGAAGTTTCCCTCTCATTAAAAGGTAAGCAACATCTAAAAATGAGTGTTTTCCAGCAAGTTCAGTAATATCATAACCTCTATATCTTAACTCAGAATTTTCTCCATCAATAAATGTGATTTTAGATTCACAAGAAGCAGTTGAAGTGTAACCTGGGTCATAAGTGAACATTCCAGAATCTTTATAAAATGTAGATATATCTACAACGCTAGGTCCTCTTGTACCATCAACTATATTATATTCATAAGTTTTACCATTTCTATTATCTGTAAAAGTCATTGTATTCTTTGGCATTTTTTCTCCTCTTTTTTAATTAAATTAATTTTTTAGATATGCTTTAAATTCTTCAGGGAATTTTTTTACGATACTTGCAATAATATCTTTTACTGCTGGTGCAAAAACGCAAACTGTTTTTCCATTTAGAGTATCACAAACATCCATTATAGTTTTCAGATCTTTATCTGAAGCTTCACCAGCTATAACTTTTTTTAGAATTTTATCAATCCAACCAGTTCCTTCTCTACATGGAGTACATTGACCACAAGATTCATGGTGATAGAATTCAATAATATTTTTTGCAACTTCTACCATTGAAGTATCTTCATCTATTACTATCATTCCACCTGTACCTAAAGTTGAACCAATCTCCCACATTGATTCATAGTCCAATACAGCTTTTTCAACTTCTGAAGCTGTTAAAATTGGACATGATGAACCTCCTGGGATAATTGCTTTTAGTTTTTTGCCTTCAAGCATTCCTCCGCCAAGAACATTTAGAAAATCAATCATTTTGTTCCCGTATGCCATTTCATAAACACCTGGATTTTTAACAGGCCCTGAAATTGCAAAAAGCATTGTTCCTGGAGATTTTTCTGTACCGTATTTTGTATAACCTTCCGCTCCATTTTCTACAATATTTGGAACTGAAGAGATAGTTTCTACGTTATTTACAGTTGCAGGATTATCAAAGAACCATTCACACTCTTTTCCATGTGGTTTAAGTCTTGGATGACCTCTTTTACCTTCTAAAGATTCAATAAGTGCTGATTTTTCACCACAAATATAAGCTCCACCACCTCTATGAACTGTAATATCAACTTTAAAATCATATTTATCCATGATTTTATCACCAATAATTTTTGCTTCATAAGCTTCTTTTATAGCTTCATTTAATCTATCTATAAAAAATTTATATTCACCTCTTATGTAAATATAAGCGTGATTTGCTTGTATTGCCCAACAAGTACAAATAATTCCTTCTATTAAAATATGAGGATCATATTGGAAAATTTGTCTATCTTTAAAAGTACCTGGTTCACTCTCATCCCCATTTACTATTAAATATCTTGGTCTTTCATCAACTGGTGGCATAAGTTCCCATTTTGGTCCACAAGCAGCTCCACCACCACCTTTTCCTCTAAGTCCTGATTTTGTAACTTCAGCAGTTACTTCTTCAGGTTTCATAGTAAATAATTTATCTATAGAAGAATATCTTCCATTTGCTAGAGCAACTTCTAATTTATGAGAATTTGGGATATCAAAATTTTTACTTACGATTTTAGTTAGCATTTTTGCACTCCCAAATTATTTTTTCTAATTTTTCTTTTGTTAATTTTCCATGATAAACATTGTTTAATGCAATCATTGGTGCATCACCACAAGCACCTTGACATTCAACTTCTGTAAATGTAAATAAACCATCAGCACTTGTTTGTCCAGATTCTAAACCTAATACATCTTTTATATATTGTTTAAGTTCTTTTGCTCCACAAACCATACAAGAAACTGTTTTACATAATTCGATGTGATATTTTCCTATTGGTTTTAAGTTAAACATTGTATAAAAAGTTGCAACTTCATATACTTGAATAGGAGTTTTTCCTAATCTATCAGCTACATAAACCATAGCTTCTGGACTAACCCAACCTTCTTGTTCTTGAACTAACCAAAGTGCAGGCAACATACAAGAATCTATTTTAGGATATCTTGATACGTATTCTTGGAATTTTATTTCATTTTCGCTTGTATATTTAAAACTATTCATTATCTATCAAACTCCCCTGCAATAAAGTTCATACTAGCCATCGTAACAACAGCATCTGCAAGCATTGTTCCCTCAACAATTTTTGAATAAGCTGCTAAAGAGTAAAAACATGGTGGTCTACATTTTACTTTATATGGTCTACCACTTCCATCACTTACAATGAAAAATCCTAATTCTCCATTTGCCGCTTCACTAAAGCTGTAATATTCACCTTTTGGAACTTGGATCCCTTCAAAAGTTAATTTAAATTGATTCATTAAACCTTCAATGTTTCCATAAACATCTTTTTTAGAAGGAAGAATAACACCTGGTGCATAAACATTGATTGCCCCATCTGGAAGATTTTTCATAGCTTGTCTAATAATTTTTGTAGATTGTCTCATCTCTTCAAATCTACACATCATTCTGTCATAAACATCACCATGACTTCCTATAACTACATCAAAATCAAAATTTTCATAACCATAGTATGGTTTGTCTTTTCTTAAATCGCAAGCAACACCAGCTGCTCTTAAATTTGGTCCAGAAATACCATTTCTTAAAGCAAAATCAGCTTTTATAACTCCAACATCTTGTGTTCTATCATGATAGATTCTATTGTGAGCAATTAAAGATAAAGCATCTTCAACACCTTTTTCAACTGCCTTTAAAACTTCTTCTAAGTCTTTATCAAATCCATCATATAAATCAAACTCTAAACCACCAATTCTTGTATAAGTATTAGTTAATCTAGCTCCTGTTAATTTTGATAATAAATCGTAAGCCATATCTCTTGGTGAGAAAAGGTACCAGAAGTTTGTAAGTCCACCTAAGTCAACCATATTTGCAGCATTACAAACAAGGTGATCTAAAATTCTACTTAATTCACCAATTATAACTCTTATCATTTTTGCACGAGGAGTTATTTCAATTCCTAACATCTCTTCGACAGCTTTTGAATAACCAATATTATTTAAAATAGCACTACAGTAGTTCAATCTATCTGTGTAAGGGATGATTTGTGAATAAGTGTGATGTTCACAAGCTTTTTCAAAACCTCTATGCAAGTAACCAATTTCTGTTACACAAGCTGTGATTGTTTCACCTTCCATTGCAACAAAGTTTCTAATTGTTCCGTGGCTTGCTGGGTGTGATGGTCCAACATTAAGAAGCATTAAATCATCAATTTCTTCTTTTTTATAACCTTTAGATTTTAATTTTGGAACCATTTCATCCATTAAATCTTCAGTTTCTGTACAAATTTGACCTTTTGTGATTTTGTAATCTTTTCTTAAAGGGTGACCAATAAATTGGTGATGATTTAAAACTCTTTTTAAGTTTGGGTGACCAACAAATTTTATTCCATATTGATCAAAAGTTTCTCTTTCTGCCCAATCTGCTGACTCATATAAATCATAAAGTGAATCGATTTCTAAAGTATTATCATCTACATAAGATTTTATTGTAATTTCTTTTGTAAAAGTTGAATCTCTTAAGATATAAATAACTGCAAATCTTGAAGGAGTAACGTCAGGAAATTTTAAATAATCAACAGCAGTAACATCTAATAATATAGTGTAGTTATCTTCATTTTTCAGTTTTGAAATAGTTGATTTTAACTCTTTTGAATCAATTAACATATCACAATTAAGCATCTAAAAATCCTTTATACTCTTTTACTCTATCTTTTATAATTGATTCTGTTTTTGCTTTTTCTTGTATTCTCATAATAGCATCAAGAACAGCTTCAGGACGAGGAGGACAACCTGCTACATACTCATCAACAGGAATAATTTCATCAATTCCTTGAACTGTTGTATAGTTATCATAAAAACCACCAGAACAGGCACATGCTCCCATAGAGATAACCCACTTTGGTTCACACATCTGTTCATAAATTTTTTTCAAAATAGGTGCTTGTTTATATGAAATTGTTCCAGCAACAATCAATAAATCAGCTTGTCTTGGAGAAAATCTTACAACTTCTGCTCCAAATCTTGAAACGTCATATTTTGCACCAGCAACTGCCATGAACTCAATACCACAACAGGCTGTTCCAAATGCCATTGGCCATAAAGAATAAGATCTTCCCCAGTTTACAGCATGATCAAGTCTAGTTGTAACAATAGAATCACCTAATTTTGACTCAACTCCTAATCCCATGATAAAGCCTTTTTCTTATAAATATAAATTAATCCTGCAAATAGTAATCCCATGAAAACAAACATTTTAAACAATCCTGCATATCCTAATTCTACAACATTTATTGCCCATGGAAACATAAAAATAATCTCTACGTCAAATAGTAAAAATGAAATTGCAACTAAATAAAATTTTATTGAAAATCTGATATTAGTAGTTCCTATTGGAGTTGTAATACCACTTTCATAAACACTGTTTTTCATTTCAGAGTTTTCATTTCTTGGACCAATAAATTTTGTTAAAACAAATACGCTAGCAAGAACTAGTGCTATTGCAATGAAAATTGTGGAAGCTAATATTAATTCCGTTGACATTTTTCTTTTTCCTATCTAAAATTTAGTCGTAAAGTGATTGTACACTTTTTTTTTAAAGTTAACAAAGTTTTTACCCCAAATTCTAAGCAATTATAAATAATAGTGAGAAAAAAGGTAATACTTTATAAAAATCTATTTTGAAAAATTTTTTACAAATTGATTTAAAGCTATATTTAAAGCCTTTTTACTCAAAGCTGTATTCAATCTAAAAAACTTATTTCCGTTGCTACCAAAAGAAACACCATCATTTAAAGCAATTTTAGATTTTGTTAGCAAGATATTTTTTATTTCAAGATGAGAAAGTCCTGTTTTTGAAAAATCCAACCATAATAAATATGTTGCTTCTGGGATAAAAAAATCAATATTTAAACTATTTTTTTCAAAAAAATCTTTTGTAAAAATTATATTATTCATAAGATAAGCTTTTAGTTCTTTTACAAAAGCTGAACCGTTTTCATAAGCTGCTCTTGTTGAAACATAACCAAAAAAGTTTATTGAATTTATCTCTCTTTTGATTGCAACTTTTTTAAATTTTTCTAAGATTTCTGTATTTTTACATACTGCATAAGCACAATTAAGTCCAGCTATATTAAAAGTTTTTCCAGCACTATTAAGTGTTATTGTTTGATTTGCTATCTCTTTTGAAATTGAAGCAAGAGGAGTAAATTTTTTAAAAGTAATATCACTGTGAATTTCATCTGAAACTATTGTGATATTATGTTTGATACAAATATTTGCTAATTTTTCAAGTTCCTCTTTACTCCAAACACGACCAACTGGATTGTGAGGAGAACAAAGTGCTAGAATTTTTGTTTTAGAAGTTATCTTTTTTTCTAAATCTTCTAAATCCATAGTGTAATAACCATTTTCATCTTTTTTTAGTTCATTTATAACTAATTTTCTTTCATTTGCTTTAACACATTTGAAAAGTGGTGGATAAATTGGAGTTTGAACAATAACTTCATCACCAACTTCACTGAATGCTTCAATACAAGCACTATAAGCTGGAACTACCCCATTTATCATAAAAATATCTTTTTGTTCAATTTCCCAATCGTGTTCATTTTTTTGCCAATTTATAATTGAAGCATAAAGTTCAGGCGTATCGACACTATAACCATATAAAGAGTTAGAAGCTGCTTTTACAATGGCATCATTTATAAATGAGGGAGTTTTAAAATCCATATCTGCAACCCAAAGAGGATTTAAATCCTCATAACCAAAATATTTTTTTAAACCATCATATTTTGCACAATTCGTATTTTTTCTATTTGTTTCTTCATCAAAATTGTAAATCATATTAAAAAGCCTTATTTATTATTAATCCATAAAATGATATAAGATTTCAACTTAATTAACTAATGAAAATATTTCGAGGGAAAAATGAAAAAAGCAATAGAACTATTGAAAAAAAATGATTTACTAAGAGTTATTGATGATGAGTTAGATATATATTTGGAAATTCCTCATGTTGCATATATCGAAGTAAAAAAGGAAGATTCAAAAGCTTTATTATTTACAAATGTTGTTGATAAAAAGAGTAATAAAAAGTTTGATATCCCTGTTTTAATGAATGTATTTTGTAATGAAAAAGCTGTAAAACTTTTCATTGGAGATGGAGATAAAATAGGTGCTGAAATAGAAAGTTTACTTAAAATGAAACCACCTTCAACATTTAGTGAGAAGTTATCTACTTTTGGAAAGTTATTTGCTTTAAAAAATGTAGTTCCAAAAAGATTAAAAGGAAAAGGTGAGTGTCAAGAAGTTATAAAACTTGGGACGGATGCTAAACTTTCTGATTTACCAATACTTACAACTTGGGAACAAGATGGAGGACCATTTATAACAATGGGGCAAGTTTATACAACTTCTTTAAATGGCGAATTAAAAAATCTTGGAATGTATAGACTTCAAGTTTATGATGACCAAACTTTAGGAATGCATTGGCAAATTCATAAAGATTCAAATCACTTTTTTCATGAGTACAAAAAAGCTGGTAAAAAAATGCCAGTATCTATTGGAATAGGTGGAGATCCTATGTATATTTGGTGTGGACAAGCTCCCCTTCCAATAGGAATTTTTGAACTTATGCTTTATGGTTTTGTAAAAAATAAAAATGCCCAACTTGTAAAATCAATTACAAATGATATTTATGTTCCAAAAGATAATGATTTTATTATTGAAGGTTTTGTTGACCCATCAAAAATGAGAATTGAAGGACCTTTTGGAGATCATACTGGATATTATACTCTTGAAGAAGAGTATCCTTTTATGGAAGTTTCGGCAATCACAAGTAAGAAAAATCCTACATATTTAGCAACTGTTGTTGGAAAACCACCTTTGGAAGATAAATATATGGGATTTGCAACAGAAAGAATTTTCTTGCCGTTACTTAAAACAACTGCACCTGATTTGATTGATTATTATATGCCAGAAAATGGAGTATTTCACAATCTAATTATTGCAAAAATAAAAACACTTTATCCTGGACATGCAAGTCAAATGATGCATGCATTTTGGGGAGTAGGGCAGATGAGTTTTGTTAAACATGCGATTTTTGTAAATGATGATGCACCTGAACTAACTAACCATGAAGAGATAATAAAATATATTTTAAATAGAATAAATATTGAAGATATGTTAATCTCAAAAGGTGTTGTTGATGCACTTGACCACTCATCTCCAAAATTTGCAATTGGTGGAAAACTAGGACTTGATTGTACAGGTGATGAAGTTAAAGAACTTGGAATTACACTTTTAGAAGATGATGAATTGCTTCAAAAAATGCAAAATATTTCAAATGAAGTAAAAGATTTAAAACAATATTTCAAAGATACAAAAAATCCAATTTGCGTTATAAGTATAGATAAAACTAAAAATCAAAAATATCTTTTTGAAGAGTTAAAACCTCTTTTTTCACATATAAAAATTTTAATCATTGTTGATAGTGCAAAAAATGATGTAAATAATCCTTATATGCTTGTTTGGAGAGTTGCTAATAATATTGATTCAAATAGAGATATTTTTATAGATGGACATACTATTGGAGTTGATGCAACAGATAAAAATAGTTTTGATAATTTCAATAGAAGATGGCCTGATGATGTTGATTGTACTAAAAGTGTTCTTGACTCTTTAAGAGAAAGAAAAATTATTGATGTAAGTGATGAGTTTATAAATAAATTTTATTTATAACTATGATAAAGGTTTAATAGCCTAAATTATAGGTCTATTAAATCTCATAAAATATAAAGAAGGTAGCGCTAATCCAAATGTGATAGCTCCTAAAATTGCTACAGCTTTTAATCCATTATATAAAAAAACTTGAATTAATTCTGGCGTTACACCATGAGTATTCATATCAACTAGGCTAATCATCGCACTAAAGGCAAAAGTTCCTGGAATTATTGGAATAATTGAAGCAACTGTATAAACAGGCCTTGGGATAAGATATTTTCTTGACCAATAAAGTGCAATAATTCCTACGATAGTTGAAGCTAAAAAAGTAGATAATTCTATTCCTAAATTTAGATTTAACAAAACTGTTCTAACATCATAAGCAATTGCTCCACCAATGGCACAATATTTTAAAGTCTCTTTTGGAACATTAAAAACTATTGCAAATCCAACTGCAGCAAAACTTGCAAACAAACCTTCTACGATTAATTTTAAAACAAAATCCATATTACCAACCTTTTATATTTAAAACAGCCATTGCTAAAATAATTCCAAGAGATGTAGCAATAGTTAATAAAAAACCTTCCATCCATCGTCCCCAACCCATCATCAAATAACCTTTTAGTGAGTCTAAAAATGAGTTTACAAAGGCAAATCCAGGAGCAAGTAATAAAACACTTGAAGCTAAAGCAATATGTGGAGTTTGGCTAATGCCATCTAACTGGGAAATACTTGCAATTAAAGTTGCTACAAACGCAGTAACTCCAAAGGTAATAATCATAACGAATCTTTTTTTTGATAACTCTTGTCTTACAAACATAGCTGTTCCAGCTGCCAAACAAGTGATAAAAAAAGCACCCCAATCAGAACCTTGTAAATGTGCAAATGAACCACAAGCTAAAGCAACTACAAAAATAACCAACCATCTATTGTAATAGTTTGGTTCTAAATTTTTTAAAATAGTGTAAAGATAGTTTATATCGTGTTCATTTTTTTCCATATTAAGTACGATTTTTTGTATTTGGCATACTATTGACATATTTATTGGTTTATGATGAACTCTTCTTGTTGTTGTAACGGATTGTCCATTATTTAAAGTTGTTAAAACAATAGCTGAAGGAATCATTGAAATTTCAACAGAATCAACTCCTAAAGCACGACCTAGTCTTTGAGCTGTTTGTTCTATTAAAATACTTTCAGCACCATATTCACTCATTAAAACAGCAGATTTTATAATACCTCTTGTGATTATAGTTTGTTCTTGATAAGATAGTTTTTCCATAAATTTTTCTTAATATAGAGATTTTTTGGAATTATACAAAGATTTGATATAATAAAACTTATGAAAAAACTAACAACATACTATACAAATAAAAATATACTTTTTAAAGAGATTAAACAAATTTTTCCAAAAGAGATAGATTCAAGAAAAAAAATTGATATTTATAGTGCAACTACAATAGATTCTAAATTTTATGCAATATTTATAGTTGACTCAAAAAGTAGGTTTATACGAAAAAATGCACAAGATTTAATGGAACTTTGTGAAAAACTTGCAAGTTATCTTGGACACAACTTTAAGAAAAAAGAGTTACTTGTAAGTAGTCCATTATGTTCAAAAGCAAAAGAGTATTTAAAACAAAATGATTGGAGTGTTAGAGTTGATTTTATGTGATATAGGAAATACAACTTTTCACTTTTTGATAAATGGAAAACATAAAAAATATTTTTTAGATGAAAAAGTTCCAAAGTTTGATGAGGAAATATATTTTGTATCTGTAAATGAAAAAGCTTCTAAAAAATTACTTAAAAAAAATCCAAAAGCAAAAGATATAAAAGAGATTTTAAATTTTGAAACAAAATATCAAGGTTTAGGAATTGATAGAAAAATTGCTTGTAGTTTTCAAAAAGATGTAATAGTTGTTGATGCAGGAAGTGCAATAACAGTTGATATTATGGAAAATGATGAACACAAAGGAGGATTTATACTTCTTGGAGTTCAAAGTTTTATAAATGCTTATCCTAAAATATCAAAAAAATTAAAATTTGATTTTGAAAAAAATATAAATTTAGATAAAATACCGCTTCGTACGTTTGATGCTATACAATATGCTATGCTAAAATCTATCATTTTACCTATAAAAGAAGTAAGTTTAAATAAGAAGATAATATTTACAGGTGGAGATGGAGAGTTTTTAAGTAAATATTTTGAAAATAGTATTTATAAAAAAGATTTAATATTTGAAAATATGAAAAGGATAATTGATGCTAACAATTGCATTGCCTAAAGGAAGAATTGCAGATGAGACACTTGATAGATTTGAAAAAGCTTTTGGTGAAAAGTTTGTTTTTGAAGATAGAAAATTAATATTAAAGAAAAGTGGATTTACTTTTTTAAATGTAAGAAATCAAGATGTTCCAACTTATGTGATGCATGGTGCTGCTGATTTAGGTGTTGTTGGGCTTGATGTTTTAGAAGAAAAAGAGTATGACTTAATCAAACTTTTGGATTTAAAATTGGGTCGTTGTAAAGTTGCTTTTGGACTTAGAGCTGGTGAAAAACTAAATTTTGATAAAAGTAAAATTACAATTGCTACAAAACATGAAAAAATAGCTAAAAAATATTTTGAAGAAAAAGCAATGGCTGTTGAGATTATAAAACTTTATGGTTCTATCGAACTTGCACCTTTGGTTGGACTTTGTGATTGTATTGTTGATATTGTTGAAACAGGTGAAACTATGAAACAAAACGGGCTTGAAGTAGGACCAACTATTATGGAAAGTAGCGCTCACTTAATATCAAACAAAAACTCTTTTTATGCAAAAAAAGATTTGATTTTAGATTTAAAAGAAAAAATAGAAGTGTTTTTATAATGGGTTTAGATTTATACGCAAAAGTTGAACCTTATTTAGACTTTGAAGAGGAAGTTTATACTTTACACAAAGAGTTTTTACGATTTGTGATGGTAAATGACCTTGATAATATTATTGATATTGGTTGTGGTCAAGGATATTTTTTAGAAAATCTAAAAGTAAATAAAAAAAAGTATTTTGGAATTGATTTAAGTGTTGAGCAAATCAAAGTTTGTCAAGAAAAAAACTTAAATGCCCAAGCAATTGATTTAAAAGATGTAAAAGAAAAATTCGATTGTGCAACAGCTATATTTGATGTATTAAATTATATTCCAAAAAATGAGTTAAAAATATTTTTAGAACAAACTTATGAGATTTTAAATCAAAATGCTTATTTTATTTTTGATGTTAATTCATATTTTGGTTTTGATGAGGTTGCACAAGGAACAATAACAATAGATGCTGAAGATAAATTTATAGCAATTGATGCAAATTTTGAAAATAATAAACTTCAAACTGATATCACACTTTTTGAAAAACAAGAAAATGGATTGTTTTCAAAAGAACAAGACTCTATAATTCAAGAATATCATTCTAAAGAGTTTTTAACAAAAATTCTTGAAGAAATAGGATTTAAACTAATAGAAATAAAAGAGTTTAATCTGCATACTGATGAGATTGCAGATAAATTAATTTTTATTTGTAAAAAATAAATACTACTTTTAGTGTATAAAACTGACACATTTTACAAAAAAGATAAGTTAAAAATAATTTTAATTATTTATTAATACTTAAATATCTATAATGAATTTTATTTAGAATTGGGAGAGATAAATGAATAAAAATTCATTAAAATTAAAACTGTTGATAATAACAATGGTACCTTTTATTTTGGGTATCTTTATCCTTTCGGGGATTAATTTTGAAAAAACACAACATACTTTAAATAGTACTTTATCAAAATTTGAAAATACGATAACAAGGGAAAAAGAATCTTTAATAAGACATCAATTTGAAGTTGTTCAAACACTTATTCAAACTGTAATAAATAGTGAAAAAGATACGCAAGTAGCCAAAGCAAAAGTTATTGAGCTTTTAAGTGGAATACGATATTTAGATGATAAAAGTGGATACTTTTTTGCTTACGAAAAAAGAGACGATGATTATTATTTTGGGTTTCATCCTGCAAATCCTGCTTTAAACAATACAAAAACAGATATAAAAGCACCTGATGTAAAAGGTTATGCTTTTAGAGAAGATTTAATAAAATATGCAAAAGAGCAAAAATATATAACATATTATTACCAAAATCCAGCAACAAAAGAAGTTGTTTTAAAAATGGCATCATCTATCTATATTCCGCAATTTAATTGGGTTTTAGTTACTGGTATTTATGCTGATGATATTGAAAGAGAGATAAAACAGTTAACTGTTGAAATAAATAAAGATATAAACACACTATTTTGGATAGCAATAATAGTTACAATTTTACTTAGTATAGTTTTAGTATTTATAATAATTCCATCTATAAACAAAATTATTATAAAACCACTAAATATATTTCAAGATACACTTGAAACTTTTTTCAAATACTTAAATGGTGAAAGTAAAGAAGTTCATAGAATAAAAAATTATTCAAAAGATGAAATTGGACAAATGTCGAAAACTTTGGATAAAAATATTGAAATAGCAAGAAAAGAAATTGATGATAATAATATTTTTATTGAAAATACAATAACTATTTTAAGTAAGTTCCAAAATGGCGATTTATCTCAAAGATTAAATGTTGAAGTAGATGTTCCAAATTTAGTAAAATTAAAATCTGTTATGAACAAAATGGCAGAAGAGTTAGAACAAAATATAGTAAATGTTTTAAAAGTAATTGATGAATATAGTGAATATAATTATGTAAATAAAGTTGATACAGCAAAATTTTCAAACCATATTTTAAAACTTGCCAATGGAGTAAATAATCTTGGTGATTCGATAACAAAAATGTTAGTTGAGAATAAAACAAATGGAACAACTTTAGCTCATAGTTCAAATATACTTTTAGAAAATGTAGATAAATTAAATAAAAGTTCTACAAGTACAGCAGCAAATCTTGAAGAAACAGCAGCTTCACTAGAAGAGATGACTTCAAATTTAAGAAGTAGTACTGAAAATGTACAAAAGATGTCAAGTATTGCTTCAAGTGTAACAAATAGAGCAAAAAATGGTGAAGAATTGGCTAATCAAACTGTTGAATCAATGCAAGAGATAAATTCACAAATTACTTCAATAAATGAAGCAATAACAGTAATTGACCAAATTGCATTCCAAACAAATATTCTTTCACTTAATGCTGCTGTTGAAGCAGCAACTGCAGGAGAAGCTGGAAAAGGCTTTGCTGTTGTTGCAGCAGAAGTTCGGAATTTAGCAACTAGAAGTGCAGAAGCAGCAAGAGAGATAAAAGAGATAGTTGAGTCAGCAACTTCAAAAGCAAATGATGGAAAAGTAATAGCAACACAAATGATAAATGGTTATACAGAATTAAATAAAGATATAATGGAAACAATAGAGTTGATTAAAAATTTTGAGAACTCAAGTAAAGAACAGCTTTTAGGAATTGAACAAATAAATAATGCTGTTTCAATTTTGGATCAAAAAACACAAGAAAATGCGCAAGTTACATCGCATACAAGAGATATTGCTTTGTCAACTGATAATATAGCTAAATTGATTATTAAAGATGTGGATGAAAAAAATTTTATTGATAAATAAAAAATTACTTATATTTTTTCTAACAATTATTACTTTTGTAGTAATTCATTCTATGGATTTAGATGATAAATTACTATATAAGTTTTTTCATTGGGAAGAAGAATTTAGTATTTTAAAACAAAACCATAAGAAAGAGTTAGTTGTTATAAATGAGATTGAAAAAAATCTATCTGGTATAACATATAATGAAAATACCGATACTTTATTTGCTATAACAAATTCACCAAGAGATATTTATGAATTGGATAAAAATGGTAATGTTTTACGAAAAATATCTTTAAAAGGTTTTAAAGATACCGAAGATATAACATATATAAAAGATAATAAATTTGCTATTTTAGATGAAGAACTAAATGGATTATTTATAGTAGATATAAATGATGATACAAAATTTATATCTATTGAAGATAGTATAAAAAAGTTTATTTTTGATATAAAAAAATTTGAGAATTTTGGACTTGAAGGAATAAGTTATGACAAAACTGAAGATAAATTTTATATGGTAAATGAACGAAATCCTAAAAAAATAGTGTCAGTAAAAGGTATTATAGGAAATAATCAACTAGAAGTTAATATTAAAGATGAACTTTTAGAAAATAACTTTTATTTGGCTGATTTATCAGCAATTCATTTTGATGATATAGATAGACGATTGTATGTATTAAGTGATGAATCTGCACTTCTTGGTCGAATTGATGATAAAAAAGATTTTAAAAAATATTTAGATTTGATGGATAATGAAATTTCTTCAAAAATGAAAAACTCAGAAGGTATCACAAGAGATAAAGAAGGAAACATTTATATTGTTAGTGAACCAAATTTATTTTTTAGTATAAAAAAAGAATAGGATTTAAAGCTTACTTGCTTTAAATCAATGTTTGAATTATTTTTTTTAAGTAAACTTTGAAATAAAAATATTTCAATACAAAGGTTTTACTAAAGATGATTTATCCACAATTTTTTAATAAAATTCCAACAATAAAACTACAAGATGATTTAGCCTCTTTTTTAGGTGCTTTTGAAGATGGATTAATAGAATTTTCATATTTGGATGTTGTAAAAAGTGCAGGGCATAGTTGTCCTACAGTTTTAGGAGCTTATCTTATGACACTTAAAGGTTTAGAAGCTTTATATAAAAATGAAATTCCAAAACGTGGTGAAATAATAGTTGAGTTTAAAGAAGCACAAAATGTAGGAGTTGTTGGTGTAATTGGAAATGTAATTATGAATATAACAGGAGCAACAACTACAAATGGTTTTAAGGGACTTGCTGGAAAATATGATAGAAATCATTTGATGAAATTTGAACAAGATATAAATAGTGCAAATGTAAGATTTACAAGAGTTGATACTTTAAAAAGTGTAGATGTTTTTTATGATACTTCGAGTGTAAAACCTCATGAAGATATGAATTTTTTAATGCAAAAATCTCTTCAAGGAAATGCTACAAATGAAGAAAAAAAAGAGTTTGCTAAACTTTGGCAAAAAAGAGTTGAAGATATATCAAATAATATAAATGAAGTTATAAAAATAGATATAAAAGAATAATCTTTTATATCTATTTGTTAGATTAAACCAACTGTATCTCTAATAATTTCCATTTTTGCACTTGCAATTTTTTTAGCTTTACTTGCTCCAAAAGCTAAAATTTCTCTTACCTCTTTTTTGTTGTTTAAATAGTATTCTCTTTTTTCTTCGTAAGGTGCAAAATATTGATTTATTTTTTCTAATAATGTCATTTTAAAATGACCATATCCTTCACCTGGAGTTGCATATCTTTTTTGTAAATCTTTTAATTCATCTTCATTCATAAATAGTTTACATAAAGTATAGATATTACAAGTTTCCCACTCTTTTGGTTCATCAAGCTCTTTTGAATCAGTTACGATTCCCATAACTTGTTTTTTTCTTTGTTTTGGTGATGTAAACATATCAATTGTGTTGTTGTATGATTTAGACATTTTAGCTCCATCAGTTCCTGGAACTGTTGCAACGATTTCATCAACTTTTGCTTCTGGTAAAATAAAAATTTCTTTACCATAAGCGTGATTAAATGAAGTTGCAATATCTCTTGTCATTTCAACGTGTTGAATTTGGTCTTTCCCAACTGGCACGATATTTGAATCAAATAATAAAATATCTGCTGCCATTAAAACAGGATATGAAAATAATCCATGCCCAGCAACAATACCACGTGCCGTTTTATCTTTATACGAGTGTGCTCGCTCTAGTAATCCCATTGAAGTATGATTTGATAGTATCCAATATAACTCAAGAACCTCTTTTACATCATGTTGAACCCAAAATGTTGATTTTTCTGGGTCCATTCCAAGCGCTAAAAAGTTAATTGCTGCTTCATAAGTATTATTTTCTAAAGCTTCTTTATCTTTTACTGATGTTAAAGCATGATAAGATGCTAAAAATGCAAAAAGTTCACCTTCATTTTGTGACTCTATCATCTTTTTTATCATACCAAAGTAGTTTCCTATATGAATAGTTCCTGATGGTTGAATACCTGATAAAATTCTCAAATCATAATCCTTTTTTTATTTGGATTATATCGAAAGTTACTAAAATTTATAAGTCATACTTAATGTTGCAGTTCGTGGATTACCAACTGTAAGCCAAGATCTATCATAGCTACTTGCGATATACTCTTTATCAAATAAATTATCAATATTTAAACTAAAATTTAACTCTTTATTTACTTTATAGTAAGAAACAATTTTTGCTGTTGTATAATCTGGTAAATAAAAATCATTATTTACATTTCCTGCTTTTCTACCAACATAAGTTACACCAGTTCCTATACCATAAGAGCTATTTAGAGACAATGTATCTTCCCACATTAAAAGAACACTCGAAGTGTGTTTTGGAATATTTAAAAGTTCTTTTCCTTCATAAGTAGAATCTTCTACAACTTTCGCATCTGTATATGTATAGTTGAAATTTGCTTTGATATTGTCTGTGATTTTTCCATTAAAATCAAATTCTATACCTTTACTTTTAACTTTTCCTGCTGCAATAGAAAATAAGTCATCATTTGGGTCTTTTGTTAACACGTTCTTTTTCTCAATTTGGTATAAAGATAAAGTTCCACCAGTTTTTTTATCTTCTGATTCAAATTTTAAACCAGTTTCTATTGATACACTTCTTTCAGATTCAAATGTTTTTCCATCTATGTCTGTTCCTGTATTTGGTCTAAATGATGTTCCAGATGTTGTATAAACAGACCACATATCATCTATTAGGTATGTAATTCCAACTCTTGGAGAAACTGCATAATCATTTTGTTTTACAGAACTACTATCAAGATGATTTACATTATCCATTCTAACTTCATCATATCTAAGTCCCGTAAGAAATCTAAAATCTTTATAAGCTATTTCATCTTGAACAAATAAAGCTACGCCTTTTTGCTCTTCATATTTGTCTGTGCTTAAACTTCCTAATCCAGTTTTTAAAACTGTATAAGTAGGATTCGAACGAATATTATCAACTCTTACTGTATCTTTGTTAGTGTAAAGTATTGAATCTTGTTCAAAACGATATGTTTCTACTCCAAATAAAAGAGTATTTGTAGCATCTTTTATATCAGTAACATTTTGTAAATCAACTTGAAATTGAATATCATCTGAGCTATAATCTCTATATCTAGTACGAAGATTTATGCTATCTGTTGTTATTTTTGTTGCTGGAGTAACTTCAGAACCAAAACCTTTTAAGCTATTATTTTTATATGCAACTCCCATTCTACTGCTCCAACTATCAGAAAAATAGTGTTCTAGTTTTAGTTGATGAGTTTGATTTTTAAGTGTTACATCACCATCATCTGGATTACCAAGAAAATTTTTAGGATTCATTACATTTTTTCCATCTATTAAAGCAATTCCTCTATCAAATGGAGCTTTTTGTTCAATAAATTCTCCCATATAAGATACAAAAGTATCGTCATTGATAGAATAAAGTAAAGATGGAGCAACAACATATCTTTGACTTTCAATGTGGTCTCTAAAACTTCCTTTTTTTTCTGTAGCTACATTTAATCTATAAGCTAAATTATCATTTATAGGAGCTGTAGAATCTAAAGCCATTCTATAAAAATCATAACTTCCTACATCAGTTTTAATTGAATGTTCACTTGTAAACTTTGGTTGTTTTGTTACTATATTTATAGTTCCTCCTGGCTCACTATTTCCATATAAAGAACCTGATGGTCCTTTTAAAAACTCTATACTTTCAATATTTGCTGTATCTCTTGGAGCATTAAATCCACGATTATCTGCAAAACCATTTTTTAGTAAACTCATTCCAGTATTTTCGTTTCCTGCAAATCCTCTAATAGAAAAATTATCCCACATACCAGCAAAATTATTTTGTCTTGACACACCACTTGTATAATCTAAAACATCTTCTATTTTAACTGCGTTAAGTTCTTTGATAATTTCATTTGAAACAACTTGTACTGATTGAGGAGTTTCTCTAATAGGAGTATCAGTTTTTGTGGCTGACTGTGATTTTGTTTTGTAGTAGTTATCATTTTGTGTTGAATAATTGCTATTTTCAGTTGAGACTTTTATTTCATCTAAAAGTGTTGTCTCTTGAGCAAAAGTTTGTGATAACAAACTCATCGATAAGCAAATTGAATAAGTAATTGTTTTTTTTATAGGTTTCATTTTATCTGTTTTCCTTAAGTATAAAAGCAACAAAGTTGCAAAATAAAAGTAGAATATTACTTACTGCAACTTAGTCGCAACTTAAAAAAAATTTGTTAAGTTTAGCTCATATAAGATTTTTTTATAAATATTTTAACCATTTTATATCTCTTCTTTTTTGTTTTAAATTTGCATACCATTTAGTAGGAAAATATAAAATAAATGCGAAAAGAATCGATAATAAAGGCATTTGCCATGTTTGCGAAAGCCCAAAATATTGACCTTGATTTAAACCATAAATTGCAACTGCACTAAGATATAAAAATTTTAAAAAATACAAATGAAGAAGATAAAAAAACATAGGAGCTGCACCAAAATTTTTTAACCATGAAATTGATTTTAAGTTTTGATATTTCTCAAAAAGCATAAGTAAAAAAGTACAAATTCCTAAAGTAAGCAAAATAAAAAGTAATGATGGAGGATATTTTGAAACATTTATAAAACTCAAAATAGTATTTGAAATAGAATCATAATTTATATATGGTGTATCTCCATAAACATTTATAAATCTAATCACAATAAAACTAGATAATAAAATAAGAGTAGTTTTTATAAGATAGTTTTTTCTTGTTTGGAAATTTACATTTTTATTAAACCACTCTCCTGCTATAAATCCAAGAGATATTACACCAATCCAAGGTAAAATAGGATATGAAGTTCTAAGTTTAAAATCTTGTGAAAACTCTATCCAAGTTCTTTCATGTAAAACTGCCCAAGGTATATAAAAAATAGAATCTTTTTCAAAATGTACAGAATCTAATAAATTGTGTCCAAAAACGATGATAATAGCAACAATAAAAAGAATCTTTTTTGGAAGATAAATCAATACTGAAAGAAAAATCATACTAAATCCAATAGCCCAGATTACTTGTAAATATAGTTTTTCCATTGGGAACTCAAATGTCCAAGCGAAATTTACCAAAGTTAATTCTAAAAAGATTAAAAATAATCCTCTTGTAAATAAAAACCAAGAAGTTTCTTTTTTACTTTGAACTTTTTGCATATATAAATATGCAGAAAGTCCAGTTAAAAATATAAAAGTAGGGGCACAAATATGTGCTAAAAATCTACAAATAATTAAAATAGTATCTGTTGATGCAATATCAATAGGAACAATCATTTGATAATGAAGAAAAAAAGTTTCTCTTACATGATCAAGTATCATAATAACCATTACAAAACCTCTTAGAATATCTATCGAAAAGAGTCTTTGATTTAGTTGTTGTGTTGTTGAAGTAGTATTCATATTTTTGACCTTTAAACGCGACTAAATTGCAAAATTGAATGAAATATTACTAAATACAACTTAGTTAAAAGTTAATACAGCTACTAAATATACTTTTTATAGATAACAAAAGTGACTAAAACTAAACAAAATAGTTCAAAAATAAACATTTTGTCAAAACCAAAATTTGAAACAATTATTCCTGCGATTACAGCAGAAATTATTCTAGTAAATGAAAAAATACTTGATTGAACTGAATAATCAATAGCACGTGATTCTTTTCTTGAATAATCCATAATCATAGAAAAAATTATAGCTGATGATAAAGCAATAGCTAAAGCTATAAACGTAACACTTATGATTAGATAATAAAATGTTAGATTATACTGTTCAATAAAAATCAAAAGGCTTGTACTAAAAATATTAAAAAACATAAAAATAATAAGTAGACTCTTTTTTGAAAACTTCTTCCCAATATAGTTACTTAAAGCTCCTCCTAAAATAGCTATGAAACTTCCATAAATTCCAACCCAAATAGCTACATCATCTGGTTTTACACCTTTGTGAATCAAATATGGTTTCATAAATACCCAAAGAGCACTTATTGAGACAAAATAGAAACTTAAAATAAAAATCCAAATACCAACATCTTTTTGTTTGAAAAAAGTGATTATATTTTTTGAAGAGATTTTTTCTACATATATTATTTCATCATTTTCTTCTATAAAATACAAAGCAAATAATGAAAATAGAACCAAAAGAGCCATTAAAATAAAAGTTAAGTTCCAACCAAGATGATTAAAAACAAGTAAAAAGATTCCTCCACCCAATAATGATGCCATACTATAAGCACTTATTTTATAACTTCCTGCACTTAAACTTTGCTCTTTTGTGAAAGTTTTTATAGCCAAAGCATTAAGTGGAATATCCATAAAAGTTGAAATAAATGCAGTTATCAAAATAGCTATAAAAACAGGATAAATACTATTTTCTAAAGATAAAAAACTAATTATAGTTAGAAGTAAAATATATAATATTCCTATATAAAATGTCCATTTTTTATAGTGTTTTTTTTCAAATACTATTTTATCTATTGGTGGAGACATTAAAAACTTAAATATCATTGGTAAACCTGCTAATTGAAAAATTCCAATTAATGATGCATCAAAACCTTTTATTTGTAAAATCATAGGAAGTCCCATGACAAAAAAAATCATAGGAGTTAAAATTGCTGTAAATAAAATTGAAAACAGAATATTTTTTTTAGTTAGTTGATTCATAATTTACTTCTTACAAATATGGATTTGACTTGGTGTCATAGGTGTTTTATATGTTGTGTATGAATTTATTGATTTAAACCCAACTTCTTCAAATATATCAGATAATTCCATAGGTTTTAAGATATTTTTACCTTGTAAATTTAAAGATAAAAAGTAAAAAAAACTATTCTCATCAAGACTATTTTTTGTATCGATTTCAACATGACAACTTACTAATATACCGTTTGGATTTAAAGCATCATAAATCTTTTTTATTACCTCTTTTTTGTCTTTAAAGAAATAGAAAATATTACTACACCAAATTAAATCATAGTTTTTTCCAATATCATTTTTTTCAATATCTCCACTTAAAACAAAAACTCTATTTTGTAAGTTGTACTCATTTATATGTTCTTTTGTTATGTTTGTAACCTCTTCATAATCAAATAAAGTTGTTTTTATATTTGGATGATTTTTTGTAATTTCTAAACCAATAACTCCAGAAGAACAACCAAGATCCAACATTTTATTTAAGCTAGAAAACTCTTTTAGATTTTTTATAATATCAACTGCCATTGGAGCGATTAAATTTTTTTGTTCTTGTTTTAAAAACTTTTTTGAAGCATCTGCCCAAAGTTTTGGTATTTTTATTTCTTCTAACTCTTTTTTTTCTTCAAACATTGATTTCATCATTTTTTTACCATTTTCAGCTAGCTGTTTTCTATGTAAAAAAACATCACCACAATATGAAGAAGCTCCATAAATAAAAGATTCTTTAGCAAATTTTGTATTGAGATATTTGTCTTGATTTATGTCCAAAAGTTCCATAAAAACTAAACTATCTAATAATATTTTTGTTTTATGTTCATTTATATTTATTTTTGAAGAGATTATAAAAATTGTATTTATATTCTCTTCTATTAATTTAAAGATTTTTAACTCCAAAGCTAGTTCTAAAATCTCGGTTTTTTGTTGAGCTAATAGTAGTGATAAATAGTTGTTTATATTTTGCATTTTTAACCTTTTATTATTTTAAAAACAATTTTTTTTGAAATTGGTACAACAACACTAACAATTGGTATTGAAATAATAAAGGCTTTTATCCATGCTTCAATCCATTTTATAAAAAAATCATCAATAAGTCCTAAATTTATAAAGCTCACAATAAAGCTCATAATACAACTCATGATGAAACTCATCACAATAATAAAAACAAGTTTTTCATATTTCTTTTCTATCATTTAAACCTCTAAAATCTATATGCTAATTTGATACCAAACTCTTGTTCTGGTCTTAAAATAGTTGTTGTTCCACTAAAATATGCACCTATTGCATCATAATCTTTATCAAATAAATTATTTACATAAAAATATATATCAAAATCATTTGCTTCATAACCAATTTTTGTATCAACTAAACTATAAGCTTTTTGTGAAGTCGTATTGGCTTTGTCAAAATATGTTTTTCCATAACCATTAAAATCGACTCTTGCATATAAACCATTGTTTGCTCTATATAAAGTTCCAATATTGAAGTTATATTTTGGGGCAAGAGGGTTATAATTTCCACTATAATCACCAGCCAAATCTTTAAAATCATCAAAAGTTGTTTCATTTACTCCTGCACTTGCAAATAGACTTATTTCATCACTAATTACACCTTCTATTTCTACTTCAAAACCTTTTGAAGTTGCAGTTGCTGCATTTACCATATAAGTAGTACCAAGCATTGGTGTTTCTTCTACTTGCATATCTTTTATGTCCATAAAATAGATATTTGTGTTAAATTTTAAACGATTATCAAAAAACATTCCTTTATATCCAAGTTCATAAGAGATTAAATTTTCTTCATCATATGCTTGTGCGTTTGATGTAGCAAAAGGATTAAATCCTCCACTTCTATAACCTTTTGCTATTGTAAAATAGCTCATTTGATTTTCATTTATATTGTATTGAATTCCGATTTTTGGAGAAACACTGCTATAACTATTTTCTAAGTCAATAGTTGTGTTTTTAACTTCCATCTCTTTTTTTTCTTTGTCATATCTAATTCCTGCATTTAAAACCCAAAAATCATTTAAAGGATGAATGATATTTGTAAAAATCCCTATACTTCTAGAACTCATATCTTGTGGATTTGCAAATCCTGTTGGATTAAAAGGTGCAAATATTCTTGTATATAAGTCATCATCTTTTTTATCTAAATAAATTCCTGAGATTAGTTCTGTTTTATTAAATATAGTTTCATATCTAAACTCTTGAGAGATTGTATTTAATTCATTATTTTTATAAATATGTCTTAAAGTCAAAGGAGTAAAATCGGCATCTACTATCGCTTTATCTTTGTACTCTTTTTTTGTAGTTATTGATTTTATTTTAGAGTTTTCATCAATATTATAATTTACATTTAAAGCAAAAGTTGTATCTTTTGGAGTAGAACTTCCTTTTAAATTTGAAGTAACTTCTTTTTTGTTGTTTGTTGAACTCACCCAATTATGGTCACCATTATCTTCTTTGTTAATTGAAGATATTAATGATACATCTAAATTATCTGTTGGTGTAGCTCTTAAAATGAGTTTTGCATAATCACTTTTCTTGTCATTTATATATTCATTTGTAACTGTATTTTTTATAAATCCATCCTTTTCTTTATGTTTATAAGCTACTCCTGCATAAAATTTATCCTTTATTATTGGACCACTTACATTTAATCCAATATCTTTTCTTCCTTCATTACCTATTGTTGAGAAGATTTTTCCTCTCGTTTCATTATTTGGTTGTTTTGTTATGATATTTATAACTCCTGCTTCGCTATTTTTACCATATAAAGTTCCTTGTGGTCCTCTTAAAACTTCTATTCTTTCAATATCACCAATTGCATCATCAAAACCAAAGGCACTAGTAGTAGGAACTCCATCAACATACAGCCCAACAGGGGTTGAATATGATAAAACATTTCCACTTATTCCTCTAATAGAAGGAACTATTAAGCCTTCTTGTCCAGTATTGTAAAGCATCAAGTTGGGAGTATATTTTGCAATATCTTCCAAACTATCAATAGATTTATCTTCTATTGACATTTCATCAAAAACAGAGACAGAAATAGGTACTTTTTGTACATTTTCTTCTTTTTTTTGAGCTGTAACAGTGATTGCCTCTAAAGTTGTAGTTTCTTCTTTTGCTACTAGGTTATTTGTTAATAATATAAAAGCTAAAAAAGATAGGTTAATAGTTTTTGATTTTATCATTATGTTTATTTCCTTTAATATAAAATTTATTTGCTCTAGTATATACTTCAGAAAAGTGATAGTCAATATCAAAAATATTCTAAAAGGTTTTATTTCTATTCTAAAAGGTAAAAATGACTAAATATTATTTAAAGGATTTGATTAGTTCAAATCTAAATAGCAAAAAAAATATCATAAAAAATAGTTTTCCACTTGAGATAGGAACTGATTATATGGAAAAGATATATATTCAAGATGGATTTTTATTTTCAAAAACAAATTACAATATAGAAAAACCTATCTTTTTAGAAGCAAAACAAGAAGAGCGAAAATTTGTAATCACTATATCACTCAAGGGAAACACTACATATATAAATAGTGGGGATAAAAAAATCATACCTTTCAAAGAAGGGTTTACTACAATATCACTCTTTGAAAATACACAAGGTTTTAGAGAGTTTAAAGATAAACAGATAAATCAAATTAGATTAATATTAAGTGAAAGTTTTTTAAGAAGAAATTTTCAAAAAAGCTTAGTTGAAAAATATTTTTTTAATAAACAAAATTTACAGTTGATAGATTTTAGATTAACTTCTATTCAATCTCAGTTTTTATTAAATGATATATTAAATTGCAGTCTTGTCGGTGAGTTAGCTAATATATATAAACAAGGTAAAATTTTTGAGTTATTATCTTTAGAAATTTCAAAGTTACAAAAAAATGAAGATGATATTTTTTTAGATGATTATGATAGAAGTGCAATTTTGAAAGCAAAAGAGATATTGTTGAATAACTTGCAAAATCCCCCGTCGATTGTTGGCTTAGCTAAAATGGTTCATTTAAGTGAGGTAAAATTGAAAAGAGGTTTTAAACAGATTTATAAAACTTCTCCTTATCAACTTTTAGTATCTCATAAAATGAACCTTGCAAAAAATATGCTTGAAAGTGGTGAATATAACATCAATGAAATAGCTTTGCAAGTTGGTTATAAGTTTGCAAATAATTTCACTAATGCTTTTTATAAAGAGTTTAAAATACGACCTAAAGATATTTTAAAAAAGTAAAATTTTAAGACCTATTAATATTAAAACAACTCCACCTAAAATTTCAGCTTTGCTTTCATATTTTTCACCGCCACGGCTTCCAACATAAACCCCAATATAGCTAATAATAAACGTTGTAAATCCAATAACAAATAGTGATAAATATATATTTAGATTAAATAAATGAAGACTATATCCAGCAGCCATAGCATCAAGACTTGTTGCAATTGCTAAAGTTAATAAAATTTTATTTGTGATTTGACTTATCTCTTCTTCTACATTTTCATTAAATGCTTCATAAATCATCTTTCCACCAATAGCAAGAAGTAAAATAAATGCTACGATTTTATCGTACCCTTGAATATACTCTCTTAATCCAATTCCACCTAAAAAGCCTAAAAATGGCATAAGTGCTTGAAAAATACCAAAAAACAATCCAGCTTTTAAAGCTAAAGCTTTTAAATTTTGCTTGTTTTTTATTCCAAGCCCAATAGAAACAGCAAATGCATCCATAGATAGAGCAAATGCCAAAATTAAAACTTCTAACATAAAATTCCTCTTTTTTTATATGAAAGCGAAATTATAACCAAAATAGCAAAAATTAAACTTGCGAATAAAAAAGGAAACTCTGGAGAGATTTTATATAAAACTGTACTAAGAAGTGGACCAACTATTATTCCAAAGCCTTGAGCTGATGATACAGTTCCTGCTGCAATTCCTTGTTCATTTGAATTTACACTATTTGAAGTAATTGCCATAAATGCAGGCATTATCATACCTAGTCCAATAGTTCCAATACAAAAAGCAAGAGTTAATTCAATTTTAGAAGATATAAGGCTTATTAAAAAATATCCTATTGTTGCGAAGATTGAACCTAAAATCAACCAAGATATAGATTTTACATTTTTTAGTTTTGAAACTACAATTTGTGTAGCTATAAATACAACACCAATTATTGCCAAAATATATCCAGTAGTTTTTGCAGTATCTATTTCATTCATTTGAAATTTATCTAAGATGAAAAAACCTAAACATACTTGTGAAGTAACAATACTAAACATAGTAATAAATGAAGCAATCATTGGAAGTCTTAATCTTTTATCAAAAAAATGTAAAGGTGTATCTTTTGTTTTTTGTATCTTTTTGTCTTTTTCCAAAAAGAAAAGAACCATAAAAACTGCAAGTAATGGCAAAATTGCAGCTGCATAAAGTGGAATTGCTAGTCCAAAACTTGCTAATGCTCCACCAAGGACTGGTCCTAAAATCATACCCAAACCATTTGATGCTCCAAGACTTGCCATATAAGAAGTTCTTTTTTGTGCTTCTACTTTATCTGCAATTAAGGCATTTGAAACTGGTGGAACAGCTGAATAAAATACTCCTATTAATAATCTTGTAGCTACTAAAACTAAAAGAGAGATAATAACAAGTGGAGGAGTTATAACTGCATAATTTACAAATATTGCTAAAAGTAAATAAGAGATAAAAAATCCAAAAATTGCAAGTAATAAAATGTTTTTTCTTCCATAAATATCACTTTTTTTGCCCCAAAATCTTGATAAAAAAATCCATGCAATTCCAGCAAGTGCAACCATAACTCCAGCATGCCACTCTTGTAAGCCTAAATTTCGCACTATTGGACCAACAACTGCTAAAAAAGCCATCATTGATGATACACATAAAATTGTAATAACCATTAAAGGTTTAATTTCTTTCATTCTTTTCCTTTTATTATATATTCTATTTTTGTTGATAAATACATAGATATTAAGCCAATTACGGCACAAATTAATATGATTTTTTCATAACCTAAAATTCCAGACATTGAAACAGACATAGAACTAAAAAATATTCCTGAAAACATATAAATACTATGTTGAATTGCAAACTGAGAAGCTGGAGTTTTTTTTGAAGATAAATCCATCATAATAGTGTTCATTAAAACTTGTGATGGAGTATAAAACATGAAAACTAATCCTATTACAAACATCACTAAAATATCATTGTTATGATGATTAAATAGCAATAACATCATTAAAATTCCTATAACTTGTCCAAAAGCAGCAAAAATTAAAATATTTTTTCTACCAAATTTATTTATAACATAAGAAGCACCAAAAGATGCTAGAAATCCTATTCCATATCCAACTATATGAACTGCAAAACCAATTTTGTCTAAAGCCCAACCTAAATCTACTAAAAGTGGAGTTGTAAGTCCAAAAGCTGAGCTAATAGTAACTGGATATACAAATAGTAAAATAAACCAAAGTTTTTTTTCTTTTGTTTTCCAAAAAGTAAAAAATTGTTTATAGTTGATTTTTTCTATAAAATAATCATGTTTCATTGTTGGTTCTGAAAAAAATATTATCTGAAGAAGAGAAATTGCTGTAACTATTGTCATGATAAACATAGTAAAATGCCAACCAATTTTAGAATATAGTATCAGTCCAACTCCTCCACCTAAAGCCATACCAATCAATCCTCCTGATGTTTTTATAGCATTTATTATTGAACGTTCTTTTTTGAAAGTTATTTTAAATGCAAAAGCATCAAGTGCAATATTTTGAGAAGCTGCAAAAAAAGCAAAAAATATTGCTAAAAAAATAATGATATTTAAGTGTTCATTTATATGCAAAATTGAAATTGCAAATATTGTTATTACCATTAAGGATTGAAAAATTATTATCCAAGCTCTATAATGACCCATTTTTTTGAAATATATTCTATCAATAAAAGGAGCCCACAAAAATCTAAATACCCAAAAAAGTCCAAGCATATAGATAAATCCAAGATTCTCTAAAGGAACTCCATTTTGTCTTAAAATACCAATAAAGGCTTCCATAAAAAAGCCTAAACCTAAAAATTGAGTAGTATATAAACTAAACAACAAGGTCATAGCTGACCAAGTTAATTTTTTTTTCACAAAGTTCCTTTATTGTTTATATTCCACTCTTTTACTCTTTGTTGAGCTTCAAACATAGAGTAATATTTCCCTTTTAATGAAACTAAATTTTCGTGAGTTCCACTCTCTTTTAGTTTTCCATCTTCAATAACTAAAATATTGTTTGCATGAGAAATAGTTGTTAGTCTATGAGCAATTACAATGACAGTACGATTTTTGATTAACTCATCTAAAGCAGCTTGAACTGCCACTTCACTTTGAGTATCAAGTGCACTAGTTGGTTCATCTAATATTACAATAGGAGAATCTTTTAGTATTGCCCGTGCAATACTTATTCTTTGTCTTTCTCCTCCACTTAAACTACCTCCAATTTCTCCAACTTTTGTATCATAACCTTTTGGTAGTCTTGAAACAAATTCATGTACAAAAGCAGCTTTTGAAGCAACTAAAACTTCTTCTTTTGTGGCATTTGGTTTTCCCATTTTAATGTTATTTAAAATGGTGTCATCAAATAAATATACATCTTGAAAAACAACAGAAATATAGCTCATCAAAGTATGTTGTTTCATTTGTCGTATATTGATATTTCCAATTTTTATATCTCCATTTGAAGGATCTGCATATCTCATAATAAGTTTTGTAATAGTTGTTTTTCCACTTCCTGATGGACCAACTATTGCAGTAAGAGAATTTTCTTTGATATTTAAAGATAAATTTTGCAAAACTTTTTGATTGTTGCTATCGTAACTAAATGAGACATTATCAAATGTGATATCAAAGTTTTTTGGGTTTTGTATTGGTTTTTGTATTTCAAACTCTTTTATATCAAGTAATTTTTTGATATTTCTAAATCCAGCTTCCATAATATCTAAAACAGCAGTAACTGCTAAAAAATTTGCCAAAGGTTCACTAAGTCTTGAAAGAATGATTAAAAGAGCAAGAAGGGTTGCCAGAGTTAATTCACCTTTTAAGATAAATATTGTTCCTATTGTTAAAATAAATAAAAACAAAAACTCTATTAAGGTATTCATTATAACCATTGGTATAGAAGAAGCAAATAATCCTTTTTTTTGAACTTCTCTTACAGTTGCTATTGATTTTTGAAGTTGTTTTGCATTAAGTCCAATTTGATTAACTGCTCTTAAAACAGGTAGTCCTTGTAAATATTCAACAGTATCAGCTTCAAGTGTTGCGTTTGCTTTTGTAACTTCTGTTTTCTCCCATTTTGTCTCTTTTCTACTCCATTTGTAAATAGGAATTGATAAAGGAATGGCAATTAATAACGCAATTGCAAGTATTGGGTTTATAAAAAATGTAGCAACTATAATAACAAAAGGTACAATTGCTATTTCAAAAAACATTCCTGCAATTATTCCCATATGTAAAACAGAAGCATCAACATCACTTGCTAATATTGAATTTAGTTCGCCCGTTCTATATGAGTACAATTTTTGTAAAGGCATAGTTTTTATCTTTTCACCTAATCTTACTCTTAAATCATGAGTTGTTTCAACTAAATCTCCTGAATAGTTAAAATTACTTGCTAGCCATTTAAAAATAAAAGAAAAAAGACTTAAAAGTACAATTACACCAAACCAAAATATAGTTTTATTTAAATCAAAATTATCACTAAAAATAGTATTTAATAAAGGATAAAAAAATGCAAATGCCAAACCTTGAAAAATAAAAGAGATGATAAAGTATAAATAACTTCTTTTTATTAAAGCTTCTTTTCCTTTTGCGACTTCAAGAGTGATTTTATAAGAGTTCCAAAATGAAGAAATTTTTTCTTTATACATTGTTTTTTCCTTTTTTATCTTCTATTTTTTCTAGGTTCCAAGAACTAGCTTTTTCATAGTTGCTCCAAAGTTTTGAATAGATACCTTGTTTCTCTAAAAGTTCATCATGTTTTCCAATTTCTGATATTTTTCCTTCATCAAATACAATAATTTGATCAGAATCTTTTATAGTAGAAAGACGATGAGCTATCATAATAACTGTTTTATTTATAGTTAAATTTGCTAATGCTTTTACTATCTCTTCTTCATTTTCAGGGTCTGCAAAAGCTGTTGCTTCATCTAAAACAATAATTGGAGTATTTCTTAAAATTGCTCTTGCTATTGTGATTCTTTGTTTTTGTCCACCTGAAAGATTTGTTCCTCTATCTCCTGCAAGTGTTTCATAACCATCTGGTAGACTCTGTATAAAATCATGAATTTGTGCAGCTTTACAAGCATTTACTATATCTTCTTTAGTTGCTTTTTCATTTGCCATTTTGATGTTATTATAAATTGTATCTTGAAATAAAAAAGTATCTTGAAATACGAAAGAGACTGTGTTCATCAAAGTTTCACTACTTAGTTCTTTTATATTAACATCACCAATTTTTATTTCACCACTAGTTACATCCCAAAATCTAGGAATTAGTTTTGCAACTGTACTTTTGCCCGCGCCACTTGGACCAACGAGCGCAGTAACACTTCCTTCTTTTGCCTTGAAACTTATATTTTTTAAAGCATATTTTTCAACGCTGTCATATTTAAAAGATACATTTTCAAATTCAATGTCATAGGTTTTTATAGTTTTTGTCTCTTTTGGAATTTCAAGAGATTTTATTTCTAAAACTTCTTGAATTCTAAGTGCTGATGCTTGAGATTTTTTTATATGGTTATTTATCCACATAAGTGGCATCATTGCATCTGCCATACCTGTACTTAAAAATAGGGCGCTTATAAATGCAAATAATTCAAGAGTTCCAAAATTTAAAAGATAAATACCAGTAATAAGAACGGCAATTAGTGTAGGAAGTGGACTTAAAATAATCATTCCAAGTTTTGCACTAAAAGCACTTATATTCATCCAATGTTGAAGGTTTGTTTTATATTCCAATAAAGCATCGTTATATCTTTTAAATGAAGTTGTTCCATCATCAAAAGTTCGTACAACTGGCATAGCTTGAGCAAACTCAATAACAGCTTTATTTATATTTGATTGACTTTTTTCATATTTTATTCGTAAAGTTTTTGAATCTCTCATGGAAAATGCCATAGTAATCCAACCTAAAATAAATACACTAAGAGTTGCAAGAGCAAATCTATAATCAATAATCAAAAGTATGATTAAAGTACTTATTGGGGCAACTATACTTTTTGCAATCATTGGTGTACTATCAGCAACAAAAGTATGTAAAGTTTTTACATCATCTTGCATAACTTTTTTTAAAGTTCCTGAACCATTTGAGATAATATATCCTAAAGGAACGGTTGCTAAATGTTGTGATAAGTTTGTTCTTAATATTTGTTCTAAGTGAAAAGCTCCTAAATGTGAAACTATAAATCCTGCTAATCTTGATACAAAAGCGATAATTGTTAGAATTGCTAATAAAAGTATAGTTTTGATTAAATCCAATTCAATACAAAAAATAATCAAAGGAGTGTTAATTAAAATATTTGATAAGGTAAGAGAAAGAAGTAATAAACTTGAAATCAAACTTATCGCACCAATACTAGCTAATAACATAGCTAATCTAATTTTGAATTTAACTGGGGACATAATAGCCCAAAGTCCTACTTTTTGTTTTTTCATAAATATTTCCTAAAAATTTTTAAGATAAAAAGTTTATAGATATTGATAAAATATATCAATATCTACTTTAGTTTAAAAGGATTATTTTTTATTTAATAAGTATTAAAATTTGTAAATTGCTCCAATTCCAAATCTTCTTGGATCATTAAACCCAACCCATGAAGAACCAGATTTTGACATGTATGAAGTTACATAATCTTCGTCTGTAATATTATTTACATAACTATAAATATCCCAGTTCTTGATTCTATAACCGATTTTAGTATTTGCAGTTATTCCTCCATCTGCTCTAATCAATCTATCATTATTTCCTCCATCAAGATAACTTGTATTTCCTCTAGCATTAAAATCTAATCTACCATAAAGTCCACTATTAGCTAAATATGATATTCCAAAGTTTGCTGTATAAGAAGGAGTATTTTCTATCTTTTCTCCATCATACTTTCTAGTTCCATTATCATAATCATCATATTTTGCTTGGATTAATCCAACTGCTCCAAAAAGACTTAAATTGTCAGTTAAAAAGTATGTTCCATCTACTTCTATACCTTGAGAGTGAGCTTTTTTAGCATTACTAGTAGCAAATACAGTCCCTCCCATAAGTTGTTTATAAACATGAATATCTTCTATATCCATTCTAAAAATACTTGTATTTAAAGCAAAGCTATCTCCTATATATTTTGCTCCAATTTCATAATTTGTAGATTTTTGTGGCTCAAATGTATTGTCTTGACCGTTTGATGTTGAAGGATAGTAGTTGAAACCTCCTGGCATATAACCTTTTGAAACTGATACATAGGTTGTTAAATTGTCATTGATTTTATATGAAAGTGCAGCTTTTGGCAAAAAAGTATTCCAAGTTTTTTCATCTTCATATGATACATCAGGTATTGACATACCTGCCCAACTTGATTTTGCAACAACATCTATTTCTTTATTTATTTTTTGATATCTTCCACCTAAAGTAAGTTCAAAATCTTCTCCTAATGGAATCATTGTTTGACCAAAAATAGCTTGAGTTTTGCTATCAGAATCTGAGTATGCATCTCCTACATAAACAGCTCCAAGATAGAGTTGTTCTGCACCATAAGGACCTTGTTTTCTATTTTCTTTATCAAAGTATAAACCTGTTACCCATTTTATATCTTGATTTTTACTTGATAATTTAAGCTCTTGAGAATAAGTATCAACCTTTGTATAGTTCCATTGTCTTAATCCATCATTAGCATTATCTGCCCTATTATCTGAATCAAATTCTGCATTTAGATCAAACTTTTTATGAGTTGATGTTGAATCAATTTTTACTTTTTCTAGTTCATAAGATAAATTTAATGCTTGTGATTTTACTTTTTGTTTATCCCAAGCAGGCACATCATAATTTGCATTTTCGGCATCTTTTCGTTTTAAGCTATTTATGTCAAGACTTGGATCTGAACTAAATCCATCCATAAAATAGTTTTTTGTATAGTTATCTGCTAATGTTAATTTTGCTGAAAGTTCATCTGTTGGTTTATATAGTAAAAAACCGCTTGTTTTTCTATCATTTTTTTCATTTGCATCTTCTTTCATTCCAGGATAATGATTTGTAATCCAACCATCTGAATGATTATATGAACCATTAATCCCAGCAAATAATTTATTATTTATTATTGCTCCACTTGTATTTAATTTTGTATTAAAAGTATTATCATTTCCATACTCTGCACCAATGTTTCCATGCCATTCATTTGATGGGGATTTTGTAGTTATATTTATAACTGCACCAATTGCATCTTTTCCATAAAGTGTTCCTTGTGGTCCTCTTAAAATTTCTATTTGTTCAACATTTGCTAAACTTGGATTAAAATCAAATCTATCATAATATGGCACACCATCTATATAAATAACAACAGGGTTATTATTTGTAAACATAGAAGCGTTTAATCCTCTAAATGAAGTAGTTGTTCCCATTCCCGTATTTGCCATAATATTCATATTAGGAACTTCTTTTATTACATCAGAGATATTTTTAATTCCTTTTTGTTCTATTGTCTCTTCATCAATTACAGTTATACTTTGTGGAACATCTTGTATATTTTCTTCCATTTTATTTGCACTTACTGTTATTTCTTCAAGTTTTGTTGTTTCATTTGCAAATAATAAAGAGCTTACAAATAAAGAAAATAAGATAATATTCTTCTTTTTTAACATATTGTTTCCTTTTCATCAAATTTTAAATAAGTTTGAATTATAATGATAGCTATTATCAGCTTCAAGAGTAAATTTAATATATATGGATTTTTTTTTAATATAAAAGGATAAAAATGTCTCACAATTTTACAATAGATGATATAAGTGAATTTATGAGTTCTTCCTCAAATAAAGAGTTTAATTTAACTTTTCCAGATAATTTTGGTTATATGAATTGTAAAAAAGAGATAGTAAGTGATGATATATATTTATTTAAAACTCATGCTCAAGCAAATAAAGATTTTTCGATACAAACAAATTCGAAAGTTGACAGTTTATTTATAAATATAATACTTGATGGAAAAGTTCAATATCAGTCAAATACTGATGATAAAATAGAAACTTTCAAAAAAAATGATACTTATATAAAGTATATAGATGAAGCTGATTCTATGACAGCATTAGATAAAAACTCTTTTTCTAAAGGACTTGCAATATCTATAAAGAATGACTTTTTAGAAAAGCAATTATCAACTTATTCGTATTTACTTGATAAGATAAAAACTTCTTCCTCTTTTATACATAGAGTAGATAATTCTCTTAATATAAAGTTAGCAAATGAACTTTTTAATTCACCTTTTACAAATGAATTACACAATATCTATTTACAAAGTAAAGTATTAGAAATAATTTATAATCAAATTAAAGAGTTTGAGAAATGTTTTTGTAAGAAAGAGTGTAATTGTGAAAAAATAAAACTTTCAAATGAAGATATACAAGCACTTTATAAAGCAAGAGATATTGTACTTTTAACTCACGATTTTCCAGATTTATCAACACTTGCTAGAAAAGTAGCTATTAATGAATTTAAACTAAAATTTGGATTTAAAAAACTTTTTAATACAACTGTTGGACAAATGATTCTTGAGCATAAGATGATTCATGCAAAACAGCTTTTAGAAACAAGTGAATTTTCTATTTTGGAAATTGCAAACTTTGTTGGATATAAATATCAACAAAGTTTTTCAAATGCTTTTTTTCAATTTTTTGGTCTTCGCCCAAAAGATGTTATGAAAAGTAGAAATTACTATTATTAAAATATCTAGTACATTATACTAGATATTTAAAACTCATATTTTACAGAAAATCTATAATCTCTTCCCATTTCATATCTATAAACATCTGCTTGATTTTTTGTAGATATTGTTGTGGCTTTTGCATATTGTTTATCTGTCAAGTTATTAACTGCAAAAAATAAAGTCCAATCTGAATTTAGTTTATATTTCATATTTATATCGTGAGTTGTATATCCTGCTCTATTTATTTCATTGTTATTACTATCTAAAACATCAGAACTTGCAACTGCGTTTAAAGTATAATCAATAGCTAAATCTTTTGTAATTTCAATACCACTATTCCAAATAAATTTTTTGCTATCATATCCACCAACTCTTCTTATATTTTGATCTTCATTTATATTAGCAACACCATTTGTATCGCTATTTACATTATTTGTATCAATTTGAGTATAAGCCAAACTTGTTGAAAAAATATCGTAGTTATAAGAAAGTTTTAATTCAAAACCTTTTGATTCAAAGTCATCTTCACGATTATAAATATCTTGTAAAGTTCTTCCTCCTTCTCCACTTCCGCAAATACCATTTTTACAATTAGTATCTTTTGATACTATCAAATCTTTTATGGTTGTTTTAAAAATATTCACATTGAAAGTTATATAATCATCATTTAAAAAAGTATCTCTTTTTTCATATTTATATCCTGTTTCATATCTTGTAGATTTTTCTGCTTCTAAATCTTTTGAATAAGTAGAACCTTTTTTAGTATTTAAAGCCCACGTAAAAGGAATAAGACCACTCATTCTACTTGCTTTTCCATAGTTTGCGTATATTAAAGAATTAGGAGTTATTGAATAATCAACTCCCATATTTGGAGAAAATGTATCATCACTTGCTTTTCCTAAACCAGTTTCAAAATCATATTTATCAAATCTTAAACCATAATCTATACCTAAAGAGTTAATTTGTGTTCTATTTTGAACAAATAATGACTTTGTTGATGAATCTAAATCTGAATATTGAGTAATATTTTTATCTAAATTATGAGGAATAAGTGGACCTTCACCATTTTCCTTTTGAAGTTGAGCTCCTAGTGATACTCTATTTGAACTTGAAGAAATATCAAAATCAAAATGATTTTGTACTTTTAATCCAATATTCTGATTTTCATATTTTTGATTTTCATCTTCTCTTTCTAAAGTTATATTTGTTAAATTTAAATCTGTATCTAAATTTATTAAATTATTAGGATTATAGTTATGTTGTAAAGCATAGTTTGTAGTAGAAGAAACAATCTTTTCAAGCTCTGATGGCAGTGGTCTATATTCTGTTCCTCTCCATCTTGTATCACCACTGTTTTCATTATGATTTATAGTTAATCTTAAATCGTGATCATTTGCATTTAGCATACTTATTTTAAATAAATAATCTCTATCATGATAAGCTGTTGCTATCTCTTCATTATTATTTCCATCTTTATAATTATCGCTATTTACTCCACTTACACTTGCATAAGCTCCTACATAATCATTAAAAACTTGATAAGTTGTTGCATTTCCATATTTTTGTTTGGCATTTGTATTGTAGCCTGTTTTAAAAATAGAGCCATAATTTTTATTTCCTTTTACAAAATCTTGGGCATCTTTTGTACTCATTTCTATACTTCCACCCAAAGCAGAATTTTTAGTTGCATCAGGTGCTGTTTTTATATCAACAATTTTTAGTAAATCAGGATTAATTCCTAGTTCATTACTTCTATGTTGAAACATATTTTTACCTTGTTTGGCTCCATCTAAAGAAATATTCAAATTTGAACTTTCAATTCCTCTTAAATATATTCTTTGCACATTTATAGCACCTCCACCAATTTCAATTGATGAATTATTTTTAAAAATTTCTTTAAAAGAGTTTGCTTGTTCTTGTTCAGTTTTTTCTAAATCAATATTCATAGAATTTGTTTTTAACTCTTTTTTTTCTTTTATTTCTATTTCATCAAGAACTGTTGTTTGTGCGAATGAAATGCATGGAACAAGAAGTGTAAGAGAGAGTTTTTTGATTTTATTATGATTAGATTTCATTATTTTCCTTTTATAATATAAATTAATGCAACTAAGTTGCAATGCAATTATATATTTTGCAACTTAGTTGCATCTTAAAGAATTGAGAATGAATATTAAATAAAAATTTAAGTTTTAAAGTTATACTATACCCCTTATGGTATATAAAATAAAAAAAAGGAATTGATGTGGCATATTGTTGTGATGTAGAAAGAAAAAAATTACAAAATAGAATAAGCAGAATTCATGGACAAATACACTCTTTAAAAAATAAATTTGATGATGAAAAATTTAAATTAGAAGAGGATCCTTATGAAACTATTAGGCAATTAACGGCGATAAAAGGAGCCGTTACAGGGATGATTACTTCATATGTTGAACATTTTGCAAAAGGGCATATGATAGAAAATATTAAAAATGGAACTCAAGCAGATGCAGAAGCACAAATTGATAATTTGCTTGAAATTATAAAAGTATATGGAAAATAAAAGGATATAAAATGGCAAATTGTGGATTTGGATTAAATGAACATAAACCTTTTTTAAATAAAGAATCAGAACATCACCACCATCATGATAATAAACATAAATTATCAAATAAGAATTTAGAACAAAATATTGAACAAAAATTTGTATTTAGTGCAAAACAAGAAAATCATATACATTCTCATGAACATGGTTGTGGACACGATCATGGAGTAGCAGGACATACTCACGATCATAGAGGAACTGATAAAAGAGTTTTAAAATGGGCTCTTGGAATAACAATGATAACAATGTTTTTGGAGTTTTTTTATGGATTTTTATCAAACTCGTTAGCCTTGATTTCTGATGCAATTCATATGTTTACTCACTCTTTTGCTTTGATTGTTTCACTATTTGCAATAATAATTGCAAGTAAAACAGCACCAATTTCTAAAACATTTGGTTATTATAGAGCTGAGGTATTAGCTGCATTTATAAATGGAATTACTATCGTATTATCAATTATTTGGATTATTTATGAAGCTATTGAAAGATTTTTAAATCCACAAATTATTGATATAAAAACAGCAATGATAGTTGCAATTATTGGTCTTATTGTAAATATTATTACTGGTGTTATTTTAATGCAAGGCGATAAAGATAATATAAATTTAAAATCAGCATTTATTCATATGCTAACAGATGCCTTATCTTCAGTTGCAATTATCATAGGTTATATAGTTATCTATTTTACTTCATGGTATTTTATAGATATTATTTTAGCTGTTATTGTAGCTCTTGTGATTGCAAAATGGGCAATTGATATTTTGAAAAGTTCAACAAATACTTTACTTGAAAGTTCTCCTGTTGATGTAAAAGAAGTTCAAGAGTATATTGAAAAAAATGAAAAAGTTTTAGAATTACATGATGTTCATATCTGGGAAATTACTCAAGATATGTATAATATGACAGCTCATGTGAAAATCGATAAAAAATATTTAGATGATTATGAAGAGATTTTACATAAAATAAATCACAATTTAAAAGAAAAATTTAAAATAGTTCACACAACTTTTCAGTTTGAGTGGTAGCTTTTTTTTATTAAACTTAGATATAATTGCCCAAAAATTACATAAAGAGCGAATATGATAGATATAAAATTACTTCAAAAAGATTTTGATTATGTAGTAAAAGCTTTACAAAAAAAAGGTGTTGATAACGCACTTTTAAATAATTTAAAAGATTTAGCTTTAAAAACAAAACAAAAAAGACAAGAAATGGAAGATGTTACAGCTGAACAAAATCTTCTATCAAAAGAGTTTGGAAGATATAAAAAAGAAAATCTTGATATAAGTGAACTTCAAGAAAAAATCAATGCTTTAAAAACAAAAAAGCAAGAGTTAGAAGATGAAGTTAGAACTTTAGAAGATGATCTTAATTCTATTATTTTAAGTGTTCCAAATATGCCTGATGAAAATGTTCCTTTTGGAGTTGATGAAAATGAAAATGTGATTTTGGAAGTTATTGGTGAAAAACCAACTTTTAATTTTACACCAAAAGAGCACTGGGATTTATCTTGTGATTGGTTAGATTTTGAAAGAGGTGTAAAACTAGCAAAATCAAGATTTACAGCAATTAAAGGTGATGGTGCTAGACTTGAGCGAGCTTTGATAAATTATATGCTTGATTTTAATAGACAAAGAGGATTTAATGAATGGTATGTTCCATTTATGGCAAACTCAAATACTCTTCAAGGAACTGGGCAACTTCCAAAATTTGCTGATGATTTATTTAAAATTGAAGGTGAAGATTTATATCTAATTCCAACTGCTGAAGTAAGTTTAACAAATCTTTATAATGATGAAATCATTGATAAAAGTGAGTTACCTCTTCTTCTTACATCATATACACCTTGTTTTAGAAAAGAAGCAGGAAGTGCAGGACGAGATACAAGAGGACTTATAAGACAACACCAATTTGATAAAGTTGAGATGGTTGCTATTACTTCACAAGAACAATCAGATGAAATTTTTGAAAAAATGGTAAATTGTGCAAGTGATTTATTAAGCTCTTTAGGACTTTGTCATCAAAAAGTGCAACTTTGTAGTGGAGATTTAGGATTTAGTGCTGCTGTTACTATTGACTTAGAAGTTTGGTTACCTGGACAAAATAAATTTAGAGAAATTTCAAGTATTTCAAATACAAGAGATTTTCAAGCTAGACGGGCGAAAATAAGATATAAAGAAGATAAAAAGAATATTTTAGCTCATACTTTAAATGGTTCAAGTTTAGCAGTTGGACGAACACTATTAGCTATTATGGAAAACTATCAACAAGCTGATGGAAGTGTAAAAATTCCAGAGGTACTTAAAAAATATTTATAAAAATAGATTTTAGGACAATAAAAAAGGGAAGTTTAAAAACTTCCCTTTTTTTTTAAGTTTTACTAAAAAAATAATAGAACATTTACGAAAAATAAAACTTAAACTTAAATAGAACGACCTTTGAAAAGAGTTTCACCCTAAAAAAATCGGTTACAATTTTTTTAACTAAGGAGAGATAAGCGAGGGCAAAACTCTTTGATCAATAAAATAATACTCTTTTGAAACTTAAAGAATGCTATTTTATTGCTACGAAATAAAAAGATTTCTATTTTTATAAAACCTTTCTATTTTTAAATGAAATAATTATTGTTAAAGCAATAATAACAATTGTGATATAAACAAAATTTGGTATTACTATGGGCTCTCCTGCCACATAAGAGTGTTTTCCACTTAAAAAATAATTTACTCCAAAATAGGTCATAATGATACTAAAATAGCTAATAACAGATAAAAGATTTAAAACATAATCATTGATAACATCTTTTATATATTTTAAATGGATTATTATTATATAAATTATTATTGAAATAAGTGTCCAAGTCTCTTTTGGATCCCAAGCCCAATATCTTCCCCAAGATTCATTTGCCCAAATTCCACCTAAAAAATTACCAATTACTAAAAGTATGATACCTATTAGAATAGATATTTCATTTATTCGAGAAGCTTCTTTTATACTAAGTAATATTCTAAAAAATCTTTCATTTTCATTTTTTGCATTTGCAAAAATATATAAAATTAAAGAAAAAAATCCAAGAAGACAACTAAGCGCCAAAAATCCATAGCTTGCAGTAATTACACTTACATGAATAGTTAACCAATATGATTTTAAGACAGGTGCTAAAGTTGTAATTTGAGGTTCTAACCAACTTAAATGGGCAACAAAAAGTGTAATTCCACTTAAAATGGCTGTACAACTAAGAGCTAAATGTGATTGTTTTGAAAAAATTATTCCAGATATAGCAATAGCCCATGAGATATAAATCATAGATTCATAACCATTTGTCCAAGGTGCATGTCCTGCAACATACCATCTTAAAGCTAATCCAAAAGTATGAAAAATGAAACCAAAAATTAGAAGATAAAAAGTTAATTTTGTGATTTTTTCTACTTTTATACTCGGATTTATGATGTTTATAAAAACAATAAATAAAAGAATAACTCCTAAAATTAGATAAAAAGGCATTAATCTTTCAAAAATATCAAATTTATTTAAAAGAAGTTCTGCTTGAATCTTAATCTTATTTGGAATGATATTTGAAGCAAGATTATATTGATAAGATTTTATTTCATCAAGATAATTATTTGCTTTTTCCCAATCGTTGTTTTTTGAAGCATCCAATAGTGAGAAATAGTAGTTTTTAACTAAATTGTTTATTTGTAAAGATTGTTCATTCTTATAAGAATTTGCCTCAATTATATTTAGCCATTTATTATTTAAATCATCTTTTAGAGGAAAAACTTTGAAAAAATCACCATTAAATAGTGAATAAGATATATTTAAAGCTTCATCTATTTTTATTAGTTCTTTATCATAAATTGTTCTATTTGAAGCACTTTTATTATTGCTGATTTCAAGTTCATCTGCTAATTTATAACCACCATATTTGTCATAAACATCATCAAAAGAGAAATAAGATTTATCTATAGAAAGCCCCAAAAGTTTTTTAATATTTTCATCTTTAACTTTATAAATAGGAATTGTTCGCCAAATTTCAGGATACATCATCATACTAATAAAAAATTGGTTTTCGTCTAAATTTCCAATTAAACTTTTTTTAGTTGTTTTATTTAATATTTCTATTGCCAAAGAGTTAAGAGGTTTTATTCTTCCTTGGTAATCTTGAACTAAAAGTGAACCGAATTTTTGACTATGAATTTTGTCTATATTATAAATTAGCTCTAAATCTTGAGTAAAACTTTTTTGTGGTAAAAAGATAAAAAAAGAAAAGATAACTAAACACAAACTCTTTTTTAAATAATATGATTTTTTAATATCTTCTAAAGTATATCTTTTATGTACAAGTTTTGAAAATCTACTGTTTTTTACAAATAAAGTCAGAATTAATCCTAAAAAAAGTAGAAAATATCCAATATAAGTTGGAATTTTCCCTGGGTCTTTATTTACTGATAAAATAGTAGCAGTTTCATCCATTTTGTATGAAGATTGAAAAAATCTATATCCTTTATAGTCTAAAACATTATTCATAAAAATAGTGTAATCAAAAGAGTTGTTTTCTATTGGGTCATAAATTTTTACAAAACTTGAATATGTTGAAGGTGAATTTGAACCAGGGTATCTTTGAAGTACAAAATCATTTAATAAAATTGAAAAAGGTAAAACTATCTCTTTTGCTCCCCATTGAAGTTCAATTTTTTTATCTTCGATAAATAGTGTTTGAGTAACACCTAAAGATGAATCAGCTTTTTTATAAAGAGGAATTTGTGAAGTTTTATTATCATATTTAAAATCAACAATAATAGCATTAACTTGTTCGCTTTTATCGAACATTTTATCACTATTTACAACTTCAAGTTTTCCATTCATTAAAGCTTCAAAAATTTTAAATTGAGTTTGTCCAATTTTATAAATTTTATTTTTTTCAATTTTTGTTTGTGTATTTGCATTTATAGTTTTTTCATTTTCTAAATCATTAGAATATAAAGTTATTTGCAAATTTGAAGTTAAATAAAATTCATCATTTATAGTTTCAAAATTTATTGTTGGTTTAGTTTCATTTTTTATGTTGTTATTAAGTGTAAAAGTTAAAAAATTAGAATCAAATTTTTCTTTATCTTGTAATAAAATATTTTTTGCTCCCATTGCTTCTGATAACAAAATATCCATTGAAATTTTTCCATTAGGATTTGGAACTAATTTTTCAATAGCATTATTTACATAATTATTATATTTTATAGATAAAGGTTTATTATTTATTGTAGTTTCATATTCAAATTTTGTTTGATTTAAAGGAGTTATCATAACCTCTTTTTCATAACTTTTTTCGCCATCTTTATCCAAAATTTTTATTTGTATATATTCATTTGTAGAATAAACTTTATTTTCCATACTTCCTTCAGGAATTGTCATGACAGCTTCATAACCTAGATATCTAGTCATTGCTGAACCTATAAAAATAAAAATTATTGATATATGAATTAAAAAAGTAAAAAATTTATTTTTTTTATACATTTTAAAAATGATAATATTAACTGCTATTCCAACTGTTAAAATTAGCATAATAAGTTCAAACCAAGTTTGTCCATATACAAATGATTTTGCACCAAGAACTCCAAAATCATTTTCAACAAATGTTGCAACTGCGCAAGCTAAAGCCATAAATATCAAAAATATAGTCATAATTTGCATGCTAAAGATATTTTTTAAAAAATTAATCATTTGTACTCTTTTTGAAAGAATTAAGAGAAGAAATCTTCTCTTAATTTTATTAATATGAAGTTTTAGTTTCTACGCCTTCTCTACTTTTTGGATTGTAAAGCCCTTTTTGTTCTGCTTCATTTTTCCAATCTTTTAGTAAACCGTTTGTGAACTGTTTTTTCTCTTCAATTAGTTTTCCCATTGGTAAACCAATCAATTCTTGAGCTTGTTTTTTATCAGTAATTGTAGGTGCTTTATAATCTGTTACACCATGTTTTGCTAAAACTTTAGCTAATTTGATTCTTGCATTTCCTGCTTTTTCAATAGCTGTTCCTAAAGTTTTTAAAGTCTCTTCTGGTGCATGGAAAAATGCTGAGTGTGAAGCTGCTGCAAAATCCCATCTCCATTGAGCATGTCTAATATCAGTTAAAATATCTTTCATCTCTTCTGGTGTTGCTCCAACTTCCCAAGCTTTTCCAGCTTCTAAGTGAGCAGCTACAATTTGTTCCATTGCTTTTTGGTTAAGATCATCTTTTCTTGCTTTTTTATCTTGAATATTTGCTAATAGAGATTTTTCACTAACTCTGTGACAATTCATACAAGTTTTATCCATATTTTCTAAAGGATTACCAATTTTATGGTCTGTATATTTTATACCACCTTCTTGAGTATATGGCATGTGACAATCTGCACAAGAAACATTATTTCTTCCATGAGCTCCTGTTTTCCAAGTTTCATATTCTGGGTGTTGCGCTTTTATCATTGGAGTTTTAGAAACTTGATGTACCCAATCACTAAATTCAATTGTGTCATAATATTTTTCCATATCTTCAACTGTAGTTCCATTTGCCCAAGGTAAAGTTACTGCCATAGCTGTTTTACCATTTTCTAAAGGAGTTTTTTTGAAATAGTATTCAACGTGACATTGTGCACAAACTAATGTTCTCATATCTTGTTGAGTTGCTGTTGCTAAAGTAGGGCTTTTACCTTCAGCTTTTAAAGCATCATTTAAATAACTTCTTCCAACTTGAAGTTCCATTGTTTCTGGATTGTGACAATCTACACAACCTATAGGATTTACTATGTCAGCACCATATTTTGCCCATTTCCCTGTGAAATATTCATTGTTCCCTTGTTCGTGCATAATTCTTGGAACATCAGGCGATTTACATGTCCAACAAGCACTTGGTAGAGGACCACTTTCTTTATCTGTTGGTGCACCTGTTCTTAAAGAATTACTTACATCATCAATCGCATAAAAGTGACCTCTTGGTGCATTATAATCTTTTGAAAACGCATAACCTGCCCATAAAACAACCATTTCTGGATGTAGTTTTAACATATCATCTATTTGATCTGAGTTTTTTGTTTGTTTCCATGAATCAAATTCTCTTGGATAGAATTTTCTAAACTCTTCATTTTTTGTTTCCCATTTTTCAATTTTTGGAACAGATAATAGATTCTCTTTTTCTTCTTTTTTCTCATTTATTGAAGCCAATAATACCGTCATTAATCCTATCGCAATTATAGAAATTGCAAATAAAAATTTATACTTTTTCATGATATTCCCCTTCTTACTTTAAGTGTTCTTTTATTCCCAAACTATATGGAGTTGAAATTAAACTTCTAACTTTTCCATGTGGTACATATTTGTGACATTCCCAACATTTTCGATCTTTATCGAAATTTCCCTTGTTGTGATAAGAACTTGCATTTTTTTGCACAGTTTCACTCACACCGCTATGACATCTTACACAGTTTGCTTGTACACGTTCTGCGGCGTTATCACTTATTCTAATGTTGTTTTTATAAGTATTTAAAGTAAAAGCAACTGAGTGATTCCAACCATCAATTGCTTTTGCAGTATACTTAGCGACTTCATCTCCTACTGGAAGGTGACAGTCTATACATTTTGCTACATTTTTATGTGAGCTATTATCCCAAGTTGTATAAGCTGAATGCATAACATGGCAGTTAATACAGGCTTTAGGATCACTAGAAAGATATGACAACATCGAAGAAGCATACATTGTGTAAACAAGTAATAATGCAGCAATAGTAGCACTTAAAATTGCTCCATAGATAATTATCTTTTTGTTTTTCATTGTATAGTCCTTATGCCAGATGACTTTAAATTGTACAATAAGAAAAACGAATTATGCCTTGACCAAAGTCAAGAAAAAGCAGAAAAATGAATAATTATTCATTTATTTTTATTCAAAGAAGAGCTTATTTCACGAAAACCTTAGAATCATAAAGTTTATTGTTTACTTTTACTTCAAAATAACCTTGAGTAACATTTTGATGTTTAAATGTTAGTTCATAAGCAAATATTTTTTTAGTTATTTTATTTGAAATAGGAATATAACTTTGGTAAATTCCAATTGAATCTCCAATTCTAACTTCAACATTTGTATTTTTATTATAGTTTCCTAAAATTACTATTTTAGAATAACAAGTTCCATTATAATTTTGAGTTGTGCTTGTTACATGTTGTACATTTTCACCAGTTTCATTTTCATGAAAAATTCCAACAGCAAAAGCTTTTTGAATGTCTGAGTCAATAGCAAAAATATTAGAGATAAAAAAAGTTAGGATAAAGATTGCTTTTTTCATAATGATTTAAAGTTTTTCAGGTTTTCCTATGTAATAACCTTGAGCACAACTAACACCAATTTCTTTAATTATCTCTAAAATTTGTTTATCCGCAACAAATTCTGCTACAGTTTTAATTCCTATTCTTCTAGCAAAGCTTACTATTGTTTCAACAATAATTCTATGTTTTTCATCTGATGCTATATTTTTTATTAGTGAACCATCGATTTTTATATAGTTTACATCTAGTCTTAAAAGATGCTCAAAGTTTGAATAACCTGTACCGAAATCATCAATTGCAATTTTTGCACCTAATGCTTTTATTTGATTAATAAAACTTATTACTTCATCGTAGTTTTCGATACCTTCAGATTCTAAAATCTCAAAAGTAACTTTTGATGCAGTATTTGTTTCTGTGATATTTTTAATTATCTCTTTAACTGTTTCTTTATCTTTTATATCTGCAATATTTAAGTTGATAGAAAAATTTTCATTTCTATGTTTAAAAGTTTCACAAGCTTCTTTTATGACTTTTCTTGTGATGCTTGAATATAGTTTTACTTTTTTTGAAAAATCTAAGAATTTTATTGGAGGAATGATGTTTCCATCTTTATCTATCATTCTAACCAATGTTTCAAAAGAGTAAATTTCACCAGTTTCAATATCTATTAGTGGTTGATAGTGACAAACTATTCTATCTTCTAAAAGAGCTTCTTTGATTGAAGTTGCCATTTCTAAATTTTGTTTATATTTTTTTTCTATATTTTCGCTCTCTTCATAAACTGATATATCAGATGAAGAGTTTTTTGCATTATTTACAGCAATATCTACTTTTGTTAATAAATTATCTTTTGCTTTTGCAATACCAATTGAAAAACCTATTGAAATGGTTTGATCTTCCACATAAAAAGGTTCTTCATCAAATAAAGTTAATATCTTTTGTGCTTGAGATTTCAATTGGTCGATTGATAAATTTTCATAAAATAAGATAGCAAACTCATCACCATCAATTCTATAAACAATATATTTATAATCTAAAAATCTATTTGCAATATCTTGCAAAATTTTATCTGCATTTTCTGTTCCAAAAAAGTCATTTATCTCTTTGAAATCATCTATATTGAAAACTATACAAGCAGTTGGAAAATTTGTATTTATATCTAAAATAATTTTTTGTCTATTTGGTAATGTTGTTAGTTGGTCATAATAAGCAAGTTTTTCATTTTTTTCTTTTAGTAAGATTTTTTCTGTGATATCTCTTGCTGTTCCTATAACTCCGACTAATTTTCCATTTTCATCAAAGAAAGGAGCCTTATCAACTTCAAGATAAGTTAACTTACCTCTGATGTTTCCTTTTTCTATAAATCTTAATGATTTCATAGCTTTTAAAGTCTCTTCATCAGAATCAGAACATGAACTAAAAGTGTGATATTCAGGATTTTCTTTATGCTTTTCTCTTACTCTTTCTACAAAAAAATTATCATCTTTTCCAAAAACTTCATCAGGAGTTGCTATTAATAATCCTTTACAAATAGCATTGTTTGCGTATAAATATCGACCTTCTAAATCTTTTATCCATAACATATCAGGAGAATATTCAGATATTAGTATTAAAAGATTTTCTGGGTCAATAGTAGGTTTCATAAACTCTCCTTCCCTTATTCTTTTTAAGGGAGTAATAAAATAATTTTCTTATGGAGGGTAATTGTACCATAATAATGTTAATTATAATAATTTATTGGTATATTACTCTTCTTAATAACTCCTTGTTCTTTTCTTTTAACTCATCATAATATAGTTGATATTTTATTTTGTTTTCAAAAGATATAGGTGTTCTAACTGATTTATATTCAACTAATTCACCATTTTTTATTACTTGAGAAATCTCTGCATATACCCAATAAAAACCTTCATCTTTTCTAAGATTTTTTACAAAGCCACTCCAATGACCTTCTGCTTTTAACTTTGTCCATAAATCTTTAAAAATAACTTTTGGCATATCTGGATGCCTTACAATATTATGATTTTTACCTATTAATTCATCTACACTATAACCAGAAATTTCTGCAAAAGTATCATTTGCATAAGTAATAACACCTTTTAGATTTGTTCTTGAAACTATTAGTTCATTTCTAGGAACAATAGTTTCGCACAAGAATTTTCCGCTTAAGAATTCCATTTTATTTTCCAGTTTTATCGAAATTTGTTGCAAAACCTATTAAATCTTTTTGTTTTAAATCTCCATTGTAAACAATATCTTCAGGTTTTACATCTTCATTTAATACTCTTGGAACAGCATCACTATTTTCTAAAACTTCTAAATGAGAATCTAACTCTTCTTGACTATAAGCCATTTGCATATCGGCACTTATTACATTTGGTATTGCTTCAATAACTTTTAATTTTTTCAGTTCTTCTTGAACACCATCTCCTTCAATTGTTACAATTATTCTTCCTAATTCATCGTGCATAAAATAGTCACAAACACCAGATGCTTTTAATGCTTTTACAACTTCTTCTAAATTTTTTGGTAAAGTTTGTACCACAATACTTGAAATATTCATCTTATTCTCCTAATTTATAATAGTTTATTTTATTATCATCACTTGCAATAAATAGCTCATTTTCATTTAAAAATAAGATATTTGTTAAAGTATTTTGAATATTTGTTAATCTAAATAAGTTCTCTTTTGAACTTACATCGAAAACTGTTACATTATTGTTCTCATCACTTGAAAAAGCTCCTTTTTTTGAACTTGGACTTAAAGCCACACTATAAACTAAAAAATTGCTATCTTTATAAAAAGAGTTATTTTTATCTATATTATAAATGGCACAACGTCTATCTTGACCAGCACTTATTAAAGTATTATTTTTTAAATCAACTTGAAAAACATTATCAACATTTTGAGATTTAAATACTTGAAGTAGTTTTAAACTTTTTGAATCAAATAATGATAGCGCTCCACTTTCATCTGCAACAATTACTTTTGTTTTATCCAAAGATAGTTTAAAGTGAGAAAATTTTGATTGAGAAACTTGGACTTCATTTAAAGTAGTTTTGTTTTTTATATCATAAATAAAAAGTTGATTCGAAAGTAGGGCATAGATTATGTGGTTTTCATCTAAAAACTTTGCATACGCGATAAATAGTCTTTTTTTATCATCAATTATATTTATCAACTTTTTATCTTCATATATAAAAAGATTTCTTCCTCCACTTTCTCCTTGAGATAAAATCAAAATTTTATTTTCTAAAATATCTGTACTATAAATTTTTGATTCAATTAAATCACCTAAAAAATCTTTTATTTTAGGAATTTTTATAGTATCAATTTTTTCTTTTGAATTTATATCAAAAATATCAATAGTAGAATTTACAGTTGCTGCTAATAATCTATTTTTATCAAGAACTAAATCAGTTACTCCACCACTTGTTTCTAAAATATTTACTGGTTTTAAATCATTTGCAAAAAGATTGTAAGTTAGAGTAAATATAAGAATAAAATAGTTAAAAATTTTCATAGTTGATCCTAACTAATAATTTTAATTGCATCTGTTGGACAAGATTTTATACAAAGCCCACAAGCTGTACAATTTTGGTTTATCGTTGGTCTAAACATAGCTAAAAAATCTATTGCGTCATAAAAACATGGGTCTTTACATGAAAAACACATAGTTTGATGCCATGATAAACAAGATATTACATCGATTTCTATTTTAGCATCAATATGTTTTTTATTTTCAATATTTAAAACATCATTTGGACAAGCTTTTGCACACTCGTCACAATATGTACAACCAGAAATTGAAAAATCAAGTTTTGGCGTAGAATCTTCTTGAATTATAATGATATTTTCTTCACAAACTTTACTGCATAATCCTTCGCAAGAAGTACAGTTTGAAAAAAAAACTTCTTCATCATTAAAATATGGAGGTCTTATGATTTTTTCTTTATTCTCTTTTTCTTTATAAGCAAAAAGAGAACTAAGAAGTTCTCTTCTTTGCATTATTTAACACCTTCTGAAATTGTATCTATTAAATTTGATCTATCATTTAATCCACCACTTCTAAATTCTGGAGAGAAGTTGTTTTTTGGAACATTTGCACTATTTGATTGTGGTGCGTGGCACGCAGAACAATTAAATCTCGCATTTGATAAGTGGTCAAGAGGTTTTTTTACGCCTTTTAAATCACTTGAATTTTCAACAACTTTTCCTTCTCTTTCTAAATTCCCATTTGAATCAAGTTTTACTTCTTCTCTAAAACTTGTGAAGTGTGATTTAGGAATTGGTGTTGCTCCCATAGATTCAGCTACTAATGGATCATGACAAGCTGTACATTGATTATTATTGATTTCAATAGGTAACATTCCTTCAACATCATGTGGGATCATTGGAGGTGCATTTTCAAATGCTCTTTTAATTTTTGTACTTGTTCCTGCTGCATCTGTACCATATTTTGTTTCATCTGAAACTGTTTTTTCTTCAGATAACAAATTTGTATGTCTTAGTCCTAGCGTACTATCTTTTATTTTGCTATCTGCTGCAAATGCACTACTTATAAAAAAAGATGCAATCGCAATAACTACTAGAGTTAATTTATGTAATTTCATTTTATATCTCCTTTTTTAAATTTTTTATTGAAAAATTAAGAGCTTCATCATCGCATACTTCTACACATCTTCCACAATTTGTACACTCTCCACTTAAAACAGGCATAGAAGTTTTTGTAACCATAAACAATACTTGATTTTCAGGACAAACTTCTTTACATTTCATACAAGCTGTACAATTTTGTGCATTATGATGAACTCTAATTAGACTGAATTTTCCAATTAAACTATAAAATCCACCAAGTGGACAAATATGTCCACACCAACCATTTTTTAAGACAAACAAATCAAATAAAAATATAACAATCATTGTTGCCCAACCAAAACCTAAACCAAAAATAATTCCTCTGTTGATCATTGAAACTGGTGAAATTAGTTCAAATGCTGTAATACCCATAAAAAAAGAGATTACAAAACTAATACCAATCACAAAATATCTAATACTTCTTGATGCTGGTTGTTTTTTCTGAATTTGATTAAAACCCAATTTTCTTCGTAAAAAGTTTGCACTATCTGTTATAATATTTACAGGACAAACCCAAGAACAAAATGCACGACCACCAATTAACATATAAAATATAGTAACAATTAAGGCTCCTAAAATAACATCAAAAGACAAAACCGCTCCTGCAAAAAGCATTTGTGCTACTGCATAAGGGTCAGATAATGGAATAGTTTTTAAAATTAAAGATGAACTTAAATTTCCCATCAAGATTTCAAGCCCATATATATTTGCTAATATAAATAAAGCCATTATTGAAATTTGAGTAAATCTTCTTGCAATTAGGAATTTATATTTTTTTATCATTTTAATAAATCCTCCATTCCACTATTTAAAGAGTCAACCGCATCTTTTTTGTTTATATATGTTTTTGTTGTACCAATTTGTGCATTTTCAACTCGTTGTTCATCTTTTTCATCCCAACCTTTTATATAGTGATCTCCCACTTCTCCTAAAGCTATATCTCTAGGAAGTACAAAGATTGCTGCTTTTTGTGTAACACAGGCTTTTTCACATAAACCACATCCTGTACAAATATCAGGATTTATAACTGGTTTTAAAAAAGCGTGTTTTCCTGTTCTTTCATTTTTTGTATATTCAATAGTGATAGCTTTTCCTAAAAGCGGACAGGCTCTATAACAAGCATCACATTGTATTCCCCAAAATGCTATACATGAACTATCATCAATAACAGCAACACCCATTCTCGCTTTTGAAATATCAAGTTCTTTATTTTCATTTTGAACTGATTTAATATTCAAGGCATCTGTCGGACAAACAGGTACACAAGGAATATCAACACACATATAACAAGGTGTTTTTCTTGGCTCAAAAAATGGTGTACCTAAAGGTTTATTATCTCCTGGTCGTGCAAGTTTTAAAGTATCAAAAGGACAGGCTTCTACACACAATCCACATTTAATACAAGTTGCTAAAAAATCATCTTCATCTAAAGCAGCAGGAGGTCGCAAAATTAATGAAGTAGCTTTTACTTCATCTACATAAGCGCTCCATGTCAAACCACCAAGAATAGCAAGTCCAGCTGCTCTTGCAACTGTTAAAAAGAATTTTCTTCTATCTTGCTCTTGAATAGTTTTTTTTTGCTCTATATTCATTTTGTGACCTTTTATTATCAAGCTGAATAAATTTTAACTGCACATTTTTTGAAATCTGTTTGTCCTGATTGTGGACAAGTTGCATCTAAACAAACTTTATTAATAAATACTTTTTCATCAAACCAAGGTACAAAAACTAATCCTCTTGAAGGTCTATTTCTTCCTCTTGTTTCAACTCTAGCTTTTACTTTTCCACGTCTGCTTTCTACCCAACAAAGAGAACCTTGTTTTACACCATATTGCGTTGCATCATCTGGATGCATATAACAAAGTGCTTCTGGAACCGCTCTATAAAGTTCTGGAACTCTCATCGTCATAGTTCCACTATGCCAATGTTCTAAAACTCTTCCTGTACAAAGCCAAACTGGGAATTCTTTGCTCGGAACTTCTGGTGGATCCATATAAGGACGTGCGAAAATTTTCGCTTTATTTTTCAAAGATTTTTTTGTTTGATCTTTAATTCCAGTTAAATCACCTTGCGCTAACTCTTTTGCTAAAGTTCCATAGAATGCAAAATCACTATCTGGACTTGCTTTTTTTGCATAAGGGTCATATTTTGTATTAAATCTCCAAGAAGTCTCTTTTCCATCAACAACTGGCCATTTTAATCCTCTTACTTTATGGTAAGTGTCAAAATCTGCTAAATCGTGTCCATGTCCTCTACCGAAGTCTGCATACTCTTCAAATAGATATTTTTGGATAAAGAATCCATATCCTTTCCAAGGTTTTCCATCACTTCCTAAAACATTTCTATTATCTCCAAATGCTTCAGTATTATCAAATCCTGTTTGTATTGGATCTTTTTGATCAGCTTTATAAGATTTTGCTTTTTCATTTGCAAATAAAATCTCATACATAGTACTATTTTCATTATATCCCATAGCACGAGCAGCTTCAATTACATTTGGAAGTTTTGTTTCACCTTTTGTACTTGCAAGTACTTGTTCTCCCCATAAATCTTTTACAGTAAATCTTTTAGATAGCTCTACCCATTGCCAAGTATCACTCATAGCATCTCCAACTGGAACTACTTGTTGTCTCCAAAGTTGAGTTCTTCTTTCTGCATTTCCATATCCACCCCATTTTTCATAAATCATTGCAGATGGTAAAATTAAATCTGAAACTTTTGCAGAAATTCCAGGATATGCATCACTTGTTACAATGAAGTTGTCCATTTCTCTTGCTGCTTTTACCCAGTGTGTTGCACTTGCAGTATCTTGGTATGGATTACAAACATTTACCCAAGCAAATTTGATATTTCCGTCTTCAATATCTCTATGAATTTTCATAATATGTTGATGACCTTTTGGATTCAATGTGTCTTTTGGAATTTTCCAATTATTCTCAGTTATTTCTCTATGTTTTGGATTTTCAACCATCATATCTGCTGGAAGTCTGTGCGTAAATGTTCCAACTTCTCTTGCTGTTCCACAAGCACTTGGTTGTCCTGTAAGTGAGAATGCACCACTTCCTGGTTTTGCTTGTTTATTTAATAAAAAATGAACATTGTATGATAAAGTATTTACCCAAGTTCCTCTTGTATGTTGATTCATTCCCATTGTCCAGAAAGATACAACTTTTCTATCTTTTTCTATATACCAATCTGCTAATTGTTGTAATTTTTTCTTAAACTCTTCGATATCTTCATCTGGATTTCCTTTAGAAATTTTTGCAACATAATTTAAAGTATAAGGTTCTAAGAATTTTTTGTACTCTTCAAAACTTATTTCCCAGTGAGCAAGACCAGCATTTTTATTTACAATTTTATCACCAGCTTTATATCCATAAGGAGCAAGTGCAGGAGCTTCAGCTTCAGATACAATTTTTTCCATCTCTTTTGAAATAGTTTCCATTTCAGCTTTAGAGTATTTTCCATCTTTTATTGATTTTTCATCTGATTTTCTCATCCCATAACCAATATTAATAGGACTTGCTGCAAATACTATATGCTCTTTTACGAAATCCCAATCAATTGCTTCTGGACGATTATAAACTATCTCTCTTGCAATATAATTCCATAAAGCTAAATCTGTATTTGGAGTGAAAATAATTTCAATATCAGCTAAATCAGAAGTTCTATGTCTATAAGTTGAAATATTTATAACTTTTACTCTATCAGGATTACTTAGTTTTCTATCTGTTACTCTTGACCATAAAATTGGGTGCATTTCTGCCATATTTGAACCCCAAGTTACAATAGTATCAGTAAGTTCAATATCATCATAACAACCACTTGGTTCATCTATTCCAAATGTTTGATAAAAACCAACAACAGCTGATGCCATACAATGTCTTGCATTTGGATCAATTGCATTTGATCTAAATCCTGCTTTCATCATTTTTAATGCAGCATAACCTTCCATAATTGTATGTTGTCCTGAAGCAAATACAGCAACTCCTTCTGGACCTTTTTCTTTTAATGCAATTCTGATATGTTTTTCCATTTCATCAAAAGCTCTTTTCCATGATACTGGAGCAAAATCACCTTTTTTATCAAATTCACCTTTTGAGTTAACTCTTAACAAAGGTTGTTTAAGTCTATCTGCACCATACATTATTTTTGCATTAAAGTAACCTTTAATACAATTAAGACCTCTATTAACTGGAGCTGCTGGATCTCCTTTTACTGCAACAATTTTTCCTTCTTTTGTTGCAAGCATAATTCCACAACCTGTTCCACAAAACCTACATGCTGCTTTATCCCAACGCCAACCGCCTTCTGCAACATCAGCTTGTGCTTGTAAATCAGCTGGTATTGCCATACCAACAGCCGCAGCGGCACTTGCTGCAGCTGAACTTTTAAGAAAATCTCTTCTTGAAAGTGACATCATTTCTCCTTTATGAAATATAATTCTTAACATTGAATTGTAACTATAAAAAAGATGTAAAATATTGATGTATGTCAAGTAGCTTAAGTTTTAATTAAGATAAAAAATATCCTATTTTAACTCTAAGCTCTTAAACTCAGTAAGATGAATAAAATTTTGTTATTTTTTAAAATTTTAAAATTTTAGTTATAATTTTACTTACATAATAATTACATAACTTTCAAATATAATTATTTTGATATCAAAATTTTAAGGAGAGTATAGATATGAAAAAAGTAGTTTTAGGAACAATTGCAGCTGCAATGTTAGCAACATCAGGATTGGCTGCTGATTATGTAATGAAAATTAGCCACGTTGTAAGTGCTAGTACACCAAAAGGTATGGCTGCTGATTATTTAGAAAAAAGAATTGAAGAGTTAACAAAAGGAAAAATTGATGTTCAAGTATTTCCAAACTCACAATTATATGGTGATGGTGATGAAATGAAAGCTTTGGCTATGAACAATGTTCAAGTAATTATGCCAAGTTTATCAAAATTCCCATCAATTGTACCTCAAATTCAACTTTTTGACTTACCGTTTCTTTTTAGAGATAAAGAACACTTATATAAAGTTATGGATGGAGAAGTTGGAGCAAAACTTAAATCTTATGTAGATGCAAAAAAACAGATGATTGCATTTGATTATTGGGATGCTGGATTTAAACACTTTTCAAGTTCTAAACAACCTATTATTAATCCAGAAGATGCAAAAGGTTTAAAATTTAGAATTCAAAGTTCAAAAGTGTTAGAAGCACAATTTAAAGCTGTTGGTGGAAACCCACAAATTTTACCATTCTCTGAAGTTTATTCAGCACTTCAACAAGGTGTTGTTGATGCAACAGAAAATCCACTATCAAACTTCTATACAAAAAAATTTAATGAAGTTCAATCTAGTCTTACTTTAAGTAGTCATGGTTATTTAGGTTATTTAGTTGTTATGAATCAACAATTTTGGGAAAAATTACCAAAAGATTTACAAGAAAAAGTTGCAATTGCTATGAAAGAAGCAACAGAGTTAGAAAGAAAAGAGACTGCAATTGAAGATGTAAAAATTATGGAAGCTTTAAAAAAATACTCTGCTGATACAAAAAAACTTGAAATTTATCAATTAACAGATGAACAAGTAGCAAAATGGAGAAAAGTTATGGAAGCTATCTATCCACAGTTTTATGATGTAATCGGTGAAGATTTAATCAAAAAAGCTATTGAAACAAAATAAGTAAAGTAGAAATATGAAAAAACTTTTTAGTATTTTGGATATTATAGTCGGAACAATAAATCAAACAATAGCCGTTTATGGAATGATATTGGGTGTTTTGTTAGCATTTATTAATGTGGTTCTAAGATATATTTTTGATATGAGTCTTCCTTGGGCCGCAGAACTTACTAATTATCTTTTCATTTGGGCAGCTCTTTTTGGTGCTGCTTATGGATTTAAACAAGGTGCGCACATCTCTATTACATTGTTAATAGAGAAGTGCTCTCCTGCTGTTATGAAAGGATTTTTGATTTTTGCAAGTTTATTATCTATTGCGTATTTGCTTTTAATCTCATACTTTGGGTATGAGCTTGTATTGTTCCTTATGGATTTCGGTGAAATAAATGTAGATTTACAAGTTCCTATGTGGATACCACAATTAGTTATACCGATTGCATTTTTACTTGCAGCGTATAGAGTTTTTGAAAAACTTATTGAACTTTATAGAACTGATGCTGATAAAATTAAACTATTTAGTGAGCATGAAGCCATTTTAGAAGAAATTAAAGGAGAAAAATAGTTATGGTTATAGCTACACTTTTTATTTTACTTTTTGGCTTAATGCTAATAGGAGTTCCTGTTGCAGTAGCACTTGGGGCTAGTACATTAGTTTCAGCATTTTTATTCACAAATTTAGATTTAATGGGAACAGCTTCTCATATTTTTGATGGATTAAATAAGTATACTCTTATGGCAATTCCTATGTTTGTTTTAGCAGGTTCACTACTATCAAAAGGAAGTGCCGCAACTAGAATTATTAATTTTGCAAAAAGTTTAGTTGGACATTTACCAGGTGGTTTACCAATTGCAGCTATTTTAGCATCAATTATATTTGCAGCTATTAGTGGAAGTTCTCCTGCAACAGTTGCTGCTATTGGTTCTGTTATGTATGGAGCTATCAAACAAGCTGGATATAATGAGCAATTTGCTATTGGAACAATCACAACTTCTGGAACTTTAGGTATCTTAATTCCACCTTCAGTTGTATTTATCGTGTATGGTGTAAGTGCTGATGAGTCTATTGGAAAACTATTCATGGCAGGAGTAATTCCTGGTCTTATGATAGGTGGAATGATGATGATAGCGACATATATTCTAGCTAGAAAAAATGGTTTTAAAGCTGGAAAAATGGCTAGTCTTAAAGAAATAGTTATTGCTTTTAAAGAATCATTTTGGGCATTATTAATTATTTTTGTTGTTATTGGTGGAATCTATGGTGGAATATTTACACCAACTGAAGCTGGTGCTGTAAGTGTTATGTATGCATTTTTTATCTCTTTCTTTGTATATAAAGATATAAAAATGAAAGATTTACATAAAATTGCATTAGATTCAGCACAAACAAGTTCTATGATTTTCTTTATCATTGCAAATGCTATGATTTTTGCACACTTTTTAACAGATGAGCAAATTCCTCAACAAATTACTCAAATGATAATAGAAGCAGATGTAAGTCCTTTAATGTTCTTGCTTATTGTAAATATTTTACTTTTAGTAATGGGACAATTTATGGAACCTAGTTCTGTTGTAATGATAACAGTTCCTTTATTGCTTCCAATTGGGATTGCTTTAGGAATTGATCCTATTCATCTTGGTGTTATCATGGTTGTAAATATGGAAATAGGTATGCTTACTCCACCTGTCGGATTAAATTTATTCGTCGCAAGTGGAATAACAGGATTGAGTATGGGACAAGTTATAAAAGCTTCATTACCAATGACAGTAGTTTTATTAATTGGATTAATGTTGATAACTTATATTCCAGCAATTTCTCTTTGGCTTCCAAATTTAATGTTTGGATAAGAAAGTAAGGGTTTATCTCTTACTTTTTAAAAACTGCTTTTAGGAATATGAATAGAGAATTTAGCTCCTTTATTCGTATTTTCTACTTTTAGATTTCCTTTCATATTTTTTTCAACTATTATTTTTGACATATAAAGACCTATTCCTGTTCCATTACTATTCTCTTTTGTAGTAAAATATGGTTCAAATATTTTACTTTTTGGTTCAACAAATACTCCTCCACCATTATCTTCTATATTTAAAATTACATAATTTGTATCTTCATTTGCTGTTAGTTTTATTAGAGGATTTTTTATCTCTTTATCAATTAAAACATCTTTTGCATTATTTAAAATATTTAGAACAACTTGTTTATACTCATTTAAATAAGAGATTATTTTAAGATCTTTATCTATATTTATTTCTATTTTTATGTTGTAGTTATCTAAAGTACTTGAAATAATATTAATTACTAATTGAACTTCTTTTAATAAATTAAACTCTTCTTTCTCTTTTTTAGGTATAAAAAAATTTCTAAAGTCATCTATTGTATGAGACATAAATTCTAAAACTCTATCTGCTTCTTGTGATTTTTTTTCCATAGTTTCTTTATCAAGAGCATTTATACTATATTTAAATTTTATGAACATTAATATAGAAGATAGTTCACTTAGTGGTTGTCTCCACTGATGTGCTATGTTTGAAATCATCTCTCCTAAAGCTATAAATTTTGATTTTTGAACTAAAAGTTGTTCTTTTTCTCTATTTTTTTCAATTTCTTCTTTTACTTTTTCTTCTAAAAATTGATTTAATTCTTCTAATTCTTTTGCATTTGCTTTTACTTTTTTTTCATAATTCATTAAAGTTAAATCAATTTTTTGTGAAATTGCTATTGAAATTAAAATTGCAATCGATAAAAACATCAAAAATAGTATTATGTTTTGAGCAACTTGATTTTTTACTTTTTTTTGTAAATCTTGTCTTTTTATCTCTATTTCATTTTCAATATCATCGGTATATATTCCAGCAGAAATTATCCAATTCCATTTTTCATAATATTTGAAATATGAGAGTTTGTGCTTTGATTCATTAGAATCAGGTTTTTTATAAGCATATTGTGTATATGATTCACCAGTTTCTCTTATATCTTTTAAAAACTCTTCTCTAAACTTTTTCCCATCAGCATCTTTATAATTAGTTGATATTAATTGTCCAACTAAATCTGGTCTATTCGGATTTACAACAAGTATTGCAAAATTATCACCACCTTGCATATTTTTAACTTCATAAACAAAAAAATAGTTGCTTTTATTTTCTTCAAAAGTTACATTATTTAATAGTTTTATTGCTTCAGCTTTTTCTTGTTCGTCAGTTAAATTTGATTTGTTAGTGTTGTAATTTAATATATCAAATATTGTATTTATCTCTTTTTTTAGAGTTATTCTTTTATTTAAATAATATTCTTCAACAAATTTATTCATTTCTATTTCAAAATCATCATAAGTATTATTTACATAAAAATAAGATATTGCAAATATCATTGAAGACATTATTACAATAAAGGTAAATATTATACTTTTTGATAAATTATTTTCCATTGATAAATTCAAAATAAACCCTTAATTAGCATTATTTTGTTATCATAACATATGTTTTCTAATAAGGATTTTTATAATATGCAAAAAAATTTTATAAATAAACTTAGTGCTTTTTGTGTTCTTTATGTTGAAGATGAAAATGGTATTAGAAGTAATATAGAAGAGATATTAAAACACCTTTTTAAAGAAGTTTTGAGTGCTACTGATGTAAATGAAGCATATAATAAATATTTACAAAATAAACCAGATTTAATCATAACTGATATAAAAATGAAAGATAAAACAGGAATTGAATTACTTAAAAAAATTAGAGAAACAGATTCTAAAATAAGGATTATTATCACTTCTGCATATACTGATTTGGATTATTTATTAGAAGCTACTGAGCTACATCTAATAAAATATATTGTCAAACCAATAACAAATGATAAACTTATGGAAGCTTTAGAATCTTTTGTAAAATCTTATGATGAAAATAAAATATATAATCTTGATCAAAATTGGATTTTTGACTCAAGTAAATCTAGTGTTTCAAATGGAAAAGAGGACTTTATTCTTACAAAAAAAGAGTCGGCTTTTTTAAAGTTACTTATTACTAAAAATAGAATAATTACTTATGAAGAACTTGAAAATTCAGTTTGGGATGATGATTCTATTATGACGGCAAATGCAATGAGATTATTTATTAAAAATTTAAGAAAAAAATTACCTGACAATTTTTTGAAGAATATGCAAGGAATAGGTTATTATCATAATATAAGAGATAAAAACACTTAAGATTAAGTGTTTTATCTTTTATAATAATTTATCTTTTGAAATAATAACTCCATCATTATCAGCATAAAGATAATCTCCACTATTAAAAGTTACTCCTCCAAAATTTAATTCTATATCTCTAAAAGATTCTGTTTTCTCAAAATTTCTTAAAGGACAAGTTCCTATTGCAAAAAGACCAACATCAATATTTTTTGTTTCATCTATATCTCTTACATATCCGTTTAAAATAATTGCTCTCCAATTATTGTTTTTTGCAAATGTCATTAATTTATCTCCAACAACTCCAAAAAATTCTTCACTATTATCAACAACTACGATTTTTCCTTCACCATCTTCATCTCTTAACATTTCAAGTAATTGCCAATTGCTTTTGTCAAGTTTTAAAGTTACTATTTGTCCTGAAAATTCTTTTAATCCACCATAATTCTTAAATTTTGCAGATAGAACTTCTATTTTTTTTTCTCTATTATTGTCGCATAAGTCTGCTGTTTGTGTATTCATAATATTTCCTTATTTGCTAGATAGTTATAAGTAATATATTAATAAAAAGAAATGTATAAAAAGTGTATAAATTAAATTAATATTAAAAAAAAATATTAATTTAATAAAATAAGTAAAAATATAATATTTGAATAATTAAAATAAAAAAAGGATTTTCAATTAAACCAATTAATTTGTTCTCTTAGATTAACAACTTCGCCTATTACAATCATAACTGGTGTTGGTAAATCTTTTGATTTTTCAACAATATCTTCTAAAGTTCCAACAACAACTTTTTGTTGAGTTGTTGTGCCTTTTGATATTACTGCACATGGATAATCTTTTCTTTTTCCTAAGCTTAAAAGTTTTGAAGAAATTATTTCAATATTATGGTATCCCATTAAAAAAATAATTGTTTCATCATTTAAAAAAGTTTCCCACTCAATTTGAGATATTTTTTTCTTTGGATTTTCATGTCCTGTTACAACTCTAAATGATGTAGTAAGTCCTCTATGAGTTACAGGTATTCCTGCATATGCTGGAACAGCGATTGCTGAAGTAATTCCAGGTATGATTTCAAACTTTATTCCTCTTTGTCTTAAATAAAGAGCCTCTTCAGCTCCTCTTCCAAAAACAAAAGGATCTCCACCTTTTAGTCTTACAACATTTTCATATTTTAATGAAGCTTGATATATAAGTTCATTTATATCTTCTTGTGGAAGAGTATGTTTTTTATCTTCTTTTCCAACATAAATTAGTTCACACTCTTTTTTTGCAAGTTCTAAAATCTCAGGGTTTACTAATCTATCATAAATTAAAATGTCAGCATTTTGAATAGCTTTTACAGCTTTTACAGTAAGAAGTTCAACATCTCCAGGTCCAGCTCCTGTTAGATATACTTTTGGCAATTATATTTCCTTATATTAGTTATTCGCTGGAATTATAACTAAAAAAAATTAAAGCCTAAGAAGGAACTTTACAAGAGATAACAATATTCTCTAACTCTTTTTTTAAATCTTGTAATCTTCTTGTAGAATTTATTAGATGCTCTTGAGATTGAATAAAAATATCTTCGCTTTTATTTAACTGCTTTGCAATATCAGGTGAATTTGTCAATTCATCAAGAATATTATCAAACTCTGCATTTAATTCATCAAGTTTCAATGAAGCATTTTTTGATTGCTCTATCGCGTTTGTCGAATAAGACATAACGGAATTTATTTTATCAACAAAACAATTTATATTTTTTGACATTTCAATTATTTCATTTTCTCCTTCAAGTTTTATAGGAGTTAATGGTTCATCAAAACTTTGTTTTACAATTTTTTCTGATTCTTCAAGGAATTTTTTTACATTATCTTCCATAGTTCTTAATTGAATAAAACTATAAATCATTAAAAGTAAAATTAAAAAAGCAAATAGATATTGTATATATTGTAAATTATTCAATTTTTCTTCACTATATATAGTATAAATAGATACTAAATTATCAACTTCATTTAATAGTGTTGAATTTGTTAAATAAATAGAATTTACAACATTATCTAATAGTTGTAGAGAATCTTTATCATTTTTTTGTAGTAATTCTTTAAATTTAACTATATTTTCATGAAAACTTTTCCATAAAATATCAACTTTTACAAGTTGGTTTGCTATTTGTCTTGTTGGAGCTTCTTGAATTTTTGAAAGTTTATTTCCTTGAATTAACGTATTCAAATTGTAAATAAACTCTGTTGTAGAGTTATCAAGCTCAGTCATAGAAGCATTTTTATGTTGATATAAATAGAATATATTTTTTGTGATATTTTGAGTTAACATTCTTTGTTTACCAACAATATTTATTGTTAAGGCATCTTTTTTATTTTTATCATTTAAATATATTGTTGTAGTAATTATACTTATCATTAAAACAATAAATAAAAAACCAATTAATTTTATTTTTGTACTAATTTTATTTTTTTTCATATAGCAACCCCTTTAAATATAGAGATTAATTTTTCATTATCCTCTATTGAAACATAACCATTTTCAATGTTTATTATACCTTCTCTTGATAGCTTTTTTAATACTCTTGACAAAGTTTCTGGTTGTATATGTAACATAAATGATACTTCTTGCCGTTTTAGTTTATTAAACATTGGTAAATCTTGTTTTAACATAAAAGCAACTTTTGCCGTAGCATCAAAAACTAATTCTCTATTAACAAGACATTGAAGTTGATGTGATTTATCAAGGAGTGCCTGCATTAGTTCATTTGTCAAAATATTTTTTGATAAAAAATACTCTTGAAGTTTTTCAAAATTTACAGATAAAATAGTAGAATCTTCTATAAATGAAGCATTTGAAAAACAGGAAATATCAGTTGATTTTAAACTAGATAATTCACTAATTAAAGAGTTTTCATAAATATGATATAAAAATATTTCATTTCCAAATTTATCAAATTTATAAATTTTCAACAAACCTTCTACTAAAAAAAGAAGACTATTTTTTATGTCATTTTCGTAAAACAAAATCGAATTATTTTCATACTTTGACATAGTTGAGATTGAACATAAAAGCTTCATTTCTTCTTCATTTAGATTTTTAAAAAAATCTATTTTTTTTATATACTCAATTAAATGCATAACAAACCTTGCTATTTTTTTAAGCTATTATTGTATATTATGATTTCGAAAATGTCCATTAATACGCTATATAATAAGGAATATAATGAATTTTAAAAAATATATAAAAGCAGTTGCAACAGGTCCAAAAGGAAATAAAGATTTAACTATAGATGAAACTGCTGATGCAATTGAACAAATATTATTAAATAAAGTAACACCTGCTCAAGCTGCAGCATTTTTGATAGGTTGGAGAACAAAATATGAAACAGATGATGAATTAAAAGGTGCAATTTTAGCACTTAGAAAATTTATGAAATTTAAAAAAATAGAAGACTCTATTGAACTTGGATACTCTTTTGATGGAAGATGTGATAATCCATTTTTATTTCCTCTTTATGAAAATATTTTAGAAGAGTTTTATAAAAAGAATCAAGATGTTAAAAGACTAAATTTAGTTATTTCAGGAGATTATTTACAACCTGCAAAAGTTGGAATAACAACAAAAGATATTTTTTCTCAAATTGACGAAGGTCAATACATTCACTTTTTTGATAGAGTACAATACCTCAAAGAGTTGAGCGATATGACAACTTTAAGGCAAGAGTTAGGTTTGAGAACAGCTTTTAATACGATAGAAAAACTTTTAAATCCTAGTCTAAGCGAATATGGAGTTACAACAGCTTTTCACAAACCTTATGTTCAAAAATATTTAGATATTTTTTCTTTTCATTTTAAAAAGGTCGTAGTTTTAAAAGGTAGTGAAGGAAGTCCAGAAGTTTTTAAAGATGGTAAATATTGGATAAGAGAAGATAAAGATATTATAGAAAGAAGTTTTTCTTTAAAAGACTTTGGTATAAACTATGACAAAGAATTCAAAAATATTACTTTGGAAGAGTCTCTAAATATTGTAAATAATCATGATAATAATATTTTAAAACTTGCTAAGTTTAATGTCGCTTTAATTCTTTTATTTGCCAATAGAGTTTCATCATTAGATGAATCTTGGCAAAGATTGAATTAGAAAAAAAGGCAAAAAATGTTGATAGATGGATTTGGAAGAAAAGTTGACTATTTAAGAGTTTCTGTTACTGAAAGATGTAACTTTAGATGTCAATATTGTATGCCAGAAAAACCATTTTCTTGGGTTCCAAGAGAAAATCTTTTGTCTTATGAAGATCTGTTTAAATTTATAAAAGCTTCTATTGATGAAGGAATAAAAAAAGTAAGAATCACAGGAGGAGAACCTCTATTAAGAGAAGATTTGGATTTTTTTATAAAAATGGTTTTTGATTATAAAAAAGATATTGATTTAGCCTTAACAACAAATGGTTATTTATTATCAAAAATGGCAAAAAAATTAAAAGATGCAGGATTAAAAAGAGTAAATATCTCTTTAGACACTTTAAATAAAGAAACAGCTCAAAAAATAGCACAAAAAGATGTTTTAGAAAAAGTTTTAGAAGGAATAGAAGAAGCATCTAAAGTTGGATTAAAAATTAAAATAAACTGCGTTCCATTAAAAGGAGTAAGTGAAAAAGATGTACTAGAAGTTTTAGAATTTTGTAAAAGTAGAGGTTTTGTTGTAAGATTTATAGAATTTATGGAAAATTTTCATGCAAAAGATGGAGCAAAAGGTTTAAACAGCGATGAAATAAAAGCTATTATTGCACAAAAGTATCCAAATTTTAAAACAGTTTTAAGAGATACAAGCTCTCCTGCACAATATTATGAATTAGAAGATGGATATCAATTTGGAATTATTGAACCACATAAAGATGATTTTTGTGCATCATGTAATAGAATTAGACTTACAGCAGAAGGATTTTTAATCCCCTGTTTATATTTTGAAGATGCAATGAGTATAAAAAATGCAGTTCAAAGTAATAAAATAGATGAAGCAGTAGAAATTTTAAAAAAAGTTTTGAAAAATAAACCAGAAAAAAACAAATGGTCACAAAAAGATGATAATGAAGTTTCAACGAGAGCTTTTTATCAAACAGGCGGATAATATCCTATTAAACAAAAGTAAAGTATTTTTTTTATAAAATCCCATTTCATTTTTATAAATGAAAAAAAATTCACATATACCTATTAGGAGGTCAAGATGGCTTTAGATCAGGAAGTAAAAGCAGCTATTATTGCAAAATACGGAAAAAAAGATGGTGATACAGGTTCATCAGAAGTTCAAATTGCTTTATTAAGTGAGCAAATTAAAATTTTAACTGAGCATTTAAAAGTATTTAAAAAAGATCACTCTTCAAGATTAGGTCTTTTAAAAATGGTTGGAAAAAGAAAAAGATTATTAGCATATTTAAAAAGAACAGATTATGCTAGATTTACTGATATTGTAAATTCTTTAGGAATCAGAGCTAAATAATTTTAGTTTTGTCTTAAAAAAAGGGATTGTAGTTTATTCTACAATCCCTTTTTTTTTGCTCAATAAGTAATCTTAATAATAGTTCTTGTAAAATAGAAACAAAATAAAAATAGATTGGAATTTATAATATGTTATTAACAGAAAAAGTGAATATGCTTTACTTTCTTTGATTTCTATTGCAAAAAACAAAGAACCAAAGAATGTAGATGTTTTATCAAAAGAGTTAGATATATCAAAATCATTTTTAGCAAAAATTATGCAAAATTTGGCAAAACACGAGTTAGTAATATCTCATAGAGGAGTAAATGGTGGATTTGTACTAAAAAAACCTTTAGATGAGATTACTATTTTAGAAATAGTTGAAGCAGCTGAAGAGAGAGTTCCTATGGTTTTTGAGTGTGCTCCATCTTTACAAAGTTGCCCAAATAATAAAGCTAAATCTTGTATTATATGGCCTTTATTGAATAATTTACAATTTAAAGTAAATGATTTTCTATCAAAATTAACTTTAAAAGATATTGCGTAATGAAATTATTTCATATTTCACATACGGATTTAGATGGATATGGTTGTCAATTAGTTACGAATGAATTTTTTAAAGATGCGATATTTTATAATGCAAATTATGGTTTAGAAGTAAAATTATCTATAAAAAAAGTACTTGATGATATAAAAAACTATAAAGAGGAAAAAATACTTTTCATTATTAGTGACTTGAACTTGACTTTACAAGAGAGTGAAGAGTTAGATAATGAAATAAATATTTTAATAAATGATGGTTTTAATATAAAATTGCAGTTATTAGATCATCATATAACTGGAAAAAAAGGTGCTGAGAAATTTTCATGGTATTTTTTAGATGATAAAAGATGTGCAACACAAATAGTTTATGATTATTTGATTGAAGAATTTAATGCTCCAATTACATATCTTTCACCTTTAGTTAAAGCTATAAATGCAGTTGATATTTGGCTTGAGAATGAAACAAAAAACTTCGAGTTTGGAAAAGTTTTAATGTCAATGATAACTAAAGTAAAAGAGATAAATAATATTTTATTTGCAAATCTAAATAGAGAGTTTAAATTTTACTTACTTAAAAATGCTATAAAGTTTTTAGACGAAGAGAATGGTCATATAAAACTTGATAATGAAGTACATTTTATGAAAAAAGAGTTTCTAAAACTTAATAATACAGATGATACTTTAGATAATTTAAGTGCTGTTTATCTTGTAAAATGTTTGGCTGATATAAAAGATGAATTAACAATTTTTTATAAAGGACAAAAAGGGCTTTTAACTTACTGTTTAGGTTCTATTTCAATTCCTGCAAATACTTTTTTAAGAGCAAATAGTGATTATGATTTTTTTATAGATATAAACAAAAAAGGTAATGCTTCATTTAGAGCTGATGGAAAACTTGATGTTTCACTTCTTGCTTCAAAACTAGCAAATGGTGGTGGTCATATAAATGCAAGTGGTTGTAAATTTGAAGATTTTAAAGAAACGATAGATATTTTAGAAGTAAAAAAGTACATTCAAGAAAAGTTGGATAATTTATCATAAAGGAGAGAAAATGGAGTGTGAATTCCCAACAATTAATTCAAAAAGTGAAGAGATATTAGAAATTTTTAAAAATACAAAAACAATAGCAATAGCAGGACTTTCACCAGATCCTACTAAAGCTTCAAATATTGTTGCAGCTTATTTACAAAATGCTGGATTTAAAATAGTACCTATATATCCAAAAGAAGAGACTATTTTAGGCGAAAAAGTTTATAGAAGTTTAAGTGAAATACCATTTAGTATTGATATGGTTGATATTTTTAGAAAACCTGATGCTATTGCTTTGATTGTTGATGAAGCAATAAAAAGAGGTGATATTAAAACTGTTTGGTTTCAATTAGGCTTAGCAAATAATGAAGCTGCAAAAAAAGCGAAAGAAGCAGGACTAAATGTAGTACAAAATAAATGTACTAAGATTGAGCATAACGCACTATTTAATTAATCATTTTTTGATGTGTTGTTTAATATAAGTTTTGCAACACATCCTGATTTATCATCTTTTCTATTGTTTATAGAAATTCTAGCTTTTAAAGCTTCCGCTGCAATTTTTGCCAAATAAAGTCCTAGTCCTACACCACTTTGATTTCCTATTTTTTTAAATGGTGCAAAAAGATCAGTATTTCCATCTATTCCTATACCTTCATCTGTAACAGTTAGGATTATTTCATCACCTTTTTTTCTAAGTTTTATAGATATTGATTTATTATTTGGAGTAAATTTTATGGCATTTTGTATAAAGTTTTGTAAAATTTGATTAAATAAAGTTATTTGAATAGAAGTATCAAGTTTATTTACATTTGAAAAAAACGAAATATCAATATTTTTTTGAGCACTTAACATTTTGTAGTCATTTGTTTTATTTTTAATATATTCTACTAAATCTAAATCTGTGGCTTGTTCAAACTGTGCTCCTTCTGTTCTTCCTATATCTAAGATAGATGAAATCATAATATTCATATCATCAATCTCTTTTATTGTAAGTTTTAAAGCCTCTTCATATTGTTGTATTTCTCTTTTTTTCTTTAATAAAACTTCATTTTTTAATTTCATAACAGCAAGAGGAGTTTTTAATTCGTGAGCAATCCCAATAAAGAGTTCTTTTTTGAATTTTACATAAGTTCCAATTCTATGAGTTAAAGAATTTATAGAATTTGCTAAAGAGTGAAATTCTACAGGTAAATCTTTTTTATCAATTTTTGATAAAGAGTTTTCATCCATATTTGCTAATTTTTTATTAATTTGTATGATTGGTTTTAATAAAGTTCTTGAAACTACAAAAGAGTATAAAAGCATTAAAATAAATCCTGGAATAGCAAGAATAAAAAGGTTTTTAAATATTATTGAGTATATCAAATCTCTTTCTAAAGTTATATTTCTAGTTATTTGTAAAAAATCTCCTTCTTTTAAATCAAAAGGATATAATAATTCTAGGTAGTATTTATTATTAGTGTTAAAGTTAGAAAAATTTATATCTTTTAATTTGTAATTTTTTACTAAATTAATAGTTTGAATATCTGTTTTAACTGGAGTAAATTTATCTGGTGAAATATAATTTTTTTCTATTTGTTGTGCTTGACGAAGTAAATTGTCTTGAATATCATTATAAAAAGAGTTTTTAGCGTATTCATAAAAAATAAAAGAAAGAACAATAATGAAAATAGAAGTTGCTATAATCAATTTATTGTAAAATTGTTTATATATACTTTTATTTTCCATTATTTCCATAATTTAAATATAGATTTATTTATCCTCTGCTACGTTTGGATAGCAAAATCTATATCCTCTTCTTCTAATAGTTTCAATTGTAGAAATATTTAATGGTTTATCCATTTTTTGTCTAATTTGGTTGATAGCAACTTCAATTACGTTTGGAGTAACAAGTTCTGGTTCTTCCCAAATAGCATCTAATAATTGTTCTTTTGAAACAATTTGGTCTCTGTGACGTGCTAGGTGAGTTAATACTTCAAAAGGTTTACCTTTTAATTCTATCTCTTCTCCAGCATACTCAATTTTTTCTTCATCAGGATTGATTACTAAATCATCAATCTCAATTACATTTGTTCCACCAAATCTTAATCTTGCCTCAATTCTTGCAAGTAAGATATCAAAATCAAATGGTTTTTTAATGAAATCATCTGCACCAGATTTTAGTGCTTCTATTTCAGATTCTTTATCATCTCTTGCAGAAATGATAACAACAGCCGTTCTTGAACTTCTATTTTTTACAATTTTACACAATTCAATACCATCACCATCAGGTAACATCCAGTCAGTTAATACTAAATCATAATTTCTAATATCAATAAAATATTCTGCATCTTTGTAATTTTCAGCAGTATCTACTTGATAACCGAAGTCTGTTAAACCTTCTTGTAGTGTTCTGTTTAATGTAATTTCATCTTCAATAATTAAAATTCTCATAATTATCCTTAAATTTAAGTTAAATTTAATTTTCGACGGAAGTATAACATAAAAAATGGAAAATTTAAAGCCTTTTTAAGTTAAATATTAAAATTTATAAAATTATTCAATAAAAAATAATATTTACATATAAAAATCAACTATTTATTAACTATGAAAAGATAAAATATTGCAAAATTAATTTCTAAGGAATAAAATGAAAAAAATAGTTTCAAGTTTGGTTGCATCTATTGCACTAGCAACAGCTTTAAATGCTGCTGATGTATCTTATGCAACAGTAAATGGTGAAAATATCACTAAACAAGATATTGCAATGGCATTACAAGATCCAAGAGTAGATTTTGATAAATTACCTCAAGAAGCAAAAACACAAATTTTAGAGCAAATAGTAAACATGAAACTAATAGCACAACATGCTATTGATGATGGTGTTGAAAAAGATGCAAAATATGTAGAAGCTATGAAAAAAATAAAAAGTAATTTAGCTCTAGAAGTTTGGCAAAAAAATGAAATTGATAAAATAAAAGTTACAGAAGCAGATAAAAAAGATTTCTATGAAAAAAATAAAGAAAAATTTGTTGAGCCTGAAACTTTTGAAGCAAGTCATATTTTAGTAAAAACAGAAGCTGAAGCAAAAGATATAATATCTCAATTAGATAAAGCACCAAATAAAGTAGAAAAATTCAAAGAATTATCAAAAAAATCTTTAGATACAGCTTCTGCTAAAAATGGAGGAGCATTAGGTAGATTTGCAGTTGAGCAAATGGTTCCAGAATTTGGAAGCGCAGTTAAAGCTTTAGCAAAAGGTACATATTCAAAAACTCCTGTAAAAACACAATTTGGTTATCATGTAATATATTTAAAAGATAAATTCCCTTCAAAAACTTTTGCATATACTGAAGTAGAAAAAAATATCAATCAAGTTTTAATCGGAAATGCACTTAACAAAAAAATCAAAGAGTTAGTTGAAGATTTAAGAAAAGATGCAAAAATCGTAATCAAATAAGGAGATTAGTTTGGGTGTATTAGATATAGTAAAAGCTGGTGTTTTAACTGGTAGCGAAGCAAAAAAACTTTTTGCTTTTGCTAAAGAAAATAATTTTGCAATACCTGCTGTTAATGTTGTAGGAACCGATTCTGTAAATGCTGTACTTGAAGCAGCTCTTAAAGTTAACTCACCTGTAATTATCCAATTCTCAAATGGTGGAGCAGGATTTTACGCTGGTAAAGGTTTAAAATCTTCTGATGCTGCGGTTCTTGGAGCAATTAGTGGTGCTAACCATGTACATACTATGGCAAAAGCTTATGGAATTCCAGTTATTTTGCATACAGACCATGCAGCTAAAAAACTTTTACCTTGGATTGATGGATTAATTGAAGCTGGAGCTGAACACTTTTCAAAAACAGGACGACCTTTATTTACTTCTCATATGCTTGATTTAAGTGAAGAGAGTTTAGAAGAAAATATTGAAACATGTGTTGAGTATTTCAAAAAAATGAGTAAGCTTGATATGATGCTTGAAATTGAACTTGGAATTACTGGTGGTGAAGAAGATGGTGTTGATAACAGTGATGTTGATAACGCAAAACTATATACACAACCAGAAGAAGTTTGTTATGCTTATGAAAAATTAAAAGAAGTAAGTGATAACTTTACTATTGCTGCAAGTTTTGGAAATGTTCATGGTGTTTATAAACCAGGAAATGTTATTTTAAGTCCAAAAATTTTAGATAATTCACAAAAATATATTCAAGATAAATTAAAAACTTCTTCAAAACCAGTTGATTTTGTATTCCATGGAGGTTCAGGTTCTTTACTTGAAGAGATTAGAGAAGCTATCTCTTATGGTGTTATAAAAATGAATATTGATACAGATACTCAATGGGCAACTTGGGATGGTGTTAGAGCTTATGAAGCAAAATATCATGGATATTTACAAGGACAAATTGGAAATCCTGAAGGTGAAGATAAACCTAATAAAAACTACTATGACCCAAGAAAATGGTTAAGAGCTGGACAAGAAACTATGATTGCTAGACTTGAAACTGCATTTTCTGATTTATGTTCATTAAATAAAAACTAAATATTTTAGGGAATAAACTCCCTAAAATAAACTTCTTTTTTATAAAAATAAAAATCATTATTTATTTGTTACTATAATGCTATGAAATAAGAGTATAATTTTTGCATGAAGAAAAAGAAATTTTTCTTTAAATAAAAAAGAGGAAGAAAAGATGATTTATGCAAGACCAACGTACAAAACGCAATATGAAAACTTTATCGGTGGAGAGTGGATCGCTCCTGTTAGTGGTGAATATTTTGATAATATTTCTCCTGTTGATGGAAAACTTCTTACTAAAATTCCTAGATCAAATGAAAAAGATGTTGAATTAGCAATACAAGCTGCTAAAAAGGCATTTGAATCTTATAAACATACATCAGTTGTACAAAGAAGTACAATGTTAAACAAAGTAGCAGATTTAATTGAAAAAAATTTAGAAATGTTGGCTATTGCTGAAACATTAGATAACGGAAAAGCAGTTAGAGAAACTTTAAATGCTGATATTCCTTTAGTTGTTGACCATTTTAGATATTTTGCTTCTGTCATAAGAGCAGAATCTGGAACAGTTTCTGACTTAGATGAAAATACAATTTCTCAAGAAATTTATGAGCCATATGGTGTTGTAGCTCAAATTATTCCTTGGAATTTCCCACTTTTAATGGCCGCTTGGAAATTAGCTCCTGCATTAGCTGCAGGAAATTGCGTAGTTTTAAAACCTGCAAGTGCAACTCCAATGTCAATTTTACTTTTAATGGAAATTATTCAAGAAGCTTTACCAAAAGGTGTTATAAACATTATTAATGGAGCAGGTGGAAAAATAGGTAAATATTTAGCTACTCATCCTGATATTAAAAAAGTTGCATTTACAGGTGAAACAACAACTGGACAACTAATTATGCAATATGCAACAGAAAATATTATTCCTTCAACTTTAGAACTTGGTGGAAAATCACCAAATGTATTCTTTGAATCAATTATGGATGAAGATGATGAATTCTTTGATAAAGCAATAGAAGGGTTAGTTCTATTCGCATTTAACTCTGGTGAAGTGTGCACTTGCCCTTCAAGAGCATTAATTCAAGAATCAATATATGAACCATTTATGAAAAGAGTTTTAGAGAGAGTAAAAGCAATTAAACTTGGAAATCCACTTGATACAGAGTGCATGATGGGTGCTCAATGCTCTTTAAATCAAAAAGAAAAAATATTAAGTTATTTAAAAGTTGGAAAAGAAGAAGGTGCTGAACTATTAGTTGGTGGAGATGCATATAATTCTTCTGTTAATCCAGATGGTTTTTATATTCAACCGACTTTATTTAAAGGTCATAATAAAATGAGAATTTTCCAAGAAGAGATTTTTGGACCGGTTCTTGCAGTTACAACTTTTAAAGATGAAAAAGAGGCTTTAGAAATAGCAAATGATACAATCTATGGTTTAGGTTCTGGTGTTTGGTCAAGAGATGCACATCAACTTCATAGAATGAGCAGAGGAATACAAGCAGGAAGAGTTTGGGTAAATTGTTATCATATGTATCCTTCTCATGCTTCATTTGGTGGATACAAAAAATCTGGAATTGGAAGAGAAACTCATATGATGATGTTAAATAATTATAGACATACAAAAAATATTTTAACTTCATATAGTCCAAATGCTTTAGGATTTTTCTAAAATATAAATTAAGCCCATAAGATAAGTTATGGGCTTATAAAAAGGAGTCTAAAATGGCTTTAAAAAGATTAGATGTTACACCAAAAGCTGCCCAAGTTATAGAAAAACTAAAAGAACTTCATGGAGAATTAGTTTTTAATCAAAGTGGTGGTTGTTGTGATGGAACAGCTCCTATGTGTTATGAAAAAGCCGATTTTATAGTTCCAAGTCGTAATATAAAGTTGGGAGAAATTTGTGGTTGTGAGTTTTTTATAGACCATGAACAATATGAATATTTCAAACAAACTTTTATAACTATTGATGTAAAGGAAGAAAAATCAGCTTTTGGAAACTCATTTTCTTTAGAGATAGATTTAGGTTATCAGTTTATAACTCAATCTAGAATTTTTACAGATGACGAATATAGACAACTTTTAGAAGAAGAAAAAAAAGCTAGCAATTAGCTACTTTTTTTCTTCATTTGTAACTAAAGCAAGATTTACTAAACTATATTTTTGAAGTAAATCTAATACTTTCACAACTCTTTCATATTCTACTTTTTTATCTATTCTTACGATTACAGGATTATTTCTATTTTTTATAGCTTTTAAATTGTCTTCTAAAGAATCAAATGATACTTCTATTCCTTTAATTGCTAATTTGTCTTTTCCTAACTCTATAAAAATTTGTCCCTCTTTTACTTCCATTTCTTTTGCATTAGATGCAGGTAAATCAAGTAAAAGAGCAAGTTCCTCTTTTTTAAATACACTTGTTACTATAAAAAAGATTAAAAGAATAAAAACAACGTCAATAACAGGAGTTAAGTCTAAGCCTAAAGCTTCTCTTCTTTTCATTAGATGTGACCAACTAGCTCTTTTTTAGCTTTTACTTCAATAGTATCAATAGCTGAAATGAAGTGATTATAAGCTATTTGATGTGGAATAGATACGATAATTCCTGCGACTGTTGTAATAAGTGCAATAGCAATTCCACCTGAGAATATCGTAGGATCACCTAATCCTTTTAAAGTAATTTGATCAAATAAAATATATATCCCAACAACTGTTCCTAAAAGTCCAAGTAATGGTGAAATAATTGCAATATTTTTTATAACTGTAAGTCCAGATTCTAATTTTTTTGTTTCATATTCAATTTGAGCTTCAAGAGGTTTAGTTCTGTCAAGATTTTCTTTGATTTGAAGAATAAGTAAGTTCTTTTTAAAAAGTACAAGAAACTTCCAAATAATGATAGTAAAACCTACAATATTTAAAAATATTAAAATATATACGATAACTCCACCTTTATCAACATACTCAAAAAAATTCATAAATAGCCTTTTTATTTTTTGGTGTATTGTACAGAAATTTTGTTAATAAATGGTACAATTTTCGCTATGAACTACACTAATTCGCCAATAGAAGAGATATCTTTTAATAATCAAAAATATTTTATAAAAAGAGATGATTTACTCCATGTTGATTTTTCAGGAAATAAAGCAAGAAAATTATACTATTTTTTAAAAAATGACTTAAAAGGAATAAATAAAATCATATCTTATGGTTCAGCTCAATCAAATGCTATGTATTCACTATCAGTTCTTTGTAAAATAAAAAATCTAAAATTTGATTATTATGTTTCTCATATTTCTTCATTTTTAAAAGAGAATCCAAATGGTAATTATAAAGAAGCAGTTAAAAATGGTATGAATTTAATAGTTGGTGATTTGCCAAAAAGCTTTAATGATGATGAACTTCTTATTTGTGAAGGTGGAGCTGTAAAAGAGGCTTCTTTGGGAATAGAACTTTTAGCAAATGAGATAAAAGATTGGGTAAAAAAAGAAAATATTGAGAATTTAAAGATTTTTTTACCAAGTGGTACAGGAACAACTGCTCTTTTTTTACAAAAATATATACCTTTTGACGTTTTAACATGCTCTTGTGTAGGAGATGATGAATATTTAAAACAGCAATTTTTTGAACTTGAAAAAGAAAATTTTCCTAAAATTTTAGAAAAAGAAAAAAAATATCATTTTGGAAAACTATACAAAGAATTTTATGAAATTCATAAAGAGATTTTAAAACAAACAAATATTGAATTTGATTTACTTTATGATAGTTTGGGTTGGATAGTTTTTGAAAATTATGTAAAAAATTTAAAAAATAAAGACAAATATACTTTTTTATATATTCATCAAGGTGGAGTTTTGGGAAATAAATCTATGATTGAAAGATATAAATTTAAATATAAAATATAACAATATTTTTACTTTATATAACTTTATTACAAACTTAGATATAATCCTTCACTATGAAAAAGAAAAATATAATATTAATTGGTTTTATGGGTGTTGGTAAAGGTACAGTTGCAAGAGCTTTAGTAAAAAAAACTGATATGTTTGCAATAGATACTGATGATTTAATCGAAAGTATGGAAAACAGAAAAATCAAAAAGATTTTTGAAGATGAAGGTGAACCATATTTTAGAAATTTAGAGAAAAAAACTGCCTTATGGTTAGAAAAAAATGTCTCAAATACTATCATTTCAACTGGTGGCGGATTTTATAAACAAGAAAATTTAAATAAAATTGGAAAAGTCGTTTATCTAAAATCATCATTTCAAGGAATACTAGATAGAATAAATGAAGCACCAAATGCTCAAAATAAATTAAAAAAACGACCACTTTTACAAAATATTGAAGAAGCAATAAAACTTTATGATTCAAGAGTTAAAGAGTATGAAAAAGTTGCAAAAATAGTGGTTGATGTTGAAAAAAAAGATATAAAAGATATTATAAAAGAGATTTTAGGGAAAATATAAAATGAAAATTATAAATACAAAAGATGCAAATTTTAAAGCTGAATTTGAATCGATTTTAGCAAGAGCAAAAAGCGATATAAAAGGTGTTTCTTCTATTGTTTCAAATATTATTGATGAAATTGTAAATGAAGGAAATGTTGCTTTAAAAAGACATATTGAAAAGTTTGATAAATGGGAAGTTAAAAGTGATGAAGAACTTCTTATTTCACAAGATGATATGGAAAAAGCATATCTTAATATTGATGAAAAATTAAGACTTGCTTTACACACTGCTTTTAATAGAATAAAAGCTTATCATGAAAAGCAACTTCCAAAATCATGGATAGATTTTGAGTCAAATGGAACAATCTTAGGACAAAAAGTAACTCCAGTTGATAGAGCTGGACTTTATATTCCTGGTGGAAAAGCTGCTTATCCAAGTAGTTTACTTATGAATGCAATTCCAGCATTAGTTGCAGGAGTAAAAGAGATAGTTGTATGTACTCCAACTCCAAATAATGAAGTAAATGAACTTTTACTTGCAGCTTGTCACTTATGTAAAGTTTCAAAAGTTTATAAAGTTGGAGGAGCAAGTGCAATTGCTGCTATGGCTTATGGAACACAAACTATTTCAAAAGTTGATGTAATTACAGGACCTGGAAATATATTTGTTGCAACAGCTAAAAAACTTGTATTTGGTGAAGTAAATATTGATATGATTGCAGGTCCAAGTGAGATTGGAATACTTGCAGATGAAACAGCGAAACCTCACTATTTAGCAATTGATTTATTATCTCAAGCAGAACACGATGAAATGGCTAGTTCTATTATGATTACAACTTGTGATGAAGTTGCTAATTTAACAAGTAATGAAGTTGAAGAGTATTTAAAAACTTTAAGTAGAGAAACAATTGCTAGAAAATCAATTGATGAAAGAGGAGCAATAATTGTTGCTTCAAATATGGAAGAAGCAATTGAACTTATGAATGAAATTGCTCCTGAGCACTTAGAAGTTATGACAAAAAATCCTTTTGAATTACTTCCATTTATTAAACATGCAGGAGCAATTTTCTTAGGTGAAAATACTCCTGAACCAATTGGAGATTATATAGCAGGTCCTAATCATACACTTCCAACAGGAAGTACAGCTAAGTTTTATAGCCCATTAAATGTGGAAAATTTTATGAAAAAAAGTTCTATTATAAACTTTTCTAAAAATGCTATAAATGAGTTAGGAGAAGCTTGTGCTATTTTAGCCGACACAGAAGGTCTTACAGCTCACGCAAAATCTGTAAGAGTTAGATTAGAGAAATAAGGAAAAATTATGTCGATATTTAAAGATTGGTTTACCGAAGATGAAGATGATATTTTTATGGGTAGCCCAAAATCTAAATTCTTTGATGTTGTAAACGAAGCTTCAAAAGATATAGTTGAAGAAGAGATAGATAAAATAATAGAAAAATTAGCAGTTTTAGAAATGATGATGAGTGAAGACAAAGGTGAAGAATTTAATATAAACAATCATATTAAAGAGTATATATTAGAAAATGAAGACAAAGTAAAAGCTATGAAAAAAGGTCTTTATGTTGAGTTTACTGGTGAGATTATTTGTAGATTAGATTCATAAAAGGCTATTTGTGGAAGAGTTAGAATTAGTAAAAAATCAGATAAAAAAATTTGTAGAAGTTTGTAATTATGAAAAAAGTTTAGAACTTTTAGATAAATTGGCAACAGGAAAAATGTTGCGTTCAAAACTTATACTTAAAATTGCTGGAATAAATGAAGAGAGCATTAAGTTGTGTGCAATTGTTGAGATGATTCATGCAGCATCACTTTTACATGATGATGTTATTGATGAAGCTGATACAAGAAGAGGACAACCTAGTGTAAATGCGCTTTATGATAATAAAACTTCAATTATGTTTGGAGATATTTTATACTCACGTGCATTTACAGAACTTTCTCAAATGGATAAAAGAGTTGCTTATCATATTTCAAACGCAGTAACACTTTTAAGTATTGGTGAAATGATGGATGTTGATTTAACACAAAGTTTTAATACATCTTATACAAAATATCTTGATATGATTTATAAAAAAACAGCTTCTTTAATAGAAGCAAGTGCAAGAAGTGCAGCAATTTTAGTAAATCTTGATGAAGAAAAATATGCAACTTATGGTAAAAATCTTGGGCTTGCATTTCAAATGATAGATGATATTTTGGATATTACTCAGGATTCTAAAACGTTAGGAAAACCTGCAATGCTTGATTTTGTAGAAGGAAAAGTAACTATTCCATATTTGTATCTTTATGAAAGAGTTGAAGATAAAACTAAGCTAGAATCTTTATACAAAAAAGAGTTATCGGAAGATGAATCTCTTTGGATAAAAGAGCAATTAAAAATAACAAAAGCGTTAGAAGATTCAATTTTAGAAGCAAAATCGATTGGAAATAGTGCTATTGAAGCAGTTAAAGATGAAGAAAATAGTCAAACTCTAGTACAAATAATGAAAGCAATGATAGAAAGAGAGTTTTAATGAGTTATTTAGTAATTAGTTTTTCTCATAAAAATACAGATATAAAGTTAAGAGAAAAACTAGCTTTTAATAGTGATGAAGATAAAGATAGATTTTTAAAATTAATTTTGGAAAATGATATTACAAAAGAAGCTATTTTACTATCTACTTGTAATAGAGTTGAAATAATCACAAGAAGTTTAAATATAAAACAAAGTTCAAAAGATATTATTGAAAAATTGGCTACTTATTCGAAAGTTGATTTTGATGTTTTATATGATAGAGCAGATATTTATGATGCAGATGGTGCAGTTCATCACTTATTTTCAGTAGCTTCTGCACTTGATTCACTTGTTATTGGGGAAACTCAAATAGTTGGTCAACTAAAAGATGCTTTTAGATTTTCTCAAGCAAAAGGGTATTGTTCTTTAAACATAACAAGAGTTATGCACTATGCTTTTAAATGTGCAGCACAGGTGCGAACAGCAACTAGTTTAGGAACGGGTTCAGTTTCTGTTGCTTCAACAGCAGTTTCAAAAGCAAAAGATATAATAGGAAATACAAAAGATGTAAAAGCTCTTGTTGTTGGTGCTGGTGAGATGAGTGAACTTACAGTTAAACATCTTATTGCTTCAGGATTTGATGTAACAATAATAAGTAGAGATACAAAAAAAGCTCAAAATCTAGCTTCAACTTTTGAAGTTCATGTAAATGTTGAGCCTTATGATAAATTAACACAATTATTAATAACAACACCTATTATGATAACAGCAACTTCTGCTCCATATCCAATAATTACTAAAGAAAATGCTCCAAGTTCAAATATAAATAGATATTGGTTTGATATTGCAGTTCCAAGAGATATAGATGAAAATATCTCAATGTCAAATTTAGAAATCTTTTCTGTTGATGATTTACAAGATATAGTAAATGAAAATATGAGTTTAAGAGCAGAACAGGCAAAAACTGCTTATGGGATAGTAAGTCGTATGTCTTTAGAGTTTTTTGAATGGTTAAAATCTCTTGAAATTGAACCAATAGTAAAAAATCTTTATTTAAAAGGTAATGAAATAATAGATAAAAAAGTAAAAAATGCTATTAAAAAAGGTTTTATAGATTCAAAAGATGAAGAAAATATTAGAAAACTGTGTTTAACAGTAATTACTGAATATTTGCACAATCCAGCAAAACAATTAAAAGATATTTCAAAAAATATGGAGTGTGATTTAGTTGTAGGAACTGTTCAAAATATGTTTTCTTTAAATGAGAATTCAACTTCAAAAAATAGATATAAATGTGACCATTTATCAAAAAATTAATATAGGAAAATAGTAAATGAAATTTAGTAAAATGTTTATTCCAACAACAAAAGAGACTCCAAATGATGCAACTCTTCCATCACATCAATATTTAGTAAGAGGTGGATTTATAGCTCAAACTGGAGCTGGAATTTATGATTTTATGCCTTTAGGAAAAATTGTTTTAGAAAAAATTAGAGCTATTGTAAAAGAAGAGATGGATGAAGCAGGAGCAAATGAAGTTCAATTTGGTTTTGTTACACCACTTACTTTGTGGCAAGAATCAGGACGAGCTACAACTATGGGAGCAGAAATGCTTCGATTTAAAGATAGAAAAAATGGTGAGTTTGTTTTAAGTCCAACAAATGAAGAAGCTGTTGTAAATATGGTAAAAAATAGAATTACTTCATACAAAGATTTACCACTTCATCTTTATCAAATAAATACAAAGTTTAGAGATGAAGCAAGACCTAGATTTGGTCTTATGAGAGGAAGAGAATTTTTAATGAAAGATGGATATTCTTTTCATTCAAGCGAAGAGGATTTAGTAAGAGAATTCAATCTTATGGAAACAACTTATAAAAAAATCTATACAAAATTAGGTCTTGATTTTAGAGTTGTTGCAGCAGACTCAGGAGCAATTGGTGGAAGTGGTTCAAAAGAGTTTCACGTAATTGCTGATAGTGGAGAAGATACTTTAGTTGTTTGTGATTCTTGTGATTATGGAGCAAATATTGAAGCAGCGATAAGAAAACCTAAAACTTATAGTTTTGAAAGAAAATCAGATAGTAAAAAAATTCACACTCCTAATACTAAAACAATAGAAGAAGTTGCAAATTTTTTAAATATTTCAAAAGAACAAACAATAAAAGCTGTAATTAAAAAAGCTATTTATGAAGAAAAAACTCAGATTGTGATTTTCTTTGTAAGAGGAAGTGATGAATTAGAAGAGACAAAAGCTTGTAATGCAGTTAATGCTTTAGAACTAATTGATGCAAGTGAAGATGATATCAAAGAAGCTGGATTAGTTGCTGGATATTGTGGACTTTTTAATCTTCCTTCAAATATAAATTTTATTATTGATTTAGAACTTAAAGATGAAATAGGACTTGCTTGTGGCGCTAATGAAGAAGATTATCATTTAGTAAACACTGATTTATCAACTTTAAAAGATGTAAAATATTATGATTTAATTGCTGTTCAAGAAGGTGATATTTGTGCTTGTTGTGGTGGAAAGTTATCTTATACAAAAGGAATTGAAGCTGGACATATTTTCCAACTTGGAACTAAATATTCAAGTGCAATGAATGCAAACTTTTTAGATGAAAATGGAAAAGCAAAACCATTTATTATGGGATGTTATGGAATCGGAGTTTCAAGACTTGTTGCAGCTGTGATTGAGCAAAACCATGATGATAAAGGTTGTATTTGGACAAAAGCAACAGCTCCTTTTATGGTTGATATCATTGTTTCTAATTCTAAAAAAGAAGAAGAAGCAAAAGTTGGAGAAGAACTTTACTCTAAATTAAAACAAGCTGGAATTAGTACAATTTTAGATGATAGAATAAATGCTAGATTTGGTTTTAAAATGAGTGATTTTGAACTTTTAGGTTTTCCTTATGCAGTTGTAATTGGTAAAAAATTAGAAGATGGTTTAGTTGAAATTGTAGATAGAAAAACTTTAGAAAAAATTGATGTAAAAGTAGATGAAGTTATTTCTAAAATTTTAGAATTAGTTAAATAAAAGAGGCTTTTATGGAAATAGAAAAAGAGATAAGCAAAACAATAGAAAAATCAATAGAAAAAAATGTTGATGTCATCACAAGAGATTTGAAATCTTATATTCCAAATAATATTGTAGAAGTTATAGCAAGTCATGTTTTTTCATTTATTGTTGCTTTATTAATATTTTTTATTGGAAAGTGGATTGTAAATAAAATAGTTACTATTTTAGGAAAAGTTTTAAGAAAAATAAATGGAATCGATGAAACTTTAGTAAAATTTCTAGAAAATATCGTTTATTATGCTTTATTAACAGTTGTTATAATAGCAGCTTTAAATAAATTAGGAATTGCTACAACTTCATTTTTAGCAATACTTGGAGCGGCTGGTCTTGCTATTGGTTTAGCATTAAAAGACTCTTTAGGAAACTTTGCTTCAGGAGTTATGATAGTTATATTTAAACCTTTTAAAGTTGGTGATAGTGTAGTTGCAGGTGGAGTTACTGGAATTGTTACTGAAGTTACTATTTTTAATACAGTTTTTTTAACAGCAGATAATCAAAAGATAATTGTTCCAAATAGTTCAATTACTGGTGGAAGTATTACAAATGTAAATGCAAATGATACAAGAAGAGTTGATATAATTGTTGGAATTTCTTATGAAGATAATATAAAACATGCAAAAGAAGTTTTAGCAAATATTATAAATGAAAATTCAAAAGTTTTAAAAGATAAAGCAGTTGGAATTAATGTAACAGAACTTGCTGATAGTTCTGTAAATCTTACAATAAATGTTTGGGTTAAATCTTCTGATTTTGCAAGTACTAAAGCTGAACTTTTAGAAAGTATTAAAACAACATTTGATGAGGTTGGAATAACTATTCCTTATCCAAAACAAGAGGTTTATCAATATAATAAAAATTAATTTACCAAAAATATTAATTAGAATTTTAAACGATTTACAAGAGTTAGGCTCAAAGCCTATTCTTGTTGGTGGTTGTGTACGAGATAGCTTTTTAAACAAAAAAATTAAAGATTATGATGTAGAGATTTTTAATTTTGACTCTTTAAAAATATTAGAAAAATCATTAAAAAAATTTGGAAATGTCAACCTTGTTGGAAAAAGTTTTGGAGTTTTGACTTTAAAAATTGATGAATATGATTTTGATTTTTCTCTTCCACGAATTGAAAAAAAAGTAGGAAGTTCTCATACTGATTTTGAAGTTTCTACAAATGCAAATCTATCTTTTAAAGAAGCAGCAATAAGACGAGATTTTACTATAAATGCAATAGGATATGACTATTTTAAAAATGAGATTTTAGATCCTTTTGATGGAATGAACGATTTAAAAAATAAAATTATAAAACATATAGATGATAAAACGTTTGTAGAAGATAGTTTAAGAGTTTATAGAAGTGTACAATTTGCTTCAAGATTTGAATTTAAAATTGATGAAAATACAAAAATACTTTGTAAAAAAATAGTATCAAGTGGTGAATTAAAATTTTTACCAAAAGAGAGAGTTTTTGAAGAGTTAAAAAAACTTTTTCTAAAATCAAAAAAACCTTCTATAGGTTTGAGTCTTTTAAAAGAGTTTAATATTATGAATATTGAACAAAATTTAGAAGAAATTGATAATTTAGCTTTTATTTTAAAAGATAAAAATTATGATGATTTTAGAAAATTGTATTTATTTTTTAGTTGTTTATGCAAAGGTATGAATGAAAATGAAACTTTTTCTTTTATAAAAAATTTAACTGATGATAAAAAGTTTATAAAAAATATTTTGATTTTAAATGAAACAAATTTAACAAATGATATAAAAATATTAAAAAGACTCTCTTTAAAATTAAAACTTGAAGATTTAATAGTATTAAATCAAGCTCTTGGAAATACAATTTCATTAGAAGTTTTTGAAATATTAAAAAGTTTAGATATTTTAAATACTCCTATAAAATCTTTAATTTTGGGAAAAGATTTAATAAAATTAGGGTTTGTTCCTTCTGAAAAATTTAAAGAGATTTTAGATTTTGCTTTTGATTTACAAATTGAAGATGATTTATCAAAAAGTAACATAATAGAAAAAATTAGACAGCAGTATAAATTTTAAGCTAAACAACAAATGAAATTGTATATCATTTATAACTTTCAAAAAAGGAGAAATTTATGAAAAAACTTGTTACTTTAGTAGCAGCAGTTGGTCTTACGACTTCACTTTATGCAAATAATACAAATACAGGTTGTGGACTTGGTTCAATTGTTATCAAAAACCAAAACACTACAATATTACAAGCTTTAGCAGCAACTACAAATGGAACTTCTGGAAATCAAACTTTTGGTATTTCAAGTGGTACTTCAAATTGTAATAAACCAAATAACTTTGTATCAAATGACAAATTAAATCAATTCGTAAATGAAAACATGGATGAATTAGCTATGGATATTTCAGCAGGAAAAGGTGAAACTTTAAGTACAGTTGCAAAACTTATGAATGTTGAAGATACAAATGCATTTTCAGCTAAATTACAAGCAAATTTCTCAGAAATTTACTCTAGTGAAAATGTAACTTCTGCAAATGTAATTGATTCAATTGCAAAATACATCTAATTTTATAGAAAGAGGAATTAAGTATTTTATACTTATTTCTCTTTTTTTCTCAGCTTCAAACTCTTTAGAACTAAAAAATTACATCGAAGAACATAAACTTTATGAAAATTCTTATTGGGCAAAATTATTGCACTATAGAGATGGTATTAGTGAAATAGATTCAACTAACTTTTTTATATCAAATAATGGAAAAGAAAATTTAAAAGAAGAGTTATTTGAAACTATAAATTCTTTGGAAACTGGAACAAATAATGTTTTATGTAGATTTCCTTTAAGAGTAGAGTGGTTAAAAGAAAATATTCCAACTTTAGAAGAAAAAATAGTTCCATATTCTTGTGAAGAGTTAGACAAGTTTTTAGAATTGACAAATGCAAAATATGTAACTATGGTTTTTCCTACAGCTCATATAAATTCACCAGCTTCTATGTATGGACACACTTTTTTGAAAGTTGGCTCAGACAAAGAGACACCCCTTATTTCAAATGCTATAAATTATGCAGCAAAAACAGATGAAAAAAATGGTTTGATTTTTGCTTATAATGGACTATTTGGTGGATATGAAGGAAGATATTCAATAATGCCATATTATGAAAAGATAAAAGAGTACAACAACCTTGAACAAAGAGATGTTTGGGAGTATGATTTAAACTTATCTCAAGAAGAAATAAATAAACTTGTTCTTCATACTTGGGAGTTAAAAGATTCTTATGCAAATTACTATTTTTTCAAAGAAAATTGTTCATATAATGTTTTATGGTTATTGGAAATTGCAAGACCAAGTTTAGATTTAGTTAGTTATTTTGATTTTAAAGCAATTCCACTTGATACTATAAAAATATTAACAAAATATGATGGTTTAATAGTTGATTCAAGATATAGATACTCAAATTTGAAAAAGATGAAACATATTTTAAATGAAGAGATAGAAAATAAAGAGTTTTTAAAAGCTTATATAAATGATGAAATAGAACTACCAGATAGTTTAAGTCAAAGTGATAAAATCTCATATTTAGATTTTAAGATTGCTTATACTCAATATCAACGTTCAGAAGATGGAACTGAAAAAAAAGAGTATATAAAAAACTATTTAAAACTTTTAAAAGAGCGAAGTGCTTATAAACAAACAAGAACTTATAACATAAAATCACCTCTTGACCCACTTATTTCTCATGATTCAGCTAGAATTGGTTTATTTTATGATTCAAATGATAGTTTTGAAGCAAGTATAAAACCAGCATACAATGATATGTATGATATTGTTGATGGATATTTGCAAGGTGCATATATTGATTTTTTTGAACTAAATTTCAAAAAACAAAAAGATAAAGATGCAAAACTTGATAGATTTACACTTATTAAAATAAAATCATATTCTTCTCAAGATATGATATTTAAACCAATTTCTTGGGGAATTGATGCTGGTTATGAACATTTTAAAGATAAAGATGATTATTTTAAAATAAAACCAGAAGTTGGAGTTAGTTTTGGAAATGATAAAGATTTTATCTACTCAATGTTAGGTTCAAATATCTATTATAAAGGGAATGACCAACTATATTCAGCCGGAGTAAATATTGGATTTATTACAAATAGGATTGAAAACTTCAATATTGGAGTAAATTACACTTACGATAAATATAATAAAAGCTTAGAAAACAATCAATTTGAAGCTTTTACTACTTATAAAATAGATAGAAATTTAGCTTTAAATTTAAAATATATAAATGATGATTTATATGAAAAACAAGATAGAGTAAAAGTAGGAGTTATGTTCTACTTTTAAACTCAGTACTTATGGACGATAGATTTTATTAGGACTCCCATTTACTACATGAAAAACTGTAACTTGATATTTTTTTGAATAATATTTTAAAAGCAAATTTTGTAGTGTTGGCTCAATCGAAGGTGTAAACCAAGCATTATTTGAAGTCATTATTATATATCTTGTATCGCCCAAATTTTCATAAATTGTATCAGTTGTTCCTTCATAACAAATAGCATTTCTATATTTCTCACCTAAAACTACAAAATCAGTTGGTTCTGAAGCTTCCGTATAATCTTGCGCACCGTTATAAAAAGTTTTATTTATCAAATCAACAAAATATTTAGGAAGTGGAATTTTTTCACCAAAAGGAACAAGCACAACTTTTTGAGCGATTTTTACTTCACCATTACTTATATGATAAGTTGCATTAAATATTTGATTATTTTCAACATATAAAGCACCTGTAATTATATCGATACTAAAAGATAGATTTTTTAACTCATTTAGTAAAATAACATTTCTATTTAATGCAGTTGAAAAAGCAGTTTCAGGTAATATTACTAAATCTTTTTTTAAATCTATTGCTTTGTGTATTTCCTCAATATTTTTTGCATTTAGCTCTTTTTGGTACTCTTTTTGCCATTTTAAATCTTGATTTATATACATTTGTGGCATATAAATTTTTGCTTTTGGAGTATCTATATAAGTTCCTTTTCCAAAGTCAAAAATAAATAAAAGAGGAATAATTCCTAAAAGTTTATGTTTTTTTAGTTTTATAATAAAATAAAAAGATATAAGTATCAAAGCAAAAGCTATTTTTGAAGTGCTTATATAAGAGTCTATAAATAACAATTCAAATTTCATCCAATTAAAGCCAAAAGGAGCAAAAAAAGTAAATCCAAAAACCATCAATATTCTAATTGTAAGTTTATCTATAAAAGCAAATAAATAAAAAATTATTCCATAAACTAAACCAATTCCAAGTATTAAAACAGGAGTTAAATATTTTAAATCGTAGTATTGTAAACTAACACTCATCCAATTACACCATAAAATACCAGTAAAAAATCCTGCTATAAATAGAGCTTTTTTAGGAATTGTAAGTAAAAAGTATATACCTAAAAGACCAATTAATGTATTGATAATCTTTATTTCAATATCAAAATAACTTAGGTAAATAAACAAACTCAATAAAATTGCAGTTAACAAGCCTTTTATTATAAAGTTTTGGATAAAATATTCCCGTTTTAGCAAAAACATAATAAACCACTTTTAAAAAGGAAATTAGATGAATGATTTAGTAAGTTCATTGTTACCTCTTGTTGCATTGTTTGCTATTTTTTATTTTTTAATAATTAGACCACAACAAAAACAAGCGAAAGCTCATAGAGATATGGTTGCTAATTTAAAAAAAGGTGATAAGATTGTAACAAATGGTGGCTTAATGGTAGAAGTTGTTAAAGTAGAAGAGACATATTTTCTAGTAAAAAATAACGATGGAAGTGAAATGAAGCTAGTAAAAGAGTTTGTTGCAAAACTTTTAGAAGACTAAACTTTCTAAGATATGTATTCTTTACATATCTTAAAGCACCTTTTTAACCTGATTTAAGGAAAAAAATTGAAAAATTTTAATTATAAACTCGTAATTTTTCTCATTAGCATTATTTTTGGTATTGCATTGTCAATTCCATCTTTATTTCAAACAGAACACGGTAAAAAAATATCTTTAGGATTAGACCTTCAAGGTGGTTTACATTTACTTTTAGGTGTAAATACTCATGAAGCAGTAACTTCAAAAATAAAATCAGTAGCAACATCAATAAAATATTTTTCAGATGATGAAGAACTTTTAATTGATGGATTGACTATTTCAAATGATACTATTACTTTTTCTGTTTTAGATAAAGATGAAATACCTAAAATGGATACTATGCTAAAAGAGATAAAAGGATTGGATATTTCTATAACTGATTTAGAATATCGCATAAAACTAACTAAAGAAGATGAAATCAAAACAAAAGATTTTGCTGTTTCTCAAGCTGTTGAAACTATTAGAAATAGACTTGACCAATTTGGTTTGTCTGAACCAACAGTTTTAAGACAAGGTGAAACAGATATTGTTGTTCAACTTCCAGGAATAAAAACTGCTGAAGAAGAAAAATCTGCACGTGAACTTATTTCAAAACCTGCAAATTTAGAATTAATGGCAGTTGATGAAGATAGAGCAAGCCAAGTAAATAGTATGACATCTTCTCAAGCAGCAGCTTATGGTGATTTGATTTTAGAAGATACAAATGATTCAAATAAGAAATATCTTGTAAAAGAGATACCTATTTTAAATGGTAGTCAAATTGTTGATGCTCATGTTTCATTTAGTCAACAAAATCAACCTGTGATTGGATTTACACTAAATTCAGCTGGTGCAAGAATTTTTGGAGACTTTACTGCAAAAAATGTAGGTAAAAGATTGGCTATTGTACTTGATGGAAAAGTTTATTCTGCTCCAAATATCAATGAAAGAATTGGTGGAGGAAATGGACAAATTTCTGGTGGATTTACAGTTGCTGAAGCTGGAAATGTTGCAATTGCTTTAAAAAGTGGAGCTCTTCCTGCAACTGTAACGCTACTAGAAAAAAGAAGTGTTGGACCATCTTTGGGAGCTGATTCAATAAAAGCTTCTATGTTAGCATTAGTTTCTGGTACAGTTTTGATTTTCCTATTTATGATAGCTTATTATAGAAGAGCAGGACTTATTGCAAATGTTGCTTTAGTTGCAAATATTTTCATTATTATTGGAGTAATTGCTCTATTTGGTGCAACTTTAACACTTCCTGGAATGGCTGGAATTATTCTTACAATTGGTATGGCAATTGATGCAAATGTTATTATCAATGAAAGAATTAGAGAAGTTTTAAGAATGGGTGCAACAATACCAAAAGCAATTGAAGATGGATATTCAAATGCAATGAGAGCAATCGTTGATGCAAATATTACAACTTTATTAGTTGCTGTGGTTTTATACGCTTATGGAACAGGACCAATTAAAGGTTTTGCTGTAACTATTGCTATTGGTATTTTAACTTCAATGTTAACATCAATTTTAGGAACACAAGGTATTTATCAAGCAATATTACCAAAGATTGTAAAAGATAAAGACCATAAAAAATGGTTTGGAGTTAAATAATGGAAATTTTTAATCAGAAAAAAATCTATGATTTTATGGGTAAAAAGTGGCCTTTCTTGATTTTTTCAACTATTTTGATGATTATTTCATTGGTATTAGTTTTTACAAGAGGTTTTAACTTTGGTATTGATTTTGTTGGTGGAACAATTGTTCAAGTAAAATATGATCAAACTGCACCTATTGAAAAAATAAGAGAAGTTTTAAAAGATACTAAATATGCTAGTGCAGTTGTAACAGAGTTTGGTTCAACTGAAGAAGTAACTATTAGAATTACAGGAAGCAGCTCAGATTTAACACATGATATTAGTGATGAAATGAATAAAATTTTAGTTCCAACTGGTAATTTTGAGATTAGAAAAATTGATATGGTTGGTTCAAAAGTGGGTGCTGAACTTAGAGAAAAAGGTGTAATATCTTTAATTTTAGCTTTAGCTGCAATATTGATATATATTGGTTGGAGATTTGAGTGGAGATTTGCTATTGCGTCTATTTTAGGTCTTATTCATGATATTATTATTACTTTAGGACTTTTAAGTCTATTTAAAGTTGATATTAACTTAGATATGATTGCCGCTATTTTAACTCTAGTTGGATATACAATAAATGATACAATTATTGTTAATGATAGAATTAGAGAACAAGTTCAAATAACAAAAGAGAAAGATTTAGATAAGATTATTAATGAATCAGTTAGTAGAACTTTGTCAAGAACTGTTTTAACATCACTTTCAACTCTGTTCGTTGTAACAACGATGCTTATTTTTGGTGGTGAAATAATTTATTCATTCTCATTTACTTTATTTGTTGGAATTATAATTGGAACGTATTCATCTATTTATTTCGTTTCAAGTTTCTTAAAATTCTTTGGCTTCTCTGTTGATGATTATAGAGATAAAGAAGCAGAAAAAATAAAAAGAAAAAAAGATAAAGAAAAACTTCGTTCAATGTATGAACAAGGAACAATCTAAACAAAACATATTGATTAAAATACTCAAAGATAAAAATCTTTGAGTATTTAAATAAGGATTAAAAATATATGAAATCTAGTAAAGTATTATTAGGTATTGTAATTCTACTTTTAGCTATTTTAACTACAATTATTTTTAAAATAATTGATAGCAATAAAAAAGTTGAAGAAGAAATAGTAGAGAATAAAGAACCACAACAAAGTTCTATTCAAGATAGAAGAAATGCTTTAAAGGAAGTTTTTAAATAGACTTTTTATAAAGCAGTAAAAAGAAAAAATATGCACCTAAAAAGCTTAATGGTGCATATACATAGTTTTGTATTAAATCGTTAGCAAATAAATAAGCGACAAAATTTAAAAGAAATATAAATATCATAATCTTTAATAAACTATCCAAATATTTTTCCAAAGAATCAATTTTAATAATCTCTAATTTTGTTAAAACTACAACTAGAAAAAATAGATTAATGATTATCGAAAAAAAAGATAATTCAAAGTTTTTATTTTCTACTATATTTAGTGATTGTATGGCTATTGAGCCAATAATAATAGCTATTGAACCGTACCTTGCAAGGAACTCTAAATCAAGAAACTTTTTTAAACAACATTTTGATTTTGGCCAGAGAATTCTTCTTTTTTCTTTCATGTTTACTATTGTTGTCCATTATCTTTCATGTTGTTAAATATTGTTTCTAAATCAACATCGCCTTCTTCAACTTTTTGCATTGTTTGTAACTCAAATACAACAACTCTTTTGTCTTTTAAATTACCAGATTTATTTGAACCATAACCACTTGAATACAATCTATTACTTGGAATATTATATTTTAGAAGTTCTCTAATAACGTTATTTGCACGTGCTGTTGATAAATCTAAAGCATCTTTGTATCTTGATTTATTAACTTCGCTATCTTCTGCATATCCTTTTACATTTATTTCTGTGTCACTTGGCATTGCAGAAATAAGTTGTGCTAATTTTTTTAGAAAATCTGCTGAATCTGCACCAGATAATTCTGCTTTACCTGATTCAAAAATTAAATGAGCAGGAACACTCATAAAAGTTCCATCAGATAATTCTAGTAAGTTTCCACCTTTTGCATTTTTATTTTCTAATTCATTTTGTTTAGTAAGTGGTTGAACTACAGGTTTTCGTCCTTCATCAGGTTCATTTGTAGGATCAGTTGTCATTGATTTTTCTGTTTCTTCTTGCTCTTTTATAGTGTCTGAAGCTGCAAAATTATATATCTTCATAAACTCTTCTTTTAGAGCTTTTTGCTTTTCAACATTTATCGAAGCAAGTGCATAAAGCGCAATAAATAGTGCTAATAATAAGCTAAGAAAGTCTGCATAAGGAACTGCCCACTTTTCACCAGCTGGGCATTCACATTTACATTTCTTTTTTGCCATGTATTAAACTTTTAATGGCATTGCTGTTACCATTTTTGTTAGTTTTAGTTTTAATTCTCCTGGTGCATCACCTCTAGCCATACCTTTTGCTGCAGCTAAAATTAGTTGTTGTTCTTTTACTATAACGTGACCTTTTGATTTCATTTTTAATCCCCAAGGACCTAAAAACATATACGAACCAGCAATCCCTGTAACAGTTGCTGTAAACGCTCCTGCAATACCTGCAGCCATTTCAGCTGGATTATCTAATTTTTGTAAAGCCAAAATAAGTCCTAAAACGGCTCCAACAAGTCCCATTGTAGGACATGTTTCTCCAGCAAGCAACCAGTAATGAGATGCACTGTGATAATAGTGCTCTGTTTCTTCTATAACAGGTTCTAAAGATTCTTCGATTTGTTCTTCTTTTGAACCATCAATAACCATACTCAAAGCTTCTTTTAAAAATTCATGATTTATATTTTGTACATCTTTTTCTAAAGCAAGAACACCTTGTTTCTTAACAGTAATTGCATATTCGACTAATTCATCAATTCTAGCTTCAAAATTTATAGGCAACTTTTTAAATATCATCTTAAATTCTTTAAAAGCAGCAGATATTGCATGTGACTCAGTCGCTGTTACAGCAGATAACATAGCTGTTGGAATAACAATAAGAAAAGATGAAAAATGAAGAACGTGAAGAGGATTTCCTCCCTCCATTAAGTCACCAATTGAAATAGAAGCAACCGCACCAATCATACCTATAAGTACTGATAAATCCATATATTATCCTGAGAATTTTTTATATATTATACTATCTAAATATTTATTAAAAAATTCTCATAATATTTTGTTATTTATGTAAAAAGCACTTTTTTAACATTTTTTGGTTAATATCTTATCTTTAATAAAAAATAAAAAAGGATAAAAATGGACTGGGGTAAAGTAATATATATTTTCTTTTCGTTAATGTCTTTGACTACAACAGCAGGTTTTTTATATGAACCAAATGCAATAGCACTGTTTATTGCCGCGGGCGTAAATGTAATTTCTACAATATTAAAGTTAGGTGTTAAAAATTTACTTGCAGCAGAGTTATTAGCTAGTTCTTTAGTGGCTGATTTACATTTAATTCCATCATTTTTAGTACTAACGTTTACAAATAATTTACCTTTAGCTATATCTTTAGCAATTGGTGCAATAGTTGCAAACGCTTTCTCAATAGCTTTAGCTTTAATAGAGAGTGCAAAAAGTCAAGATAAGGAAGATTTTTAATGGAATATATTTCAAAAGATATTGAAAAAAAATGGCAAAATTTTTGGAGTGAAAATCAATCTTTTGAGCCAAGCAGTAGTAAAACAAAAGAGAAAAAATATATTTTAAGTATGTTTCCATATCCAAGTGGTAGAATTCATATGGGACATGTTAGAAACTACTGTATTGGTGATGCTTTTGCAAGACATTTTAGAAAATCAGATTTTAATGTTTTACACCCAATTGGTTGGGATAGTTTTGGAATGCCAGCTGAAAATGCAGCAATAAAACATAAACTTCATCCTAAAAAATGGACTTATGAAAATATTGATTATATGAGAGATGAATTAAAATCATTAGGTTTATCTTTTTCAAAAAACAGAGAGTTTGCAACTAGTGATGAACTTTATACAAAATGGGAACAAGAATTTATTATTAAAATGTATGAAGCTGGAATCATCTATAGAAAATCTGCAACTGTAAATTGGTGTCCACATGATCAAACAGTTTTAGCAAATGAACAACTTGAAGAAGGATGTTGTTGGAGATGCGGAACTGAAGTTGTACAAAAAGAGATGCCAGGATATTATATTGGTATTACAAAATATGCACAAGAACTACTTGATGATTTAGAAAAATTAAAAGAAGATTGGCCTTCACAAGTTTTAACAATGCAAGAAAATTGGATTGGAAGAAGCGAAGGTTTAGAATTTAAATTTGATTTATCAAAAGAATCAAGAGCAAAATTAGAAAGAGCTTTTACAAAATATTTTGTATTTACAACAAGACCTGATACAATTTATGGAGTTTCTTATTCTGCACTTGCTCCTGAACATCCAATAGTTAAATATATAGTTGAAAAAAATCTTTTACCAGAGAAAAAAATTAAAGCTATAAAAGCTATGCAAAAAATTCCAGAAAGAGATAGAGCAACTCAAGAAAAAGAAGGAATTGATTTAGAAATTGAAGTAATGCATCCATTAACAGGAAAAACTATTCCTGTTTGGGTTGCAAACTTTGTATTAAGTTCTTATGGTGGAGGTGCTGTTATGGCAGTTCCAGCACATGATCAAAGAGATTTTGAGTTTGCAAAAAAATATAATTTACCAATAAAACAAGTTATTGTTGGTCCTGATGGAATTATTGAAAATCAAACAGAAGCTTATACAGCAGAAGGAAGATTAATAGAGAGTGAGAATTTCACTGGAGTTACAAATATAGAAGCTAAAAAAGCAATAATTTATCATTTTGAACAAAATTCTTTTGGGATTAAAAAAGTAAATTATAAGTTAAGAGATTGGGGTGTTTCAAGACAAAGATATTGGGGAGCACCAATTCCATTTATTCATTGTGAAAAATGTGGTTTAGTTCCTGAAAAAATTGAGAATCTTCCAGTTGCATTACCTGAAGATGTTGAAATTACAGGAGAAGGAAATCCTTTAGATACTCATCCAACTTGGAAACATTGCACTTGTCCAAAATGTGGAGAAAAAGCTACTAGAGAAACTGATACTTTAGATACATTTGTTCAATCATCTTGGTACTTTTTAAGATATGCAACGGATAATAAAAAATGGAATGAAGTTGGAATATCAAAAGAAGATAGTGATTATTGGATGGATGTTGATCAATATATTGGTGGAATTGAACATGCGATTTTACACCTTTTATATGCAAGATTTTTTACAAAAGTTTTAAGAGATTTAGGATATACAAATTCAAGCGAACCATTTAAAAAACTTCTTACTCAAGGAATGGTTTTAAAAGATGGTGCAAAAATGTCAAAATCAAAAGGAAATGTAGTTGATCCTGATTTGATTATTGATAAATATGGTGCAGATACTGCAAGATTATTTATTCTTTTTGCTGCTCCTCCAACAAAAGAGTTAGAGTGGAATGATAGTGCTGTTGAAGGTGCTTTTAGATTTATAAAAAAATTCTTTGAAAGAGCAGAAAATGTAAATCAAAATGGATTAGATAATTTTAAATCAATAGACCATTCAGCTTTAAGTAAAGAAGAAAAAGAAGCAAGAAAAAAAGTATATGAGGCACTGTTAAAATCAAATGAGGTATTTACAAAAACTTATACTTTCAATACTTTAATAGCTTCTTGTATGGAAGCTTTAAATGCGCTTCAAACTCAAAAAAATGATAGTATTTGGGCAGAAGGTTATTATATCTTAACAAATATTTTAGAACCAATTATTCCTCATGCTTGTTGGGAATTATCAAAAAAACTGTTTGATTTGAAAAATTTTGATGGAAAAATTGAACTAAAAGAAGAAGTTTTTGCACTTGAATCAATAATTTTAGCAGTAACAGTAAATGGTAAAAAAAGATGCGAAATTGAAGTTGCTCCTGATACTTCAAAAGATGAAATTTTAGTAAAAGCAAAAATTGCTTCTGCTAAATGGTTAGAAAATAGTGAAATTTTAAAAGAGATTGTTGTTCCAAATAAACTTGTGAACTTTGTAATAAAAGGATAGATATGTTTCATACAAAAAAAGTTTTATTAACTATTTTTTCTGTAAGTTTGGCTTTTTTATTTGTTGCTTGTGGATATAAACCATCAACTTATTATGCTAAAAAAGAGATGGAAGGAAATGTTTATGTAAAACTTGATGTTAGTTTAGTTGACCCTAGAAACTCTGTTTTAGTAAAAGACGCAGTTACAAAAATCTTGATTCAAAAACTAGATTCAAATTTAGTAGATAAAGAAAAAGATGCAGATGTTGTTATGAATTTAGGGATAAGTTCTGTTAATTTAAGCGCCTTACAATATGATGCTAAAGGGTATAACAAATTATATAAAGCACAAGTTTTTATAAGAGTTGACTATTATAGAAAAGAAAATGGAATAAAAAAATCATTTACAGTTGATGGAGAATATGACTTTGCTGTTGATATAGGTGGAACAATCACTGATGCAAATAGATATGATGCTATTACTAAAGCTTCTGACCAAGCTGTAAGTGAAGTAGTATCAAGAATTGCAGTACAATCTTTTAAATAGATATGAAACTTGATTTAAAAAAAGTAAATTTAGAAGAGTTTTTAAAATATAAAACTCTTTATTATGACAAGATAGATTTTACGATAGTAAGGTCTTCTTGGAATAAACTTTCAGCGAAAATAAAACTTCCTTTTGTAATTCATATTGTTGGAACAAATGGAAAAGGAAGTACAGGAAGATTTTTAGCTCATTATTTACACAAAAAAGAGTTCAAAGTTTTACACTATAGTTCACCTCATATTTTAAAATTCAATGAAAGAATTTGGATAAATGGAAGTGATGTTAGTGATGAAAATTTGGAAATTGCTCATAAATTTTTACAAGAGTTATTTGAAATAGAACTTTTAGAAAAATTAACATATTTTGAATATACAACACTATTGGCTTTTTATTTATCAAAAGATTTTGATTATTTAGTTTTAGAAGCTGGACTTGGTGGAGAGTTTGATGCAACAAATGTTGTAGAAAACAATATTTCACTAATTACAACTATTGGACTTGACCATCAAAGTTTTTTAGGAAACACAGTTGAAGAAATAGCCTCAACTAAAATGCGCTCAGCTGATAACAAAATGCTTATTGGTTATCAAGTCTTTCCTGAAGTTTTAGAAACAGCATATAAAGTAAAAGAGCAAATAAAACAGCAAAGAAACAAAGATATAAAAATCATTGAAGTTAAAGAGTTTGATAAATATGAATTAAATCCTAAATTTGCAACTTTTCTAAAAAGAAATTTACATTTAGTAATTGCTTGTTTAAATGAACTTAAAATTCCACTTGATTTAAAACTTTTTGATGATACGCCACTTTTTGGAAGATGCCAAAAAGTTTTAAAAAATGTAACTATTGATGTTGGACATAATCCACTTGCTGCATTAGTTTTAGCAAATGAGTTTAAAAATAAAAAAGTAAATCTTATTTATAACTCTTACAAAGATAAAGATTATGAAACAGTTTTAAAAATACTAAAACCTATAATTAAAGCTATTACAATAATAGAAGTTGAAGATAAAAGAATAGTAGAAAAAGAAGAGTTAGAAAAACTAATAAAACAATTAGAATTAGCAAATAATAAGACAATAAAAATAGAAGAAAATGAAGAGTATTTAGTATTTGGTTCATTTTTAGTTGTTGAAAAATTCTTAACTTTGATTGGTTATGATGCAAACTCTTGAAAAAAGACTAGAAGAACTATATATTCAAAAAACTAAAATTGAAGAAGAGATAGTTTTTCTAACAAATCAGATAAAAGAAAAAGCTACTTTAAATCAAAAAAAGAGTTTTTCTAAAAATGAAAAGATTGAACTTTTTAAATCATTATTTGTTGCAAGATTTGATATTTATGCAAAAAAATGGGTTAGTCGTGATGGTTCAAAACAAGGATTCTTTCCTGTAACAAAGACTTTTCAAGGAGAAGATTATACTCCTTTAACTAATTATGAAATAGAAGAGCATTTAAGAGGAAATCTTTTTTTAGCAAGTTATTGTATAAATCAAAAAAATATGTCTAAATTTGTAGTTTTCGAAATAGCTGATGAAGATAAATTTAAACTGCAAATAGCTCTAAACTCTTTAAATATAAAAGCATATTATGAACTTAGTTCTTATAATTCACTTTTTGTTTGGGTATTTTTTGAAGAGGAAATCTCTTCAAAAATAGCTTTTAATTTTGCTTTATATCTTTTGAAAAAAGCAAATATTAGTGCAAAAACTTACCCAAATAAAGAGTTTGCAACAAAAGAGAATTTGGGAAATAGTATAGAACTGCCACTTCATTTAAAACATAGGGATAAAAATCGAACAGTTTTTATTGATATGAATACAAATAAAATTTATGAAGACCAATGGAGTGTTTTAGCAAATGTTTCAAAGGTTTCAAAACAAACGATTTCTAATTTTGCTGATGTTCCAAATTCAACAAATGTACAAAAAGATTTAAAAAAGATTGAATTTCCACTACAAAAAATTGAGATAATTTTAGAAGATTATATTTATATACCAACTTTAAATTTATCAAAATCACTAATAAGTAAATTAAAATCATTTGCAACTTTTGAAAATCCTCAAATAAAAGTTTTATTAAGTTTGCGAAAACCACTTTTTAACACTCCAAAATATATTAGGTCTTTTGAAGAGAATGAAAATTTTTTGATGCTTCCAAGAGGATTAAAAGAGACTTTAATAGATTTTTTTAATGTTAATGCAGTTTCATACTCTTTTGTTGATAAAAGAGTTTTAAATAAAATCCAAACTAAAACAGTAACTTTTAACTTACGTCCAGAACAAAACGAAGCAATAAAAGAGATTAAAAAATCTGATTACTCTATTTGTGTTGCCCCTCCTGGATTTGGAAAAACTCTACTTGGTGCAAAAATATTTGAAATAAGAGCTTGTACAACATTAATCGTTGTAAATAAAAATATGCTTTTAAATCAGTGGGTTGAAAGATTTGTTGATTATTTTGGATACAACAAAAAAGATATAGGATATTTAGGAAAAGGATTTAATAAATTAAATGGTCAAATAGATGTTGCAACAATGCAAAGTTTGAAAAATGACCCAAAAATTATAGAAAACTACTCTTTTGTGATTGTTGATGAGTGCCATCATATTCCTGCACTTACTTTTGAACAAATTATCAAAAGTTTTAAAGGTAAATACATTTTAGGACTTAGTGCAACTCCAAATAGAAAAGATGAACTTCAACCAATTTTATTTCAACAGTTAGGTGAAATATCTTATGAGTATAAAAAGAAAAAGACACATACAAATAAACTACAAATAATCAGAACGCAGTTTGTAAGTAATGCAGATAACTATGCAACTATTATAAATGAACTTTGTATTGATGAAGATAGAAATAATTTAATAGTTGACATAATAAAGAAAAATATAGATAGAAAGATTTTACTTTTAACAGATAGAATAGAACATATAAATGTTTTAGAAAATTTGTTACAAAAAGAGAATATTGATTATATAAGTGTTCATGGAAGTTTAAATAAAAAAGAGCAAGTTGAAAATATGAATTTAGTAAAAACTAAATCTCTTATTCTTGCAACAACTTCTTATTTTGGAGAAGGAATAGATTTTCCACACTTAAATACTATTCTTTTTGCAACACCAATCTCTTATTATGGACGATTGATTCAATATTTAGGAAGAATTGGAAGAGGAAATCAAGAGTGTTTGGCAATTGATTTTCTTGATTCAAAAAATGCGATGTTAAACTCTGCTTACAAAAAAAGGCTTGAAGGTTACAAACAAATGCATTATAGATAATCACATATATCTTTGCTTCATACTATCTTTGATTTTATCAATTTCTACTAAAATAAAACTATCAATACAATCACCAAAATTCTTATCAACATTAAAATCTAAAAATTTTACACCATCATCAAGTGTTAGTTCACTATATTGTTTGTATAAAGTTGGAACATTTACACCAATATTTGATAAAGCAATTTTTAGAGATTTAAAATCTCGTTTTTTATCTTCAAGAGTAAAAAACTCTTTTATATCATGGATATGACTTGAATAAGAAAATGGAGTTCTAGCTTCAACCAAGTTTTTTTCACTTGAATAGTAATAGTTATAATAAAAAACTAACATATCTTTTGCAATTGCTGGAAAAGCACCACTAATTGAAACTGGACCAAACATATATTTTATATTTGGATTTGCTTTTACATAAGCTCCAATTCCATACCAAAGATAATCTAAGGCTCTTGTTCCCCAATATTTTGGTTGCACAAAACTTCGTCCAAGTTCAATAGAGTTTTGTAAATAGAACATAAATTCATCATTAAATTGGAATAAAGTATTAGAATAAAAACCTTTTGTTCCAAACTCTTTAAATATCATATCAGAGTTTCCAATTCTATAAGCTCCCACAATTTCCAACTCATTTTTATCGTATAAAATTATATGTTGATAATAAACATCGTATTTATCAATATCTCTTTTTTTATTAACACCTTCTCCAACTTTTCTAAAAGATATCTCTCTTAATCTTCCAAGCTCTTTTAATACAATAGAATCTTCTACATAATCATATAAATATATTTTTTTCCCATCATTTGTTTGTCCTAAAAGTGGAGACTTTTTTAGTTCATTGTATAAATCAATTTTACTAACTGGATGTGCTATTGCACTTTGTGTCTGGAAAAATGATTTTTTTCCTTTTTTTAGTGCATAAAGATGTTTTTTATATAAATTTACTAAAAAATCTTTATTTAAACCTTTTGGAGTTATGTTTTCACTTGGGATTATTTGTCCAATTTTTATATTTATATTTTTTGATTTTTTATTAAACATCTCATTTGATAATAAAAGTGTTGAAAAAGTTTTATTTATAAGTGAAATAGTATAAAAAGTTTTAGAGTTTTTTGCATCTAAAAATATTGGTAAAATCGCCGAATTGCTATTTTTTGCAAAATTTAAAAAACCTTTATTCCAAGCTGGATCTTTTACTCCTTTTGGTGTTGCACGACTTACTTCTCCTGCTGGAAAAATGATGATAGCTTCTTCATTTTTTAAAGCTTCATATATTTTTTTTATACTCTCTTTTGATTGTCTATCTTTGAAATTATCAAGTGGAATCATAAGAGAGTGTAAAGCTTCAAATCCAACTAAAAAGTCATTTGCTAAAATCTTTACATCTTTTCTTATTTGACCAACAAGTTTTAATAAACATAAAGCATCAAGTCCACCTAATGGATGATTTGCAATTATTATAACTTTTCCTGTTGATGGAATATTTTGTAAATCATTACTAGAAACTGTGTAATCAAAATCAAAATAATCTAAAACAGCATCTACAAAATCAAAACCTTTTAAGTGAGAGTTTTGTGATAAGAACTGATTTATAGAATCTTCATGAACTATTTTTTTTGCTATTTTTAATAACGATTTTTTTAGAACATTTTCTTTTTCTTTTATTTTTGGAAACTTTTTTTCTATCTCTTTTTGTATATCAATCATTTATATCTCCTAAATTAGAGAATTTTAAGAAATTAAAGTTACAAAGTAGTTACAAAAATCTTTTAAAAAAAATATGATAAAATTGCCTTTTTACAGGGGGATATTATGAATAAGGGTGATATTGCAAATTTAATTTCTGTTTTGATTATGGCTTATGGTTATTCAAATGCAAATGAGCTTGTTTTTATGGTTGGACTTTTTGCTTTAAGTGGCGCAGTTACGAATTCACTTGCTATTTATATGTTATTTGAAAAAATTCCTTTTTTATACGGAAGTGGTGTAATAGAAAGTAAATTTACAGCTTTTAAAATATCTATTCATGATTTGATAATGAATCAGTTTTTTACAAAAGAGAACTTAGCAAAATTTTTTGAAGAGGAAGTTCAAAATAGCAAAAATAGTATTGACTTTGAAAAAATATTAAATCAAGTTGATTTTACTCCAGCATTTTACTCTTTAAAAGAATCTGTTGTTGAATCTCCTTTTGGTGGAATGTTAGCAATGTTTGGAGGTGCTAGTGCTCTTGAACCACTAAAAGAACCTTTTATAAATAAACTACAAACTTCACTGATAGATATATCAAATTCACCATCATTTTTAACTATTGTAAATGAAGTAATAAAATCAAAAAACTTCAATGATGAAATATATGAAAAAATTAGCAAAATTGTAAATGCAAGACTAGAAGAGTTAACTCCTAAAATGGTAAAAGAGATAGTTCAAAATATGATAAAAGAACATTTAAGTTGGCTTGTACTTTGGGGTGCAGTTTTTGGTGGATTATTTGGACTTATTGGTATGTTAATATCGTAATAGATTTAAAAAATCTGTTACGAATAAAATTCAAAAGAAGTTTGTTTTTGTTGAATTTCTTCTTTTTTTCCTTTTTGAATCTCTTTTATATCTTCCATATTAGTAGTTTTTCTTAAAAAGTCTAAATCTCTTTTTAAAGATATTATTTCTTTTTCTAAGCTATTTCTTTCTTCTATTAGAAGTAGTTTTTCAGCATTTAAAGTATTTTTTTCGTTTTTTAGATGGTTTCTTTCTTCTCTTAATTCAGTTTTTTCTTTCTCAATTATTTCTATCATAGATTTTAAATTTGTGATTTCTAAGTTTAAAAGTTCGTCTCTTTTTTGTAAAATTGCAACTTCTTTTTTTAATGCATCTGATTCTTTCATAGCAATTTTACTTAGTAGTTCATAATTCATAAAAAATCCCTCTAAAAAAATTAGTAAAATATTATATTATAAAAATAGCAATAATATAGTAATAATATAGTAATAAATGGATAAAAGTTTATATATGTTAGAATTTGCGAAAAATTTTTAGGCAATATTTATGAATGGAATCGAAGTTTTAATTTTATTAGATGTAGTTGAGTTAGAAGATAAAGAGAAATTTGAAAAACACTTAAAAAAAGAGGGTTTTAAAAATGTAGAAGGAGAAGAGTTTGTTTATACAGGACACTCGACAACAACTACTTTTTCAACAAAAGCTTATATTTTAGAAGTATTTAAAAAAGGTCTTCAAAAAACAAATTTTAAAAGTGCAAATTTGATTTTTTTATTAAATGAAACGCCATATCCAGCATATTATTATGATAAAAATACAAATGAATTTGAGTTAGTAGAAGTAGAAAAATAGTGAAAAATATTTATGAATTTTTAAAAAATTTAAAAGATGAAAAAAGATTAAAAGAGTGTCAACTTTTAATCGTAAATGATGACAGACAAGCTCAAATAGCTTCTGATATAGTCTCTTACTTAGGATTTAAACCTTTTTTATTAGCTGATTTTAGAGCAAATTTTGGAGATGACTTACTTTCCTTTAGTGAAGAACTACATGAAATAACTAAAACTTTAGGTGATTTTTATTCATACAAAAAACAAGATAAAATCCTAATCTCTCCAATAAGAACAATCTCTTATCCTCTTCCAAAAGAAAAATGTTTTGAAAGTTTTACTATAAATTTTGCAGATAGATTAAATCTTGAAGAGTTAAAAAGTAAATTATACAATTGGGGATACTATTTTGTAGATATTGTTACAAGTGAAGGTGAAGTTTCACTTCGTGGTGATATTTTAGATATTTGTCCTTTAGGAAGTGATTTTGGATATAGAGTAAGTTTGTTTGATGATGAGGTTGAAAGTATCAGAAAGTTTGATATTGAAGACCAAAAATCTTCAAAAGAAGAGATAGAAAGCTTTTCGATTAATCCAGCTTTTCTTGCTCTTGATGAAGCAACTTTTGAAGAAATAAATGAACAAATCCAAACTATTTCAAGTGATGCCTTTATCAAAGATATTCACTCTTTAGGATTTTGGTATTTAGGAGAACTTGGAGAGTATTTACCTCAAAAAATGAGTTCATTTATCACTCAAGATGCTTTAGATGAACTAGAAGAAGTTTATGTTTTTGAAGAAAAAAGAGTAAACAAAGATAAGTTTTTACTTACTCCTCAAATTTACAATAGCAAAAATTATCAAGAGATAAATCCAGCAAATGTAAAAGAGTTTATCTCTTTTCATAATGATAAAAAAATCACAATAATAAGTGGAAGTGAAGCAAAAGTAAAAGGTTATGATTTAGATTTAAGTGACAAAAATATTAATTATGTTTTTGAAAACTATATTTTAAATTTAGTTTCAGATGACGAAGTAATAATCTCTTTAAATAAAGAGGTAAAAAAACGAAGAAAGAAAAAAGTAAAACTTGTTCTTGATGAGTTACAATATAATGATTTTGTGGTACATGAAAAATATGGAATTGGTCAATATAAAGGGATTGAACCAGTTACTGTGATGGGTGCAAAAAGAGATTTTGTAATTATCCAATATCAAGGAGAAGATAAACTTTTAGTTCCTGTTGAAAATCTTGATTTAATAGATAGATATGTTGCTGATGGAAACTCTTATGCTGTTGTTGATAAGCTTGGAAAAGGAAGTTTTGCAAAACTAAAAGAGAAAGTAAAAGATAAACTTTTTGCTATTGCAAATGATATTATCAAACTAGCAGCTGCAAGGGAACTTGTAAATGGTATTAAAATCAATACAGATAAAAAAGTTCTTGAAGATTTCCAAAAAAGTGCAGGTTTTGAATATACAAAAGACCAAAAAAGAAGTATCAAAGAGATTTTGGATGATTTAAGTAGCGGTCGAGTTATGGATAGACTTCTTTCAGGTGATGTTGGTTTTGGAAAAACAGAAGTTGCTATGAATGCCTTATTGGCAGTTATTTTAGACGGTTATCAAACTATATTTGTATGTCCAACAACACTTTTGGCAACTCAACACTATCATAGTATTCAAAAAAGACTTGAAAGTTTTGGGATAAGAGTTGCTAAACTTGATGGAAAAACAACAGCAAAAGAGAAAACAAGTATCAAAAAAGGTTTAGAAAACGCAGATATAAAACTTGTTATTGGAACACACTCTTTACTTGATATAAAAACTTCTAATTTAGCTTTAGTTATCATCGATGAAGAGCATAAATTCGGTGTAAAACAAAAAGAGAAATTAAAACAATTAAGAGAAGATGTACATATTTTTTCTATGAGTGCAACTCCAATTCCAAGAACTTTAAACTTAGCCTTATCAAAACTAAAAGGTATGAGTTCACTTCTTACACCTCCAAGTGAAAGATTGGGAGTGCGAACTTATGTAAAAGAGTACAGCGAAAAACTAATCAAAGAGATAATTTTAAGAGAAAAAAGAAGAGGTGGACAACTATTTTATGTTCACAATAACATAGCATCAATCGAAGCAAAGAAAAAAGATATAGAAGCAATAGTTCCAAATATCAAAATAGATATTATTCATTCTCAAATAAAACCAGAACAGGCTGAAAAGATCATAGAAGCCTTTGAAAACAAAGAGTTTGATATTCTTCTTGCAACTTCTATTGTTGAATCAGGAATTCACTTGCCAAATGCAAACTCTATTATAATTGATGGTGCAGATAGATTTGGAATTGCTGATTTACATCAACTTCGAGGACGAGTTGGACGAAGTAATAAAGAGGGATATTGTTATTATGTAGTTGAAGATAAAAAATCAATAACTGATGATGCAGTAAAAAGACTTGTAGCTTTAGAGTCAAACTCATATTTAGGAAGTGGAACTGCTTTAGCTCATCAAGATTTGGAAATCAGAGGTGGTGGAAATATCATAGGTGAAGCACAAAGTGGACATATCAAACAAATAGGATATGGTTTATATCTTAAAATGTTAGAAGATACTCTTGCAACTTTAAGTGGTGATGAAAAAAATGAGAAAAAAACAGTTGATATAAAACTAGCTATTTCAGCATATATTAGTGATGAATACATTAGTGAAGATAGAGTTAGACTTGAACTTTATAGAAGGTTAAGTAAGGCTAGTGATATTCAAGAAGTTTATTCTATTGAAGAAGAGATGGAAGATAGATTTGGAAAACCTGATATTGTTACAAAACAGTTTATTGAGTTGATTATCATAAAAATTTTAGCTTTAAAACTAGGTATTCAAACTATTAGTTCTTATGAGATGAATATTACATTTACAAAAGCTGATGATACAAAAGAGAGTATAAAATCACCATCAAAAGATGATGATGACATAATAAATACAACTTTAAGATATTTAAGAAAATAAAAGAAGAAACGATGAACTTACAATTTAAAGAACTACAAAAAGAAGATATAAAAGAAGTTATTCTTTTGATAAATGAAGCTTATCGAGGAGAAAAAAAAGATAAAGCTTGGACAACTGAATCTCATATATTAGATGGAATTAGAGTAAATGAAGATATGATGAAAGAGATTTTAGAAGAAAAAGAGACTAAAACATATATTGCAAAAGTTGATAATAAAATAGTTGGAACTATTCAGGTTAAACTTCAAGGAGAGAGTATTCACGTAGGGCTTTTTGCTGTTGATACAAAATCACAAGCAAGTGGAATAGGAAAAAAACTTTTAGAATTTGCAGAAAATAGTTCATCAAAACTTTGGCAAAAATCTACTTTTCTAATAGAGGTGATATCTACAAGAACAGAATTAATGCAATATTATATTAGAAGAGGATACCAAAATACAAATAGTTTTATAGAGTTTCCAAAGTCAGAACATTGGACACCAAATACAAATGAAGAACTTAAACTTTTAGTATTGAAAAAAACTATCTAAATTTCTATTTCACAAACAACTTGAGCATGATCACTTTGTTTTAAACTTCCATTGTGATTTTTTTGTAAATGTTTGTCAAAAACTTCATAAGAGCTGATTTTTTGAAGTTCTTTTGATACAAAAATATAATCCAAAATATTTCCTTTTCCAGCAAAATAGCTTGTAGGAGTTCGTTTTATTCCCTTAAATTCTGGATGAGGATTATAAATCTTTGGTTTATGTAAATAGTAAGCATCAAAGAGTAAATAGTCATCTTTTTTTAGATTTTTATTATAAAATCGTTTATTTGTAAGAGCATCAATTGTTATAGAAAACTCTTTGTCATTTAAGTCGCACATTAAAATCGTAGGAGTTTTATTTGATTTTATATCATAAAAAAGTATTTTGGCTTCATTAATTCTTTGTTTTAAAGATAAAGAATAGTTGTCTTTTAAAGCAACTTCAACTTTTTTTAGTTTATCTTCTAAAGTATCATTTTTTGTAAAAATATATTCAAATTCATTTTCTCTGTTTGATTTTAGATGTGTTATATAAACTGTTATATTTTTTTCATTTGGTAGAGAAATTATGGCTTTTATTGGGATTCTTGCAAACTTAAAACTTTTTGTATCTATTTTTTCTATATTTATTATTGGGAATTTTGAAGCAATTGCAACTGTTGTACTTATATAAACTTTTTCATTTTTTTTATCAACTTTTGCAAAATCCACAACTTCAAAGTATTTAAATCCAACTTCTAAACACAAATTTTTTAGTTCATCATTAGAGAAAACTTCTTGAAATCCTACAATATCACAATTCATAAGATTTAGTTGATTTTTACACCAAGCTATTTTTTCATTCCATTCTTCAGGTGTGAATTTTTCTTTTTTTGTATAAAAAGAGAATGGTGGAGAGCAAAATTGAAAAAGGTTAAATGTTCCGACTCTTAGTTTCATCTTGATATGTTAGCCAAACATTGTTAAGTTTTGATTAATATAAAATTTAAAAATCATTAAAAGCAAGATGCAATAATTTCATAATTAAAAAAAAGGAGTACAAAATGAAAAAAATAGTTTCAAGTTTAGTTATAACAAGTTTAGTTGCAGGAGCACTTTTTGCTGCAAATGGTGAAATGAAAAAAGATGATAAAAGATTTGATGCACCAAATTGTATGTATCAAAAAGATTTTAAAGGTCATATGCCTTTTTTTGGAAATGATGGTATTTTAGGATTAATCCATGAGTTAAATTTAACTTCTAAACAAAAAGAAGATATTAGAAAAATTATAGATGAAAGTAGAAAAGCTCAAAAATCTCCACTTGATGCATTCTCAAAAGATGGATTTGATAAAGAAAAATTTATTCAAATTGAGAATGAAAAAAGAGATTCTATGATAAAATCAAAAGCTGAAGTTATCGAAAAAACTTATGCTATCTTAGATGCTAAACAAAAAGAGCAACTAAAAGTTCTAATTGATTTAAGAAAAGAAAAAAGAGATAAAAAATAGGTTTTTTATAGATACTATTTAAAAGGATAAATTTTGATAAAAATTGCAATGATAGAAGATGATTTAGAGTTAGCAGAAGTTCTATGTCAATACTTAAAGCAATTCAATATTGAAGTTACAAATTACGAAGAGCCATATTTGGCTCTTAGTGCTTTAAAAATGAATAAGTATGATTTGATAATTTTAGATTTAACACTACCTGGAATGGATGGATTAGATGTTTGTAAAGAGATAGTTAAAAGTTTTAATATTCCTATTATTATTTCAAGTGCAAGAAGTGATATTACAGATAAAGTAACAGCACTTAAATTAGGAGCTGATGATTATTTGCCAAAACCTTATGACCCAAGAGAACTTGAAGTACGAATTAAAACAATTTTACGAAGATTTAATAACTCTCAAAGTAGTGAAGAAGATACAAAAAGTAAAATCTTTGTTTTAAATGAAGAAAAAAGAGAGATAACAAAAAACGGAAAATTTATAAAACTAACTGCTGCTGAATTTGAAGTTTTATCTTTATTGATAAAAAGAGAAGGTTTTGTAATAAGTAGAGAAGATATTTTTGAAAATTCTGATCTTTTAAATCAGGATTATGAAAGTTCAGGTTCTTTGGCTGTTATTATAAATAGAATTAGACACAAAATAGAAGATAATTCAAAAGAATCAAAATATCTTCATACAATTAGAGGAATGGGATACAAATTTATACAATGATAAATAGACAATCGATTTTTTTTACTATTTTAATAAGCTTTCTTATCTCTATTTTATTGGTAATAATTAGCTTTATAATTATTTTAGCAAATAGCTACAAAGCACAAGAAGAACAAATCTATGATAGATATATTCCTATTTCAAAAATGATAAATAGAATTGAGTTTGATTTTAGTGAAGAGATTATAAAAAATTTTGAAGAGATGAATTATAAACTTTATATTGAAAAAAAAGAGATAAACAAAATAACAAATGATAAAAATATGAAAATATTTTCAGAAAGAATTCACCCTAAACATGGAGATATTTTTAGAATTCTAAAAAACAACACTGACTATTATTTGTATATGAAAGTTAGAGATAATGAAGTTTTAGTAAAAGACCAAAATGGTTTTAGTAACAGTAGACAAATATATATTATTTTAGTTTTTTCTATTTTACTTATTACAATTACAATTTTATATTTTATGTCTTTAAAAAAGTTGATGCCTTTAAAAGTTTTAAAAGATAAAGTAAAAAGTTTGGGTGATGAAAATTTTGATTTTGAATATAAAAATATTGAAGCTAAAGATGAGGTTTCTTCGCTTGCTATGGAGTTTAAAAAAACAAGTTTAAAACTAAAAAATCTAAAAGAAGCTAGAAATGTTTTTATTAGAAATATTATGCATGAACTAAAAACTCCTATAACAAAAGGTAAATTCTTAACTCAATTAGAACAAAATGAAGAGAATAATGAAAAATTAAAATCAGTATTTGATAGATTAGAATCTTTAATAAATGAGTTTGCAACAATAGAAGAACTTATATCTTCAACAAAAAATATAGAGAAAAAAGTATATTTTTTAGATGATATTATCGATAATGCAAAAGATATTTTGATGATAGAAGATGAAAAAGTTATTCAAAATTATGAAAATAAAAAAATAGAAGTAAATTTTAAACTTTTTTCTATTGCAATAAAAAACTTAATAGATAATGCAGTTAAATACTCTCCAAATAAAGAAGTAACAATAAAAGTAGAAAATGAAAATATAATTTTTGAGAATATGGGAAAAAAATTAGAGGCTCCTTTTGAAAAATACTTTGAACCATTTTTTTCAAGTGAAGATAAATCAAAAAACTCTTTTGGTTTAGGATTATATATTGTTTACAATATTTTTAAAGCAAATGGTTATATTTTAGAATATGAACATATTAATGGTTTAAATAGATTTATTTGTAAAAAAGGATAAAAGATTTACGATATAGCAATTATTGGAGCAGGAGCTAGTGGTTTAATGCTAGCTTCTAATTTAGATAAAAAAAAATATAAAAATATATGTTTGATTGAGAGTTCGAAAACTTTAGCACCAAAAGTTAAAGTTTCAGGTGGAGCAAAATGTAATATCACAAATGATTTTGTAACTTATAAAAATTATTTAGGTGATGAAAATTTTATAAAAACTATTTTAGAAAGATTTTCAAAAGATGATTTATTGACTTTTTTAAATAAAAATCAACTTTTTCCAAAAATTAATCCAAAAATTGTAAAAGGAACATATTTTTGTAACTCTAGTCAAGATGTTATTGATATGTTTTCAAAACTTACAACTCATGTAAAAAAGTATCTTGAAACAAAAGTTTTAGATGTAAGTTTTGATGAATATTATAAGATAAAAACTGATTCAAAAACTATTGAAGCAAAAAAACTTGTAGTTGCAAGTGGAGGATTGTCTTTTCCTCTTTTAGGTGCAAGTTCAATTGCTTTTGATATTGCGCAAAAATTTGGACATACGATTAAAAAGTTAGAGCCAGCCCTTGTAGGATTTACTGTACAAAAAGAACAATTTTGGTTTAAAAATTTATCAGGAGTTTCACTTCCTGCTAAAGCTTTTGTGGAAGATAAAACTTTTGAAGGTTCGCTTTTATTTGCACATAAAGGATGTTCAGGTCCCCTTATTTTAACTACATCTTTATATTGGAAAAAAGGAAAAATTGTACTTGATTTTTTACCAAATAAAAAAATTGAAAAGTTTTTAACTGGAAATAAAAACATCTCATCATCTTTACCATTAGCCAAAAGATTTATACAAGAGTTTTTAGTTTCACAAGATTTGGAAGATAAAGCTGTTTCAAAATTAACACAAGAAGAGCTAGAAAAATTAAAATTATTGAAAAATTATGAGTTTTCACCTGCAGGAAATTTTGGTTTTACAAAAGCTGAAGTTACAAAAGGTGGAATTAATACAGATGAGATAAATCATCTTTCTTTTGAGAGTTTAAAACAAAAAAATCTTTTTTTTATAGGAGAATGTTTAGATATAACAGGAGAACTTGGAGGGTTTAATTTTCAAATAGTATTTAGCCAAGCCTATATTTGCTCTTTGTACCTAAATAACATATAAGATTATCTTTGATATGATATATTAATAAATGATATCAATAAAGGCGTTTTATGTTTTTTGGAAATAAGAATTTAGAAGAGAAAGTCAGTTATTTAGAAAGAGAAATTGAGGATTTAAAAAATCAATTAGTTCAAAAAGATAAAAAAATTGAAGAGATTGAAAAAGATTACTCATTTAAACTTGAAAATGTTTTAGAAAAAAATTCTAAAGATATCGAATTATATAAAGAAATAGCATCGTTTTCGCAAGAAGAGGGATTAGTTGTTTTTGATGAAAATAATCAGTTGTTTTTTGCAAACAGTTTGTCAAAATCAAATATAAAAGATTTTTCTACTGTTTTAGATGCAGTTTTAAATGAAAAACCTAGTTTAGTTTTAGAAGATTGTGAAGCTCACATAGAAGTAAAAAATTACGAAAATAAAAAAATAGTTTCACTTAGAAAAACTTCAATTCACGATAACAAAGATGGTGGATTACTATCAAGACACAATATAAATATGACAAACTCTTTAAATGGAACACAACAAACATATTTAACTTTGTTAGATGAATTACAAGATATGTCTAAAGAGTCTAAAGAGACAGCAAATGGCTCAACTCAAGGATTAAATTTAATAAATGAAATAGTTTATGATACAGACAATTTGCATAAAGAAATAGAGCTTGAAAATGAAGTTGTAGCGTCTTTAGTATCAAAAAGTAAAGATATTGCACAAGTTATAAATATAATCCAAGAAATAGCATTTCAAACAAATATTCTTTCTTTAAATGCAGCTGTTGAAGCTGCAACTGCTGGTGAAGCTGGAAAAGGATTTTCTGTTGTTGCACAAGAAGTAAGAAATCTAGCTACAAGAAGTGCTGATGCTGCAAAACAGATAAAAGATGTTGTAAATCTAATTCAAAATGAAACAGAAAAAATCAAACAAAGTTCAGAAACAGTATCAAGTGTAGTAAATGAGACTAAATCAAGAATTGGTGTTTTAAGTAAATTGATGAATACTTTCCAAAAAAATTCTAATAGAGGAGTTTATGAAGTTGAAAGTATTTCAAATAGAATTTTTATAAATCTTGCAAAACTTGACCACGTTATTTACAAAAATAACCTTTATCAACTAATCTTTGGAGGAGAACATAACTTTAAACCAGTAGATCATCATAATTGTAGATTAGGAAAATGGTATGATACAGGTTTAGGAAGAGAACAATTTAGTATTGTTCCATCTTATAAAAGTTTAGAAAAACATCACCATATTGTACATCACGAAGCAAATTTATTAGCAAATGAGTGTTCTGGAAGTAAAGTTTCTTGCTCAAAACAATTAATAGAAGATAAAATTGAGTTAGTAGAAAAAGCAAGTGAACAAGTATTTATATATTTAGATAAAATTTTAGATGAAAAAAGTGATTTGATTATGAAAGAAGCAGCTAAAAAATTATTCGACGGAGAAAAAGTAGATGGATAAAAAATATTCAATAGCTATCATTGATGATGAAGTAGAAATTTTAAATCTTTTAAGTAGATTTTTATCAAGAAATCCAAAATTCTCAGTAGCAAATTATGCAAATCCTCTTGCTGCATTAGAATCTTTGAATATGAGCAGTTATGACATTATTTTATTAGATATTATGATGCCACAAATGAATGGATTAGAAGTTCTTGAAAAAATAAAAGAAAAGAATGAAAATCAAAAAGTTATTATGATGACTGCATACTCGACTTTGGATAAAGTTTTAAAATCTCACAAAGAGGGTGCTACAAATTATGTTATGAAACCTTTTGATTCTTTACAACATCTAGAAAAAAAGATAATAGATATTTTAGAGAAACACTAAATGAGCCATAAAAACCTATTTTTTAGGTATTTTTTCTATTTTTTAATCTCTTTTTTTTTAATAATTCTATTTTTAGATTTTTTTAAAGAAAAAGAGTTTGAAACTTCTTTAAAAAATTATAAACAAAATACTTATAAAGAGTACTCTAACTATTATAATATTTATTCAAATAATTCTGAACTTATCTATTTTAATGAATTTATAAAAAATAAACAGATTATAAAAATACTAAAAAGCAGTGTAAATTTGCCTTTATTAAAAAAAGAACTTTATGATGAACTTGAACTTAGTTTGTCTTTTTATTCCACTTTAAATTTAGATGAAATGACTATTTATAGTCCTAAAAAAGATTTGCTTTTTAGTTTTAAAGAGAGTTCAAAAGATAACTTTACTTCAAAAATAGTTGAACAAGTTATTTCAAATAAAAAAGAGGAAGTTAATTTTAGGATTGTTGAAAAAAATATCTATATTTTATTTTCAAAACCAATTTTTGATGAAAAACTAAACTTTTTAGGCGTTGTAAATTTAGAGTTTAAACTAGAAAATCTAATAAAAAATATGAAAAAAGATAATTCTATCGAATATAAAGAGATTATCTCAAACAATTTTGATTTTGGAAATGCTTTTAAAATATCAGAACAACAAAAAAAAGAGTTAATAAATAATTTTGGCAATAAAAAAGAAGTAAGTTTTGTTAGTCAAGATAGATACTTAAATATTCCAGTAGTTTTTATACCAATTTTTTATTCAGAATTTTATAAAAATAGTATTTATTTAATGAGTTATGATTTAAGTAAGAAGAATGAAATACAGATGATTGATTCTTTTTATAATAAATTATTATTAGTTTTAAATTTAATATCATTTTTTATCATTTTTCTTATTTATAAGATGGTAAATATTAAATCACAAAGAGATTTAATAAATAAAAAGTATGAAAATATTTTTAATGAAATTGATAACTATATTATAAAAGTTGATTTAGATTTACAAGGAAATATTGTATTTGCAACAAAAAGTTTTTATAAAATTTCAGGATATTCACAAGAAGAGATTATAGGAAAAAATATAAATCTTTTAAGACATCCTGATATGTCAAATATATTTTTTAAAAATCTTTGGCAAACTATAAAAACAGAGGGCTCTTGGCAAGGAGAGATAAAAAATAGAGATAAATTTGGAAATACTTATTGGATAAAATCTATAATATTTCCAAGATATAACTTTAAAAATCAAATTGAAGGTTATAGTTCAATTAGAACGGATATAACAGATACAAAGCAGTTTGAAAAAATAAATAAGTTATTAAAAGAAGATTTATCAAATAAGTTAAATGATATAAAAGTAAAAGACAAAAACTTGGTTGAAAGTGCAAAAGTTGCTTTAATGTCAAAAATCTTAGACTCTTTAGGACATCAATGGAAAGTTCCAATCTCAAGAATATTTTTTGAAATACTAAGATTAAAAAATCTTAAAAAAGATGATATTTCAGAAAGAAATTTAAGAGAGATTGAAAAAAATATTGAACTTGAACTAAAAAATTTATCTGATATTTTAAATGAAATCAAAAATATTTTTAATCCAAGAAAAAGCGAAAATTCAAACCTTTTAACAGTTGTTATTGAAGCAATTACTTATTTAGAAAGTGAGTTGAAGAAATATAATATAGAAGTAAAATTTGATATTGATAAAGAGATTTATATAAATATTTTATCAGCTGAGTTAAAAACTATCATAATAAATATATTAAAAAATTGTATTGAACAAGTAGAGTTAAATAGAATTGAAAGTACAAAAATATATATAACTGCAATCTATGAAAATATGAATAATGATATTCTTATTAAAATAGAAGATGATATAAAAAGTAAAAATAAAAAAATTATTCTTGATGAAATATTAACCTCTTCTGAAGAGAAATATTTTGATACATCTATATATTTATCAAAGTTACTTATTGAAAAAAATAGTGGTTTATTTTGGTGTAAAAATAGTGAAGATGAAACTAAATATTATATAAAACTTACAAAAGAGATAAAATGAAAGTATCGTTTTATGTAAAACTTTTTTTAGCATTTATTATATTTTCTATTTTAATATTAGGTTTTGTAAGTTATTTATTTGATAATTTTTATACTTTTTATGATGATAAACAAGATAAACAACTCAGTGAAAATGTTTTAAAACAGCAAGAAGATAAGTTTTTATCATATTTGAAAAAATATGATGAAAAACTATTACTTATTCAATCTATAATTCCAGAGTTTAAAAACGAAAATGAAATTATAAATTTTATTGAAAATACACTCTTTGAAGATAAAAATATCTTAGTTTTTAAAATAGTTTCTTTAGATTCTAAAGAGATATTGAAGTTATATAATGAAAAAAATACAAAACTATCAAGAGATTATAGGTTAAAAAATTTATTTTCAAAAGTTTATTTTAAAGAGATGCGTACTTTAAAATACAAAGAAGTTCTATATCATTGTGATGAAGATAATTCAAAAACTATTAATTTTATTATTAGAAATAAAGATGATTTTTATATTTTAAAAATTGATTTAGAAAACCTAATTCAAGGTTTATCTAGTGATTTTTCTAAAAAAGTGTTAATTCTTGATCCAAAAGGAATATTTCTAAATGATTCTAATCTAACTTCATTTGATGAAGAAGAGTTTTTATCAAAAAAAGTTTATATAAATGAGAATAAATATTTTACTTTTTTTATAAAGAAAAAAGATAAATTAAAAAAAGATTTTATTGAAGAGTATCATAAATCAATCATAATTTCAGGATTTTTAATAGCCTTTTTTATTGCTATAATTTTTTCAGTAATAATTTCAAGACTAAATAAAAGTATTGAAGAAGATAATAAAAAATTAGATTTAAATATTAAAGAAAAATATTTAAAATTGAGTGAAAATCAAGAGATTATGGATAATCATATTATGTTTATTCGAATAGATAAAAATGGATTTATTACAAAAGTAAGTAGAGCATTTTGCTATTTTCTAGGTTTTTCTGAAGCTGAATTAATAGGACATCATTATAAGATTTTGATTCATAAAGATATAAAAAATCTAGGAAGAATGGTACGAAAACGATTAAATGAAAAAATCTTTCATCTAAACGAAATAAAAGGAGCTAAAAAAGATGGTGAAGTTTTTTGGCTTGATTTACTTATTGAAGTAATTATTGAAAATGAACAAATTGATTGTTATAATATAATTTGTACAGATAGAACAAATAAGAAAAAAATAGAAAATTTATATAATAATCTAAATAATCAAATTGATGAATATGATGCTATTTTTGAAAATGTTCATAGTGGAATTGCTTTGATTGATTTAGATGGAAAATTTGTAAAACTAAATAGCAAAATGAGTGAACTTCTAGGCTTTAGAAGTGATGAACTTTTAACAATGACTTGTTTAGATGTTATAGCAGATGATTCAAAAACAATTTTAAATAAAATTTTAAAAGAAATAGATGAAATAGGTAATATTTCAAAATTAGAAAAAATATTTATAAAAAAAGATAAAACACCAATTCATTTAGAACTATCTTTAAGTCTTTTAGGTGATAAACAAAGAGTAGTTTTTGTGATAAATTCTTTAGAAGATAAAAGAAAATTACAAGAGTTAAATTTAGATTTGGCAGAAAAAATTAAACAAGAAGTTGAAAAAAATATTCAAAAAGATAAGTTCCATCAACAAGAACAACTAAAAAATGCAAAACTAACTTATATTGGCTCACTAGCCGCTGGAATTACACATGAAATAAATACTCCACTTACTTATATAAAAGGTAATCTTGAAATGATGTCTTACGATATTTCAGATTTACCAGATGGAGATATAAAAGATAGAATGTTATTTGATAGTGAAAAAATGAAAGAGGGAATAAATAGAATTGCAAATATTGTTGAATCAATGAGAGAAATGGCTCAAAGTAGCAAAGAAGTAAAAGAAAAAACAAATATTTATAGCACTTTAATAACTTCTTTAACAATGGTACATAATCGTTCAAAACAAATAAGTAGAATTTACTTAAATAATGAGCAGTTTGATATAAACAACATAGATAAAAATCAGTTTTCATTTTTTAGTAAAGTGCAAAAACAAAGAATAGAACAAGTTTGGGTTATAGTTATAAATAATGCTCTTGATGAGTTAATAAAAATTGAAAATTATGAAAATAGAATTTTAAATATCTTATTATATGAAGAAGAAAATGAAATAATTGTAAAATTTAAAGATAATGCAGGAGGCATAAAAGAAGATATAATAAATGATATTTTTGAACCATTTGTATCATCAAAAGATCATAGTGGAATGGGAGTTGGTTTAAATATAGCTAAAAAAATTATAGAAGAGCAAAATGGAGATATATTGGCATATAATCAAGATGCTGGTGCAGTTTTTGAAATAAAATTAAAAAAATATATAGATGAAAGTAGATAAATGAGAATAGGATTTATAGGCGATATTGTTGGACGACCTGGACGAAAAATTATAAAAGAAAATTTGATAAAAATAAAAGCTGAGTTTAATATAGATTTTATAATAGCAAATGGAGAAAATGCAAGTCATGGTTTTGGACTAACTGTTGAGAGTTCTAAAGAGCTTTTTAAAAGTGGAATAGATTTGATAACAGGTGGAAATCATAGCTTTGATAAGAAAAAAGATATGTTAGCTTTGCTTGAAACTTCGAATGTTTTAAGACCAGATAATTATCCGCAAGGTTTAGTTGGAAGTGGAGTAAAAATTTGTGAAATAAAAGATGAAAAACTTGCAGTTATAAATTTAATGGGACAATATGGTATGCCAATTGTTGAAAACCCTTTTAACTGGGCAAAAAATTTGATTTTAAAACTTCAAGAAGAAAATATCAAAAATATTTTTGTAGATTTTCATGCAGAAGCAACGAGTGAAAAACGAGTTTTATTAATGCTTTTAAAAAATCAAGTTAGTGCTATTTGTGGAACTCACACTCATGTTGGAACAGATGATTTACAAATTTTTGAAAATACAGCATATTTAACAGATATTGGATTAACAGGTTGTTATGATAATGTTATTGGAATGGATGCTAAAATTCCTATACAAAAAGCAACAACTGGAATAAGCGGACATTTTGAAGTTCCTAACTCATGTAAATCGATTTTACAAATGATGGTTGTTGATATTGAAGATGGAATTGCAAAAGATAGTTTTAAAATAAAAAAATATTGTAATAATGCAAATTTAATCATTACTCAAGCAATTATTATTTAATAATATTTACGATAAAATCAATACATTATTGCTAAAAAAGGTTTAATTGATGATAATAATTCCTCAAACAAAAGGTGGCGTTGGAAAATCGACAGTTGCTATGCAAGTAATCGCACCTTATTTATATAAAAAGCACGGTAAAAAGATAACTTACATAGAAATTGATGATGAAAATAATGATTCAAGGTCTTTTACAAGAACAGAAATTGTTGATAAAAGAATGCTTGGAACAAACAAAATAACAGATTTAGATGAACTAATCTTAATGGATGATAAACATGAAGTTATAGTTGATGTTGGTGGAAATAAAACATCTTCTTTAGTTCTTGATGAGATAAAAAAAGTTGGTTCATTTGGAAATGTAAAATGGATTATTCCTTTAGGTGATGGTGAACTTGATGGGAAAAATGCTATTGCAACTATGAAAAAAATCAAAAAAATTGAAAAAAATCCAGAAGATAATCTAATCTTTGCATTAACAAGAGCTATTTCTATGGACGAAGATTATTATAATGAGCAATTTATTAATTTTTTTGGACATAAATATCTTGATTCAAACTCTGTAATTTGTGATTTTGTAAAAGAACCAAAATATTTTCCAGTTAAAAATGACAAGATTATAACAATGAGTAGATATTTAGGAAGTACTGTTTGGGAAATGGCTTATAATAATACTGATTTTGCAGCAAAAGCTATGAGTGCGAAAGAAATGGGAGATATAGAAAGTGCAAGAAAATATCTCTTTTTTAGAAGAATACAAACAGAAGCAAAAGATTATGTATTAAATACTTTAAATAGAATTTTTTGTGATTTAGATAAATGGATAGAAATTAAAAAATGAGTGATATGAGTTTCAAACAAGCCAAAGAGCTAGTTGAAAGAATGGAATTTTCTGAAATTGCTATAAATAAAGCAATGGAAAATTTAGAAAAATCATCACAAAACTTTGAAGAGACTTTAAAACACCAAGAAGATATTATAAATAGACTTCCTTATGCTGATAAAAAGTTATCAATTATGGCAATTTTAGTTGCTGGAAATATTGGTTTGATTATTGGTTTATTAATTGGAAAATTTCTTTTATAAAAAATTAAGAATTTAGACTTTGTTCTCAAAGTCATTTAGCTTTTGCTACTTTTAGAAACTTTTTATAAGTTTTCGTTAAAAAGTAGTTATTAAATAAAACGGTTCCTTTTTAATGGGAATCATTTAAAAGGAAAATTATGGAAAAACAAGAAAAAATTGTATCGATGTTTAATAATATAGCAGGAACTTATGATATAGCAAATAGAGTTCTATCAATGGGAATTGATAAATCTTGGAGAAATAAAGCTTGTAATAAAACTTTTGAATTATATGGAAAAAAAGATATAGAAAAGATAGTTGATGTTGCTTGTGGAACAGGTGATATGATACTTTTTTGGCAACAAGTTGCAAATGAAAATAGTGTTAATCTAAAAAATATTATTGGTGTTGATCCAAGCATTGGTATGATGGAAGTTGGTAAGAAAAAACTTCCTGATGTTGAGTTTATTGAAGCTTATGCTACACAAATGCCTTTGATTGATAAAAGTGCAGATATTATCTCTATTTCTTATGGTATTAGAAATGTTGTTCAAAGACAAGAAGCTTTTGATGAATTTGCAAGAGTTTTGAAAAAAGATGGTTTAGTTGTAATAAATGAATTTACTAAAAATAAAAAAGAAAATTTACTTGATCATTTAACTGATTTTTATTTAAATAAAGTTCTTCCAGTTTTAGGTGGATTAATCTCTAAAAATAAAGAAGCTTACAGATATTTACCTGATTCAATTGATGAGTTTTTAACAACTGAAAATTTATGTAAAGAGTTAAAACAATCAGGTTTAGAGCCAGTTTATGTGAAAGCTTTTTCTATGAATATTTCAACTTTAATTATTGCAAAAAAAATATAGTTTTTGCAATAATAAAGGTAAATCTTGAACTCACCAATTTCTGTATCAACTTTAAATCTTCAAATTAAATCTTTACTTGAAACTACATTTATTCAAGTTTATGTAGAAGGTGAGATTTCAAATCTTACTTATCATAACTCAGGACATATATATTTTTCAATAAAAGATGAAAATTCTACGCTTTCTTGTGTAATGTTTAAAGGGAATACAAAATATCTAAAATTTCAACTTGAAAATGGTCTAAAAATAGTAATTACAGGAAGTTTAACTGTTTATGCTCCAAGAGGAAATTATCAACTTTTATGTAATAAAATAGAACCTTCTGGAATAGGAAGTTTATCTTTAGCTTTTGAACAATTAAAAACTAAACTTGAAGCAAAAGGTTACTTTGAAAGAAGCAGAAAAAAAACTTTACCAAGATATCCTAAAAAAATAGCAATAGTAACTTCTCCAACAGGTGCTGCAATAGAAGATATGAAAAAAGTGGCAACTCATCGTTGGTCTTTAGTTGAATTTATATTAATCCCAACTTTAGTTCAAGGTGAGGGTGCAAGTTTAGACATAGCAAATTCTATAAAATATGCAGATAAATTAAACTGTGATATTATGATTGTTGGACGAGGTGGAGGAAGTATAGAAGACTTGTGGGCTTTTAATGAAGAGATTGTTGCAAATGCAATTTATGAAGCAAAAACTCCAATTATTTCAGCAGTTGGACATGAAGTTGATTATTTAATTTCAGATTTTGTTGCTGATATTCGAGCTGCAACTCCATCAAATGCAATTGAAATAGCACTTCCAGATATAAATGAACATAGAATTTATCTTGATTCTTTAGAAAATGAAATTACAAATAGATTTAAAAATATTTTATTCAATAAAGAGCAAGAGCTAAAAAATATGAAAAAATTATTTGAACAAAACTCTATTGAAACAAAATTCAATTTCATACAAACTCAAATTAATTTTATAAAGTCATCATTGAAAATAAATTTGAACCAAAAATTTTTAAGTTATCAAAATCAAATAGATTTACTAAAATCAAATTATTTATCAAATCATCCAGATAAAAAAGAGAAAAATGGTTTTGTACAAATTAGTAAAAGTAATAAAGTTATAAATTTAGCAGATTTAAAAATTGGAGATGAAATAGAGTTACAAACTCCAAAGTATATTGCAAGTTGTACTTTAAATAAATTAGTAAAACAATAGAATTTAAGTTTAGTATAGATAGAATAATGAAAATTCGTTTAATTTATACATATCTAATAGAGAGGGAATATTAATGGAAAATAATCGTGATAAAGCTGTAAGTTCTTCAAAGATTACTGAGTTTATGACATTTGAGTTAGGGGCAATGAAGTATGCAATTGAGTTGCCAAAGATTAAAGAAATTTTAACTTATCCAGATAATATTACAACTTTACCAAATACTTCGAAATGGGTAAAGGGTTTAATTAATTCAAGAGGAGAAGTTGTTCCTATTTTAGATATTAGAATAAAGTTCAACACAGGACCTGCTGTTTATGATGAAAATACTTCTATTATTACAGTTATTACTGAAGATAAAAGAATGATAGGAATAGTTGTAGATTTAGTTGATGATGTTCAAAAACTTGATACTAGTATGTTAGCACAAGTTGCGGAAATGGGTTCAGCAATTCCACCTAAATATTTAAAAGGTTATGTTAGACTTGATAATAACCAAATGCTTGTAATTATGGATATCGAAAGAGTTGTTGATAAAGAAGAGTTACAAGACTGATTTTAAGTAAATCAAGAATTTCTTGATTTACTCTTTTATAGATATAGAGATAATTTTTACATCTTCTAAAGGTTTATCTCCATTATATTTTCCATTTGTTCTTACGTTTTCTATTGCTTTTACTACATCAAATCCATTTATAACATATCCAAAAATAGTGTGATAACCATTTAACCAATAAGTTGGAACAGTTGTTATGAAAAATTGACTATTATTTGTATTTGGACCTTTATTTGCCATAGCTAAAATTCCAGGTTTATCAAAAACAGCATTTTTTGCAAATTCATCTGCAAAATCTTCTTTCCAAATAGATTCTCCACCAGCTCCAGTTCCTGTTGGATCACCACCTTGAATCATAAAGTTTTTAATAACTCTATGAAAAATTTGACCATTATAATATCCATTTTTTGCATGAGTTACAAAATTTTCAACAGCTTTTGGAGCTAAGTCTGGTCTTAATTCAACTTCAATATCACCTTTTGAAGTTTTAAATGTAGCTACTGGATTAGCAGCATTTAAAAATAGTGTAAAACAACAAAGAATAAATAAAATTCTTTTCATAAAATTGCCTTTTTTGTAGATTTTTTAGTAAATTAGTATAGTGTATTAGATTTAAAAAAAGATAAAAAAGATATTTTATAATACTTTAAAAAAAAAGTGTTAAAATGCACGAAATTATTAACTATTAAATATAAAAAAATAAAAGGCTTATAAATGACATTTGAAATGTTATACAGCAAAATTCATAGAGCAACTGTAAGTGACGCAAATCTGAATTATGTTGGTTCGATTACAATAGATGAAGATTTGATGAAAGCAGCTAATTTAAGAGTTGGTCAAAAAGTTGATATTGTAAATATTAATAATGGTGAAAGATTTCAAACTTATATTATAAAAGGGAAAGCAGGCTCTAAAGATATGTGCTTAAATGGAGCAGCGGCTAGAAAAGTAGAAATTGGCGATAAAATTATCGTTATTGCTTATGCAACTTTTAGTGAAGCAGAACTTGAAAACTATAAACCAACAGTTGTTTTAGTTGATGATAAAAATAATATTGAATTAATAACTCATGAATTAGAAGGAGGTAAATATGTTTGATGGACTTGATTTAAAAAATTTGAATTTAGGTGATATGTTAAACCAATTTCAAGATATGGCAAAAAATGCACAAAATGAAAATGCTTCAAGAATTTTTACTTCAAAAGCTGGTGGAGGAATGGTAGAAATATCAATCAATGGAAATTCAGAAGTTGTTGATTTAAAAATTGATGATTCTCTTTTAGAAGATAAAGACTCTTTACAAATTTTACTTATCTCTTGTATGAATGATGTAATTAAACAAAGCGATGAAAATAAAAAAATGATGGCTATGAACTTAATGGGTGGTTTAGGCTCATTTGGACAAAAGTGATTTGATGAAAGATTTATTAAATTCTTTTGAAGATTATTTACTAAAAAATCTTCCTATCTCAAAAACATTTCATCCTCACTTTGAAGATGCTTTAGCTGATATGTTAAAAGCAGGTGGAAAAAGATTTCGTCCGATGCTTTTATTATCTGTTGTAAAATCAAATAAATCTTTATTAGTTCCAAATGCAATGAGTGTAGCATTAGGAGTTGAATTTTTACATACGTATTCTTTGATTCATGATGATTTACCAGCGATGGATAACTCTGATTTAAGAAGAGGATTTCAAACTTTACATAAAAAATATGATGAAGTAACAGCTATTTTAGTTGGAGATGCTTTAAACACTGAAGCATTTAACCTAATAGCAAATGCTTCTTTACATAATGATATAAAAGTTGAACTTATCAAATGTTTGGCACATAATGGTGGAATAAATGGTATGATTATAGGTCAAGCAATAGATTGTCATTTTGAAAAACAAAAAATACAGTTAAATCAATTAGAGTTTTTACATATTCATAAAACGGCAAGACTAATTGCAGCTAGCCTTAAAATGGGTGCAATTATAAGTGAATATGATTTGCAAACACAAGAAAAACTTTATAATTTTGGAATAGATTTAGGACTGTTATTTCAAATTCAAGATGATATTATTGATGAAACTTGTACTGAAGAAGAAGCTGGTAAAACTACACAAAATGATGGATTTAAAAACTCTTTTGTAAATTTATTAGGACTTGATGGTGCAAAAAAAAGTGCTGATGATTTAGCTTTAAAATGTATAGATTCTCTTAATACTTTTGAAGAAAATTTAAAAAAATCTTTAGAAGAGTTACTTCTAAAATATATAAATAGACACAAATAATTTTAAACTCTTAGTTAATTTGACTCAAATATATTGACAAATAATTTAAAATTTATTAAAATTTAGCACTTATAAAATTAGAGTGCTAATTTATAAGTTCAAAAATATAAAATTAATTTAATAATAAGGAAATAGTATGAATTTTAAACCACTAGGTGAAAGAGTTCTTGTTAAAAGAACAGAAGTTGAGAACAAAACAGCAAGTGGAATCTATATTCCAGATAATGCAAAAGAGAAACCACAAACTGCAAAAGTTGTTGCAATTGGAAATAAAGTTGAAGATGTTAAAGTTGGTGATACAATTGTATTTGAACAATATAGAGGAACTGAATTCAAACTTGAGGGTGAAGAATATCTAATTTTAAATATTGAAAATGTTATAGGAGTTATGTAATGGCAAAAGAGATTTTATTTAGTGATAATGCAAGAAATAGATTATATTCAGGTGTTGAAAAATTAGCTGATGCAGTTAAAGTTACAATGGGACCAAGAGGAAGAAATGTTTTATTACAAAAATCATTTGGTGCTCCTACAATTACAAAAGATGGTGTAAGTGTTGCTAGAGAAATTGAATTAAAAGATACTTTAGAAAATATGGGAGCTCAACTTGTAAAAGAAGTAGCTTCAAAAACAAATGACGAAGCAGGAGATGGAACAACAACTGCAACTGTTTTAGCACATTCTATTTTCAAAGAAGGGCTTAGAAATGTAACAGCAGGTGCAAATCCAATATCTTTAAAAAGAGGAATGGATAAAGCTTGCGAAGCTATTTTAGCTGAACTTAAAAAATCTTCAAAAGTTGTAGCAAATAAAACAGAGATTGAACAAGTTGCTACAATCTCAGCAAATTCAGATAGTGCTATTGGAAAAATGATAGCTGAAGCTATGGATAAAGTTGGAAAAGATGGTGTTATCACTGTTGAAGAAGCAAAAGGTATTTCTGATGAGTTAGATGTTGTTGAAGGTATGCAATTTGATAGAGGATATTTATCTCCATATTTTGTAACAAATCCTGAAAAAATGATTGCAGAGTTTAATAACCCATTCATTTTATTATATGACAAAAAAATCTCTTCATTAAAAGAGATGTTACCAATTTTAGAATCAGTAAATCAATCAGGAAGACCTTTAGTAATTATTGCAGAAGATGTAGATGGTGAAGCATTAGCAACACTGGTAGTAAATAGATTAAGAGGTTCATTACATATTGCTGCTGTTAAAGCTCCTGGATTTGGAGATAGAAGAAAAGCTATGTTAGAAGATATTGCAGTTTTAACTGGTGGAACTGTAATTTCAGAAGAGATGGGAATGAAACTTGAAACAGCTGAATTTAGTTGTTTAGGAACTGCTTCAAAAATCGTAATTGACAAAGACAATACAACAATCGTTGATGGAAATGGTGATAATGAAAGAGTTGTTGCAAGAGTAAATCAAATTAAAGCAGAAATATCAAATACAACAAGTGATTATGATAGAGAAAAATTACAAGAAAGATTAGCAAAACTTTCTGGTGGAGTTGCAGTTATTAAAGTTGGAGCTGCAACAGAGACTGAAATGAAAGAGAAAAAAGACAGAGTTGATGATGCTTTAAGTGCAACAAGAGCTGCTGTTGAAGAAGGTATTGTAATTGGTGGAGGAGCTGCTTTAATTAAAGCTTCTAAAAAAGTAAATCTTGATTTAACTGGTGATGAAAGAATTGGAGCAGATATTGTTTTAAGAGCTATTTCAGCACCATTAAAACAAATTGCAATTAATGCTGGATTTGATGCAGGAGTTGTTGCAAATGAAGTTGAAAAATCATCAAATGAAAATTTAGGATTTAATGCAGCAACAGGTGAATATGTAGATATGTTTGAAGCTGGAATTGTTGATCCTGCAAAAGTTGAAAGAGTTGCTATGCAAAATGCTGTTTCAGTAGCTTCACTTTTACTTACAACTGAAGCAACTGTAAGTGATATAAAAGAAGATAAACCAGCAATGCCTTCTATGCCAGACATGGGTGGAATGGGAATGCCAGGAATGATGTAACAATTATCTAAAATTGTTAATTTTTCTTAACCGTACCTTTTTTAAGGTGCGGTTTTTTAATTTATAATTAATAAAAATCTAAATGGTTATGAAATTAATAGGAAAATTATAAACGAAATAGATATTATTTTAAATAAAAAAAGAGCTCCGCGAAAGAGCTCTTTTAAAAATTATTTTTCGATAAATAAGACTTTTATTTATCAAGTTTACTTTGAAATAAACTTATAGTTTAAATTAAAAGTTAACAGTTATAAAAGGTGAAGTTTTCGTCAATTGAACCTCCTATAATCTTAAAGATAATGTAATTATAACATCTTTTTAAATTAAAACAAACTGAAATTTTATAAAATTATTTAATAGAAAAAGAGAGAGTTATTTTTGTTCCAATATTTTCTTGGCTTATTAAAGAAATTTTTCCTTTGTGAATATCTACAATTTTCTTCATAATCGACATTCCAAGACCAGTTCCTCCACTATTTTTATTTCTACTTTTATCTGTTCTATAAAACTTTTCATAAATTTTTTCTTGTTCATTTGTAGGAATTCCAATCCCAAAATCTTCAATAGAGATATTTAATAAATCATTTTCTTTAAATATTTTTACTATAACTTCTTTATTTTCATAACTAAATTGAATAGCATTTTTCAAAATATTTTTTATTGCAATTTTTAATAAACTTGCAAATCCTTTCATCTCTAAGCTATCTTCTATTATCAAAGATATTTTTATTTTATGAAGTTTTGCAAAATTTTTAAGTTCATTTATTGCTTCATCTGCAAGTTCATCTAAATAAAACTCTTCTTGTTTATCTACAATTAACTCTTGTTCATTTTTAGCTAAAAATAGTAAATCATTTATTGTTTGTTCAATCCCTGATATCTCTTCTAAAGATGTTTTTAAAGCTTCTTTATATTCGTTTATCGTTCTATCTTTTCTTAAGGTTACTTCCATTTCACCTTTTATAATTGTAAGAGGAGTTTTTAGTTCGTGAGAAGCATCTGAACTAAATTGTGACATTCTTTCAAAAGAGTTTTCAAGTCTTGATAATAAAGAATTAATTTCATTTATTAGTTGGTTTATTTCATCTTTTGATTTTGTTGTTTTTAATCTTGCTGATAAATCATTTGCATTTATCTGTTTTAATTCAACTAAGATATTTTCAATTGGTAAAAACGATTTATAAATTACAAAATTTCCACCAATAACAGCAAAGATAAGAATTATTGGGAGAATAAATCCTAAAATATAAAGAAGATTTTCCAAAGTTGAAGTTAAAATATCTTTTGTTGTAACTGCTTCAATAATGATACTTTGTTCACCATGAAAATCTATTTTTATTCTACTTACAAAATAGCTGTATTGTTCTTCAAAAGTTATTACATTCTCTTTTAATTTATCTAAATAATCATCGTTATGATCAATGTTATTTGGGAAATTATCTGTTTTGATTATTTCTTTGTGAGTTTTAGTATCTAAAATTCTAATATAAAGAGGTTCAAAATTGTACTCTTTTTCTTCATCTAAAATATTATCTGTGATTTTATTTTTTTCTAAAATATCATCAGTAATATCAAGAACTATTACTTTTAGCGTTGCTTCAAGTTTGTCAATAGTTGAAATTTCCAATGCTTTATATAAAGAAAAAGAAAAAATTACTAAAATAATAGTTTGAATAAAAAAACTATAAAATAGAAGTTTCTTTTTGATTGATAGATTAATCTTCACTGATTTTAAATCCTATTCCTCTTACTGTTTTTATTAGTTTATTTTCAAAATTTTTATCGATTTTATTTCTTAATCTATAAATATAAACATTTACAATATTACTGATATTTGAATCTTCAAATGATGAAAGTGCTTCATTTATTGTTGTTTCACTTAAAACTCTATTTTTATTTTTTATTAGATACTCTAAAAGTGAAAACTCTTTGGCTGTTAAAACTATATTTTGATTTGATCTTGAAGCTGTTTTATTGAGTAAATCAAGCTCTAAATCTGCAATAGATAGTTTTGTTTGAGTAGTAGTTGTGATTCTTAATTGAACTCTAATTCTGGCAAGTAATTCTGCAAAAGAAAAAGGTTTTGCTAAATAATCATTTGCTCCAATATCTAAACCTTTGATTTTATCTTCAATAGAATCTTTAGCTGTTAGCATAATAATAGGAGTTTGAATATTTGAGCTTCTTAAACTTTTACATACTTCAATTCCATTTTTAACTGGAAGCATGATATCAAGTAAGATTAGATCATAAGTGTTAATACTAGCTAAGTATAATCCTTCATCACCATTTGTTGAGAAGTCAACTATATAACACTCTTCTTCTAAACCTTTTTTTAAAAAGTTTATGATTTTTAAATCATCTTCAATTATTAGTATCTTCATAGAAATCATTTTACACTTTTTGTTATTAATTTTAATATTGTAACTTCTGCATCTGCTTTAAATCTAAAATCAACTCCCCAAGTTCCCAAGCCTTTATTTACATAAATTGCTGTTTTATTTTTATAAAAAAGTCCAGCCAAAAAGGGTTGAACTAATTTTACTAAATAGTGAAAAGGATAGATTTGACCACCATGTGTATGACCACACAAAAATAGATTTGAGTTTGAATTTAACGCAATTTTATAATCTTTTGGTTGATGAGAAATAAATATTGATGGAGAGTTTTGTAAAAAATCTTCTACTACTTTTTCTTCTCTTTTTATTTTAAAGAATTTTGAAAATCTATCTGGAAGTCCTGCTAGATGAATAATTTCATTTTTATAATTAATTTTTAAAGTTTCATTATCCATAAAAATAAAATTTGTTAACTCTTTTTTTAAATCTTCTAAGCCATAAAATAAATCGTGATTTCCACTTATATAAAAAACCTCTTTTTTCAATAAGTTTAAAATTTCAAGTTGTTTTTTTATAAATTTTACTTTTGTATCGATTATATCTCCAGTGATAATGCAAAAGTCAAACTCTAAATTATTACAAAAATTTACGAGTTCTAAAATCTTTTCTATTGAAGTTTTTTTATTTATGTGTAAATCACTTAAATGAAGAATCTTTAAATCATCTAATTTTTTATCTTCTACTTCTATATTTATGATTTGAAAATGTTTAGTTAAATTCATTTTAAAAACTCCTCAAGTTCATATGTAGAAGATAAAAATCTAATATCTTTTATTACACCATTTTCCAAAGAATAAGTAGTTATTTTTCCAGTTTGTTTTGTAAATTTTGTATTGTTTTCATCATAAATTAGCAAGATGCTATATTTATAATCCCTTAGTTTTGGCAAAGTAAACATCTTTGTAATTATACTTGGAGTTGAAGAGATATTATTTATAACTATTGCTTGATGATTTTCCAAAAATAGCGGACTTTTCGATGATAGAAAATTATTTACCATCGAAAGAGTCTCTTTTTCAAAAGTTACAATTATGATTTTTATATCATTTGTAATTGTATGAATTTTATCAAATTGGTCTATTAAAGAAAAATTACTTATTTTATCTTCAATTTTGAGATTTACTGCAAATAAAGAATTTACAAAAATTATCGATAATATAAGTTGTTTTATCATCTTTTATCTTTTAAATTGAATTTTATAAGTAACATCAATTTGATTTCTAACTGTTAAAAAGAACATTGTTGGTGGTTCTAAATTAAAATCAGTTAGGTTAAATGAAAATCCTCCATCAAATAAAATTTGATTATTCTGCTCAGTTATATTGCTTTTTACTGTAATATCTTTTGAAACACCATTTAAAACAAGAACTCCATTAATATCGTAATTTATACCATTTTTTACAATATTTTTTATATCAATAGAGATAGTTTTAAATTTTGGTTCATTTAGTAATTCGTACATATGAGCATCTCTATCTTTTTTTTCGCTAACTAAACTTAATGTATCGAAAAATATTTGACCTTTTATTGATTCTAAACTATTTTCAACTATTAAATTAGCTTTTACCTCTTTTGTTGTTGGGTTGATTTCGCTATCGCCAAAAACTTCTGTATGACCCTTTATTTCACCTGTTACTACTGATAAGTTGTTTGCATACAAACTAAAACTTAAAACTATTAAAAGAACTATTTTTTTAAACATATTTAATCTCCTTGCTATTTGGTAAATACTCTTTACTCATTACTCTAAAAATTGCAAATAAAAGAGTAATTGGAACAAAGAATATCAAGTTAGCTAAAGCTATAGAAAGTCCAGCACCTGAAGCCATCCAACCTATAAATATCATATAAAATGAGATTGTTCTAAAATCTAATTTTTTTATAGATTGAAGAATTACTACATTGTAATATGAAATTACAAATGGGTAAATCAATGATAAAATAAAACCCTCCCTTAAAAAATAAAATAGATATGAAAGTGCAAAAAGAGTAAGTATTAATAACTCTTTTTGATTTTTTTCAATTTTAAAGAATAATGCACTAAATACACCAATTACATGAAATAATGCAATTTCAAAAGTAAAACCACCTCTCCAAATAGAAACGGCTAAATCTCTTGAAAGCGATTCAAATAGTGCAGAATCTAAAAATACCCATAAAATCATCATCAATAAAGAGTGACTTGTTGTATTTAGTTTTTCTCCTTCTTTCATATAATTTAAAAATAAAGAACAAAATAGAGTTATCATCGTAAGAGTTACTGCAATAATCTCTCTTTGAGAAACTTCATAATTAAAAAGCATTGTTCCTGTAACATAAGATAGACTTAATGCAAGACCAAGTTCTAAAAATGTAGTTTTTTTAACTTCATTTATAATTAGTGGAGCCATACTTCCAACAACAAAACCTAAAATAAAAAGAGTTAATAGGTTGTAATGTGGATACATAAAACTTAAAATTAGTTGTGCAACTAAAAATAGTGAAATTTTATTTTTTATTTTTATGTATGAAACTAATAATGAACCTATAACTCCACCAATTGGAAGAGGAGCTATTAAAAATAAGTTTGATGAAAAATATTCAACAATTCCAGTTTGTGCTATAAGTAAGTAATAACATAACTCACTTGCAATAAAAAATATCAAAATTAATCTTTGCATAAAAACTCCTTTTTTTGAATAAAAATTAAATAGATGAAAACAAAAGTTAAATCAAAAAGGCAAATTGCAAGTCCTTCAATCCCAAGTTTACCACTTGAATATAAAGCAAAAAACATAGAACTTGCAAATACTCTAATAATCACAGATAAATTTGTTAATAACTGTTCATAACTCTCATTTTTTAAAGCTAAGTAGTGAATAATTCCTGTCGTACTTACAAAAGTAAAAACAACATATTCATAAACTCCACTAAAGCTAAAACCTAAAATCGGATATAAAAAACTTGCTAGTAGAATTAAAATTACTCCTCCAATTCCATCACTTAAAATTCCTATTAGATTGTATAATCGAAGCTTTGAGTAAGAAGTATTTATTTTTATAAAAGCAAATATAAAACTAAATGCAACAACTCCAAATAAAGATCTAAAAATCCATAATGTATGAGTTTCAAGTAAATTAAATCCAGCTTGTGTAAATCCTGAAATACTTAAAGCTGTAAAAATTCCTAAAATACCAATTAAATAAATTTCTAAAAATATATTTTTATGTAGTTCTTTTATATGATTTATAAACATTGAAATAACCATAAAAAATACTCCAATTCCCATAGCAACATGTGCATGAGCAACTATTAAATCATTTCTATGAAATACCCATCTAATTTCTGGAATGAACAGAATATTTCCTTCAACATCAACAAATAAAAAAGCTAAAATAGAAACTAATAGAGCTTTTTTAGCAACATCACTGATATTACTATCTTTGTACCATCTATATAAAAGTGGAACATATAAAAGAGTTAGATATTGCAAAAACCACTCTTGGTTATATGATAGATGACCAATAAAAATTCTGTATAAAACTGAACTAAAATAAAAAATTGTTGGAATAATCCATAAAATATTCCATCTAGCTTTGAATTCACCCTCATTTAATAGTTTGATGATTAAATAATAAATAGGAATTAAAGCTAAACTCATTCCAAGTGTATTATCTCCATGAGGTCCAGATATTGTACTTTCAACTTGTCCAATTGTTGGATTCATCAAAATCAAAAGTGTAAATGGAGCAATTGTTACAACTCTTAAACACACTTTTATCCATAAAGGAAGAACTTTATAAAGTTTGATAAATTTGTATAAAGCCAAGATATAAAATAGTCCAGCAAATGCCAATAAAAAGTTTAGTTCATAAGCAAAATCATAAAAAGCTAAACCTCTATTTTTACCTAAAAGTAAAGACATAACCATAAAAACTAAAAATATATACCAAATAAGAGTATAAAGATTTAAAAACTTAAGTCCTTCATTTGAAATTCCAGCTTCTTTATTTATAAGTAAGAAAGGTAAATATGAAAGCATTAAAGGAACAAAACCATAAAGCATTAAACTTATATGAATTGCTCTCATATTCACAGGATTTAAAGTTTCAGAATCTATAATAAATCCTAATAAGTTTAATGAATAAACAATTCCAAAAAATAATCCTATTGCAAAAAAAGCAATAGATATTTTAAAATGTCTATTGATAAATTGTTCAAAATTAACTGATTTTTCCATCTTTTACCTCATAAATTTTATTTGCAAACTTTGCTAAATCTTTATCGTGTGTAGCAACTATTATTGTTGTTCCACTTTCACTTAATTTTTTAAAAATTTCAAAAACGTTTAAAGAGTTTTTTGAATCTAAATTTCCTGTTGGCTCATCTGCGATTATTACTTTTGGTCTGTTTATCAAAGCTCTTGCTATTGCAACTCTTTGTTTTTGACCTCCTGAAATTTCGTTTGGATATTTATCTATTAGATTTTCTATTTTCAAAATTTTTAATAGATTATAAATTTCCTCATGTGTTGCTTTTTCTTTTGCGAGTTTTATATTTTCTTTAACTGTTAAATAGTTTATTAAATAATGAAATTGAAAGATAAAACCGATATTTGTTCTTCTAAAACTATCGATATCTTCTATATCTTTATAATTCTTTCCTTCAAAAAAAAGTTGACCACTTGTTTGTTTTAAAAGAGTAGATAAAAGTGATAAAAGTGTAGATTTTCCACTTCCACTTTCACCTACTAAACATATAAATTCTCCTTTGTTTATTTGTAAATTTATATTTTCTAAAGCTAAATCTTTATTGTAATAGTGTGTTAAATGAACTGCTTTTATCATATTTTATTTCCTTGAATAAGTTCAACTGGATCAGTTTTTGCAGCATTTAAAGCTGGAATTATTGAACCAATAATTGCCATTAAAATAGAAGTAACAAAGATATAAAAACCTAATTCAATAGATATCTCTCCATTTACATAACCTTGTAGAGTTTTTGCATTTTTTACAAAATACAAAGTTACATTTGAAATAATAAAGGCACAAACAAAACTAAAAACTCCGAGTAAAAAACTCTCAACCATTATTGAATAAACGATTTTTGATGTTTTTATTCCTAAAGCTCTTTTTATTCCAAATTCAGCTTTTCTTTGATTTATTGTGATACTCATAAGGCTTACAATTCCAAGTAAACCCATGGAAAAAGCGATAAATGAAATAACATTTGATGAAGTTTTTATGATTTTGAATTGATTGTAGTTATCTACAAAATTTTGTGTTGATTTAACATCAATATCTTCTGATAAATTTTTAATCTCTTTTATAATATTTTCAACATCTGCATTTAAAGTTGTGTTTACTAAAATCATTGAAGCTGATTTATTAAAAATATTTCCAGCATCATCTATATTTAAAACAACACCACCATTTTCAAAACCAATTTCACTTTTAAAAACTCCAGAGATTTTAAAACTTTTATTTGCAATTTGAATTTCATTTTTATTTACTAGTTGTTCAAATATTGATTTTCCAATAATTACTTCATTTTGTGATGGATATTTTCCTTGTGTTAAAGTGTAATTTTTAAATCTATTTTGCGTTACTCCATAAACTGCAATGATTGGAAGTTTTTCAACAGGACTTGCTCCTACAATCATCGCTGATGTATCTTTTATATCTTTTAAGTTATTTATTTGTTCAATTAAGTTGATATTTACATTTGAAAAAAATGTATCAGATATTTTTGCTTGAGTAACTATAATATCTCCATCACTTTTTAGAAGTGTTGAATACATAGAGATAACTCCATTTGAAATAGAACTAATCAAAAATATAGAAACTATCGAAAAAATGAGACTTAAAACGATTAAAAAGGTTTTTAGTTTATTTGCAAATAGTGCTTTAAAAGCATATGAAACCAAGATAACTCCTTTCTTATTTTTTGAAAGTTTAATCTTTGAATATGAATATATGATGAATTAAATATGAATTTTTGTTCATATTTATTTGATTTTAGTATTTATTTAGATTTGATAATGATAGTTTATGAAAAGTCAGGTATTTTGAGTTTGTGTTACCTATATATTTAAAAAAGTCTATATTTCTAATAGTAAATATTTTTATAAAATCTTCTTTTTTTAGATTTTCAAATTCAAAATGAGTCTCTATATATTTTTCTTGATAGTTTTTAAAATAACTTTCTTCAAACTTTAAAGGCTCTTTTCCTTTATTTATTTCAGGACAAGAACTATCTATATAAATTTGATTATCCAGATTTGGACTTAAAGGATAAGTTTTACATACGATTGGACGATTTTCATAAATAGTACATTTAAAATTTTTTAAGTGCGGACAAAAATCAAAGCCATTAGACAACAAAATGACAGGTTTTATGAATTTTAAAGAACCAAATATAAATAAGATAGGAAAATTTTTATAAGTGGCTTCAAACTCTTCTTTTAAAATTTGGGAATAAATACTTCCATGTAATCCACTACAACAATGTGCTTGGCAATTTTTACAATTTCCAAAAGTAAAGTTTTGATTTAAAGTAGGAATAAAATCTTTCATAAAAGGGATTTTACATATATTTTGTTTCAATTAGATAAAATAATAAAAAAATTTAGGAAATCCTATGAAAAAGAAATTAATAAAAATTATAAAAAAAGCTGGAAAAATACTTAAAAATGGTTATTACTCAGATAAAGAAGTATCTTTTAAAGCGAAAAAAGATTTAGTAACAAAATATGATGTTGCTGTTGAAAATTATCTAAAAAAACATTTTAGTAAACATTTTGAAGAGTTTAATATCATAGCTGAAGAGTCAGATAACTCAAAAGTAGAGTTTAATAATTCAATTATAATTGATCCAATAGATGGAACTACAAATTTTGTAAATGGAGTTCCACATACAGCTATATCTGTTGGAGTTTATAAAAATAAAAAACCTTTTTTAGCAGTTGTTTATAATCCAATTTTAGATGAGTTATATTTTGCTAGAGCGGGAAAAGGTGCTTTTTTAAATGGTAAAAAATTAAAAGTTAGTATCGAAGAAGATTTACAAAAATCGCTTATTGCTACAGGATTTCCATATACAAGTGGCTCAAATGAAAGTGATTTAAAAGATGTTTTGAAAAAAATAAAAGATGTTTTACCTTTTTGTCAAGACTTAAGAAGATTAGGAAGTGCTTCTATTGATTTATGTTTTGTAGCACGTGGAACTTTTGAAGGATATTATGAGATGAATTTAAAACCTTGGGATGTAAGTGCTGGAGTTTTAATATTAAGTGAAGCTGGTGGAAAAATCACTAATATAAATGGTGAAGAGTATAATCTATTTGAAGATAAATATATAGTTGCAACAAATGGAAAAATACATGATAAATTAATCGAAAAACTAAATATTTAGTGATTATTAAATATAATTAATTTTGAAAAATATATAAAGGTTTTATAAAATGTGCGGAATAGTTGGATATATTGGTAAAAAAGATACTACAAAATTATTATTAGATGGTTTAAAAGAGTTAGAGTATAGAGGTTATGATAGTGCTGGAATTGCTGTACTTAAAGATGATAATATTGATGTTTTTAAAGCATTAGGAAAACTTGTAAATTTAGAAGAAAAAGTAAATAGTGTACCTTCTAAAGATTATGATTTAGGAATTGGTCATACAAGATGGGCAACTCATGGAAAACCAACAGAACTAAATGCTCATCCACATTTAGGAGAGTATTCTTATGTAGTTCATAATGGAATAATTGAAAACTATAAAGAGTTAAAAGATGAATTAACACAAAAAGGACATAAATTTGTATCTCAAACAGATACAGAAGTTATAGTTCATCTTTTTGAAAATTACAATAACCAATTAAATGATGCTACAAAAGCTTTTCAAAATACAGTTTCAAGACTTGAAGGTGCTTTTTCAATTCTTTTAATCTCAAAAGCTGAACCTAAAAAAATATTTTTCTATAAATTAGGAAGTCCTTTAATCGTTGCACGAGGAATTGAAGAAGATGAAGTTTTATTTGCTTCATCTGATGCTCCACTTATTGGATTAGCAAATGATGTTGTTTATTTAGAAGACAAAGTTGGTGGAGTTGCAACTGCTTTTGGTATAGAATTTTTCAGTGATAATCATAAATGGAGTACATTACCAACATCAAAACAGTTTGCTCAAAAAGATGGATATAGATTTTTTATGGAAAAAGAAATTTATGAGCAAAGTAGTGTAGTTAGCGATTGTATGTTAGGAAGAATAAAAGATAATGAAATTTTATTTGATGAAATTGATAAATCAATAATTGATGGAATAAATGAAATAAAAATTTGTGCTTGTGGGACTTCATATCATGCAGGACTTACTTCTTCATATTTATTTGAGAGAATTTCTAAAATAAAATGTAGTGTTGAAGTAGCAAGTGAATTTAGATATAAAGAACCACTTTTAACTAAAGATACTTTATTTATTGTTATCTCACAAAGTGGTGAAACTGCTGATACTTTAGAAGCTTTAAAAATGGCAAAAAATGCAGGATTAAAAACTTTAGTGATTTGTAATGTTGATAACTCTTCTATGACAAGAACAGCTGATTTTACTATCCTTACAAGAGCTGGAATTGAAAAAGGTGTTGCTTCAACAAAAGCATTTTCTACTCAAACAGTTGTTCTTTGGATGTTGTCTTTATATTTTGCAAAAGCAAAAAATGTAATTTCAAATGAAAAATTAGAAGTTGAACTTCACACTTTAAGAGAAGTTCCAAAATCACTTTGTATTAGTGACAAAATACATGAAAAAACAAGAAGATTATCAAAAAGATATTTACATGGACATGGATTTTTCTTCATTGGAAGAGATGTATTTTATCCATTAGCTTTAGAAGGTGCTTTAAAACTAAAAGAGATTTCTTATTTACATGCTGAAGGTTATCCAGCAGGTGAAATGAAACATGGTCCTATTGCTCTTGCAGACCCAGAACTTTTTACAATCGCACTTATGCCACAAAATTTACTTTATGATAAAATTAAATCAAACGTAGAAGAACTTAGTGCTAGAGATAGTACTATTTGTGCTATTTCTGCACTTGATTTTGATTTGGCTGATGATTTTATAAAAATAAATAAATCAGAACACTATATGTTAGAGTTTTTTGAAATGTTGGTTGTTTTACAACTTTTATCTATGGAAATTTCAATAAGACTTGGAAATGACGTAGATATGCCAAGAAACTTGGCTAAATCTGTGACTGTCGAATAAATATAAAACATATAAGTTAAATTTTGTTAAAATAAGAAACTTTTTCCCTTTTAGGGAAATTGAATTCTTTAAATTTTTATTTTAATTTTCTTAACAATTATAAGAGATAGAAAAATGGAAAACAAAAGATGGAAAACAACTCAAGCAAAGCTTGTGGAAAACAAAGGATGGAAAACAAAATGGAAAAAAAATCTCAATACTTATTTACAAGTGAAGTAGTAAGCCCTGGACACCCTGATAAATGTGCTGATATTATTGCAGATTCAATAGTTGATAGATTAATAATTGAAGATAGTAATAGTAGAGTTGCAAGTGAAGTTTTTGTAGCTGGAAAACACATAGTTATTGGTGGTGAAGTAAAATCTAATGCAAAATTATCACAAAATGATTATGAAAAAATAGTAAAAGATGCATTAGCAAAAATTGGATATGACGGAAAAAGTGCATTTACAAAAGAACAAGCACTTCATCCTGATGATGTAAAAGTACAAGTTTTATTAAATCAGCAAAGTCCTGATATTTCTCAAGGAGTTGACCAAACAACTGGAGAAATTGGAGCAGGTGATCAAGGAATTATGTTTGGATTTGCTTCAAATGAAGCGGCTGAATTTATGCCTGCAGCAATAGTATATGCACGAAGACTTTGTGATACAGTTTATAACTATGCTTTAAAAAATAATCAAAAACTAGGGGTTGATATAAAAACTCAAGTTACTGTTGATTATGGTACAAAAGAGAATTTTGAAAATTGTAAACCACAAAAAATTCATACAATAGTTGTAAGTGCTCCTTCTGTTGAAGGAATGCCAATTGAAGAAGTAAGAACATTGATTCAAGGGTTAATTGACAACTCTGGGTTACCTGATAAATTATATGATAAAAATAGTACAATTATTCATATAAATCCAACAGGAAGATATGTAAATCACTCATCATTACATGATAGTGGCTTAACAGGAAGAAAGCTGATTGTTGATTCTTTTGGTGGATATGCGCCTATTGGTGGTGGAGCACAAAGTAGTAAAGATTATACTAAAGTTGATAGAAGTGGACTTTATGCTGCAAGATGGATAGCAAAACATATAGTTGCTTCTGGACTTGCTAAAAAAGCAATAGTTCAAATATCTTATGCTATTGGAGTTGCACGTCCAACATCAGTTGCTGTTGATACAATGGGAACTTATACAAAACATAATGATGATGTATTATCAGCTTTTGTTATGGAAAATTTCCCATTAACACCAAGATGGATTACACAAAAATTTGCTTTGGATAAACCAAGTGCTGATACTTTCCTTTATGCAGATGTTGCTGCACGTGGACAAGTTGGACAAAGTGATTATCCTTGGGAAAAATTAGACGAATTAGAAAAATTTAAAAATCTTTAAATAAAATAGTAAAAATTAGAGATTTACTACTTTTAAGACCTGAAAGTAGATAAAAAAGAAGGGTTCCTTTTAAATTGGGAACCAATTTAAAAGGAGTATATATGGATTTAAAAAACTTATTTAGCAAAATATCTTTCGATAGTAAAAAAGAACAACCAACAAAAAAAGATGCACCAACTCACTGGATAAAGTGTCCAAATTGTAGTGCATTAATGTTCTTTAAAGAGGTAGAAAATCAAGATAATGTTTGCCCTAAATGTAGTTTTCATATGAGAATTGGTGCAAAAAGAAGAATAGAAATTCTATCTGATGAAAATAGTTTTGTTGAATTTGATGCAGATTTAAAACCAAATGACCCTTTAAAATTTGTAGATAAAACTTCTTATAAAAAAAGAGTTGAAGAAGCTTTTGATAAAACAGGAAGAACATCTTCTGTTGTGAGTGGAGAGTGTACTATAAATTCAATTCCTGTTCAAATGGTAGTTTTTGATTTTTCTTTTATGGGTGGAAGTTTAGGAAGCGTTGAAGGTGAGAAAATAGTAAGAGCTGTAAATAGAGCTATTGAAAAAGAGCAAGGTTTGATTATTGTATCAGCTTCTGGAGGAGCTAGAATGCAAGAATCAACTTTTGCTTTAATGCAAATGGCTAAAACTTCTGCGGCACTTAAAAAACTTGATCATGCAAAACTTCCATATATCTCTATTTTAACAGATCCTACAATGGGAGGAGTTTCTGCTTCATTTGCTTTTTTAGGTGATATTATTATGGCTGAGCCAGGAGCATTGATTGGATTTGCAGGACAAAGAGTTATAAAACAAACAATTGGTGCAGATTTACCAGAAGGTTTCCAAAGAGCAGAATTTTTACTTGAAAAAGGTTCTATTGATATGGTTGTTAATAGATCTAAGATGAAGCAAACTTTGACAGATTTATTAACAATGTTTCAAAGAGAAAAAATTAGTTAATAAATGATTTCAAATTTAGAAAAAGCTTTGGGTTTTAAACTTGAAGCTTTCAACTACTTATATGTTTTATGTGATTATGAAACGCTACTTAAAAAAAATATTTCTTTAGAAACTTTTGTTGATTTATGTAGAAAAAAAGATGTAAAAATTATCCAATATAGAGATAAAATTTCATCATTTGAAGAACAAAAAATAAATCTTTTATATTTAAAATCACAATTGAATATCCCAATAATTGTAAATGATAAAATAGAACTTATAGATTTTGCAGATGGTTTGCACTTAGGTCAAGAAGACTTAGAAAAAATTCATAAAGATAAAAAACTTGCTATAAAACTTGTAAGAACTAAAATCAAAGATAAACTACTTGGACTTTCAACTCACAATGAAATAGAGATTTTAGAAGCAAATGAATTGAACTTAGATATGATTGGTCTTGGAGCTTATAAACAAACTAATACAAAAGATGTAAGTACTATTTTAGGTGAAAAAATTAGTTATTTAGCAAAAATTTCTAAACATCCAGTTTGTGCTATTGGTGGTGTAAAAATAGAAGATAAGATTTTAAATGTAAAATTTAATGTTGTTGGAAGTGGATTTTTTGATGAAAATTAATATTTATGCAATATTAAAACCAACAGCTGATAATTTTGACCAAATTATAAAAGAGTTTATAAAAATGTCATCAAAATATGCAAAAGTTGAAGTTCATTATATATTTAATAAAAATATAGCAAAAGCGCAAACTATTGGAGAAAAAGAGTCTCAACTTGCATATTCTCAAACATATGAACCTTTGTTAAAAGGTTATAACATTGCACTTGATGTTTTAGGCAAAAGAGTTGATACTTATGCCTTTTCATCATTAATTGATAATAAAAATGAAGTTAATTTTTTTATTGGTGGTGCATATGGATTTCAAAGAGAGTTTTTAAATAAGTGTGATAGTGTAATTTCATTAAGTGATTTAACAATGGCGCATAAAGTGGCAAATGTTGTTTTAACTGAGCAGATATTTAGAAGCTTATGTATTCAAAATAATCATCCATATCATAAGTAATTTATAAACATTTTTGTATAATCAAAACTTAAAAAAAAGAAGTTCTAAAAGGAGATAAGATGGGGCTTAAAAGATATATTGTTTCTACTGTAATTTTAGCTATTTTGTTATTTGGATTTTTATATAGTTTAGAGTTAGGTGATTACGAAATTTCACTATTTGGATATAGTCAAATTTTACCAGTTTCAGTTTGGATTATTTTACCATTCTTGTTTTTAGCAATAGCTACATATTTACATTTATTTTTTTATGCTGCATGTGATTTCTTTAAAAAATGGGCAGTATCAAAAGACCATGAAACAATGATAGAGTTTATAAATGCACAATTACTTGGAAAAGATAGTGCTACAAAATTTAGAACAAAAAAATTTAGAGAGTTATATGCTATTTTATCTCAACTTAACATATCTGTTAAATCAGAAACTTTTACTTCTTTAAATGAGGATTTAAATAAAACTGTTGCAGCTGTACAAGATATAAATAAAGGAAAATTTGTTAAATCTGTAAAATTAAATGAAAATTCTGATTTAGCAAAACAAAATCTTTTAAATAAAATAGAAGAACAAGTTGATTTTGCAGTTGATGTTATAAAAAAACCAGAAAATTACTCTTTAGATGTAGTTAAAAAAGCTTTCTTAAAAGTTTTAAGTGAAAAAACTATGACTACAATTAAAAAACTTTATAAAAATATTAAATTAGATAAAGAGTTAGCACAAAAACTTTTTGAAAAAGATGCTTTAAATAATGAATTTGGATTTACTCAAGAAGAAATTTTAGCATTAGTAAAAGAGCTTAATTTTGATAAAAAAGATTATTTAAATTTAGCAAAAACTTATGAAAAAATATTAAATCCAGATGAAATCATCTCAATTTTTGAAAAACTATCATCTGAAAATGATGAAGCAACTACAGCATATTTACATGTTTTATGTGAGTTTGAAATGATTGATAAATTAAGAGAAGTATTAGCAAATACGCAAGAAAATGAGTTCCTTCCTTTCAAAGCACTTTTAGATTTAAAAGATGCTGGAAAAAAATATAATGTAGAAACTCTATCATATAAATAAATGAATAAACTCGACTTTACAAGACCTTTAGTGGTGTTAGCACCACTTGCAGGTTATACAGATTTACCTTTTAGAAGTGTTGTTAAAAAATTTGGTGCTGATTTAACTATTTCAGAAATGATTAGTTCAAATGCTTTAGTATATAAAAGTGCAAGAACACTTAAAATGGTAGAAAAATCTCCTACTGAAGATCCATATTTTGTACAAATTGCAGGAAATAGTGTTGATTTAGTCAAAGCTGCAGTTGAAATTTTAAATGATGTTGAGGGCATTGATGGAATTGATTTAAATTGTGGATGTCCTGCTCCAAAAGTTTTTAATCATGGCTCTGGTTCAAATCTTTTAGGAGATTTAAAAAAACTTGAAGAGATTTTAAGTACAGTAAAAAAATACTCTAAAAAACAATATACAAGTGCAAAAGTAAGACTTGGAGTAAATGAAAAAATTCCAGTTGAAATTGGAAAAGCAGTTGAAGCTTGTGGTGTTGATTTTGTATCTGTTCATGGAAGAACACGAGCTGGGAAATATAAAGCTCCAGTTGATTATGATGCAATAAAACAGATGAAAGAAGCTATTTCAATCCCTGTTATTGCAAACGGTGATATTAAAGATTATGCAAAAGCTAAAGAAGTTTTAGAATATACAAAAGCAAATGGAGTGATGATAGGACGAGGTGCTATTGGAAAACCTTGGGTGTTTTATCAACTAAAACATGGAATTGAAGATATTTCAAATGAAATGAAAAAAGAGATTATTTTAGAACATTTTGATTCTATGATAAATTTTCATGGAAATCATGGTGCTATAATGTTTAGAAAACTTTTGCATTCATATTCAAAAGGTTACACGGGAGCTAACGAGTTTCGAGATATTGTAAATAAAGTTAGTGAAGTTGATGTTATGCGAGATATGATAGAAAACTTTTTTTAATAACTTTAATTGAATTAAAAAGTTATTTCGATAGAATATTGCACTTTTTAAAAGTAAAAATGTATTTTGTAAAGGAAATATTTGTCTAAATACTATTTTGAATTGGTGCTTAAACCAAAAAAAAATTACGAACTTTTTTTAGAACTACTTGAGTCATTAACTGAAGATGCTTTTGAAGAAAATGATGGTTGTATAATTATTAGAAGTGAAGATGAACTAGATGATTTAAAGTTTGGAATAGAGAGATTTTCTGAAGCTTTAGATGTAAAATGTGAAATAATTTATGAAAAAAAAGAGAATATTGATTGGATAAAAGAGTACCAAAAATCTGTTAAATCAGTTGAAGTTGGGAATTTCTTTATTCGTCCGTCTTGGGAAGAAAAAAAAGATAATAAAATTGATATTATAATTGACCCTGCATTATCTTTTGGTTCAGGACATCATGAAACAACTTCTTCTTGTATAGAAGCAATAGATGAGTTTGTGAAAGAAAAACAAACAGTTTTAGATGTAGGAACTGGAAGTGGTATTTTAGCAATTGCAGCAGCTAAAAAAGGTTGTGTAGTTGATATTTGTGATACAGATGAAGTTTGTATAGTTGATACAAAATCAAATTTTGAATTAAACAATGCTAAATTTAATGATAGTTGGGTTGGTTCTATAAATAAATCAACAAAAACTTATGATGTTGTAATAGCAAACATAGTAGCAGATGTTTTAGTTATGATAGCAAATGATTTAAAAAAATCTTTAAATCCTGATGGTTTACTGATTATTTCAGGTATTTTAGATAAACATGAGAATAGAGTATTAAATAAATTTAAAGATTTAGAAGTTATAAAAGTTATTCATAAAAATGAATGGGTAACTGCAATATTTAAAAAGAATAAGGAGTCTTAGTTAAATGTCAAAAAAACAACAACAAAATGATAATAACAATATCAATAACAACGATAATAACAATAATTTTTTTAACAATAATCCAATTTTAATATTTGTAATTTTTGCAATAGTTACAATATTTGCATTTAAAACTATTTTTTCTGACGAAACTATGGGAGTGTCAAACTCTAATGTTCAAGCATTTGGGCAAAGTTCAAATAAAACAATTGCTTATTCAGATTTGAAAAAATTAATTAGTGCAGGAAAAATTGAATATGTAGGTATTGGAAATACTCAAATTAGAGCTATTTCTAAAAGTGAAGGTGGACAAGTTATAACTTATACTGCAAGACGAGTAATACCTGATGAAACTTTGATTACTGAATTAGAAAAAAACAATATTGGTTATGGTGGAATAAATGAAGAAAATATTCTAGCTGATATTTTATTTGGTTGGGTTTTACCAATCTTTATTTTCTTTGCTATTTGGATGTTTATTGCAAAAAGAATGCAAAAATCTATGGGTGGTGGTTCAGGAGGAATCCTTGGAATTGGTTCATCAAAAAAGATGATAAATTCTGAAAAACCAAATGTAAAATTTGATGATATGGCTGGAAACAAAGAAGCAAAAGAAGAAGTTCAAGAAGTTGTTGATTTCTTAAAATCTCCAGATAGATATGTAAGACTTGGAGCTCAAATTCCAAAAGGTGTTTTATTAGTAGGACCTCCAGGTACAGGAAAAACACTTTTAGCAAAAGCAGTTGCTGGTGAAGCAAATGTTGAGTTTTTATCAGTTTCTGGTTCAGCATTTATTGAGATGTTTGTTGGAGTTGGAGCTTCAAGAGTTAGAGATTTATTTGAACAAGCAAAAAAAGTTGCTCCTGCAATTATATTTATTGATGAGATTGATGCTATTGGTAAAAGTAGAGCAAGTGGTGGACCAATGGGTGGAAATGATGAAAGAGAACAAACATTAAATCAGCTTTTAGCTGAAATGGATGGATTCTCAACAGAACATGCACCTGTTATTGTATTAGCTGCAACAAATAGACCAGAAGTTCTTGACCCAGCACTTTTAAGACCAGGAAGATTTGATAGACAAGTTTTAGTTGATAAACCTGATTATGAAGGAAGAATTGAAATTTTAAATGTACATATCAAAGATGTAAAATTAGGTAAGAATGTAGATTTAAAAGAAGTTGCAAAAATGACAGCTGGACTTGCAGGAGCTGATTTAGCAAATATTGTAAATGAGGCTGCACTTTTAGCTGGACGTGCTTCAAAAAATGAAGTAGGACCAGAAGATTTTAAAGAAGCAGTTGAAAGACAAATTGCTGGATTAGAGAAAAAATCAAGAAGAATTTCTCCAAAAGAGAGAAAAATCGTAGCATATCACGAAAGTGGTCATGCTTTAATTGCTGAGATTACAAAAGGTGCAAATAAAGTAAATAAAGTATCTATTGTTCCAAGAGGACTTGCTGCACTTGGATATACTTTAAATACTCCTGAAGAGAATAAATATTTGATGCAAAAACATGAGTTACTTGCTGAAGTTGATGTTTTATTAGGTGGACGAGCAGCAGAACAAGTGTTTATTGGTGAAATTAGTACTGGTGCTGGAAATGACTTAGAAAGAGCAACTGGAATTATAAAATCAATGGCAACTATTTATGGTATGAGTGATATTGCTGGATTGATGGTTTTAGAAAAAAGAACAAATCAATTTTTAGGTGGACAAACTCAAAAAGATTATTCAGATGCTATGGCAAAAGAACTTGATAATCACGTAAAAACAATATTAAATGAAAGATATGAAATTGTTTTACAAGCATTAAAAGATAATAGCGCCGCAATTGAGCAAATGACAGCAGAACTATTAGATATTGAAGTAATTACAGGTGAAAGAGTAAGAGAAATTATCAAAGAAAATGGTGGAACTGTTTTTGAAGATGAAGATTTACACTCTGATGCAATTACAGAAGAAAAAACTACTTCAACTGATGAATAAAAATTAGGTAGAAATTAGATTAAGTCTAATTTTCACCTTTAAACTTACAAAATATTTAAAAACACTTTTCTTTTTATTTGTAGTATAATTTATCAAATCTTACTTCTAAAGAGAAAAAATGGAAAATAAACAAGACTATTTTTTTTATCTAAAAAAAATGACATTATTATATGTCGAAGATGATGATAATACAAGAGAAGAGTTAGAGTACTTTTTAGAAAAAAAAGCTTTAAAACTAATTGTTGCTAAAAATGGACAAGAAGGTTTAGAACTATTCAAAAAACATAATCCAGATTTAGTCATAACTGATATCCAAATGCCAGTAATGGATGGAATACAAATGATTAAAGCAATAAAAGAGATGAATCCTCAAGTTCAAACAGTCATTGTAACCACATTTAGTGATATAGAATATTTATTTGAAGCTATAAAATTAAATATATCCAACTATCTAACAAAACCATTAAATTTATATGCATTAAGTGAAACACTATTTTCTGTTTCAAAAAATATTTTTTTAGAAAAAGAAAATAAAGAGATTTTTAATACTTTAAAGCAATATAAAGATGTAGTTGATGAACGTTCAATAGTTTCAAAAGCCACAAAAGAAGGAATAATTACTTATATAAATGAACCATTTGAAAAAATATCAGGTTATAAAAAAGATGAATTATTAGGAAAATCTCATAATATAATTAGTCATCCAAATATTGACAAAAATATATTTAAAGATATGTGGAAAAAAATTAAAGTTGAAAAAAAATCTTGGCATGGAAGAATTAAAAATATTTCTAAAGAAGGAAAAGAATATTTTGTAGATTTAATAGTAAAACCTATTTTAGATACAAATGGAGATATTTTAGAATTTATATCTTTGGCTAATGATATTACAGATTTAGAACTTTCAAGAGAATATTTTGAAAATTTAACACAAAAAAATAGTTTAGATTTAAATGAAACAATAAAATTAGTAAACACATACAAAGAAGCAATTGATGAAAGTAATATCATATTAAGAGTTGATACAAATAAAAATATTACTTATGCAAACGATGCATTTTATAATATTAGTGGATATTCAAAAGATGAATTATTGGGTAAACCTTATTCAATACTAAAACATTATAATCTAAGTGAAGAAGAGTCAAATCAGAAAATAGAAGAGATATTTTCTGAAAAGATTTGGAAAGGTAAAGTCTCTAATTATAAGAAAAATGGCGAAGTTTTTCACTGTCATGTAACACTCTTTCCTTTAAGAAATGAAAAAGATGAGATTATAGAATTTATGAGTGTTAGACACGATATAACACAAATTGAAAATCTTCATGATGAGTTAGAAGATACTCAAAGAGAAATTATTTATAAACTTGGTGAAATAGGGGAAACAAGAAGTAGTGAAACAGGAAATCATGTAAAAAGAGTTGCTGAATATTCAAGACTTTTAGCTCAAAAAGTAAATCTTTCACAACAAGATGTAAATAGACTTTTTATTGCTTCTCCAATGCACGATATTGGAAAAATTGGTATTCCAGATGCTATTTTAAATAAACCTGGTAAGTTAAATGAAGATGAGTGGAAAATTATGAAAACTCATACTCAAATTGGTTACGATATTTTAAAAGATTCAAAAAGAGAAACACTTAGAGCTGCTGGGATTGTATCTTATACTCACCATGAAAAATGGGATGGAACAGGTTATCCTTTGGGATTAAAAGGTGAGGATATTCATATATTTGGAAGAATAACTGCCGTAGCAGATGTTTTTGATGCTTTAGGAAGTGATAGATGTTATAAAAAAGCTTGGCCGTTAGAGAATATTTTGGACTTATTTAAAAATGAAAAAGGAAAACATTTTGATCCAAAACTAATAGATATATTTATTGAAAATTTAGATGAGTTTTTAGCAATAAGAGATAGTTATAAGGACAATAATGAAAAAGATTAATCTTCATTTATTTAAACATATAAAATTGCTTTATGTTGAAGATGATTTGATGACTCAAGAAGAGGTTTCATTTTTTTTGCAAAAATATCTAGGAGAACTATATTTAGCAAAAAATGGTGAAGAAGCTATAAATATTTTTTTAAAAAATAAAATTGATATGATTATTACAGATATTCAAATGCCAAAAATGAACGGCTTAGAAATGTCAAAAAGAATACTAGAAATAAATCCTAAAATTCCAATCATAATAACTACAGCGTATAATGATTGTGAATATTTAAACCAAGCTATGGAATTAGGAATTGATAAATATATATCAAAACCTTTTAATTTAGAAGCACTTTTAACTATGATTGAAAAAAGTTTATCTTTAGAACATGAATTAAAGAAATAATATGAAAAATCTTAGTATAAAAATTAAATTAATTATAATCTTTATTTTAATTAAGATTATTCCTTTATTATTTGTCTCTTATATTGCTTATGAAGGAATTTTAAAACTTGAACAATATTTAAATAAAAGTACGAATTTTTTATACAATCAAAGTAAAGAAGTTATTTCAAATACTGCAAATGCTTCAATAGAAGATAGTATAAAAAATTTGGATAAAAAATCACAAGAGTCTTTAGAAAGATTATCAAATGAAATTGCTTTGAATATCGCAAATTTCTTATATGAACGAGATAGAGATTTGATTCTTTTATCTAAATTAGAGTTAAATCAAAAAGTTTTAGATAGCTTTTTTGAAGCAAAAACAAAAGAGATAACTATTCATGATGAATATTATTATGACAATGAAACAAATAGTTATAAAACAAAAGAAGAGATAAAAAAAGTTGAACGAGATAAAAAAACTGCAAATTTGAAAGATAATGAAAAAGAGTTTAATTACATCGATCCAATTGATTTTAAAACAAAAAATATACCAATTTACAAAGAGATAAGTTTTTTTGATTTACAAGGAAATGAGAAATATAAGGTATCAACAATAAACAATCAAAAAGTAAATGTTTCAGATAGTAAAAATACTTTTATAAAGGCTGAAAAATATTTTGATGAGATTCAAAAGCTCAATAAAAATGAGATATATGTTTCAGATGTAATTGGTGAATATATTGGAACAAAAGTTATTGGTTTATTCACAAAAGAGAAAGCACAAAAATCAGGTATTGAGTTTGAACCTGAAAAATATGGTTATGCAGGTATTGAAAATCCTTTAGGAAAAAGATTTGAAGGAATAATTAGATTTATAACTCCTGTATATAAAAATGATGAAAAAATTGGTTATATTTCATTGGCATTAGACCATAGACATCTTCAAGAGTTTACAGATACAGTTAATCCAACAAATAGCAATTTAAAACAAAATATTACAGATGCTAGTTTAGGTAATTATGCTTTTATTTGGGATTATGAAGGAAAAAGTATAGTTCACCCAAGGCATTATTCTATTTTGGGTTATGATAAAGATACAGGCGAAAAAGTTATGCCTTGGTTAAGTTTGGATGTTGCAGAAAAATTTTATAGTTCAAATCAAAATATTAATGATTTTTTGAAAAACTATCCAAAATTTGAAGAACAAAGTTTGCAAAAAAAACCAAATTTAAAACAGTTAAAAGAGGATGGAAATGTTGGACTTGATTGCAGATATCTAAATTTTGCTCCACAATGCGAAGGTTGGATGCAACTAACTCAAAACGGAGGTTATGGCTCATTTATAATTAATTGGAGCAATGTTTGGAAGCTAACAACAGCCGCAACAATTCCTTATTATACAGGTAAATATGGAAACTCAAAAAGAGGTTTTGGATTTGTTTCAATAGGTGCAAGTGTTGATGATTTTCATGCAGCTGCTAATGAAACAAAAGAAGAAGTTACAAAAATCTTAGATAGTCAAACACAAATTATTTCTAAAATTATGGATGAAAATAAATTTGAGATAAAAGATTCTATACGAGCATTAATTAATGAATTATCAACTGTAACTTTTGCAATGATTGTTTTAGTTATTATAATTGCACTATTTATGTCATCGTATTTAAGTAAAAAAATAGATGATATTTTAATTGGAACAAAAAAATTTGCTAATAATGAATTGGATTATAGAATAAAAGTAACTTCAACAGATGAAATTGGACAACTTGAAAATTCATTTAATGAAATGGCTGGAAAAATTGAAAAGTTAATTAGTCAAGAAAAGAAACTAAATACTGAATTAGAAGAAAAAGTGATTGTCGAAACATCAAAACAAAAAGAGCAAGAACAATTATTAATTCAACAAACAAGACTTGCAGCAATGGGAGAGATGATAGGTAATATTGCACATCAATGGAGACAACCTTTAAATGCTTTAGGTTTGATTTTACAAAATCTTAAGTTCTCTTATGAAATTGGTGAATTAGATGAAAAAATGATTGATAAATCTGTTAAAAAAGCAACTATGTTAACAGAAAATATGTCTAAAACAATAGATGATTTTAGAAACTTTTTTAGACCTAATAAAGCAAAAGAAAATTTTAAAATAAATGAAGGTATCACAAAAGCAGTAGAACTTATTGAATCAACTTTTGAACATAATAATATAAAACTTGAAAAAGATTTTGTTTCATCAGAAATAGAATTTTTTGGTTTTGCAAATGAATTTTCCCAAGTGATATTAAATCTTTTAACAAATGCAAAAGATGCAGTCTTAGAAAATAAAATAGAAAATCCATTGATTATTATTCAAACAAAAATAGATGATGAATATATTTATATATCGATTAAAGATAATGGCTTAGGTATAAAAGATGAAATCATAAATAAAATATTTGAACCATATTTTACTACAAAAGACGAAGGCAAAGGTACAGGTATTGGACTTTATATGTCAAAAATTATTATAGAAAATAATATGAATGGAAAAATTGAAGTTAAAAATGAGCAAAATGGAGCAAATGTAATAATAAAATTACCAATTAAAAACTAATAAATATTTATATAAAATTTTAAAATTTTTTATTGACAATAAATTTTTTATTAACTATACTTAATCATTCAAAAAATAAAAAAGGAGAGTAATATGAAAATATTTGATTTTTATAAAAGCCATTTCATTAAAAGTGTAAACTCTCTGCTCCTGCTTTCTTTTTCTCTCTAATTATAATTTTTATAATTACAATTTAATACATACAATCACGCGACAGTTTTTCTTTTTTTAATTAAAAAAAGATATAATAAATAAGATATTTAAAGGTAAATTACAATGGATAAAAATAAAATTATAGTATTTGATACAACATTAAGAGATGGTGAACAAAGCCCTGGCTGTTCGATGAATACTGAAGAAAAAATTAAAGTTGCTTTACAATTAGAAAAATTAGGAGTTGATGTAATTGAAGCTGGATTTGCAGCAGCTAGTCCAGGTGATTTTGATGCAGTTAGTAGAATTGCTCAAATTATAAAAAACTCAAGTATCTGTTCTTTAGCAAGAGCAGTTGATAATGATATAAAACAAGCAGGATTAGCTGTTCAAAGTGCTGCTAAAAGTAGAATTCATACATTTATAGCAACAAGTCCTATTCATATGCAATATAAGTTAAAAATGAGTGGTGATGAAGTTATCAAAAGAGCAATAAGAGCAGTAGAATACGCAAAAACTTTTGTAGATGATGTTGAATTTTCTTTAGAAGATGCAGGAAGAAGTGAAATTCCTTTTATGAAAGAAGTTATGGATGCTGTTATAGGTGCAGGTGCAAAAACTATAAACTTACCTGATACTGTTGGATATAGATTACCAACAGAGTTGGGTGCAATGGTTAAAGAATTAAGTGCTTATGCAGGAGATAGAGCAATAATTTCAGTACATAATCATAATGATTTAGGATTAGCAACTGCAAATACTTTAGCTGCTGTTTTAAATGGTGCTAGACAAATAGAAGTAACAATCAATGGTTTAGGTGAAAGAGCTGGAAATTCAGCTTTAGAAGAGGCTGTAATGGCTATAAAAACTAGAAAAGATGCATTTGGAGATTTGTATACAACTATTAATACTCCAGAAATTTATGCAACTTCAAGATTGGTTGCTACAATCACAGGAGTTGAGCCACAACAAAATAAGGCAATTGTTGGTAAAAATGCTTTTGCACATGAAAGTGGAATTCACCAAGATGGTGTTTTAAAACATCAAGAAACTTATGAAATCATGAAACCTGAAGATGTTGGTGTTATCAAAGATAGTACTTTAATCTTAGGAAAACACTCTGGTCGAGCAGCATTTAGAGATAAAATTGTTCAATTAGGGTTTGATAAAGTAAGTGATGATGAGTTAAATGCAGCATTTGAAAGATTTAAAGTTTTAGCAGATAATAAAAAAGAGATAAGTGATGAAGATGTAAGAATGTTAATCACAGATGAAGCTTTAAATCATGATAAAACTTATGATTTAATTGGATTACAAATTAGTGATTGTACAAATGGTGTTCCAACAGCTGCTGTTGCTATCAAATATAAAGATGAAATCATAAAAGATGCTGCAATTGGTGATGGAACAATGGATGCTATTTTTAAAACGATTGATAGGATTACAGGATTTAGTGGTGAATTAAAAGACTATAAAGTAATCTCTGTAACAGAAGGTAAAGATGCTTTAGCAAAAGTAACAACAAGAGTTTCTTTTGATGAAACAAGTCCAGCTTTTGTAGGACATGGATTGAGTATTGATACTATGCTTGCAACAGCAAAAGCATATATTGGTGCTTTAAACTCTTATCTTTCTCAGAAAAAAAGACTTTCAAAAAGTAGCGAACACCAAGTATAAAAGGTAGCTTTTGGGCTATCTTTTTTTTTGAGGTATAAAATGATACAAATAGAAAATGAAAAAGAACTAAAAAAAGCTATAAGTGAAAATCAAGCTATAATACTTTATTTTAGTGGAGATAATTGTTCTGTTTGTAAAGTTTTAAAACCAAAAATTGAAACTGAAGTATCAAAGAACTTTCCTAAAATGAAACTTTTTGAAATAAAAACAGATATTTCAAAAGAGCTTTCTAGTCATTTTAGCGTATTTTCAATTCCTACAATCGTTGTACTTTTTGACAAAAAAGAGTTTAAACGATATGGAAGAAATATAAGCTTATCTCTATTTATAGAGGAAATAAGAAGAATTTATAATTTAATGGATGGCATATGAAAAGATTTTTATTAATTTTATTGGGACTTTTTTTAGTTATACAACTTATTCCAACAAGTAAAAAAAATGAAGTTGTAGATAAATCTTTAGAAATAACAGCTGAAGAAGGAATCATGGATATTTTAAGAACAGCTTGTTATGACTGCCATTCAAATGAAACAGTATATCCTTGGTATTCATATATTGCTCCTTTTTCTTGGACAATTTCAAAACATGTAAATGAAGGGAAAAAAGCTTTAAACTTCTCAATTTGGGAAACTTATAGTGAAAAAGAGAAAGAAGGACATTTAAAAGATATTTATAGAACAATATATGCTGCTATGCCTCTTCAACCTTATCTTTTAATACATACAAAAGCTAATATTAGCTCTGAAGATAGAAAAGTAATAAGAGATTGGACAGGAGTGCGAAGATAGTGAGAGAAGAAGTTGCTGAACTTTTAGAAAATAGGGGTGAACTTCTTACTATTACCTATTTTAAACTTCAAAAGTTATTTGAAAAAAAATATGGTTCAAATGCTTTAGTTCTTATGGAAATAGGAACTTTTTTTGAGGTTTATGAAGTAAATAATGATGAAGAAAAAATAGGAAAAGCAAAAGAGATCGCAGAACTTCTTAACATTCAACTTACACGAAAAAATAAATCTATTTTAGAAAACTCAAAAGAAAATCCTATAATGGCTGGAGTTCCAGCAATTGCTTTTGAAAAGCATTTAGCAAGAATAATATCTGAACAAAAATATACTATTGCAATTATCAGACAAAAAGGACTTCCTCCAAATGTAAGTAGATATTTGGATACAGTTGTAAGTCCTGGAACAAACTTTGATTTTGTAATAGACCAAGATGAAAATAATATAACTTCACTTTTAATTGATCAAATAAGAGGTATTTATTTGGTTGGTTATAGTGCTATTGATGTAACTACTGGAAAGTGTTATTACAATGAAGTTCATGGAACAAGTGAAGATAAATTTTTTGCACTTGATGAAGTGTTTAATTATATGAATATGCATAAAACAAACGAAGTAGTTATAACATTTGCAGATAAAAATATAAATCAAAAAGAGGTTATTGATTATTTAGAGTTAAATCTTAAGACTTTTCATATTGGAAATTTTAGACCAAAAATCTCTTATCAAAATGAACTTTTTAAAAATGTATTTAATATTGAGTCTTTGCTAACTTCTATTGAACATCTTGATATGGAAAGAGTTCCTTTAAGCACTGAATCTCTTGCTGTTTTGATTGATTTTGTAATAGGACATGACTCTAATATTATCCAAAAACTCTCAACTCCTCAAAAACTTGATATTAGCAGATATATATATCTTGGAAATAATGCACTTGAGCAACTAAATATAATTGAAACAACTCATAATCCAAGTTTGATAAAACTGATAAATAACACTTCAACAGCAATGGGGAAAAGACTTTTAAAAGAGAGACTTACTCATCCAGTTAAAGATAGTAAAGAGTTACTTAGACGATATGCTTTATCAAAAGAGTTATATGATTATCACTCTCCAATAGAAAATGAATTAGCAAATATCTATGATATTGAAAGATTAACAAGAAGAATAAAACTTAATCGTCTTCATCCTTTTGAGTTAAATTATCTTTATGATTCACTTTTAAGTATCAAAGAAGTTGTAGCTTTTATGGAGAATTATAAATTTATAACTCCGCCTTGTAGTAGCGCTGATTTAACTTTATTTATACAATCTATTGATTCAACTTTTGATTTAAATGTTAGTGGTAAATTTATGCTAAAAGATGTTGATAGCAACATGATAAGTTTTGGAATAAATACTCAGATTGATGAATTAAATGCTCAAAATGAGATTTTATATTCTAAATTAGAATTGTTAAGAACACATATTTTTTCATTTATGAAAAGTGATGATTCAAATTTTGTAAGTATAAATAGACTTGATAAAGAGGGATTTTTTATCACTTTGACAAAAAATAGATTTAACTTAGTTAAAAAAGAGCTATTAAATTCTCATTTAATAGTTGATGATGAATTGTACTTATTTAAAGATTTTAATATAAAAGTTCAAACAAATTCAGTAAAGATTTTTTGTAAATTAACTGAAGATATTTCAGATAAATATGTTCATAATTTACGAAAAATTGTAGAGTTAAATAAGCTTGTATTTAAAGAAAAAATTCACGAATTTGAAAAGAAATTTGCTACTTTACTTCAAGAATTAGTACAGTTTATAGCTGAGGTTGATTTAACAGTTTCAAATATAAAAACAGCAAAAAAATATAACTATACTTGTCCAAAGATTGTAAAAACAAAAGAGAATGAAAACTTTTTAGAACTTATTGATTTAAGACATCCAATAATTGAAGCAAATGAAGAACAAGGAATTTATGTACCAAATGATATTATTTTGGGAGAACTAAGTCTTGCTTCTCAAGAATACAAAGATAATATAATTATAAAAAATTCAAATCCAGTAAATATGTACAATAATAAAATGCATGGAGTTTTACTTTATGGAATAAACTCTTCTGGAAAATCATCTTTGATGAAATCGATTGGAATTGCAGTTGTTTTAGCACAAGCTGGATTCTATGTACCTTGTAAATCTATGAGATTTTCTATTTTTGATGCTGTTTATACAAGAATCAGTGGAGCTGATAATATTGCAAAAGGTTTATCATCTTTTGCAGTTGAGATGTTGGAGTTAAAAAATATCTTTAATAGAGCTAGTAAAAATTCACTTATTTTGGGTGATGAAATCTCTCATAGCACAGAAACTATGAGTGGATTAAGTATCGTTGCAAGTGCTATTTTAAAATTAGCAAAACTTGAAGCTTTATTTGTTTTTGCTACACATTTACATCAACTTCCTGAAATTGAAGAGATACAAAAACTAAAAAATATCATCTCTTTACATTTATCTGTTTTTTATAAAGATGATGAAGATAAACTTATTTTTGATAGGAAATTAGCTTATGGAAGTGGTTCTTCTATGTATGGATTAGAGTATGCAAAATCACTTCATATGGATAAAGAGTTTTTAAATATTGCAAATGAAATACGAAAAAAATTAACTGACGATTATAATCCTTTAGAAAGACTATCTCAAAAGAAAACTTCAAAATATAACAATAGTGTTTTTGCTTCAAACTGTGTAATTTGTGGACGAGCTTGTGATGATGTACATCATATAAAAGAACAAGCACGAGCAAATAAAGATGGTTTTATAGGTCATATAAATGCAAACCATAAATACAACCTAATTCCACTTTGTAAAGAACATCATAAAATGGTACATGATGGAACTATTAATATAAATGGTTTTGTTGCAACTTCTAAAGGTTTAGAATTACATTATACAATGGTTGAGCAAAAGTAAATCTTTTTAAATATTTCCAAGCAAATGCTTGGAAAATATCTATTTATGAGTATAAAGTTTTCTGATTTTATCATCAAGTGGAGCTATTAATTTATATAAAGCTGGAACTACAAATAGACTTAACATTGTAGATATTATTAAACCACTTATAACACTAATAGCCATAGGAGCTTTGATACTTGAACCTTCACCAACAGAAAGTGCAAGAGGAAGCATACCTAAACACATAGAAATAGTTGTCATCAAGATTGGTCGTAGTCTTGATATTCCTGCTTGAATAATTGCTTCATCTAAGTTTATACTATTTTCTCTATTTCTATTTGCAGCATCAACTATTAAAGTTGAGTTTTTACCAACTAAACCTAGAAGTAAAAATAATCCCATCATACTAAATAAACTCATATTCATATTTGCTAAATAAAGTCCTAGAAAAGCTCCTGTAAAACTAAGTGGCATTGCACTCATGATGATAACTGGTTGAAGAGGTGATTCATATAATGAAGCAAGAATTAAATATATCATTATAAGAGCAGCTACTATTGCAACGCCAAAAGCATTTGCTGTATCTTGCATATCTTTTGCATCTCCTTCAAAAGTATAAGTTACTCCATCTAAAAGCCATTTCTCTTGATTTTCAACTACAAGGTTTACTAAAACATCAAGCGCTAAACCATTTGTTATATCACTTCCAATTGTAACTTGTTTTTGTCTATCATATCTTTTTATCACAGAAGCTAATTCTTTGCTATTTATATTAATCAAACTTGATAATGCAATAAGTTCTTCTTTATCATTTTTTACATTTAATTGATTTATAACATCTTTGTTCATTCTTAAATCATCTGATATTCTCATTACAATATCATACTCTTTACCATTTTTATTAAAATTACTTATTGCAATTTCCCCTGAATATGCCATTGCAATTACTTTTGCAATATCACTACTTTTTACTCCAAATTTTGAAGAGTTTTGTTTTAATATTTCAATTGAGATTTCTGTTTTTTTAGGCTGAATATTATTCTGAATATTTGTTGTTCCTTCTATGGATTTCAAATAATCAATCAATTTATTAGCAGATTCTTCAGCAAGTTTTGAATCATTTGCTTTTAAGATAAGTTGAAAAGGAGTCATGATTTCAGCACCTGAGTTCATATCATCAGTTTGGTTTACATTTATTTCAAGATTTCTAAATTTTTTTGATTTTTCTCTAATTTCTTCCATAATTTCATCTTGATTTTTAGTTCTTTTATCTATGGGAACTAATCTTACATAGATTGAACTTTCATAAATATTTCCATCTAATCCAATAGTCAAAGAAGAGTAATCAACTTCATTTATTGAAAGTAAATCTTCTTGAATATTCATTGTGGTTTTTTTCATCTCATCCATAGAAATATCAGCATTTGCTTTAATAGAAATTGTAAATTGACTTCTATCTTCTTTGGGCATAAAAACCATTCCTAGATTTGAAGAGAGTATTATTGAAATAACAAATATTGTAAATGCAACAATTAAAGTTGTAAGTTTAAAGTTTATGGCTTTTATTAAAAGATTTTTATATATTTTATCCATTGATAAAAATATCGATTCGGTCATTAAATAAAATTTTGAATGTTTAGAATTTACTAAAAGTGAACTAATCATAGGAATAACTGTAATTGCAATAATATAAGAGATTATTACCGAAGCAACAATAGTTATACCAAAACTTTTAAAGAATTTTCCTACAATTCCACTCATATTTGCAATAGGAATAAAAATAGCTAAAAGCATAGCTGAAATAGCTAAAACAGAAAAAGATATCTCTTTTACTCCCTCTAAAGCTGCTTCATATCTACTTTTCCCTAGTTCAAGTTTTTTATAAATATTTTCTATTACAACAATTGCATCATCAATGATAATTCCTATTGATAAAGTTAAAGCTGTAAGTGTCAAAATATTTAAAGTTTGATTACTCCAACCCATTATTGCTAGAACACCTAAGATTGAAATAGGAAGAGAAATCGCTGCAATGATTGTAAAAGTGAAATTTCTTAAAAATACAAATACGATTAAAGAAGCTAAAAAACAACCTAAAATTAAGTCAAATTGAACACTTTTATAAGTTGATTCTATAAATGTTGTTGTATCAAATAGTAAATTTATATCAAAATCATTTGATAAACTTTTTATATAAGGAATTTTTTCTTTTACTACATTTGCTATATTTACTTCATTTGCCCCTGAAATTTTTTTAACTTGTAATAAAACACCTTTTTGTTGATTATAGTTTGCAAAAGTTCTTTCATCTTTTATTGTTTCTTGAACTGTTGCTACATCTTTTAATCTTACTCCATCTTTTATTTTTATATTTTCTAGTTGTTCAACATTTATTGCATCTGAGTCAATTGAAATATTTAATTCTTCTTTTTCTTGAACTACTCTTCCTCCATCTTTTTTGATATTTTCTTCATCAATTTTTAAAGCTAGTTCATTTAAATCAAGATTATATTTACTCAAAAGAGTTGTATTTGGATATATTTTTATTATTTTGTCTCTAAAACCTGCAATTTCAACTTTCCCAACACCTTCAATACTTTGTAAAATAGGTTTTACTACTTCATTTGCATGAAGCATTAATTTATCAAGATTATCAAGTTTTGTTGATAAAAAAAGAGTTATTATAGGTGCAGAGCTACTTGAGAATTTCTCGATTATAGGTTTATCAGCTTCTTTTGGTAAATCTACTGTTGAAACCTTGTCTCTTACATCATTTGCAGCTTCTTCAACAGGTTTACTTAACTCAAATTGAGCAATTACAATTGATTGATTTTTTGAAGTATCTGATCTTATTATATCAATTCCAGAAATACCGCTTATTGCTTCTTCTATTTTATCAGTTATTTTACTTTCAATAATTTCAGTTGAACCTTGGTCATATGTAGTTATTACACTAACAACAGGATAATCAACATTTGGCAAAAATGCAATTGGCATTTTTTGAATTTGTGTATATCCAAAGAAAACTAAAGCAAATACAAACATCAAAGTTGTAATTGGTCTTGAAATAGCAATTTTGTACATATTAGTTTCCTTTTATTATTAATCCATCACCAAAATTGCCAATTTTTAAATCAACTCCATAAGCTTCTGCATTTAATTTTTTTTCATTATTTAATGCTGGATAAACTTTATAGATTTCAACACAAGTTTTATTTTCTTCTTTATTTGAATTTAAACAAAATATATCACCAGCTTTTACATCTTGAGCGAATTTTGAATCAAATGCTAATAAAAGTTTTTTTTCATTTGAAACAAGTTTTAATAAAGCTTTTTCATTGTTATTTGACATATCACCAACTTCTATATTTTTTTCAGAAATTACACCAGAAAATGGAGCGATTATTTTCATTTTTGATAGTTTTGCTTCATTTAAAGTTATTAAATCTTTTGCACTTTTTAACTCTGATTCCAATTTATCTAAGCTATTTTTATCAAAAACTTCTGCACTTTTTTTATATCTTTCATATTGAGTTAATAAAAATTTATATTCATTTTTTGAGATTTCAAGATTTGCTTTTTCTTCTGAATCATTTAGTGAAAGTAAAACTTCACCTTTTTTTACTTGATTTCCTATATCTGTATTTATTTTAGAAACAATTCCAGATGTTGAAACATTTAAAGAGGCTTCATTTAATGCTTTTACTTCATAAGTTGCATAAACATCAGCAAATAAAATATTTGTTAGAAGTATTATCATAAGTTGTATTTTTTTCATTTTATTCCTTTATAAGTGTTAATAAATCAATTCCAAGTGCGAAAGCAAGATTGGCTTTTTTTAGTTCAATATCATTTTTGGCTAAGATTACTCGATAGTTTGCATCTTGTTTTTTTGTAAGTTCAGTTAAATATTCAGTGTAACTTATCAAATTTGCATCAAATCTTTTTTTACTAAATTCATAAGTTGTATTTGTAGCTTCAAGCCCTGATATTGCACTATCTAATTTAACTTTTGAAGATTCTAGTGATTTTAAAGCTAGTTTTCTTTCAATTTGAATAGATTTTTCTTTATAAGCAATCTCTTTATTTAAAGCTAAAGCTTCTAATTGACTAGCTTCTTTATCTTTTGAAATTTTTCCAAAATCAAAGATTGGAAAGTTGATTTGTAGCATTATTTGATTATTGAATTTATTATTATATGTTTCATCATAATGATAATATTCTTGTTTTTTTAAAGAGTTATTTATTGAGATTGTTGGTAAATAGTTAAAACCTTCAGAAGTATATTTTACACTTTTTGCCTCAAGTTTTTTTGCTTCAATATCAAACCTATCTTTTTCATCATAAGTTGGTTCTATCAACTTATCATTATCTTGTGGCAAAATGTCAAAACCTGTTAAAAGAGATAGTTGTAAAATAGAGTTTTCTAAATCAATTTTTAAAGTTTCAATATCATATAAAGCTTCTTTTTTTGAAGCAATTAAAGCTTGAAGTTTATCTTTTGTTTCAAGGTCATTTTTTACTAAAATTTCAAATTTTTTTATTTGACCATTTAATTCATTTATTTTGTAATTTATAACATCAATAGCAGATTTTGTATTTTGATATGAAAAATATTGTTTTATTACTTCTAACATAATCTCTTGCTTTAAATATTGAGTTTTTAGCTGTTGAGATTCGTGTAAACTTTTTTTAGATAACTCATTATTTCTTATTCTTTCACCATCATATAAAATGTATGATGCTTTTAATTCTGCATAAGCTATATCTTCTGGTTCTGTTTTCAAAACTTTTGAATTATTTTCATAAGCACCAATTAGATTAAATGTTGGATAATTATCTTTTGTTGCAGATTCATACTGTTTTTTTGACATTTCTTGCAAAGCTTGTTGGGCTTGATAATTTTCATTTGTTACTTCTACACTATTTAAAAGTTCTTTTAATGATATAGCATATAATGAAGTAGATATTAAAAAAAATATAAATATATTTTTAAACATAAAAATCCTTTTATCTTTTTAGCTGATTTGTTGTTTCAATAAGATAGTCCATAATTGTCTCTTTTAAGTTATAGTCATCTATTATTAAAGAGTGGTAGTACATTCCATCAATTGTTGCAAGAATTACTTTTATAGTTTTTTTTGAGTCTTTTTTTAAAAATCCTTTTTCTATCTCTTCATCAAAAATATTTTCAATAATTTCATACATATTTATATAGGTATTTTCACAACTTTTCATCTCTTCTTTATATTTAGGATGAAGATATAAATGTATTGATTCAAACATAATCTTTCTAGCGTCAATAAATATTTTTTCTTCTTCATTTAAAATCAAAGCAAAATATTCAACCAATTTTTCTAAGAAATTACTTTTTTTTGCAATATTTTCTTTTATTATTTCTACAAATTCAATATCTTTTATTTTTAGAGTTTCAAATATTAGTTTCTCTTTGGATTTAAAATAGTAGTAGAATTGTCCCTTTGACATATTCAATTCTTCTATAAATTTATTTAAAGAAAATTCGACAATACCTTCTTCTACAAGCCTTTCATAAGCTAAGGCACATATTTCTAATCTTTTTTCTTCTGCATTAATAATTTTTGGCATTTTTTAATCTTTTTATATGGACTGATAGTTTTTTAAACTATCAGTCTATTTTAACTATAAAAAATTTAAATTAAAATAAATTTTTTGCATTTAACAAAAAATAGTACATTTATATTGCAGAAAATTTTCACAATTTAAGATAAATAAACTAGGAGTTGTTCCTGAAAAGAATTTAAACTCTTTGATGAAAGATGATTGGTCATAGAAGTTGTTTTCAAAAATAATATTTTTAAAGTTGATGTTGTTTTCATTAGATTTTATTAGTTTTAATGTATTGTAGAATCTATTTACTCTTTCTATTGATTTCGGAGCAAGTCCTGTAAAATCTTTTACTTTTCTTTGAATTTGTCTAATAGATAATCTATTTTGATTATAAAAGTTTTCCAAATTTGGATTTTTTGTAAGTTCATAAAGATTTGATAACAAACTATCTTCTTGCATATTTTCAAATATTTTAAATAAATATTCATCAAGAGTGTTTAAAGAAGATAAAGTACTACCTTTTAATTCAAATAATAAATCAATAATTGAAACATCAAAATTTAAAGACAACTCTTTTATTTCATAAATTCTATCTTCAAGTTCACAAACAGGTATTCCAAAAAGTTTATAAAAAACTCCAGGATACAAAGAAATATCAACATAATAAATATTTGATTCTAAGTTTAGATTGTGTCTATTTAATGTTGGAGGACATACATAAATACCTTTTTTTAAAGTTACATCTGAATAAGAGATATTTTTTTGTATATCTATAATCATTAGTAAACATACATTGTCATAAGGTAGAATAATTTTTTCTTTCTCTATTACATCTAACGTTTCGTTGTAATCAACAAACCAATAAGATTTTATCCATTTTTGTAGTTTTATATTTGGTTTAAAAGTTTTAAATTGAAACAAATTTCATCCTTTATAAAAAAGAATTTTAATACTTTTCATTTCTCTTTAGCTTTTTAATTTGTATATTTTATATACACAAATGTCGTTTTAATACTATACAAGTAACTGGGTGATTATTTATAATTTCACTGAAACTAAATAATAGGTTTTTAGTTAAATAATTTTATTTGAGGAGCAAAAGTTGAATTACAAAAGATTATCAAAATTTGGGATGAAATCTTTAGTTTTATTAGCAGCTTTACCTTTATTTGCAGTTGATGCACAAAAAGGTAAAGAAGTTATTGAAAGTAAATGTATTGCCTGTCATACAGGTGATTTAAAAGATGGCTTAAGTCGTATTTCTGATCAAAGAAAAACACCAGAAGGTTGGTATATGACAGTAAAAAGAATGCAAAGGGAACATGGCTTATCTATCACAAAAGCTGAAGAAACAGATGTTATTAAATACCTTGCAGATTATCAAGGTTTGACTCCTGATGAAATAAAACCTTACTCTTATGTTTTAGATAAAAAACCAAATGTTCAAGAAGAGGGTAAAGATGAATTATTAACTCAAATGTGTGTTAGATGTCACTCAGAAGCAAGAATTGGTCTTCAAAGAAGAACTGCAAATGAATGGAATAGTTTAGTAAATTATCACGTTGCACAATTTCCTTCTTTTGAAGTTCAAGCACAAGCAAGAGATAGAGATTGGTTTGGTGTAGCTCAAAATGAAGTAGTACCTTATTTAGAAGAAAATTTTGGAAAAGATAAAGAAAAATTTGAGAAATATAAAAAATCATTAAAAAATTATGAATTACCTAAAAAATGGATAATGTCTGGACATACTCCAATAATTGGTGATTTTACAGCTAATTTAACACTAATGAAAAGTGCAGATGAATCTTATGGAATGCTTATTGATTATAAATATGCAAATGGAAAAGAGTATAAAACAACTGGTGTTGCAATAGTTTATGGAAAAACAGAACTTAGAGCTTCTTTTGAAGTAGATGGAGTTAAATATAGACAAATTTTACATATTGACCCAAAAACAAATACTCTTGAAGGAAGAATGTTTGAAGTACTTCATTCTGAAAATGGTTCTACTTTAGTAGGAAAAGAAAAAGATTCAAAAGAGACAACATTAGTAGCGGTTTATCCAAAAGCTGTAAAAGCTGGAGAAAAATCTACTATTTCAATTGTTGGTACAAATTTAGTTGGGGATGTTAAATTACCAAGTAGTTTAAAAGTTTTAAAAACCATTAAACACACAAATAATGAAATTGTATTAGATGTTATTGCGCATAAAAATGTAAAAACTTTTGATAGAAATATTTCAATTGGTGCAAAAACATTTAAAAATAGTTTAGTTGTATATGACAAAGTTGATTATATAAAAGTTACTCCTGATTATGCAATTTCAAGAATTGGTGGAGAAGAAGGTAAAGATAAAATCTTAAAAGAGTATGCAACTTTTGAAGCAATTGGGTATTTAAATGGGAAAGATGGCAAAAAAGAGACAGCAGATGATATTGAATTAGGTGTATTACCTGCAACATGGAGTTTAGAAGCTTACGATGAACAAGCGCAAGAGGATAAAGATTTAGAATATGTTGGTCAAATAGATGCTAATACAGGAAAATTTACTCCAAGTGTAGCTGGACCAAATGAACAAAGAAAATTGATGACAAATAATGCTGGAAATATAAGTGTTGTTGCAACATATAAAGATGGAAAAAAAGAGTTGAGTGAAAAATCTCATATGATTGTAACAGTTCCTAAATTTGTGAACCCACCAATTAATTAAGAATTTATCATGAGTATCAATAACTATAATTTAATAAAAACAAATTATCATATTTTAGAAATAGATTCAAAAGAGTTCTTATTTCATATACCAACTTCTTCAGTTTTTGAGTTATCAACTGAAAGTGCAAATCTTTTAAGAAAGATGGAAAATAAAGAAGAGATAACAAAAGATGAAGAAGAGATAGTTGAAGAGTTTAAAGAGCTAAATATTGTAGGAAGCAGATTTTTTGTAAAAGAAGAAGAGACAAAAATAGAACATTTTCCTGCAAAAGCTCTAGTTTTAAATGTAACTTCAGGATGTAATCTTAGTTGTACATATTGCTATAAAGCAGATTTAACATCTTTAAAAAATAGTGGTCAAATGACTTTTGAAATTGCAAAAGATGCTATTGATATGTTTTATAAAGAATCTCCATATTTAAAAGAGTATTCAATTACTTTTTTTGGAGGTGAACCTTTGAGTAACTTACCTTTAATCAAACAAATTATTGCTTATGCAAATGATTTTTTTGAAAGTAAAGGTTTAAAAATTGGTTATTCAATGACATCAAATGCAACACTTTTAACTGATGAGGTTATTAGATATTTACATGAAAGCAAAGTTGATTTAACTATTAGTATTGATGGTCCAGAATCTCTTCATAACAAAACAAGAGTATATGAAAATGGAAAAGGAAGTTATGAAAAAGTAGCTAAAAATGTGGCAAAACTATTGGATATTTATAAAAATAGAACAGTAGGTGCAAGAGTTACTTTAACAAGAGGAGTAACAGATGTAAAAACAATTTGGAATCACTTAAGATATGACTTAAAATTCAAAGAGGTTGGTTTTGCTCCTGCAACTTCAGGCGATAATGACTTTTTTAATTTAAGTGATAGTGATTTGAAAAAAGTTTTTGCAGGATTTAAAGAGTTAGGTGAAGATTATATTAATGAGGCAATTAAGGGTAATTTTAATGGTTTTTCAAATCTTCATCGAACAGTAATTGATATTCATGAAGGAAGAAAGAAAAAATTACCTTGTGGAGCTGGAGTTGGATTACTTTCTGTTTCATATAAAGGTGATATAGATTTGTGTCATAGATTTACAGGTTCTGATTATCCATCTTTTGGAAATATAGAAAAAGGTCTTGATAAAAAAGCTTTAGGGAGTTTTTTAGAAAAAAGAGCAAATGAAAAAGATACAAGTTGCCAAACATGTAGAATTAGAAATCTATGTGCAGGTGGTTGTTATCATGAAAGTTATATCAAATATGGAACACCTGAAAAATCAGTGTTACATTATTGTGATGATATGAGAAATTGGATTGATTTTGCAGTAGAAGCATATATAAGAATAAAAGCAAAAAATCCAGAATTTTTTACAAAATATTTTAAATAAGGAAAAGAAAATGAAACATTTAAAACCAATTACACCAAAAGCTAAACTTTTAGAAGAGGCTTTAAAAGAGGGAAATGCAAATGAAGTAGTTGCAATGTCAAGTGTTGTGGGATGTGTTACAACATTTGATCCAGGTTGGGAAGTAGATAGTGATGGTGGAGTTGCTAGTCTTTGTCAACCAATGGAAGCAGATTTATATGGATGTTCAGATCCTTGTTGGTGGCCAACTCAAGTTCCTGATACTTCTTCTAGTTATAAAAAATGGAGTGAAAAAGCTCCTGCAACAAAAGATGACTGGCGAGAATTAGAAAATGTATATCCAAAAATGTAAATAGAAAGGTTGTTAGTATGTTAAATAAAAAATTTATAAAAAGTGGTTTAGGATTATTAAGCTTTTCATTAATTTTATCATCAAGCTTAAGTACAAACTTAAATGCAGCAAATGTTAAATTAAAATCAAATCACGATTATTTGGTTACAGTTACAAGACCAAATAATATTGCTTTAGTTGATTTAGAAAAAAATGAGATGATAAATGAGTGTAAAATAGATGAAGCTTTCTCTCCAGGAGCAATAGTATTATCTCCAAATAATAAAGTTGCATTTATTTTAGGTGAATATGGAGAAGAAGTTGCTGGTTATGAAATAGAAACTTGTAAAAAAGTATTTCATACTTCTTTAACTCAAGGAAATATTAGAGCAAAATCTCTGTTTGGTTTATCAGTTAATGAAGATGGAACAAAAGTTTATGCAATTTATAATAGAACAGAGATGTTAAATGATAGATATAAAGTTTTACCTCCATATTTTTCAGTTTATAATGTAGCTGATGGATTGAATGCAAAACCAGTTAAAAGTTTTGAGATGCCAAGACAAACAACAGTTGTTTCAACTGGAAAAGATGGAACAGTTTATGTAGTTGGTTCTGATTTATATAAAGTAAATCCAAAAAGTGCTGAAATAAATGTTGCAAAAAAAATAGTTAAATGGGGGAAAGAAGGGTTTAGTGACCTTGATTCTGCTGCAAACTATATAATAGGACAACAAACAGGAGATTTAACAGCTTTATATGCGACAGTAAAATATGATGACCCAAAAAATCCATCAGAGGAAGAAGGAACTACATATTGGGGAATTACAAGTGTTGATTTAAATACAGGGGAGATAATTCAACAAGAAATTTCAGAATATGAAACTTTGATGTTTACAGCAATTAGAAGTCCAAAAGATCAAAATATCTTATACGGAGTTTTAAATGATTTAACAAAGTTTGATATAAAAGAACAAAAAGTGTTAAAAAGAGTTATAACAGATCATACATATTATAGTGTTGTTCCATCAGTAGATGGTGAAAAATTATATCTTGGTGGTTGTTTAAATGATATTGCAATTTATGATGCAAATAGTTTAGAAAAACTTGGAAATATTAAATTATCTGGAGATATGGGTTCAGCTGCTCTTCAAGTATTTAAAACAAAATAGGCAAACTTTTTAGTATGTTTAAAAATATTATATATCCTCTCTTAAAGAAAAATAAGAGAGGGTTTTTTGTCATCTTCTTTTTTTCCATTCTTGTCTCTCTTGGTGGAGCAGTTCAACCATATATTATGCAACACATAATTGATAATGCTATTTTAGCTTCAAATATAAATCAGCTTATTTTTTTAGTTTCTATCTCATTCTTTCTTACTATTTTTGTTATGATAATAAGTTATATAAATGAGATTTATTACACAAAAAATTCAATGAATATTTTATTTGAATTTAGAAAAATAGTTTTTAATAAACTATTTTTACATGATAAAACTTTTTTAAACAAATATCATTCAGCAGATTTGATGTCACGAGTTCAAGGTGATATTAGTGAACTTCAAAGGTTTTATACTGATAGTGTTTTCTCACTATTTTCAACTATCATTAGTCTTGTATTTATCTGTTTTATTGTCTATTCATATAATATAAAACTAATGATACTTATACTTATATTTTTGCCAATAGAGTTTTTTTGTCTAAAACCTCTATATCCACATATTCAAAATAGTACAAAAACTATGAGAGAATCAACTTCAAATATTGGCAAATTTTTTATAGAAAATTTTAGATATATGTTAACTATAAAAAATCTTGGAGCAAAAGAACAAACTTTAGAAAAACTTGATTTTATTCAAGATGATTATAAAAATGTTGTAATAAAAAATAAAAAAATTAATCTACTTTTTTCTCAAATCCCAGCATTTATTTCACTTCTTGGAAAAACTATCATTGTATCTTATGGTGGATATTTGACGATTAAAGGTGAACTAAAAATTGGGGAACTTTTTGCATTTTTGACATATTTTACTATGATTTTAGCTCCTGTTCATACGATATTAGGAGTTATAAATAATTTTCCAAAAGTAAAAGTAAGTCTTAATAGAGTGCTTGAAATATTACCAAAAGAGAAAGATAATATAGAATTAAAAACAACAAATTTTGATTTAGTTATAAAAAATTTAGAGTTTTCTTATTCAAACAATAAAATATTTGAAAATTTAAATCTTTTTATAAAAGAGAAAAGCAAAATCGCAATTATTGGAAAAAATGGTACAGGTAAAACTACCTTTGCTGATTTACTTTGTGGATTTTTAAAAGCTAATAATGGAGATATTTTTATAGAAAATGAAAAAATAGGAGAGAATGATTATATAAATTTCTCTTCATATTTAGTAAAGTTAGAACAAACTCCAATTATTTTTGATGATACTTTAAAAAACAATCTTCTTTTAGCTAAAAACAGTGCAAAGGAAGAGGAGTTAATAGATTGTTTGAAAAAAACAGGTATGTGTAAGTGGTTTAGAAATTTGCAAAAAGGTTTAAATACAAATCTTTTAGAATCAGGAGGAAATCTTTCAGGTGGTCAAAAACAAAGATTAGCTCTTTCAAGATTGATTTTACTAAATCCTAAAATCATAATTTTAGATGAATTTACTTCCTCAATTGATGAAAAAGATACTATTTGGTTTTATGAAAACATTTCAACAATTTTTCCAAACTCAACTATTATTGCAATAACACACAACTTAAATATGTTGAGCCATTTTGATAAGGTTTATTTACTTGAAAATAAAACTTTAAAGGAGTACAAAAATGTCTAAAGAAGTTTTTGTTGCACTAATAGATAGTGGTTGCAATTTTGAAACTTATGAAAAAATTGCCATACATATAGAAAACAATAGAATAAAAATTAAAAACCAAAATAATATAAATTTTGAACATGGAAATGTTATTGGAAACATCATAAAAGATGAAAACATAAATATTTATGACATTCAAGTTTTTAATGAAAATTTATCAACAACTCCTCATCATATTTTTGGTGCATTAAATTATCTAAAAGATAAAAAAGTTGATGTAATAAGTATGAGTTTAGGTCTAAAAACAAACTATAAAGAGATTGAAGAGTTATGTCGTGAATTTATAAAAAAAGGTGTTGTAATCATCTCTTCTTATCCAAAATCTGGGCAAGAATTTGTTTATCCAGCTTCTTATGAAAATGTTATAAAAGTAACTTCAGAAGGAAAATGTATGGATGATAAAGTAGTTGTTTTAGATAAAGAAAAACTATTTTTTGGTGCAAATCCTTTTTCAACTGTAAAAAATGTTGCAGGTTCAAGTGTTGCAGTTGCAAAATTTACAAAAGAGTTTTGCTCTTATATAAAAAAGGGTTTTAGCAAAATTGAAATAATCGAAGAGTTTTCAAAAAGGATTATTAAGTGAATAGTAATAAAAAAATAGTTGTACTTGGTGCTGGAATTGCAGGTAGTTCTACTGCTATTGGACTTAAAAAATTAGGTTTTGATGTAACTGTTATTTATAAAAAAAGACCATTTACCGCTTACGAAGGATTTAGCCAAAAAACAAAAGAGGGACTTATCTCATTAGGTTGTATAAAAGCTTCAAAACTTTTAGTTGAACAATCTTTACGAAACTCAAATTGGGCAAGTAAAACACATAAAGTAAATTATGAATTTGTTGTAAATAGAAGTATATTTGATAAAAGTTTATTGGAAGATTTAAAAGAGTATCAAATAAAAATCATTGAAGCAAAAGTTATTGGTTCAGTTGATTATTTAGATGAAAAGCCAAAAATCGTTTATAAAATAGATGAAAAGAAATACGACTTAATTGCAGATTTTGTTGTTGATGCAAGAGGAAGATTTACACCTTTTAAAGATGAATATATTTGTGGTCCAAAAAGTTTTTCTCTTTTACAAGAGTTAGAACTTGAAGATATAAATGAAAATCAAACTTCTATTGATTCAGTAAAAGATGGTTGGATTTGGCAAGCTTATGTTGGAAATAAAAGAGGATATATTCAGTTTTCTTGTGATGAAGAACTAGCAAATAAAGTTAATTGTTTTGAGGATATGCTAAAAATTTTGCAAGAACAAAATATAGAACTTTGGAGTTTAAATAACTATAAAGTTGTTGGAAAATTAGTAAAAAGAGACTCATTTTGTAAAATTCATAAAAAGATAATAAATAATAAGATGATGTTAGTTGGAGATAGTGCATCAAGTATTGACCCACTTTCTGGAAATGGTGCTTTTCAAGCTATGAGTATGTCAAGTATTGCTCCATTTGTAATAAACACAATTTTAAATAAAAGTGAAATAGAACAAAAAGTTGCAATTGATTTTTATAAAAGTAGAGTAGAGTTTATCTTTGATAAGTTTACAAAAGTTGGAAAAGAGTTTTATATATTAGAAAAAAGATTTAATACTCTTTTTTGGCAAAATAGACAAACTTGGCCTCAAGATAAAAATGAATTAGAAAAAAAAGTTCCAAGAATAGAAAAAAAAGCAGTTGTAAAAGATGGTTTTGTAAATGAAAGTGAGGTAGTAATCACAAAAGATAACCCTTTTGGTGCTTGCTATTTTGGAAATATTGAAATTATAGATTTAGCTAAATATTGTTTAGAAAACAGCTTTGAAAAATCTTTGGATTATTTTGATATTTTTTGTAAAGAAAGAAACGTCCCACTTCAAGTAGGCAATTCTTTAAAAAATTGGTGTATAAAAGAAGAAATCTTAGGATAAAAAGAGTATTAATAACTCTTTTTATCCGCACTTTTTAAGAACTCTTTTTGGAATCTTACTATTTTGTTTCTTCCTGTTTCTTTTGCTTCATATAAAGATATATCTGCATATTTGATACATTTCCAAATTTGGTCAGCATCATCAGGGAAGAAAGAGTATCCAATACTTACAGTTTTACTAAATGCTTGCCCATTATAATTAAATACAAGTTTTGCAAACTCTTGATTTATTTTTGTTGCAAGTTCTCTTGCACTACTTTCAGTTGGGTTTTTCATAATAATTAAAAATTCTTCTCCCCCAAATCTAACAATAAACTCATTTTCAGAAATAGAAGCTTTCATCGTATCTGATAATTTTTGTAATATTGCATCACCTGCATCATGTCCATAAGTATCGTTTATCATTTTGAAGTAGTCAATATCTAAAAACATAATTGCAAATTTTGAACCATCTTGAGATTCGTGAGGCAATTTCTTCTCAATAAATTCGTCTAAATATCTACGATTATAAAGTCCTGTTAATCCATCAACTAAATTTTTTTCTCTTAATGCATCCATTAAAAGTTTACTTTCTAAAATAGGTTTTGTCTCTTCTAAATATTTTTTGATTATTCCTATTTGATATTTAGTATTTTGTAAACTATCTTTATCTTTACAAACTATATGAATAACAATATTTTTTTGCTCATTTATTAAAAATGGAATACAAATATGATTTGTTTCACCTGAACATTTTGCAATTCTACAAATCTCAGGGAAGTTTTCTGAAGAGACAATCGTATTTGTTCTTTCAGCTCTACAACCAGATTTTATACCTTTTGAAATAACGCAACAAGGTTTTTCTACTTCTATTAGTGGATATATTGTTTTTCTTTCATCTTTTATTAAATCTGTTTCAAAAATATAAAAAGATTCAATATTTAGTTTATTTTTCAAAACTTGAATTAATCTATAAAAAATATCTTCTTTTGTTAAATCTGTTTCGATAGTTTTTTTATAGTTGTAAATTTCAGTTATATCTTCAATAATCTCTTTTGCTGTTAAAAGTTTATCATTACTAAAAATTGTAGCTCTATTATGAACAAATGATGTAAGATTTTTTTCAATACCTGTTAAGACTGTTTCAAGTTTTTCGATTAATTCATTTAACCAGATTGAAGCTTCTTTATCCTCTTTTAATACACCTTCTTTAACTCTAACTGAATAATCACCTTCATGAACTTGTTTTAAAGTTTCAGTTATAGAATCAAATGAGTTTGTAAAAGGAGTTATCTTTTTTCTTAAATATATTAAAATAAGGATTAAGAAAACTGAGATTGTCGCAACAACATTTATCAATATAACAATATTTGAAATTCTATCTTCTTGAATATCAAAAGTTAAAGAAATAGCACCTAAAACTTGCCCTTCTTGTGCATTATGACATGACATACAATTAGGTTTATCAAGAGATGAAGCTGTATATGGAATAGTGATTCTTAAAGTAGCATCTTTAAAAGTCTCATTTACAATAACCTTTTCTTTACCATTTTTTAGTACATCTAAATCGATATTATCTCTTGCTTTTTCTGTTGCTAATAAAGAATTTCCAAATTGTTCACTAACACTTTTTGACCTCACAACCCAAAGTTCTTTAATTCCTTGTAAGTTATTTAAGCTACTTAAAAAAGTATCTCTTTGATGCATAGTACCATTTATCATATGGCTAGTTAAAGAATTTTTTACTAACTGGGCAGTTAAATAGGCTCTTTTTTTTGCTCCGTCATATCCACTATGTCTCGAGCCAAGTGCAACTAATATTATTATAATTACAGCAAGTATCGAAATCATAGTAAAAATTATAAGAGTAATTTTTTTATTCGAGCTCATATTTTCCCCTTCTTATTTCTAAAATATAATAGCATAAAATTATTTTTGTTTTAATAATTTTTATATATATTTATAAAATTTTGAAAGCTTCTTCTAAATCTAAAGTTCCTTCATAAAATGCTTTACCTACAATAACACCAGAAATATTTCCATTTGCTTTACAATTTATGATGTCTTGAATATCTTTTACTCCACCACTAGCAATTGTGTCAACACTACTTGCAAGAGCAATAGACTCCGTAAATTCAACATTTACTCCACAAAGCATTCCATCTTTACTAATATCTGTACAAATAATCGCTTGAACACCTGCATTTGCAAACTCACGTGCAAGATCAGTTGCTTTCATAGTTGAAACTTCTGCCCAACCTTCAACTGCAACCATTCCATTCATCGCATCAATTCCAACAGCAATTGGATATTTTGAAGCCATTTTTTTTACAAAAATTGGATCTTTTACTGCAATTGAACCAAGAATCAGTCTATCAACACCAAGTTCAAGGTACATTTTGATAGTTTCTTCATCTCTTATTCCACCACCAAGTTCAATTTTTAAATTGCAATTTTCTCTAATTTTTTTGATTTGCTCTAAGTTTGCAGGTTTTCCAGCAAATGCTCCATTTAAATCAACAATATGAACCCATTTTGAACCTAATTCTTCAAATCTAAGTGCCACTTGCCAAGGCTCATCAGAATAGATTTTTGCGCTATCCATTAAACCTTTACTTAGTCTTACTGCTTTTCCATCTTTTAAATCAATCGCTGGTAATATATCCATTAACAAAATCCTTAACTACATAAATTTTCTATTGTTTCTTCTATTGTTTTAAATTTGAATTCAAATCCTAAATCCAATAATTTTTTTGGAATTGCACTTTGTCCATCTGTTAAAACACGTGCTCCTTCACTAAAAATAAGTTTTAAAACAAACTCTGGTACTGGAAGTATAGTAGGTCTTTTTAGTGTTTTTCCTAAAGCAAGAGTTAGACCTTTATTTGTTGTTGGTGTTGGTGCTGTTAGGTTAAATACTCCATGATAATCGTTTTCTATAACGAATTTGTAAGCATTTAATAAATCATTTATATGAATAAAAGAAAAAGCTTGTTTTCCACTTCCTATTGTTCCACCAAGACCAAATTTAAATGGAGTAATCATTTTTTGTAATGCTCCACCATCTTTTCCCATAACAATCCCAAATCTAAAAATAGCAACTTTTGTTGCCTCACTTTTTGCTTTTAAAGCTCCTTTTTCCCAATCTTGACAAAGATTTGATAAAAAATCATTTGAAAAAGAGCCATTTTCATCATAAATTGATTTATTATCATAGATTCCAACAGCAGAAGTTGAAATAAGTAATTTTGGTTTGTTTGAAATACTACTTATTGCATTTACTATTTTTGAAGTTGTATCAATTCGGCTAGAATAAAGAAGTTTTTTATAAGTTTCACTCCATCTATTTATGATATTTGCACCTGCAAGATTTATCACAATATCAGTAGAATTTAGTACTTCTTCTAATTTACTTTTATTGTTTAAAATATCTCTTGATAAAGGTACGATTTTATACCCAAAGCTTGAGAAAAAGTTTGTTAAACTTGTTCCTACAAATCCATTAGCACCACTAATTGCAATAGTTTTCATACAAAATCCTTTTTTTTAAATTAATTAAGGCTCATAAAATTCTTCAAAATTTTCAATCCATTATCGTGAGATTTTTCAGGATGTGGTTGAAAACCATAAATGTTATCTTTGTTTACTGCACTTGCAAATTCATATCCATAAGTTGTTTTACCAATTATATTTTTTTCGTTCGTTACGGCGTGATAAGAGTGAACAAAATATAAATATGGATTATGAAGTCCTTCAAATAAAAGGTGTTCTTTATTTACAATTGTATTCCAACCCATGTGTGGGATTTTGAAGTCTTCATTCATTTTTGATTTATCAAATTTTACTACAACTCCATCAATTAAACCCAAACCATCTGTATGACCAAATTCTTGTGAACTTTCAAATAAAAGTTGCATTCCAAGACAAATTCCAATCATTGGTTTTCCACTTTTTGCAAATTCTAAAATAGCTTCGTTCATACCTGTTTTGATTAGATGTTCCATTGCATCTTTATATGCTCCAACACCAGGTAAAATAACTCGATTAAAATTTTTTAAATCTTCAGGTTTTTTAACAATAGTTGCCTTTGCATCAAGTAAATGACAGGCATTGTAAACACTTGCCAAATTTCCCATATTATAATCTATTATTCCAATCACTATTTTAGTCCTTTAACTTAGTTCCAATTTCAATAAATTATACTAAAGTTTTGCATCAGCTAGGGTTAAAGAAAATAATATTTGATTATTTTTTTTCTCCAAAGCTTTTTTTGCTTGAATTATTGTAGTTCCCGTTGTGATTAAGTCATCACATAAAATTACAAATTTATCTGAGAGGTTATTTATTTGAAATTTTCTTGAGTTTTTTTGTCTAAATTCCAAATTTTTTCCTGCATATTTAACTATATTTGTAGCTTTTAATGAGTTGTATTTTGGTTTGATTATTTTTGATTTTAGATGTTTTGCCAAGATTGCGCAGTGCGAAAAATCATGTCTTGTATGGTCATCAATAGGAATGGCTAAAACTTCAGAAGGAAAATCAAAATTTAATGCAAATTTAGCAAAAGAGAGTTTTGCCAAAATATTAAAAACTCTATCTCCATAAAAATAGTATTTTGAGTTTATCAAATCTTCAAGTTCGGATAAAGAGTAAAAAGAGTAGTTGAAAAATCCATCTTCTATTTCTCTTTTATGAAAAGATGGTACTAAAAGATTTTTTTGACAATCTTTGCAAATAATTTCAAATGATAGGTTTTTACAAGTTAGGCAAATCATGAGATAAATAGTATCATATATTATGTATCTTTTCTTTTTAGTAAAGAAAAGAAACAAAAGAAAAGCGTTCGCTATTTTTAAAATGCTCACATTTTAAGAGCGTAGTTCAGATTTTGATATAATGATTGAAATTATTTAGAAGGAAACTTATGGATTTAACAATAATTGGAACAGCATTTTCTCATTTAAAAACATCAATGGATATTGCAAAACTTATTAGCGATAGTGCTAGTTCTTTAGGTGAAGCAGAAACGAAATTGAAATTGGCAGAATTAATTAGTTCTTTGGCAGATTTAAAAATGGAACTTGCAGATATTAAAGTGGATTTAATTGATAAAGATGAAGCAATTAGAGAATTAAATGAAAGATTAAAAGAAAAAGAATCTTTATCTTTTGATGGTAAGTTTTATTTAAAAGAAGGTGATAATATTCCATTTTGTCCAATTTGTTGGGAATCAAGTAAAAAATCAATTCATTTAATATTAAGAAATCATTATGGATATGGAAAATATCAAGAATGTGAAGTGTGTAAGACAAAATATTATATAGAAGAATAGATATAATAGATAAATTTTTAAAATAGAGTTTTAGATTTTGAGTGAAGTTCAAGAAAAAGAGAGAATTTAAAGCGCAACGTACTAAAAGTACGTGAGCATTTAAATTATTAATTTGACAAAGAAATTTGCCAAAAGATGAAATTATATTTTTAAAACTGCCATAAATGCTTCTTGAGGTACATTAACTTTTCCAATGGCTTTCATTCTTTTTTTACCAGCTTTTTGTTTTTCAAGAAGTTTTCTTTTTCTTGTAATATCTCCACCATAACATTTTGCAGTTACGTTTTTCCCCATAGATTTTACAGTTTCTCTTGCAATAATCGTACTTCCAATACTTGCTTGTATTGCAACTTCAAAAAGTTGTCTAGGAATAAGTTCTTTTAGTGCTTTTACAAACTCTCTTCCTTTTGAAACAGCTTTATCTTCAGGAACTATTATTGATAAAGCATCAACAACATCTCCTGCAACTCTAACATCAAGTTTTTTTAAGTTTCCTGGTCTAAATCCAACTGGCTCATAATCAAATGAAGCATAACCTTTTGTAGTTGATTTTAGTTTATCATAAAAATCCATTACGATTTCATTCATTGGTAAATCATATTCTAGTAATACTCTTTTTCCAATATAATCCATTTTTATTTGGATTCCTCTTTTATCATTTAGAAGTTTGATAACATTTCCTAAAAACTCATCAGGAACTAAAATAGTAGCTTTTACATAAGGCTCAAATATTGTTTTTATATAATTTGGCTCAGGTAATTCACTAGGATTTTGAATCTCTATTGTTTCACCATTGCTTTTTTCAACTTGGTAAATAACAGTTGGTGCAGTTGCTATCAAGTCTAAATCAAACTCTCTTTCTAATCTTTCTTTGATAACTTCCATATGAAGCATACCTAAGAATCCTGTTCTAAAACCACTTCCAAGTGCCGCTGAACTTTCAGGTTCAAAAGAGATAGAAGAGTCATTTAATTTTAATTTATTTAAAGCTTCTCTTAAATCTTCAAATTTATCAGTTTCTATTGGATAAATTCCTGCAAATACAAAAGGTTTAGCTGGTTCAAATCCATCAATTGGCTCTTGTGTTGGTGTTTTTGCATCAGTCATCGTATCACCAACTGCTATTCCATCAAGAGTTTTAAGACCAAGTACAACAATACCTATTTCACCAGTTTTTATCTCATTTGCATCTTGTCTTCTTATTGGGTGTGGATACATCAAACTTAATACTTGATGTTCAACTTTTGTATTCATAAGTTTTATTTTTTGACCTTTTTTGATACTTCCATCGTAAACTCTTACAAGTGCTAAAGCTCCAAGATAGTTATCAAACCAAGAGTCATAAATAAGTGCTTTTGTTGGAGCATCTTCATCTCCTGTTGGTGCTGGAACTCTATCAACTATTGAATCAATCAAGTCTTTTACTCCAAGACCAGTTTTTGCAGAAATTAAATTGTGTAAAGTACAATCAAGTCCAATAGCTTCTTCAACTTCTTCTAAAACTCTTATAGGATCAGCACTTGGTAAATCTATTTTATTAACTACTGGAAGTAACTCTAAATCATTATCCATAGCAATATAAACATTTGCAATAGTTTGTGCTTCAACACCTTGCGTTGAATCAACTATAAGTAAAGCACCTTCTGATGAAGCTAAAGAACGACTAACTTCATATGAAAAATCAACGTGACCTGGAGTGTCAATTAAGTTTAAAACATATTTTTGACCATCTTTTATATAATCAAGTCTAACACTTTGAGCTTTTATTGTGATACCTCTTTCTTTTTCGATATCCATTGTATCCATAACTTGTGAAGTCATTTCTCTATCAGCAATCGCTCCACACTCTTGAATGATTCTATCAGCTAGTGTTGATTTACCATGGTCAATATGTGCAATAATACTAAAATTTCTAATATTTTTTTGCAAGTTTTTTCCTATTAATTGTTTCTTGTTTTCTTAAAATTTAGCGATTATATCTAATTTATAGTAAGTTTTTTGTTAAAAAAATTTATTGTTATATTGACATTTTAACTAAAGTGATTTACAATTCCATATACCCTGCCCACTAGGGGTAGGGTATATGTAACTTAGGAGTTAAAAGTGAATGAAGAAAAACAAAAAGCTGTTCAGGCTCTTAAAACAGCAAAAGGACAAATAGAAGGTATTATAAAGATGCTTGAAGATGGAAGATATTGTATTGATGTATCAAATCAAATTTTTGCAGTTTCTTCTTTGGTAAAAAAAGCAAATTTATTAATATTGAAACAACATATGAATCATTGTGTTTTAGAAGCAGTAAATAGTGGTGATGCTAATAATAAAATTGATGAAATCACCCAAGTATTATCAAAAATTCTTGATAAATAATAAGGATATTTATGAAATCACAAAAATTTGACATAAAGGGTATGACTTGCTCTGCTTGTTCTACTGCTGTTGATAGAAATGTAAAAAAATTAGAAGGAATAAATGAAGTTAATGTCAACTTACTAAATAATAGTATGATTGTAAAATATGATGAAAATATACTTAATAATGAAACAATTATCAAAAAAGTTCAAGATGCAGGTTATGAAGCATTTTTAGTTGAAAATGGTAAAAAAACTCAAAAAAATTCAACAGAAGATAATCTTGGTAAAATAGAAACTAATGAATTGAAAAATAGATTAATTATATCTTTTATTTTTGCGATACCATTATTTTATATATCAATGGGACATATGTTAAATTGGTATCTTCCTCATTTATTTCATGGATATTCAAATGCTATAATTTTTGCTTTTACTCAATTTTTATTAGCTTTACCAATAGTTTTTATAAACATCAAATATTATAAAGTAGGATTTAAAACCTTATATAAAGGTTCTCCTAATATGGACTCTTTGATAGCTATTGGAACAAGTGCAGCTATGATTTATGGAGTATTTTCAATCTATAAAATAGGTTATGGTTTAGGAAATAATGATATAGATATGGTGATACAATATTCTCATGATTTATATTTTGAATCAGCAGCTATTGTTTTAACTTTAATAACACTTGGAAAGTTTTTAGAAGCAAGAGCAAAAGAAAATACTAGCGAAGCTATAAACAAACTTATAAATTTAACTCCAAAAACAGCTTTAGTTTTAAGAAATAATCAAGAGATTGAAATTCCTGTTGATGAACTTGTTTTAAAAGATATAGTTATTGTAAAACCTGGAAATATCGTTCCAACAGATGGTGTTATTATCTTTGGAAATAGTTCTATTGATGAGTCAATGTTAACAGGTGAGAGTTTGCCAGTCTCTAAAAAAGTTGGAGATAAAGTAATAGGTGCAAGTATAAATAAATCTGGTTCTTTCAAATTTGAAGTTACAAAACTGGGAGAAGATACAGTTTTATCACAAATTATAAAATTGATTGAAGAAGCAAGTTCTTCAAAAGCTCCTATTTCAAAACTTGCAGATAGAATAAGTGCTATTTTTGTACCAACAGTTATAGTTATATCAATACTTGCAACTGTTACATGGTTGTTTTTAGGATATTCATTTGAATTTGCTTTATCTATTGGTATTGCTATTTTAGTTATTTCTTGTCCTTGTGCTTTAGGACTTGCTACACCAACAGCTATTATGGTTGGAACAGGAAAAGGTGCTCAAAATGGAATATTAATTAAAAGTGCAGAATCTTTAGAGATAGCTCACACTATAAATACAGTTGTTATTGACAAAACAGGAACTATAACTGAAGGAAAAACTCAAATAACTGATATTTTTACAAGTGAAAAAATTACTCAAGATAAATTACTTCAATTATGTGCAACAATTGAAAAAAACTCAGAACACCCTTTAGCTGATGCAATATTGAAAAAAGCACAAGAAAAAGCAATCGAACTTTTAAACGCAACTGATTTTGAAGCACTTAATGGTTTAGGAATAAAAGCAAAAGTTGAAGATAGAGTTTTTTATATTGGAAATAAAAAATTATTAGATAGCAAAAATATCTCTTTAGATTTATTTTATGAAAAGAGTGAAAAGCTGGCAAATGAAGCTAAAACACCAATATTTATTGCAGATGAGAATGAAGTTTTAGGATTGATTGCTATTTCTGATGTTGTAAAACTAACAAGCAAAGATGCTATTTTAGAGTTTGAAAAAATGGGCTTAGAAGTAATAATGCTAACAGGTGACAATTATAAAACAGCAAATGCAATAGCAAAACAAATAAATATAAATAATGTAATAGCAGAAGTTTTACCTCAAGATAAAGAAAAAGAGATACAAAAACTTCAAAGTTTAGGTAAAAAAGTTGCAATGATTGGTGATGGAATAAATGATGCACCAGCTTTAGTTCGAGCAGATGTAGGAATCGCAATAGGAGCTGGAACTGATATAGCAATAGAATCTGCAAATATTGTACTTGTAAAAAGTGATTTATTAGATGCCGTAAAAGCAATACAATTAAGTAATGCAGTTATAAAAAATATAAAACAAAATCTATTTTGGGCATTTTTTTATAATATAATAGGTATTCCTTTAGCTGCAGGAGTATTTTATACAATATTTGGTTGGAAATTAAGTCCAATGTTTGCAGGTGCAGCTATGAGTTTAAGTAGTGTGACGGTTGTTTTAAATGCTTTAAGATTAAAGTTATTTGAACCAAGAATTAGTAAAAATTTATTAGAAAAAAACAATATTTCAAAAGGAGATAAAATGGAAAAAATTTTAAAAGTTGATGGAATGACTTGCGGACATTGTAAAGCAAGAGTTGAAAAAGTGGTTAGTGCAATTGATGGTGTTGATAGTGTTGAAGTTGATTTAGCTTCTAAAAATGTTACAGTTAAAATGTCAAAAGATATATCAGAACAAACTTTATCTGATGTAATAGTAGATGCTGGATACGAAGTTATCAAATAAAAATTAGGCAATAAAAAAGGGTTAGAAAATATTTTCTAACCCTTTAAAAAAGAAAAACAGTTAAATTATTTAACCATTACAGCTTCAACTCTTCTGTTTTCAGCTCTACCTTCAACTGTATCATTAGAAGCGATTGGTCTAGACTCACCATATCCAACAGCTTTAATTCTATCTTTTTCAACACCAGCTGCAACTAAAGCATTAACAGCAGATGTAGCTCTTCTTTCTGATAATTTTTGATTATAAGCATCTGTTCCAACTGAATCTGTATGAGCTTCAATGTTTGCTTTTAATTTTGGATCAGCTTTCATAACTTTTGCAAATTCATTAATTCTTGAATTGTAAGAGTCTTTAATTACTGATTTATCAGTATCGAAGTTGATATTTAAGTTAACTAAAGTCATACAACCAATATTGTCAACTTTTGCACCTTTCATTGTATTTGGGCATTCATCTAAATTATCAATAACACCATCACCATCAGAATCTTTTGGAGCAGCAACTGGAGTAGCAACTGGAGCTGGTTTTTCAGCAACTGGAGCTGGTTTTGAAACTTCTCCAAATGGAACTGATAATCCTACTGTGTATAATAATGTATTATCTCCATGATCAACTTCAATTAAATGTCTAACATCGAATTTTAAAGCTAGTCTTTCAGCTAAATTATATTTTACTCCTACACCGTAGTTACCAAATAAACCATTTTTATTGTCTTCAAATTCATTATCAAAGAACTCAACTCCAGCTCCAACTAATGTATATAAAGATAAATCAGAAGTTAAATCATAGTCTTTTACTAAGTTAGCAAATACTCTTGTTACTCCTGTATCTCTATTACTAAAGTTTCCTTTTCCATCAACGTCTTCAAGAGTTCTTAAAAACCCTAATTCTACTTGATCGATAAATGAATCAAATTGATTAAATCCAAAAGATAAACCAGCGTTAGCATAGTTTTTCTCTAAACCTGTATTTCCTTCAGTTAAAACTCCACCGATTAATGGAGTAATTTCATATTTGTAATCACTATTTGCAGCTAATGCTAAAGAAGCACAAGCAATTGTTGATAATAATACTTTTTTCATAAACTTTCCTTTCTTTAAAAAATTTTATTTCTAATAATAATTTTATGATAATTTTTATTAGAAGAATATTAACGAATAGTTAATTGTTAAAAATAGAATTAACAGATTCATTATTATGAATTCGTCTAATTGCTTCTCCTATTATTGCAGAAGCTGTTAATACTGTTATTTTTTTTATCTCTTTTTTTGCAGGGATAGTATCTGAAATTACAAGCTCATCAAGTTCACCTTTTTCAATTCTATCATAAGCAGGACCACTTAAAACTCCATGCGTACAACAAGCCATAACAGAAGTTGCACCTCTTTTTTTCAATACTTCTGCAGCTTTTACTAAAGTTCCAGCAGTATCAACCATATCATCTACTAAAATAACATCTTTACCTTTTACTTCACCAATGATATTCATAACTTCAGCAACATTTGCTTTTTCTCTTTTTTTATCAACTATTACTAAATCATAACCTAATTTATCTGCATATAATCTAGCTCTAGCAACTCCTCCAATGTCAGGACTTGCAATGATTGGATTTTTTAAATTTTTACTTCTTATATAGTTTACAAATAAAATTGAACCAAATAAGTTATCAGCTGGAATATTAAAAAATCCTTGTATTTGTGCTGCGTGTAAATCGATAGTTACAACTCTTGTAATTCCTGCTGCCTCAAGTAAATCTGCAACTAGTTTTGCACTAATTGGAACTCTTGGAGCTGCTTTTCTATCTTGTCTTGCATAACCATAATATGGAACAACAGCAGAGATAGATTTCGCACTTGAACGTTTAAGTGCATCTACCATTATTAATAATTCCATTAAATTATCATTAGTTGGTGCACATGTTGGTTGGATTATAAATACATCTTGTCCTCTAACACTTTCCGTGATTTGAACAGATATCTCACCATCACTAAATTTATTTAAAGTGGCATCAGATACAGGCATACCTAAGTATTCACCCACTTTTTTTGCAAATTCAGGGTTAGCTGAACCACTAAAAAGTTTAAAATTTGACATAAAAATTTCCTTACATTTGATTAAGAAGAAATATTATCGAAAATGTACTTAATAAATTTATTTTAAAGATTAATGAATAATTAACTAAAAATTAATTTAATCTTAAGCAAATAGCTTATACAATGATAATGCTTATCAATTATTAGTATTTTTTTGATGAAGTATATTTTTTATACAGAAAAACTAAGAAAAATTGTTTAATTGATAATATAATTTGATTGTTCTTCTAAAACAAAAAAATTCTAATTAAAAGGAAACACAGAATGAAAAGATTAAGTTTAATTACTTGTGGATTAGTTTTAAGTTCTTCATTTGTATTTGCAAATGAAGTAAAAACTTTTGATGATGCTTTTAAAAGTGGGAAAGCTTCAGGAAGTTTAGGATTATATGGTAAACATATTGATTATAGTGGTACACAACCTAGCTATGACCCAACTAAACAAGTAGGAAAAGCTGGATATTTAAATGGTAATGCTACTATTGGATATGAAACTGCATCTTTATATGGATTTAGTGCAAAAGCGGAATTCAAAGGTAATTTAGATTTAGGTGAAATCAATAACGATGATAGAAAATCTGGTATTGCACCTTTTGAAAATAATGCTTTAATGACAGAAGGGTATTTAAAATATGCAAATGATGCCTTTTTCGTAAGTGCTGGTAGACAAGCAATTGATCTTGAATGGTTAAGTGATTACCATGAAGCAGTTGTTGCAGGAATTACTGCAGTTCCTGATACAACAATAGTATTAGGATGGACAAAAAGAAAAGCTGAATCAACATCTGAATTAAGCGAAGATTTCTGGAAAATTAATGAAAATAAAGGTGCTTATGTAGCGGACATCAAATATACAGGATTTACAGGTGTTGAATTAAATCCATATTATTATTCTGCTCCAGATTTAGTTGATTGGTATGGTTTAAAAACTACATTTAGTACAGATTATTTTGGTTTAATTGCTCATTATGCTCAAACAAATGCTGATAGCAAATTTTTAATAGATACAGATGATGATAATATTACAGATACTCAAATGGAAGATGGTTCTATTGCTCATATTGAGTTAAATACTGAAATTGATGGATTTACTGCTGCTGTTGGATATATAAAAACTGATAAAGATGCTGGTGCAGGAGGAATGGACTTAGCAGGAGATAATATCTCTCCATTTGAAGATGGAAATCACAATTATGATCCTGATGCTAAAACTGTATATGGAAGTTTAGGATATACAATATCTGATGTTACTTTTGGAGCATTATACGGACAAACAAAATATGATACTAATAGAATCAAAGAAAATGAGTTAAACTTATCTGCAAGTTATGCATTTAGTGAATCTTTAGCAACTTCACTTTTATATGTAAATGTTGATACAGAAACTAGCCTTAATGATGAACCTGATTACGATAAATGGATTGCAACTATAGAATACACATTCTAATATAAAATAATTTAGGAGATTCTCCTAAATTATTAACTTAAAAAGCTACTTGGTACTCTCTATCCAAGCACTTCCAATTACTTTCTCTTCATGATAAAAAACAGCAAGTTGCCCCTTTGCAACTCCATAAACTGGTTCTTTTAAAGTGATATAAGCTTTTTCATCTTTTATTTGCACTTCACAAGGTGTTGAAACTGAACGATATCTTAGTTTTACATTACATGAAAATTTAGTATCATCAATAAACATATTTAGATTATTTCCAACAACTTCATTTACTTCTAAAGCTTCTTTTTTACCAACAACAATAGTATTATCTTTTGGATTTAGTTTTGTAACAAAGTGTGGCTCTTGAGCACCTTTAACTGTAAATCCTCTTCTTTTTCCAATTGTATAGTGTGCAAAACCTTTATGTTTTCCAACAACTTTTCCATTTTCATCTAAAACATCACCTTCTTGGTCAATGTTTGCATGTTTTTTTACAACATCAGTGTAAACTGTCTCAACAAAACAGATTTCTTGAGATTCACTTTTTTCAGTAATTTTTTTGTAAGCAACATCAAGCTTTGCACCAAATTTTACAATATCTTCTTTTTTATAAGTACTTAAAGGAAACATCATATATTTTAGGGCATCTTTATCTACTTGTGATAAAAAATAGCTTTGGTCTTTTGTTTTATCATCAGCTTCATAAAAAAACTTACCATCAGTTTTTGCGTAATGTCCAGTTGCTAAATATGAAGCTCCATGTTGTTTTGCAAAATCAAGCATAGCTCCAAATTTTATTTGACGATTGCATTTTACACATGGATTTGGAGTTGTTCCAGTTAGATAAGAATCAACAAAATAGTCATAAACTTCTTTTGAAAACTTATCAGCTAAGTCTAATATATAGTATTTGATATTTAAAAATTTAGCTACATCTTCAATATAACCTAAATTTTTTTCATGGTAACCGTCAGTTCGATTATGAAGTTTTAGATAAATTCCTTCAACTTCATATCCTTCATTTTGTAACATATAAGCAGTAACTGAAGAATCAATTCCCCCACTCATTCCAACCATTACTTTTTTTTTGCTCATTCTTTGCCTTTTTATTTGTAGAAACTTATAAAGCCACCACCAAGACAGTAATCACCTGAATATAAAACAAGACTTTGTCCTAATGTTACAGCTCTTTGAGGATTATCAAACTCAACTACTACTTTTTCCTCATTTGCTTCAACCACTGTACAAGCTTGTTTTTGTTGTCTATATCTAACTTGTGCCATTAATTTATCACCAACTTTAGGTGCTTCTTCAAGTACCCAATGCATATGGCTTGCTTCTACAGTTTTACTCATAAGTAGTGGATGATTTGTATCTTGAACAATAGTTAATGTATTATTTACTACATCTTTAGAAGCTACAAACCAAGGTTTGTGCGTATTGTTTTCACTTTCATTGCCTTTGATACCACCAAGACCAATACCTTTTCTTTGACCTAATGTATAACAAACAAGACCTTTGTGTTTTCCTATAACTTTTCCATTTTCATCTAAAATATCACCTGGAATTGCTTGTAAGTGTTGAGTAATAAATTCATCAAATTTTTGATTTCCAATAAAACAAATTCCTGTACTATCTTTTTTATCACTAACTGGAAGATTATGAGCTCTTGCTATTTCTCTAACTTCTTTTTTTGTTAAATCTCCAAGTGGAAACATAGCGTGTGATAATTGTTCACTTGATAATGCGTGTAAAAAATAACTTTGGTCTTTTGTATTATCTTTTGGAGTGTCTAGCACAAAATGATCTTTATATTTTGCAATTTTTGCATAATGCCCAGTTGCAATCATATCTGCACCCATACTTTTTGCTTCATTTAAAAATACATTAAATTTTATTTCTTTGTTACATAAAATATCAGGATTTGGTGTTAGACCTTGTTTTAAACCTTCTAAAAATACATCAAAAACTCTATCTCTGTACTCTTTTACGAAGTCTTTTCCTCTTACTTCAATCCCTATTAATGCACCAACTTTTTTTGCATCTTCAAATTCTATACGATTAGGACATTGGCTACCTTTAATTCCATACTCCCAGTTACGCATAAATAGTCCAACAACATCGTATCCTTGTTGTTTTAATAATAACGCAGTAACAGATGAATCAACTCCACCTGACATTCCTACAACGATTTTTTTATTTTTGTTCATCTTTTTACCTTTAAAAAGTTCTTTTTTAGAACTGTATTTACAACAATTTAGTTGTTTTGCATATGTTTTAAAGGAATAATCACTGACTCTCTATTTGCCCAATTTTTGTGAGGGATAATAAGATTTTTTGTATCTATTTTCTTATTATCAAAAAATATAATATCTATATCTAAGGTTCTAGGCGCATCTTGAAAGGATCGCTTTCTTCCGAATTTCTTTTCATATCTTTGCATTGCTTTTAAAAAAGCATTAGGACAAAGATTTGTTTTGAGGCGAATTATACCATTTAAAAAATCACTTTGTTCCAAAAATCCAAAAGGAGGATTTTTAAGAAGTGGTGAAGTCATAAGTAAAGTAAATCTTACATCTTTTTTTAAACATAAGATTAATTTATCAAATATTTTTTTTGTGTTTCCAATATTTCCACCAATACCGATTGTTACGCAATATTTCTTTTTTGAAGAATTATTGAATTTTTTAGGAAAATTAGAATAATAAAAAAGTGTTAAAGTAGGGCTCAATTTCTTTTTCAAATTTCTCTCATTTTATACTATTTTTTGATTTTAAAGTATTACAGCTTTACCATTTTGCATTACAACTGTATCTTCTATTCTAACTCCAAATTCATTTGGAAGATAAATCCCAGGTTCTATTGTAAATACCATATTATCTTCAATTATTACATCAGATTTTGAATTTATATTTGGAAACTCGTGAATATCAAGACCAACACCATGACCAGTGCTGTGAATAAAATATTTTCCAAAACCAGCTTTTTCTATAACATCTCTAGTTAATTTATCAATTTCACTTGCTTTCATACCACTTCTAGCATTTGTAATAGCATTTAGTTGAGCTTTTAAAACAATATCATAGACTTTTTGATGTTTAGCATTTTTAAACTTTTGCTCTCTTTTAAAATTGAAATTTTCAAAATCAACATGACTTGTACAAGTTCTATCTGAACAATATCTTTTATATTTTATTCCTGCATCAACCAATAATAAATCATGAAGTTTTAATTTTTTTGAAGTTGGAAGTGCGTGAGGTTTTGCTGCATTTTCATTTATTGCAACTATTGGCTCAAAAGAGATATCTAGTTTTCCTGTTTGACTCATCTTTTCAAATGCTTTAAAATATAAAAATTGTTCAGTTTGATTAAAACCATTTTTTCTTATATATTTTGCAAGTTCTTTGAAACCTTCACGTCCAGCAACAGCTGCCTTTTTAAGTAAAGTTATCTCTTTATCACTTTTTATGATTCTTTTTAATTTTGAAAAGTTCTCTTTTTGTATAAACTGTGTTTTTAAATTTTCAGTTAATTTTGTATAAGAAGCAAAACTAAAATCATTTGGATCAAATACGATTTTTTTAACTTTATTTTTTTTTAAAATCTCTTTTGCTGTTTCTATTGGATTTGAAGATTCAATAACTTCACATTTTTTTGCATACTCTTTTGCTTCTGTTGTATATCTTGCATCTGTAATAAAATATTTATCTTTTTCTAGGTTTATAAAAATTACATTGTCACAAGAAAATTTACACTCAAAATATATAGCATTCTCATTTTTTAAAATAAAATTTTTCACTAAAATTCCCTTTTTATGGATTGTTTAACAATAATTTAATTATAATCTTACCAAAAATTTATAAAAGGAATATAATTATGAAAATTGCGGTAATTCAAGGACCAAACTTAAATATGTTAGGAATTAGAGAACAACATATTTATGGAAATATGAGTTTAGAACAAATTCATCAACAACTTCAAACAGCAGCAGAACAAAATGGAGTTGAATTAGAATTTTTCCAATCAAATTTTGAAGGTGAAATTGTAGATAGAGTTCAAGAATGTTTAGGAACAGTTGATGGAATTATGATAAATCCAGCGGCTTATTCTCATACTTCAATTGCTATAAAAGATGCTTTAAGTGCAGTTAATATGCCAGTTGTTGAAGTACATATTTCAAATATTTATAAAAGAGAAGAGTTTAGACAAAAATCAATTACTGCAGCTGCAAGTACAGGAGTTATTTCTGGATTTGGTGCATTTGGTTATCATATGGGATTAATCGCTTTAATGCAAATGATAAATGAATTAAAAGCTATTGCACAAGCTAGAAATGCACAAATTCAAGCTCAAACAGAAGAAAACAAATAATTTTATGAAAGCAATAAGTGCTTCTTATGTAGTAACTTGCGATGAAAATAACAGAATCATAAAAGATGGTGCTGTTGTTTTTGATGATAAACTTATAGAAATTGATACTCTTTTTGAAATAAAAAATAAATATCCCAATTTAGAGATAAAAGAACTAGAAGAAAACTCTATATTGATGCCAGGACTTGTAAACTCTCATATTCACTTGGAATTTAGTGCAAATACAACAACACTTAAATATGGTAATTTTTATTCATGGTTAAATTCAGTTATAAAACATAGAGAAGATTTGATAAATAAAGCTACAAATGAACTAATTTCAACAAAATTAAATAAAATAAAAAAAACTGGAACTACAACAATTGGAGCAATTTCATCATATTCATTTGATATGGAAGCTTGTATAAAATCTCCAATTAATACAGTTTTCTTTTGTGAGGTCATTGGTTCAAAAGCTGATATGGTTGATACACTTTTTGCTGATTTTAGAAGTAGATTAAATAATGCAAAAAAATTTGCATCAAAAAACTTTATTCCTGCAATTGCAATACACTCACCATATTCTGTTCATCCTTTTTTAGTAAGAGAAGCTTTAAATGTAGCAAGAGATGAAAATTTAGCTGTTAGTTCTCACTTTTTAGAATCACAAGAAGAGTTTGAGTGGTTGCATAAAGATGAAGGTTCTTTTTTGGAATTTTTTAAAAACTTTTTAAATCAAGAAAAAGCTACTTCAAAACCTATGGAATTTTTAGGTTTGTTTTCAAAAGTTAAAAACCTATCTTTTACTCATTGTGTTGAAGCAAGTGATGACGACTTAGAAAAAATAAAAGATTTGGGTGCAAGTATAAATCATTGTGTTACTTCAAATAGGCTTTTAAATAATACAAAACTGGATTTAGATAGATTAAAAGATATTCCTTTTACTATTGGAACTGATGGTCTTAGTTCAAATAACTCTTTGTCTATGTTTGATGAGTTAAGAAATGCTTTGATGGCTCATTATGATAAAAATGTTGTAGAGTTTTCAAAAATACTTTTAAAAGCTGCAACTTTTAATGGAAGTAGGGCATTGGGACTAAATAAAGGTGTATTAAAAGAGAGTTTTGATGCTGATATGATAAGTTTCAAATTACCAAATAAAATAGAAGATATAAATGATATTTGTATGCAAATAATACTACATACAAAATTTGTTGATGATGTAATTATAGGAGGAGAGTATGTTTGAGTTTTTTAGAAAACTGTTTTCACCAGTTATAGCAATATTGGATTTTATAACTAAATATTTTAAGACAATAGTTTTTCTAACTATTATTTATGTAGTGTTTTTTAATTCTGATGAAGAAAGAATTAGTACTAAAAGTACTGCAAATTTGCAAAAAATAGAGTTAGTTGGTCCAATAATAGATGTATCTAAAACTTTAGAAAATATAGAAAAAGCAAAAACTGATACAAATATAAAAGGTGTTTTATTCGTTGTTGATAGTCCTGGCGGTGCAGTTGCTCCTTCAGTTGAAGTAGCTTATGCTATAAAAGAGTTAAAGCAGATTAAACCAGTAGTTGTTTATGCAAGTGGAGTAATAGCAAGTGGAAGTTATTACGCTTCTATTTGGGCAGACAAAATTATCGCAAATCATGGAAGTATGGTTGGTTCTATTGGTGTTATTATGCAAGGAGTAAACACTAAAGAGCTTATGGATAAAATAGGAATTCAAACACAAACAGTAAAAGCTGGAAAATATAAAGAATCAGGGACTCCAACACGGAAATGGACAGAGTTTGAAGAAAAACAACTTCAAAGTGTGATAGATGATACTTATAATATGTTTATAACTGATGTTGCAACAGCTAGAAATCTTGATATAAAAAATTATACTTCATTTGCTGATGCAAAAATCTTCACTTCAAAACAAGCAAAAGATGTAGGTTTAGTAGATGAGGTTGCAAATATCACAGTTGCTCAAAAAACTTTGGCAGAGTTATCAAAAGTTGAAAATCCTGTTTGGAAAAAAGAGGATAAATTTGAGAAATTTATGGATAAACTTGTAAGTGAAGCTGTTTCTCAAATCAGTATGAATTTTGTAACTGGATTGAAAGCTTATTGATATAAAGATAAATTCTATTAGTTTTAAATTTCATTCCTAACTTTTTTAGTTTAGGAATGAATACTATCTATATTACTATTTCTTAATTTTTTTCAGGTATAAACCAAGTTATTTTTAATTTTTTTATATCTATATTATGATACTTAGAAAAATAGTTTTTTATATTTTGTTGCTTTTCTAAAAAAGGAATAACTATCATTTCTAAATCACTATTTTCAATTAAAATTATGCTATAAATAGGAAAAATAATTTTTCTATAATAAGCAATTACAACAATATAATTTAATATGAGAATAAAGTATATAATTAATATACCAATTGGCATAAATATCATTGTAAAATATTTTTTTAATTTGCTATATCTTCTTAATTTTTGCATTCCTACTCCGATAGTATTGCATTTATAAATTTCATTAAAAAAATAAATACTTACATTTTTGTCATTAATTGTTTTAGTAATTTTATTTGTATAAAAAATAATTTTTTTAACTTGTTTTTTCAAAATTAAAATTTTAACTAGACCATAAATAATACTTAATACACATATCACTGTTCCAGTAATCCTATTAAACATATGTCCATCTGAGGATTTTAATCCTTCTCCTATCCCAAATCCCCACATCATTATTAAAAATAATATTCCTATTATTATAATTACTATTTGTTCTATTATCAAAGAATGATCATCTATTTCAAATAAAAATCCATCTTTATCTGGTAGTAGTTCTAGGTTTTTATCATCCATTTATACTTATGTCCTTTTTTAAAATCTTACTTTGAAATCAATTATCATTTTGATATATAACTATATCAAAAAATTGTCACAGTTTGCGTCACAATTTTATTTTTTATTGATAAAAAAGTAAAAGTTTATATTAATGATAATTTTTATTTGTTTTATAAGGATTAATTATAAGAATTTTTTAATAATTTGAGGTATAAAAGAGGAGTTTAAAAGGTGAAGAAAATTCACCTTTTAATTTATTGGCAAGTACTAGCTTGTCCTGAAACGATTTTATAAGTATCATTTGCAATAACATATTCTTCATTTGTAGGAATGACAAAGATTCTTGAAGCAGAACCATTTGTAGCAATATCTCTTGCAACATTTGATCTTTTATTATTTTTAACTGGGTCGATTACAAGTCCCATAGAGTCAAGTCCTGCACAAACTTTTTCTCTAATTAGTGCTGCATTTTCTCCTATTCCACCTGTAAAGCAAAGAGCATCGATACCATCAAGTGCTGCAACATAAGAACCTACATATTTTTTGATGTTATAAGCAACCATATCAACTGCTAATCTACATCTTTCATCACCATCTTGCATACCTTGTAAAACTTCTCTTAAATCAGAAGATTTTCCAGAAATTCCTAAAATACCAGATTTTTTATTCATGATATCAATAGCTTGGTCAATAGTAAGATTTTCTTGGCTCATCATATATTGTAATGCTCCTGCTCCTACATCTCCACTTCTTGTTCCCATCATTAGACCTTGAATAGGAGTAAGTCCCATAGAAGTATCAATACATCTTCCATTTAAAACAGCACTAACAGAAGAACCATTTCCTAAGTGACAAACAATAATTCTAGTATTATGTTTTTTATCTAACATTCCTCTAGCTTCATTTGAAACAAAAAAGTGACTTGTTCCGTGGAAACCATATTTTCTAATACCATGTTTAGTGTACATTTCATATGGTAAAGCATACATATAAGCGTAATCAGGCATAGTTTGGTGGAATGCTGTATCAAATACACCAACATTTGGTTTTCCTGGCATTAATTGTTGGCAAATTTCAATACCTAAGATATTTGCAGGGTTATGTAAAGGTGCTAATGGTGATAATTTTTTCATAGTATCAATTACTTCTGGAGTAATCATTACTGAACCTGAAAACTCTTCTCCTCCATGAACTGTTCTATGTCCGATTGCATCAATATCATTTATTGAATTAATAACTTTTCCTTCACCAGCAGTTAAAGTTGTTAAAACAGCTTCGATAGCTTCTTTGTGAGTTGGCATTGGAACATTTAAAGTTAATTTTTGACCATTTTCACCATATTCATGCTTTAAAACACCATCAATCCCGATTCTTTCGCATAATCCTGATGCAAGAACTTTTTTAATAACTGGATTCATTAATTGGTATTTTAATGATGAACTCCCTGCATTTAAAACGAATACTAACATTTTTCTCTCCTTAGTTTAGTAAATAGTTATTTAATTTGTGTAGCTGTAATAGCAACTAAATTTGCAATATCTTCAACAGAACAACCTCTTGAAAGATCGTTTACTGGTTTATTTAAACCTTGAACGATTGGTCCGTGAGCTTCTGCTCCTGCAAATCTTTGAACAAGTTTATATCCAATATTTCCAGATTGTAAATCAGGGAAAACTAAAATATTTGCATGTCCAGCAACTTTTGAACCAGGAGCTTTTTTTGCACCAATAGATTCAACGATAGCAGCATCAGCTTGAAGCTCACCATCAAATGAGAAATTAACATTTCTTTCACCTAAAATTTTACAAGCTGATTGTACTTTGTCTACTAGTGGATGTGCAGCACTTCCTTTTGTAGAAAAAGATAACATAGCAACTCTTGGATTTAATCCAACAACGCTAGCAGCAGTTGCAGCAGTTGCACAAGCAATATCAGCTAATTGTTCTGCATTTGGTTCAGGAATAACAGCACAATCTGCAAATAAGATTAATCCATTATCACCAAATTTACCATCAGCTGTTTCCATAATGAATGTAGATGAAACAGTATTTATTCCAGGTGCAGTTTTGATAACTTGAATAGCAGCTTTTAATACATCAGCTGTTGGAGAATTTGAACCCGCAACTAAACCATCAGCATCACCAAGTCTTACCATCATACAACCAAAAAATCTTGGTTCATTTAACATAATTTCAGTTGCTTCATCTCTTGAAAGGTTTTTATTTTTTCTTAATTCAACTAACTCATCAATATATTTATTGATATTATCAAATTTTTTAGGATCAATGATTGTTGCTCCATCAATATTTGCACCATGTTTAGCAGCATCTGCTTTTATAGTATCAGCATTTCCAATTAAAACAACGTTTGCAGTTTTATCTTTTAAAACTTGTTCTGTAGCTTTTAGAACTCTTTCGTCTTCTGGCTCAGGTAGAACAATTGTTCTTAATTTTAATTTTGCTTTTTCTTTAATAGTTTCAATTAAACCCATTTCTAAGTTATCCTTTCCAATTTTAAACTTTTCAGAAGGGATTATAATTGAAAAACATAGCATTTGTATAGCAATAATTTATCAAAATTGAGGAAAAAAGAGGGGATTAGAAAAATTGATTTCACCTAAAAGTGGCGAAATGTAGCTTTCTTATTTCAGTAGTATTGAGTAAAAGAAGTATTATGTACAATAATTATACATAATACTCAATTTTTTTAAATTTTATAATTTGTAACAATTTGACTATTTTTTTACAAGATTGAAAGTATCTTGAGCAATAACCAACTCTTCATTTGTAGGAATTACAAAAATTTTAGTTTTTGAAGCTTTTGTATTTATCTCTCTAATACCTTTTTCTCTAACTTTATTTTTTTCAGTATCTATTTCAATTCCCATAAATTGAAGACCTTCACAAACTTTTTCTCTAATTAAATCAGAGTTTTCACCAATTCCTGCAGTAAAGCAAATAGCATCAACTCCATGCATTAATCCAGCGTAAGAACAAAGATATTTTTTAATTCTGTCACATAACATAATAATAGCTATTTTTGATCTTTTATCTCCATCATTTGCAGCTTTTATAACTTCTCTTAAATCAGAACTAATACCAGAAACTCCTAATATTCCAGATTTTTTGTTTAGGTAATCAATAATTTGAGTATGACTTAAACCTTTTTTCTCCATTAAATAAGGTATTACTCCAGCATCAATATCTCCACTTCTTGTTCCCATAACTAAACCTTCAAGAGGAGTTAATCCCATAGAAGTACTAATAGATTTTCCATCTCTAACTGCACATACAGAAGAACCATTTCCTAAGTGGCAAACGATTATTTTTGAATCTTTTTTATTTAAAATTTTTACAGCTTCATTTGAAACGTAGTAGTGACTTGTTCCGTGGAATCCATATTTTCTTAAATGATGTTCTGTGTAATCACTGTAAGGAACAGCATATAAAAAGTTTTCAATTGGCATTGTTTGGTGAAATGCTGTATCAAATGTTGTAACATTTGGAACTTTTGGTAATATTTGCATACAAATTTTAATTCCTAAAATGTTTGCAGGATTATGTAAAGGTGCAAGAGGAATAAGTTCTTCTATTTTTTTAAGAACATCATCATTAACTATTACAGAACCTTTGAAGTGTTCTCCACCATGAACAACTCTATGTCCAATAGCTTGAATTTCATCAATAGAATTTATTACTTTTGTTTCATCATTTGTTAAAATTCTTAAAACTAATTCAATAGCCTCTTTATGTGTTGGAATTGGTGTTTCAAAAGTTAATTTTTTGTTTTCACCTATTTCATGTTTTAAAATACCATCAATTCCGATTCTTTCAACTAAACCACTTGCTTTTAGCTCATGTGTTTTTGCGTTTATTAACTGATATTTTAAAGATGACGAACCTGCATTTAATACAAATACTAACATATATTTTTTCCTTATATTTTGATTTAAGCTTAAATAAGATTTAAGAAATAAATTTAATTATTTAAAATAATATCTTATTAAAACTTAAAAATTTTATAGACTATTATTCAGCCCATTCACAATCCGTTGTAAATACAATAGTTAACCAAAGGTCTGGATCCTCTTTCCCTAGTTCTTTTTCAATTTCATCTCTTAGCAAATCCCACTCTTCAAGTTTTTTAGCTGGCCAACTTTTAGGAACTATAAAATAAAGTTCTATTTGTCTTCCTCTTCCAACTCTTGCAACATAAGCTCTAAAAGAATCAAAACCATATTTTTTCACTATATTCTCTGCTATTTTATCTACTTGTTGTTTTAATTCCAAAGGTGTAACAAGTAAAATATCTGCAAGTGCTTTTTTAACTGTTTTAAATGGCATAGGAATTATAAATATACAAACAAAAATCAAAACTGAAGGGTCTATATAAGGCGTTATCCAATCTAAACTAGTGTTTTTTGCAATATATCCAAAACTAAAAGCAAAAAGATACCCCAAAGACATAGATGCTGATATTAGCCAACTAATTGAATCTAAAGTTAAGAACTCTGAGTTAATCGATTTATTTGCTTTTTTTATAAAAATTCCCAAACTCAACTCAACTACAATAGATATTAAAGTAATAACTATTGCATATCCAAATAAAATCTCTCTTCCTCCTAATAATAAACTATCAATTGCATTTATAAAAGCGTAAGTTGCAGCACCAATAAGTAGTATTCCATTTACTCCTAAAACAATAGGTTCAAGATGCCAAAATCCCATAGTAAAATGTTTTTCTAGCTTATTGTGAATAAAATCTTTTGATGTAGATGAAGTAATTAATCTAGCTACAATTAAAGCAAGAGTTGTCATTACTGCATCTATCATTGCATAAATACTATCAAAAATTATCGTAGAAGAACTTGCAAGTAAACCAAATATTATTCCAATACCTGCAAGTAATATTGTGCTAAATATAGAGATACGAAGTAAATTTTGTTCATTTTTCAAATATAAATTCATAAAATACTCTTATCTATTTAGATTATAGTTACGCTATATTATAACACATAAAAAAAGTTATTTTACAAGATTAAATGTATCTTGAGCAATAACTAATTCTTCATTTGTAGGAATTACAAAAATTTTCGTTTTTGAACTCTCTTTATTAATTTCTCTAATTTGATGGTTTTTTATTTGATTTTTATCTTTATCAATTTCTACTCCCATAAACTCTAAGTTATGACAGACTTTTTCTCTTACTATGTCAGAATTTTCTCCTATTCCAGCAGTAAAGCAAATAGCATCAACTCCTCCAAGTAATCCAGCATAAGAGCATACATATTTTTTTACTCTATTACACATCATATCTATTGTAACTTGTGCTCTTTGATCTCCATCATTTGCCGCGCTTATAATTTCTCTTAAATCTGAACTAATACCAGAAACTCCTAATATTCCTGATTTTTTATTTAAATAATCAATTATTTGATGAGTATTCATATCTTTTTTATCCATTAGATATGGAATTATTCCTGGGTCTATATCTCCACTTCTTGTTCCCATCATTAAGCCTCCAAGTGGAGTTAATCCCATAGTTGTATTTACAGATTTTCCATCTTTTATTGCACATACAGAAGAGCCATTTCCTAAATGACAAACTATAATTTTTGAATCTTTTTTATTTCCTAAAAGTTTTATAGCTTGTTGAGAAACAAAAAAGTGACTTGTCCCATGAAATCCATATTTTCTTAAATGATGTTCAGTATAATCTTCATGTGGAACTGGGAATAGAAAATGTATTTCAGGCATTGTTTGGTGAAATGCAGTATCAAATACAGCTACATTTGGAACTTTTGGTAATAATTGCATACAGATTTTCATTCCTAAAATATTTGCAGGATTATGTAAAGGTGCAAGAGGAATAGCTTCTTCAATTTTTTTTATAACTTTTTCTGTAACTAAAGTAGATTCTTTAAAGTATTCTCCTCCATGAGCAACTCTATGTCCAATAGCTTGAATTTCATCAATAGAATTTATTACTTTTGTATCACCTTTTGTTAAAGTTTCTAAAATAAGTTCAATTGCTTCTTTATGTGTTGGAATAGGAGCTTCCATTGTTAATTTTCTATTTTCATCAATAACTTGTTTTAAAATACCATCAATTCCAATTCTTTCAACTAAGCCACTTGCTTTTAATTCTTGTGTTTTTGCATCTATCAATTGATATTTTAATGAGGAAGACCCTGCATTTAATACAAATACTAACATTATTATTTTTCCTTCGTTTATTATGCTATATTTTTTAGTTTTATAAAAATCATAGCAGTCATTAATGCATCATTAAATGCATCATGTTTACCAAGACTTGGTATTTCTAGTTCTTCCATAATCGAATTAAATCTTAAATCTATATGCCCTTGAGGAATTATTTCTATTTTATAATCGTGGTATATTTCTGAGACTTCAAGAGTTTTATTAGGAAGAGTTATTCCAAGTTTTGGTTTAAGATATTTGTTTATCATAGAGATATCAAACTCTAAAAAATATCCAACTAAAGTTCTATTACCTATAAATTCTAAAAATTCTTCAATAACCAAATCTATATCATTTGCGTTATTTAAATCACATTCTCTAATATGATGAACTTTTATAGCTTCAGCTTGAAGTTTAGTTTTTGGTTTTATAAACTTGACAAATTTTTTACTAGATATAATAGTATTATCTTTTATTATCACCGCGCCTATGGAGATAATATCGTCTTTTTTAGGATTAAGACCTGTAGTTTCACAGTCAAAACAAACATATTCATCCTTTATTTGTGAATCTTCAAATAGATATAAATATTTTTTATCTTTTAGATTTTTTTTATTAAAATAGTTTTTTATATTTCTAAACATAGTTTAACTTGAAATGAAATTCTAAATTTTTCTTTAATTTATTTATTATTTTAAAAGAGTCTTTTAATAACTCTTTTTCCATCTTGTTTAAATTGTTTGGATTTATATAGTTATCAATAGCTAAATTTTTGTCTAATTTTGCTAAGTTTGATTTTAGTTTTAAGTTTAATAAGAAGTTAAAAGCCATAATTAACTCTTTTGCCATCTCATTTTCAAGAACACCTAATTCTTGAAGTTTATTTATTCTTTTTATTGTATTTGTGTTTAAAACTCTATTTTCTAAACATAAAGACCTTATTCCTTGAACAAGAATAAATATTCCACCTCTTTTTATATCAATCTCATCTTTGTGTTTTTCATCTTTACTATTAAAAACAAAACCATCAAAAAATCCTAAAGGAACATCAAAACTTGATATTACTTTTGCAAAATGAGCATAAAAAGTTTGAGAATTAGAAGATACTTTAAATAGATACTCTTTTAACTCTTTTATCATTTTTATGTCTCCAGATACACAAAGTGCATCATAGAAAATTGCAATATTCATAAAATTATCTCCACTTGGTTCGTTTACCCAAGTAAAAATAAGTTCTTTAAAATCAGAAATTTTTCTACACCAATAAGGATTTGAAATCATAATATTTCCTTCACATCTAGGAAAACCAAAATCTACTAATGTTTCAGTGAAATTTTGTGTGAAATTTTTTAACTCTTCATCGCTTATTGTGCAATCATCTGAAATGATTAAAGCATTATCTTGGTCAGTTCTTAAGATTTGTTCACCTCTTCCTTCACTTCCCATTACAACTAAACATGATTTTTCACTTAACTCTTTTGGTGCTAAGATTTTGTATAACTTATCTAAAAGTTTTTTATTTAATTGATTTATCAATCTTGATACGAAATCAATCTTTACACCTTTTGCATTTAGTGATTTAATAATTTTTATAAAAGATAAAGAGGCTTCTTTTAACTCTTCAACTGTTTCAGCTTTTACTATTTGATTTGATACAGAAAAGATATTTGTAGCAAAGAATGAAGATAAAGAGATTTGGTCAAGTATTCCAATAATTTGATTTTTATCATTTTTTACTACAACTCTTTTTAATCCATGTTTTGCCATCATAAGTTGAGCATTAAATAAAAAATCATTTTCATCTATATAAATAAGACCTTTTGTAGCTATTTTTACTACTTTATCATCAAAATCCATTCTATTTAAAATAACTTTTTGTCTAAAATCAGAATCTGTAACTATGTACATTTCGTCATTTTCATCTTTTAATAAAATAGTTGGGATTTTCTCTTTTTTTATTATTGAAGCAGCTTCAAAAATTGTCTTTTCAGTATCGATAATAACAGCTTTATGTATTCTTGCATCTTTAACTTTTGCAATCATAATATTTGCCATTTCTCTGTTTTTTTCATGTAAAATATTGTTGTTTAATTTTTCAGAAATTGATTGAAAAAAGTATTTTTCTAACTCAATATTTCCATGAAGTATTTTTATAAAAACTTCTCTTGGTAAAATATAACAAATAGTCTCTTCTGCTGTCACAAAACTATTTTTTGAAAAACTTTCAATTAAAGAAATAGAATCAAAAATTTCATTTTTTGAATAAACACTCAATACTTCATCATCTTGTTTTTCTTGTACTAAACCTTTTAGGATAAAGTATAAAAATTTAGGAGAACTTTCTTGTGCTTGAATAATTTGATTTTCTTTAAAATAGACAATATCAAGACTTTCAACAAAATCATCAAGTTCATTAGCAGTTAAATTTTCAAATGGATGAATTGAAGAAATAAAACTTTTTTGTTCTAAGATACTCATAAATGTCCTTTTTAAAGAAAATCAAAGGATAAAATCCTTTGATAAAAATATTAGTGTGAAACAGCTCCTGCCGCACCAATACCTGTATTAGCTCTAATATTTTGACCTCTAAATAAAGCTCTTTCTTTTATAGCTTTTTCAGAGTTATCAATTTTAGAGAAGAACCAAATAGAAACAAATGCTACTGTTACAGAAAATAGTGCAGGGTGTGCATAAGGAAATATTGCTTTTTCATTTCCTAAAATTTGAACCCAAACATTTGGTCCCAAAATTACAAGTACAACAGCAGTAATTAATCCCATAAATCCACCAATAAATGCGCCTCTTGTAGTTAATTGGCTCCAATAAATTGATAAAAATAAAATAGGAAAATTAGCACTTGCTGCAATACCAAAAGCAAGACCAACCATATATGCAATATTTTGTGATTCAAATGCGATACCTAAAGTAACACCAACAATTCCTACAATAATAACTGTGATTTTAGATATTTTTACAACTTGTTCATCTGTTGCATTAGGATTTATAACATTTGCATAAATATCATGTGAAATAGCACTTGCTCCTGCAAGTGTTAAACCTGAAACAACCGCTAAAATAGTAGCAAATGCAACTGCAGAGATAAATCCTAAGAAAGCATTTCCTCCTAACATATGTGATAAGTGAACAGAAGCCATATTACTTCCACCAAATAATTTCCCACCATCAAGATATGCTTTTGCTCCGTCAAAATATTGAGCACCTTCTGCTGTATTTAAAAAAGCAATTGCTCCAAATCCAACAATAGTAATAATAATCCAAAAATATGCTACGAAACCAGTTGCATAAACAACAGATTTTCTTGCTTCTTTTGCATTTCCAACTGTAAAAAATCTCATTAAAACGTGAGGAAGACCAGCAGTTCCAAGCATTAAAGCCATACCTAAAGAAATTGCTGAAATTGGGTCTGATAAAAATCCACCTGGTTTTAAAATAGCTTCACCATTCTTATGATGTTCAACAGCTTGAACAGCTAAAGACTCAAAAGAGAAGTCGAAGTGATATAAAATCATAACGGCCATAAACGAAACACCAGATAATAGTAAAATAGCTTTGATAATTTGTACCCAAGTAGTAGCAAGCATTCCACCAAATGTTACATAAATAATCATCAATGCTCCAACCATAAATACAGCATATTCATATTCCATTCCAAATAAAATTTGGATAAGTTTACCTGCTCCTACCATTTGTGCGATTAAGTATAAAACAACAACAGAAAGTGAACCAAATGCCGCTAAAGTTCTTATCTCTTTTTGACCTAATCTATAAGCAGCGATATCTGCAAAAGTAAATTTACCTAAATTTCTTAATTTTTCAGCCATAAAAAATAAAATTACAGGCCAACCAACTAAAAACGAAACAGCATAAATAACACCATCATATCCACTCATATAAATAAGTCCAGATACTCCTAAAAATGCAGCAGCAGACATATAATCACCTGCAATTGCTAAACCATTTTGGAAACCACTTATTCCTCCACCAGCTGTATAAAAATCTGAAGCAGATTTAGTTTTTCTTGCTGCCCAATAAGTAATTCCTAAAGTTCCAGCAATAAATACAAAAAACATAATAATTGCAGGAATATTTAAATCTCTTTTCCCCTCGAAAGTTGCATCACCCGCTGCAAAAAGCGATATTGCAAAGATAGAAATTAGTGCTAAAACTTTCAACATTATAATAAATCCTTTACATCTTTTTTAATTTGAGTTGTTAAATCTTCAAATTCTGTATTTGCTCGTCTTACATAAATTAGAGTTGTTAAAAAACTTATTATTAATATTGCGAATGCAATAGGAATTGCTATAGTTGTTACACCATCTCCAATCTTTGTAGCAAATAACTCTTTGTCAAATGCAACGATTGATATATAACCATAAAACATTATTAACACAAAAAAGCCAAGTTTAAGTGCTAGACTATTTCTTTTTGAAACTAACTCTATATATTTTGGGTTAGATTCAATCCTTTCAATTAATTTTTCATTCATTCCTTCTCCTTAGTTTTTTATTTAAAATATAAATAAAAAGATAATTTGATTATACAAACTAAATTTAGATTTGTATTTATTAAAACAAAAAAATAGAATCAAAAAAATATAAAAATGGTAGAAATGTAACAAAAAAATAATATTTTAATTATTATATTTAATTATAATTATTAAGGTATTTTTAAAGAATAAAAATACTAAAGAGAAAATCTCTTTAGTATTAAGATTAGTGAGAAACAGCTCCGTCAGCACCAATCCCAGTTTCAGCTCTAATTTTTTGAGCTTCAAATCCAGATTTATCTTCTTCTGCTCTAGCTGAACTATCAGTAATAGAGAAGAACCAAATACCAATAAATGCTGCAAGTATAGAGAATAATGCAGGTTGTGTATAAGGGAATATTGCTTTTTCAAATCCAAAGATATCAACCCATACAGTTTTACTTAATACAACTAGAACGATAGCTGTAAGAAGACCTAAGAATCCACCAATAAATGCACCTCTTGTTGTTAATTTTGACCAATAGATTGATAAAATTAATATTGGGAAGTTAGCTGATGCAGCAATAGCAAAAGCAAGACCAACCATGAATGCAATATTTTGTTTTTCAAATGCAAACCCTAGTAAAATCGCAACGATACCAATAACTAAAACTGTTCTTTTAGAAACTTTCATCTCTTCAGCATCTGTAGCTTGACCTTTTCTAATAACGATTGCATATAAGTCGTGTGCAATAGAGTTAGAAGCAGCTAATGTAAGTCCTGCAACAACCGCTAAGATTGTAGCAAATGATACAGCAGCAATAAATCCTAAGAAAATATCTCCACCAACAGCTTGTGATAAGTGAACAGCAGCCATGTTATTTCCACCGATTATACCTTTAAGATCGATTACACCATCTTTAAAGTAAGCAGCACCTTCAGGGCTTAATAAGAAAACAATTGCACCTAAACCAACAACACCAATGATTAAATAGAAGTAACCAATAAATGCAGTTGCGTAAACAACAGATTTTCTAGCTTCTTTTGCATTACCAACTGTAAAGAATCTCATAAGAATATGAGGTAATCCAGCAGTTCCAAGCATTAATGCTAGTCCTAATGATACAGCCGAAACTGGATCAGCAACGAATGGTCCTGGTTTTAATATAGCATCAGCTTTTGGGTGCATACTAACAGCTTGAGCTGCTAATTCTCCAAACGAGAAACCATAATGAGAAAGAACCATAATAGCAATAAATGTTACTCCTGATAGAAGTAATACAGCTTTAATAATTTGTACCCAAGTAGTTGCAAGCATACCACCAAAAGTTACATAAATAATCATTAAAGCACCAACTATTACAACTGACCAACCATAAGGAATGTGGAATAATAATTCGATTAATTTTCCAGCTCCAACCATTTGAGCAATTAAATAGAAAGTTACAACTGTTAAAGAACCAAATGCAGCAAGAATTCTGATTTTTTGTTGATCAAGTCTATAAGCAGCAATATCTGTAAAGTTGAATTTACCTAAGTTTCTTAATTTTTCAGCCATTAAGAATAAAATAATTGGCCAACCAACTAAAAATCCAATAGCATAAATCATACCATCAAATCCGTGTAGGAAAATCATTCCCGAAATACCAAGGAATGATGCAGCAGACATATAATCTCCAGCAATTGCTAGACCATTTTGGAATCCTGTGATTCCTCCACCAGCAGTATAAAAATCTGAAGCAGATTTTGTTTTACTTGCAGCCCATTTTGTAATACCCATAGTTCCTACAATAAATACGAAGAACATGATAACAGCGTTAATATTAACGGCACCCGCACCATCAGCTGCAAATAATGCTAATGATGATAAACCTAATAAAGTAAGTATTTTTAACATTATAAGATATCCTTTACATCATTTTTTATAGAAGTTTCTAAATCTTCAAACTCTCCATTTGCTCTTACAACGTAAATTAAAGTTGTAATAAATGAAATCACAATAATCGTAGCAGCAATAGGCCATGCAACAGTCATAACTTCACCAACTTTTGTAGCAAAAAACTCTTTATCAAATGCGATAGTTAAAACGAAACCGTAGTAAATTACTAACATAAAGATTGCTAATTTAACAGCAAAAGAACTTCGTTTTGAAACAAGTTCAGCATATTTAGGATTAGCTTTAATCCTTTCTACTAATTTGTTATCCATTTTTTCTCCTAAAATAAGATTCATTGAAATAGTAAAATATTTTAGTTGCAAAAACATAGCATTTCAAAAAAGTTTAAGAAAAAGTTTAAACTTTTTGTGAAAATATTGATTTTTAGGTATTTGAAGAGTTATTGATTTATAAATTGTTTTAGTTTTAAAAAGATCATAGATGTCATAATTGCATCATTTAAAGCGTCATGTTTTCCAAGAACTGGAATATTTAGATTTTTCATAATAGTATCAAATTTCAAATCTATAAATCCGTAGTTACTTGTAGATTTTCTACTATCGTAATATATAGAAGATACTTCAATAGGTGTATTAGGAAGTTTAATACCAAGATATTTTTTTGTGTATTTAGAAATAATTGCCATATCAAACTCTATATAGTATCCAACTATTGGTCTTGAACCAATAAAATCCAATAATTGATAAATACCAATTTCTGGTTCTAATGCGTCATTTAAATCTATTTGTCTTAAGTGATGTACTTTTATAGATTCAATATTGATATCTTTTGAAGGTTTTAGAAAAATATTAAATGTTTTTCTCATCAATATTTTATTATCTTTTATTAAAACTGCCCCAATAGATAATATTTCATCTTTTTTAGGATTTAAGCCTGTTGTTTCACAATCTAAACTTACATATTCGTTTTGGGGTGGAGTTTCAAATAAAAAATCATATTTTTTATTTTTTAACTGTTTTCTATTCCAATTTCTTAAAATATTTTTTAGCATTAGTAAATCTTATCTAATTTAAATATATAATTTATGAATTTTTTGAATTCAACAACGATTTTAAAAGACTCTTTTAGTAAGTCTCTTTCTATTTTTCCTAAATCATTTGTATTAATTTCATTTGTTAAAGCAACTCCTTCTTGAATACAATCTAATTGGTTTTTTAGTCTTAGTGTACTTGCTATTTCAAATGCTTCAATCAATTCAGCAGCTTTTGTTTTTTCTAAAATATTTCTTGCTTCAAGTATTTTTATTCTTTTTATTGTTGTTGTCTCTTTTATTTTTTCTTTTAAAGCTAAACTTCTAATACCTTGAACGATTGGAAATATTGCAGCTTTTTTTATATTGATTAAATCATCTTTTGCCATAAAACTTGAAAATGTTGTTGGAGTATCAAAAGCAAGAGTTGATTTTGCAAAATATGCCATAAATATATCTTTACTTTGAATTTTGTTGTACAAATACTCTTTTAAGTTTATTAATAACTCTTTATCTCCTGCAACTGCAAAAGCATCAATAAAAATTGCTAAATCAAGATAACTTTTCATATCTGGAGAATTTATCCATTTTGTAATATCAGTTTTATATTCATCTGCAGTTTTACACCAATAAGGATTTGAAACCATAATATTACCTTCACAAGGTGGATAACCTAAATCAACTAAATGATTAGTTAATTGTTGCATATATGGTCTATATTGTTCTACATCAATACCATTTTTTATAACAAGTGCATTATCTTGGTCTGTTTTTATTATTTGTTCATTTCTTCCTTCACTTCCCATAACAATCAAACAAGCGTTTTTTTGTAACTCTTCAGGAAGGACTAAACTATAAAGTTTTTGATAAACTTTTGTATTTAACTGACCAATTAAGTTTGAGATATGGTATATTTTTACACCTTTTGCTTGTAAACTTTTTATAATATTTAAAAATTCGTTACTTGCAATTTTTAAATCTTCTACTTTATTTGCATTTTTTATTTTTGATTCTATAACATAAGTGTGATTTGCAAAGTGAGAAAGAATATCTATTTGTTCTAATATTCCAATCATTTCTCCCTTATTATTTGTAACACCAATTCTTTTTATATTTCTTTTTATTAAAATTGTAAGTGCTTCAAATAAATAATCATCTTTTTGAATTGTTAAAAGTGGGAAAATAGCGATATCACGAACTGGAATTGTTAAATCCCTTCCTTGTAATAATACTTTAACTTTTAGCAAAGAATCTGTGATTATTCCATATCCTCCATCACTTTTTTTTACAATAATTGTTGAAGTTTTAAATTGCATAGATTTTTCTATTGCATCGATTAACTTTGTATTTTCATCAACCATACAGGCTTCATGGATTAAAGTGTCCCCAACTTTTGCAATCATAAAAGATGACAATTGAGAAGTATATTCTTTGTCTTTTAAACTTTGTATTTTATTTACTAAATCTTTTAAAAAGAAATCTTTAAATTCTTGATTTTTTTCAATTAAACTTAAAAAAGTTTTTTTCTCTATTTCATAACAGATGAGTTCTTCATTTACTTTAAATGTATGATCACATTTTCCATAAATCAAAGAGTTAGAGTCAAAAGAGTCTTCATGTTGATAATCCATTACAACAATATTTTCATTTGAATATTCATAAACTGAACCTTTTATAATTATAAAAAAATGTTCAGGAATCTTTTCTGGACTAATTAAAATTGTATCTTTTGGATAATAAGCAATATCCATATGTTGGATACACATAGCCATTTGGCTTGGAGTTAGAACTTCAAATGGATGAATGTTTGATAAAAAACTTTCTTGATCTTGTATACTCATTTTATGTTCCTTTTTAGATTTAAAGTTCCATTTTCTTTTTTGTATTTGTAGGGATTCTAATTTTATGAATTAATCTTTGTACACTTTTTGGAGGAAGCGGCGTTAATCTTGATATGATTAATGCAATTACAAAGTTTAATATTGCTCCTATTGTTCCAATCCCTTCTGGAGTAATTCCAAATAAATAATTACTCATATTTTCTATCGAATTATTAAAAAATAAGAAGTACACAATATAACAAAAAGTGAATATAAAACCAGTTAAAATTCCAAAAAATGCACCTTCTTTATTCATCCTTCTATCAAATATTCCAAGAATAATTGCCGGAAAAATCGTGGCTGCAATAAGAGTGAACGAAATGGTAACAGTTTGAACAATTGAATAAAAAGGTATTGTAAAAAATGTAGCTAAAACAACAATAATAAAAACTATTAAAATAATTGTTAGTTTTTTTATTCTATTTTTTAGTACATGTTTTTTATTATTTTTATATATAAATTCATCCCATAAGTCATAAGAAATTGTTGTTACAATAATAAGAAGTAGTCCTGTTGTTGTAGCTAAAATTGCTGCAAGTGCTCCTGAAATTAAAAGTGCAATTATCCAGTTTGGTAAATTTGCAATTTCTGCATTTACTAAAGTTATAATATCAGGATTTATAAATAGCTCATTATTTGCTGTTCCATTTATTTGAATTTTTTTATCTTCATTTTTATCATTCCAAGATATAAAACCAGTATTTTGCCATATTTTAAGCCATTTTCCATTGTTTGTTGAACCATCATAATTTATTAGTTCACCTTGAGTATAAGCTTCATAATCAATGTTTTGAACATTTTTTAGAAGATTAATTTTAGAAAATGATGCAACAGATGAAATAGTAGTAAAAATTAAAGCTACAAATATTAGTGCCCAAAGAGCAGATTTTTTAGCATCTTTTACTGTCGTAAGTGCAAAAAACTTTATTAATAAATGTGGAAGTACTGCTGTTCCTAGCATAAGTGCCATAGTTATCATAAATACATTTACTAAATCAAGAGATTTAGAGTAACTATTAAATCCAAAATCTAATAAAATTTTATCTAAAGCAATTAAAAAAGGTGTTCCTTCTTTTATTGTTTGAATTGGAGTGATAAAGTCAAAAGTTGTAGTTGAAAAAATTGCTAATTGAGGTAAAAAGTTATTAGTTAATTGCAATGATAAAAATATTGCACAGAATGTGTAAGCAAAAAGAATTATTATGTATTGGGCGATTTGTGTATAATTATTTGTTCTCATTCCTGTAAAAATTGCATATAAAAATAAAATACCAATTGCACTTAATAGACCAACATTCATATCAACTTGAAAAAATCTTGAAAAAATTATTCCTAATCCTTTCATTTGTGCTGATATATAAATAAATGAAGCCAAAATAATTATAATAATTGTAAGTAATCTAGCTTTATTTGAATAATACCTTTGAGCAATAAAATCTGGAATTGTAAATTTTCCAAATTTTTTTAAATAAGGAACTACTAAAAGAGTAAGTAAAACAAATCCACCTGTAAAGCCTAAAATATAGGGCGTTCCATTGTATCCTAAATATGAGATTGTTCCTGCAATTGAGATAAATGAAGCGGCTCCAATCCACTCTGTTGCAATAGAAACACCAATAAAAATTGGATTAACTTTATTATTTGCAATATAAAAATCTTTTGTTGAACTAGCTTTCGTCCATAATGCAAGTCCAACATAAATTGCAAAAGTTATAGTTCCAAAAAGATAGATTAATGATTGTAATTCCATAAAAGTTATTCACTTACGTCATATTTTTTGTCTATTTGAGACATCTTTTTTATATAAATAATAATCAAAATGATAAAAAGATAAATAGCACCTTGTTGTGCCATAAAGAAGCCAAGTTTAACACCGTTTATTTCGATAAGATTTAGCTGTTCTACAAATAAAATTCCACAGCCAAAAGAGATTACAAACCAAACAATAAGCAATTTAATAATTAAAAAGACATTTTCTTTCCAATACTCTTTTGCTTTTTTCTGATTCACTTTGACCCTTTATAAAATTTAGGGCAATTATAATAATATTTAATAGCAAAAGCATAGCATTTATGGACAAATTAGTTATACAGAATAATATCTATCGATTTTGTATCCAAGTCCACGAATATTTTTTATAAAATCTTCTTTTAGTGCTTTTTTTAATCTTGAAATTTCAGCTCTAATTGTAGGATTATCAATATTTTCAGCATCCCAAACATCAACTCTAAATCTCTCAAAATCGACAATCATATTTATATTTAGGACTAAAATATGAATAATTTCTAATTGTTTTTTTGTAAGATTTTGTGGCTCACCATTAAAATAAAGAGTTTGTTTATCTTTTGAATATGAGTAATTTTCTGAAAATCGAATATGTGAAGTATTGTTTTGTTCTTTTTTTAGAATTTGATTTATTTTAATTCCAAGTTCACCTAAATGAAAAGGTTTTTTAATATATTCTCTACATCCTAAATTGTAAGCTTTTGTAATATCTTCAATATCAACTAGTGCAGAAATAAATATAGTTGGTATATGAATTTTTTTACTATTTAAGTAAGCTAAAACTCCAAATCCATCAACAGTTGGGACATTTATATCTAAAATTAATAAATCAAAAGAACTATCAATATTATCTAATACATCTTGTCCATCTTGAAAACTCTCAACCATATGACCAATATTTCTTAAATATTCACTAATAGCATTATTTAGCAATAACTCATCTTCAAGAAGTAGTATCTTCATTTATTTTAAACCTATAAGTAAATTTTGTCTCTTTTTCATTTGAGTCGATATTGATTATAACTAAATTTTTATCACAGATATCTTTTACAATTTTTAATCCTAAACCAAAACCACCTCTTGAAGAATTTTCTCTATAATAATCTTCAAAAATCTTATCAACATTTTCTATTTTTTTTGAGATTGTTGTAATTGAAAATTCTATTTCATCATCATTTAAATAATAAAGTTTTACAAATATTGGAGATTTTGAAGAAGAGTATTTTACTGCATTTGATAAATTATTATCAATGATTCTTTGAAGTTCAGTGATATTGAATTTTATATATAAATCATCTTCTAAATTTTGGATAAGATATAAAGAGTTTGATTTTATAATTTCATCAAAGAATTCTAATCTCTCTTTTAATATAGAAGTGAAATCTAAATACTCTTTTTCATAAACAACTCTATCTTTTTTTATTAAATATGATAAATCATCATAAATATATTGAATAGTTTTAGAACCAGATTCAATATTTGTAATATAGTTATTATTTGGTATTTTCATTTTTAGTAAATCTATATTTGTTCTTATAATACTTAAAGGAGTATTGATTTCATGTACAGAATTTTTGATAAAACTTTTTTGAGAATCAACTAAATCTGTTAATTCTTTAGTTTTTTCTTTTACCTTATCTTCTAAATTTTTATTTAAATCTTCAAGCATAGTTGTTTTTAATTTTATATTATTCATTGCATCTGTTGCATAGTTTGCAATAACTTTGAATTCTCCAAAAATAATATTATTTTGATTTAAAGGTTCATCATTTTTTTGTGATTCTTTGAAGTATTTTCCTATTTCTTTTACATCATTTACTATTAAAATAGTTGCATTTTTATAAATAAATATTGAATAGAATATAAGTAAAATCGTAAGAGAAGTTACTTGTAAAGTGTAATTAGATATTTTTTGATTATAATCAGCTTCTTTTAATTTTATTAGTTTATCAATTTCATCTAAATAGACACCTTTCCCTATTGTCCAGTTCCATTTATCATAAGATTTTACATAAGATATTTTATTTGCTTCTTTATGAATTTCTGGTTTTGACCAAAAATAGTTTATAAAACCGCCATCTTTATTTTTAGAGATATTTATAAGTTCTTCTATGATTTTTCTACCACTTTGATCTGTAAAATTTAGAAAATTCTTACCAACATTTACATTATCTATTGAGTTTTGAAGTAAATTTCCATCAAAATCGTAAATAAAGATATATTCATTTGGATTATCACTTAAATCTAAATCTTTAATTGCAACTATTACTTCTTTTTTTATTGTTTCTAAATCTTTTTTATCAACATTTTCTTTATAATAGTAATCTATAAATTTTATTACATAATCAATATGATTTTTTATTAAAGCTTTTTGATTATTTGTGTAGTCTTCTTTTAGGGTATGTATTTTTTCTTGTAGCTCTTCATGTGCATTATTTATAATTATAAAAGTAAAAAAAGATATCAAAACTATTATGAACAAAATACTATAAACTATTAGGTGATATAAACTTTTTGCTTTTAACATTTTAAACCTTTAAAATTAAAGTTAAATGATAGCTAGATTTTAGTAATAATAAACTTTGAAAGTGATATTTCCAAGTGGCGCGGCCGACGAGACTCGAACTCGCGACCTCCTGCGTGACAGGCAGGCATTCTAACCAACTAAACTACGGCCGCACTTGGGAAATAATAAAAAGTGGTGGTCGATATAAGACTCGAACTTATGACATCTACCTTGTAAGGGTAGCGCTCTACCAACTGAGCTAATCGACCGAAGTTGCATATTTTGGCTTGGTGACCCCTAGGGGATTCGAACCCCTGTGGCATGGATGAAAACCATGAATCCTAACCGTTAGATGAAGGGGCCAAGACTATGCAACAATAAAAAGTGGTGACCCGTAATGGATTCGAACCATTGGCCCCCTCATTAAAAGTGAGATGCTCTACCGGCTGAGCTAACGGGTCACAAAACAAAATAAAAGTGGCGCGGCTGACGAGACTCGAACTCGCGACCTCCTGCGTGACAGGCAGGCATTCTAACCAACTAAACTACAGCCGCACTTTATAAACAAAGTCACAATAAAATAAAAATCCTATACCAACTGTATTTTAGATTTTTAAGTGGTGGTCGATATAAGACTCGAACTTATGACATCTACCTTGTAAGGGTAGCGCTCTACCAACTGAGCTAATCGACCGAAGTTGCATATTTTGGCTTGGTGACCCCTAGGGGATTCGAACCCCTGTGGCATGGATGAAAACCATGAATCCTAACCGTTAGATGAAGGGGCCAAGACTATGCAACAATAAAAAGTGGTGACCCGTAATGGATTCGAACCATTGGCCCCCTCATTAAAAGTGAGATGCTCTACCGGCTGAGCTAACGGGTCACAAAACAATAATCATTTTTAAGTGTTAAACTCAAAATGGACTGGAATTATATTGGAAAATGAATCAATTGTCAAGAGTTTTTTTTACAAATTTCAAAATTTTTTTCAAAGCAGTTTTTGCTGCTTGTATTTGAACCTCTTCTCTTGTACCTTTAAAGTAAAAAGTATCAATTGTTTTTACATTATTTGCATCTGAAATACCAATTACAACTGTTCCTACTGGTTTGTTTTTTGTTGCTCCTGTTGGTCCTGCAATTCCTGATATTGCAATAGCAAAATCTGCTTCAAATTTTTTTATAGCACCATCTAGCATCTCATTTACAACTTCAGTGCTTACTGCTCCAAATTTTTCTAATGTTTCATTATTTACATTTAATTCTTGATTTTTTATCTTATTTGAATAAGATACAATACTTCCATTAAAAATATCAGAAGAACCAGAAACTTTTGTAATCATACTTGCAACTAATCCACCTGTGCAAGATTCTGCTGTTGTTATTGTTTTTTTATTATTTCTTAGAATGTCTTGAAGTTCAATCATATCTTTTTTATTAAATATTTTTTTAAACACAACTAATCCTTTTTTTAAGAATAATGTATTTTAGTAATAAATTGATTAAAGTTAAGAGGAAAGAAAAATAGAAGAAAAAGATTCTTCTATTTTTTATTATTTATCGTCAGTAAAATCGCTTAAGAATTTATCTTCATAGAAAGTTTTACCTAAGTATTGGCATACTTTTTTAATATCTCTTTCTGCATTTCCTAAACAAGATGTTGCACCTGGTGATGGAGTCATATTAAAGATAATTCCATCTAGCTCAGTAATTGAAGCTTCTCCAAGCATTAATTTTTTCTCATCTTTATTAAGTACTTGTGGTCTAACTCCTCCAAATCCTTTTGCATATTCAATATCTTCTACACTTAAAGATGGAACAATTTTTCTTGCATCTTTAACAAAAAGACCTTTATTGATACCAGGAACTTCAAATAAGAAGTTTTTGAATACATAATTTCTTATATCTGAATCTTTTAATAAGTCCCAGAAAATTTTCATAATACTTCCATCAAAATTCATAGTTTTTAGACATTGGAAGAATGATTTTCCACCTTTATATCTTTCTAATACTAATAATGCAAGAGCAGTTGGTCCAAATCTAGTTTTACCTTCACATAAGATATCTGGATCTCCATGAAGTGCAGCAAATGGTAATTTATCATTTTGTACCATATAAACTTTACCATTTAAGAAATGACCACTTGTAATATAGAATGATCCTGCCATAGATAAAGAACCCATATGTTTTCCATAACCCATTTTATGTGCTAAGAATAATGAGTGAGCACCTGCATCAACAACAACAAAGTCTGCTGTATAAACTGTACCATGAACAGTTGTTAGTTTGAATTTTTTACCAACTTGTTCAATTTCTTCTACTTCAGAGTTAAAGAAAACATCAGTTGTTTTAGATGAATCTGCATTTTGTCCAGCTTTAACTAATTCTTTAGTCATTGCTCCAAAATCAACTGTCGTATATTGGTCGTTTGTTCCCATTGCAACGATTGGCTCTGGTCTATCTTTTGTTCTTTCTTTATCTGCATAAACTAATAAAGGCTCTTTTTCTCTTAAAGCTTCTTTATCCCATAACTCTAAATAAGGGAAAATTTCTTTAAATTTATTATATCTGTCAGTAATAAATTGAACTTCTTTTTCTCCAACACCTAAAGCCATTTTTTGATGTTTAAACATAATCTTATCTTGTAAGTCATACATAAGATTGAATTTTTCAATCATTTTTGCAGTTCTTTTTGTAATTTTTGCTTTTTCAAATGTATAGTTTGTTTCGATATCACCTACGTGAATTGTTTGAGAGTTACTTGTACCTTTTGAGTTTAAAGTTGCAAGGTCTTCATATTTTTCTAATAAACAGATGCTATTTACATCAGAATATTTTGCTAATTCAAAAAATAAAGCTGCTCCAGAAATACCCCCACCAACAATTACTACTTCATAGTGTTTCTCATTCATTTTTCTTTCCTTCTTCCAAATATTTTGTCATAAAAATTTAGGGATTCTAACATATAAATTTTTTATTTTAGATAAATAGTAGAGAGTAATTATTTTATTTTTTTAAATTTAAGAATAGGGTAAAATATAATTTACTATTCAACTAAAATTTTCTTGCGTTTAGGTTGTTTTTTACTTAAAATTCATTAAATATGAGTTTTAAAATATATTTAGATATAATCTATGTTTTAATAAAACAATAAATAATTGAAAATGAAGGTGTTGATAATGGATTATAAAGAGAGTTTATTGCTTCCAAAAACAGATTTTCCAATGAGAGGGAACCTTCCTCAAAATGAACCTGTAAAATATAAGCAATGGGATGAAAAAAAAGTTTACGAAAAAATGAAAAAAAATAGAGTGGGGTGTCCATCATTTACACTTCACGATGGACCTCCTTATGCAAATGGGAATATTCATATTGGTCATGCTTTAAATAAAATTCTAAAAGATATTATTAACAAATTTCATTATTTTGAAGGAAAATCAATTAGATATGTTCCAGGATGGGATTGTCATGGATTACCAATTGAACAAAAAGTTGAAGAAAAAATAGGAAGTGAAAAGAAAAAAGAGCTTCCAAAATCAAAATTAAGACAACTTTGTCGTGATCATGCAACTAAATTTGTTGAAATTCAAAAAGATGAATTCAAAAAATTAGGTGTAATTGCTGATTGGGAAAATCCTTATTTAACAATGGATTTTAAATTTGAAGCAAATATTTATAGAGAGTTATGTGCAATTGCAAAACAAGGTTTACTAATTCAAAGAAGCAAACCAGTATATTGGTCTTGGGCTGCTCAAACTGCGTTAGCTGAAGCTGAAGTTGAATATGAAGATAAAACATCTCCATCAATTTATGTAGCATTTGAAATGAGTAATGAATCTAAAGCAATTCATGGTTTAGAAAATAAAAAAGCTGCTTTTGTAATTTGGACTACAACACCTTGGACACTTCCTGCTAATACGGGAATATCTTTGCATCCTGTAGAAATGTATGTTTTAACTTCTGATGGATATATCGTTGCAAAAGCTTTATATTCAAAATTAAAAGAAGAAGCAGTAATAAATGGAGAAATTGTAACAGAATTTGAGCCTTTTATGTTTGAATCGAATATTGCTATAAATCCATTAAATGGAAGAACTTCTAAAATTGTTTTAGGTGATCATGTTATGATGGATAGTGGAACTGGAGCAGTTCACACAGCACCTGGGCATGGAGAAGATGACTATAAAGTTGGATTAAGATATAACTTAGATGTAATTATGCCAGTTGATGCTTATGGTAAATATGATGAGACAATAGTTAGAGAAAAACTATTTAAAGATACTAATAAATATTTAGGATTAAATGTATTTAAAGCAAATGAGTTAATTTTAGAAGAGTTAGGAAGTGCTTTATTAAAAAGAGTAGATATTAGACACTCATATCCACATTGTTGGAGAACACATACACCAATTATTTTTAGAGCAACAAAACAATGGTTTATCTCAATAGATGATAAATATGGAAATAAAAATAATACATTAAGAGAAAATGCTTTAGAAGTTGTAGAAAATCTAAAATTCTATCCAGAATGGGGAAGAAATAGATTAAAAGCAATGCTTGAAGGAAGACCTGACTGGTGTATTTCAAGACAAAGAGATTGGGGAGTTCCAATTGCATTTTTTAGAAATAAAAAAACTGATGAAATCATTTTTGATGAAAAAGTTTTAAATTATACAGCTATGATTTTTGAGCAAAAAGGTTGTGATGCTTGGTATGACCTTGAAATAAAAGAGTTATTGTATCCAGGAAGTGGCTTAAATCCTGATGATTTAGAAAAAACTTTAGATATTTTAGATGTTTGGTTTGATAGTGGTTCAACACAAAATGCAGTTTTAAGAAGTAGAAATTATGATGCTGGAACTTTCCCTGCTGATATGTATTTAGAGGGAAGTGATCAACATAGAGGTTGGTTCCAATCTTCACTTTTAACAACTTTAGCTTCAAGTGAAATTGCTCCTTATAAATCGATTTTAACACATGGATTCACTGTTGATGAAAAAGGTGAAAAAATGTCTAAATCAAAAGGAAATGTTGTTGCTCCTGATAAAGTTATAAAAGAGTATGGAAGTGAAATTTTAAGACTTTGGGTTGCAATGAGTGATTATCAAAGTGATTTAAAAATTTCTGATAATATCTTAAAACAAAATGGCGAGTTATATAGAAAAATAAGAAACACAGCAAGATTTTTACTTGCAAACATTGATGATTTAGAAGAGATTATTGATGTTTCTAAAATGGGGCCATTAGATAAATGGATTTTAAATAAAGCTAAAAAAGTATTTGATGAAATTGAAGCTGCATTTAATGTTTATGAATTTTCAAAAGGTTTAAATAAATTAAATAACTTCTTAGTTGTTGATTTATCTGGAATTTATCTTGATGTTTGTAAAGATAGATTATATTGTGATGATAAAAAAGATATTCATAGACTTGCAAGTCAAAGTGCAATGGCACTGATTGCTAAAAAACTTATTTCAACTTTAGCTTGTATTTTAACATATACAATGGATGAATTATTAGAGTTTGCACCAGCATTTATAAAAGATGGTTGTGAAGATATTTTTGACTTTAAAAAAGTTGAATTACCAGTTGTAGAATCATCTTTAGATGAAAGTATTTTATTAAGTGCAAAAGAAAAATTCTCTGAAATAAAAGATGCTTTAAGTAAAGAAAAAGTGATTAAATCAACTTTAGAATTGATGCTTTATACAAATAGTGAAGATATTTTAGCTTTAGATGAAGTAGAAGCTAGCGACTGGTTTTTAGTTAGTCAAGTAAGTAAAGATAAACAAAACTCTGATATATTAGGAAGTTTCCAAATTGATGGAAAAGATTTTGAAGTTTATAAAGCAACTGCTCATAAATGTCCAAGATGTTGGAAATTTACAGCAAATGCTGAAGAATCACTTTGTAAAAGATGTGAAGAAGTAATAAAATAGGAAAAAAATGTTTCAAGAAGAAGTAACTTTGAGCTTTATATTTCAAACAATAGCTATAATTTTAGTAATTACAGCTATTGGAATATTTTATGTAAAGAAAAAAGCAAATGAGGTAAAAAATAAATGATGCCATTTACTGATGAAGATTTACAAAATCCAGTAAGTTCTATAATTGAAAATAAAATTTCACCAATGCTAGCACGTGATGGTGGCGCAATTAAGCTTTTAGCTATAAAAAATGCTAGAATTTTTGTGCAATTACAAGGTGCATGTGTTGGCTGTAGCGCAAGTAGTAGCACTTTAAAATATATTGTAGAAAAAGAGTTAAAATCTGCAATTCACCCTGATTTAGAGATTATTAATGTACCACAAGGTATGGAAAACAACTTAGAGGAATTATAATAATGATAAATGAAGATAGATTATTAAATGAAGCAAATTCTTTATTTCTACAAAAAAGATTTGAGGAAGCTTTATTTTTATATTCACAGTTATCATCAAATTTTCCAGATAATAAAGAATATCCTATTTATGCACTTTTTTGTGATATTGCTAGTGAAGATGTATCAAAAGCTTTATCTTTATATGATTATTTTACGGTAATTAAAGATGATAGTTTAGATGAAGCAATAAGATATGTAGAAGACATAGTAAATGCTTATGATGGTGATATTGATAAAATGATGGAAATTTTAAAAGATTTAAGCACTTCAACAGTTGAATCTTTAGATGCAATAAGATATGAAGATTTTAAAAAATTAATAGAAGTTAGAGGTTCTTTTAGAATTGCTTTTGAAGATATTATGTTTTCAACAAAAGTTGCAATTGAAAATAAAGATGATTTTTATGATTTTGTAACAAAGTTGATAGATAACGATTTTAATAGTACAGCATACTCTTATCTTGATGGTTTTAATGAATATTTTACTTATGATAAAGAGATAGAAAAACTATATAAAAAATTAGAAGAGAAAAAACTTGAAACTAATCATAAACGATAAAACATATACAGACAATTCAGCTGAAGCTGACAAAAATTCAATTTTTGTTGTTTCAAAACATAATGAAAAATATTTACAAAATGCCAAAGAAAATGGTTGTATTGAGTTTTTAAACTCAAGTGAGTTAAAAAATCATTTAGATATGAGTTCTATAAAAATCATTGGAATAACTGGAACAAATGGTAAAACAACAACTGCAACAACAATTTATAAAATACTTTTAAGTTTAGGTTTTAAAGTTGCACTTCAAGGAACTCGTGGGTTTTTTATAAATGAAACTCAAGTTGAAGATTATTCTTTGACAACTCCAATTCAACTTGGAAATTTTGTACATATTCAAAAAGCTATTCAAAATGGTTGTCAATTTTTTGTTATGGAAGTAAGTTCTCATGCGATAGAACAAAATAGAATTGAAGGTTTAACTTTTGCTTTAAAAATTCATACAAATATTACAAGAGACCATCTTGATTATCATAAAACTATTGAAGAATATATAAGAGTTAAAAATTCATTTTTAAGTGATGAATCTGTAAAACTAGTAAATATAGATGATAATGTAATGAAATATAATTTTACAAATGCTTTTACATATTCTTTAAAAAATCTTTCTGATTATAAAGTAACTAAATATGAGTTTGAACATGGTATGAAAGTTGAGTTTTCATACAAAGAAAAAACTTATACTTTTACTTCTATGATGATGGGAATTTTTAATATTTATAATCTTATGGCAAGTATTGCTGCTGTTCATATTACAACACAAAAATCTCTTGAAGATATTTGTCAAACATTAAAAAACTTTTCTTGTGTTAGTGGACGAATGGAAATAGTTAGTTTAAATCCACTTGTAATTGTGGATTTTGCTCATACTCCTGATGGAATGGATGAAGTTTTAAAAAGCTTCCCAAATAAAGATATTATTTGTGTTTTTGGTGCAGGTGGAAATAGAGATAGTGCAAAACGACCACTTATGGGAGAAGTTGCAAAAAAATATTCAAAACATATTATTGTAACTAGCGATAATCCAAGATTTGAAGAACCAAAAATGATAATTGAAGATATTTTAGCTGGAATAAACGATAAATCAAATGTTGAAGTTTTAATCGATAGAAAAGAAGCTTTGAAAAAAGCTATATCTTTAGCAAATGAAAAAAGTGTTATTTTAGTTCTTGGAAAAGGTGATGAAGCAACGCAAATAATTGGTGATAAAAAATTTGAATTCTCTGATAAAGATGAAGTTTTAAAAATATTAAATTCTAAAATATAATAAGTTTTAGTTTTAATTAACTTATAATATTTACTTATTAAAAATTAATTAAATTTATTTATTATACGATATAATTATTTCTTTGGATTTAATTTTGCTTTGAGTTTTTTAGGAAGATGTGCAAAAACCATAGAACTATTTTTAATAAGTTTATCTTTTTCATAAATTGCTATATCTAAACTCATATTATCTAATCTAAAATTTAGTAGTTTTATTGTTTGATTTTTTTCTTCAAAAAAAAGATTTTCTTTACTTAAATCTACTATTATTTTACTTTTTGCCAAAATAAACTCCAAAAATTTTATAAATTATATCTTACTAGGATTTAATAATGCAAGAACAAGAGCATATAAAAGCAATTCCTTCAAATAGATTGCAATTTTTCCCTATAATGATGTTTGCAGTGATTATGGGATTAGGTGGTTTAACTTTAGTTTATGAAAGAATGACTTCGGTTTTTTTCTTTCCAATATCTGTTGCTATGGCAATACTAGTTGTTACTGTTAGTCTGTTTTTTTTAGTTTTATTTTTTTATATATTAAAAATTATTAGGTTTAAAGAAGAAGTAAAAAAAGAGTTTTCTCATCCAATAAGAATTAATTTTTTTGCAGCTTTTTCTATTTCTATGCTTATTTTATCAATAGATTTTAGAGTTTTTTCTATAGAAATTTCAGAAATCTTTTTTATTATAGGTGCACTTTTTCATATATTCTTTACTTACTATACAATCAAATTTTGGATAAATAACAATCTTGAAATACAACACTCAAATCCAGCTTGGTTTATTCCTATTGTTGGAAATTTGATAGTTCCAATTGCTGGAGTTGGGATAGTTGATAATACAATATTATATTTTTATTTTTCAATAGGAATATTTTTTTGGATAATTTTGTTTGCTATTATTTTGAATAGAATAATTTTTCACAATCAATTTGCTCCAAAATTTATGCCAACACTTTTTATTTTAATAGCGCCTCCTGCTATTGGATTTATCTCTTACATAAAATTGACTGGAAGTTTAGATTTTTTTGCTCAAATTTTATTTAATTTAGGAATATTTTTCACAATCTTAGTTTTTGTTATGTATAAAAATTTTGTAAAAATAAAGTTTTTTATTTCATGGTGGGCATTTACATTTCCAATGGCAGCGGTTACTTTAAGTACTGTTTTAATGTATGAATTAACAAAAAATGATATTTATGCAATATTTGCTTATGTTTTAACTTTTATTACTACAATAATTGTTCTTTTAGTTGCAATTGCCACTATAAAGCATATGAAGAAAAAAGAAATTTGTATAATGGAATAAGATATAATAGACTTTTTAAAAATGTAAAAAGGATTTATTATGGAATTTAGATATATTGGAAAAAGTGGGTTAAGAGTTTCAAGTATTTGTTTAGGAACTATGACATTTGGTTCAACAACAGATGAAAAAGAAGCTTTTAATATTATGGATAAAGCTTATGAAAATGGAATAAATTTTTTTGATACAGCTGAGATTTATCCAGTACCTCCTAAAGCAAATACGGTTGGAATTACTGAAAATATAGTAGGAAAATGGTTAAAAACAAAACAAAGAGATTCTATCATCTTAGCAACTAAAGTTGCTGGTGCAGCTTCTGGTTGGTTTGTTCCACCTGTAAGACATGGACTTACTGCAATTGACTCTTTTCATATAAAAAAAGCAATTGAAGGAAGTTTAAAAAGACTTCAAACTGATTATATAGATCTTTATCAGATGCATTGGCCAGATACTATCGTGCCAATTGAAGAATCGCTAAAAGCTTTTGATGAATTAGTTAAAGAAGGAAAAGTAAGATATATTGGAACGTCAAATGATAGTGCTTATGGACTTACAAAAGCAAATGAAACTTCAAAAAATAAAAATTTATCAAGATTTGAATCAATTCAAAATAATTTTTCTTTGTTAAATCCAAGGTTTTTTGATGAATTAGCAACTGTTTGTCGAAAAGAAAATATTTCACTTTTACCATACTCTCCGATGGCAGGAGGAGTTTTAAGTGGAAAATATAATGGAAACTTTTATCCTCAAGATGCAAGATTTACAAGTTATTTAAATAATGAAAGCAAAAGAGTTAGACTTATGGCTGATAGATTTGTAAATGATAAAACACTAAAAGCAACAGCAAAATATCTTGAATTAGCAAAAGAATATAATGTTTCACCAGTAACTTTAGCTATCTCATATTCAAAACACTTCGATTTTGTAGCATCAACTATAATTGGAGCTAGAGTATTATCTCAGCTAGATGATAGCCTAAAAGCTTTTGTTTTTAAAATAGATGATGAACTTTTATCAAAAATAGAAATAATACAAAAAGAGATTTTATATCCAATGGGATAATAGATTAAAGTAAAACTAGAATATAATAACAAACTTTTTAGCTAAAACTAAATATTAAGGAATACATAAATGTCTGTCTTGTGGGATGCTTTAAATAATATTGATAACTTTGCAATAGTTTTATTACTTTTGTCATTAAGTATCGCATTATTTTATGAGATGATTAATGGTTTTCATGATACTGCAAATGCTGTTGCAATGATTATATATACTAATTCTATGAAAGCAGGATATTCTGTTATCATGGCTGGAATTATGAACTTTATAGGAGTTGTTTTAGGGGGAATTGGTGTTGCTTATGTTATTGTGCATTTGTTACCGCTTGATATAATGGTTTCTTCAAATCAAAATGCTACTTTAGTAATGGTTTTCTCATTATTGATATCTGCTGTTGTTTGGAATTTAGGAACATGGTATTTTGGTTTACCAGTTTCTAGTTCACACTCTTTAATAGGTTCAATCGTAGGTGTTAGTATCGCTTTTGGTATGATGAATGGATTTACTTTCTCTCAAAGTGTAAATTGGAAAGTTGTTTATGGTATTTTAACAGCATTAGCTGTTTCTCCTTTATTAGGTTTTGGTTTTGCTTTTTTGATTATGAAACTATCAAGAAAATTTGTTAAAAATCCAAAGTTTTTTAAAACACCAACTGGAGATAAAAAAAAGAAACCAAATTTCTGGATGAGAACTGGAATCATAGCAACTGGTGCAGGAGTTAGTTTTGCACATGGTTCAAATGATGGTCAAAAAGGAATTGGTCTTATTATGATTATTCTTATTGGGATTTTACCAACTTATTATGCTTTAAATATGGAAGCTCATCAATATAAAATTATGCAAACTAGAGATAGTGCTGCAAATCTAGCAAAATTCTATGCAGATAATAATGATACTCTTACAAAACTTCTAGAAGAAAAAAGACTTATCAGTGCACTAAAAATAGAAAATAAAATTGCAGAGTGTAATGTTAACCAAGTATATAACACAACATTAGAAATTTCTAAAAAATTAGATGGATTAAAATCGTACTCTGAACTTTCAAAAGAAGATAGATGGAAAATCCATACAGCTGTTTTATGTTCTGATAACTTCTTTGGTCAAGTTGAACGAGCTTATAAATTAATAGATAAAGATAAATCTGATTATATAGCAGATCAAAGAAAACAAATGATTACTTCAACTGAATATGTTCCATTTTGGGTAATTTTTGCAGTTGCTTTAATGCTAGGAATTGGAACTATGATAGGTTACAAAAGAGTAGTGCATACTATTGGAGAAAAAATTGGCTCTAAACCAATCAACCATATGCAAGGTACAGTATCTCAAGCAATGGCAATGATAACTATTTTATTAGCAAACTTTGCTCATGCTCCTGTTAGTACAACTCATATTGTTTCTAGTGCTGTTGCTGGAACTATGGTTGCTGAACCAGATGGTGGAGTACAAAAAAAGACTATTAATACAATTTTAATTGCATGGATTTTTACTTTACCTGTTACAGCTATAATGGGAGCAGCTATTTATGTAGCTTTAAGTTATATAACAAAAATTGCTTAATTTTATAAAAAGGTTTGAAAGATAAAATCTTTTAAACCTTTTTATTTTCTAACTTGATAGATATTTTTATAATATCACTGCTAAGTTTCTTTAAAATTTTATTTCAAAATATAACTAATTTTTTAATATGTGTATTTTTATAAAATTGCATTAAAGTATGAAATTCTCGATTTAAATTAGAAAAAATATTAGTTTTATCTTTAATAATATAGTTTGTTTTTTAATATTTAATTTTTCTTAATATGATTTTAAATAGAATATACCTTATTTTCATAAAAGGATAGGGATGAAAGACTTGAATATCAGTAAAAAATTCACTTTGATAAACTTAATAGTTACATTATTAGTTTTGATTATGGGTTATTTTGTATTAAATAAATATAAAAATGATTTGGTTGATGAAGTTCACAATGATGTAATTGCAAATTTGAAATCTTTGAGTGAACAAAGAATTAAAGCAAAATTAGAAGTTGGAATTTCAAATGCAATATCTATTGCAAATGATTCTGCGATTAAAGAATCTTTAGCTAACAATGATAGAGAATTAGCTATTAAAACTTTAGCTAATTTATCTTCAAGCATGAAAGAATCAACACCTTTTCAAAATATTCAAATTCATTTACATACAAAAGATAATCGCTCTTTTTTTAGATCTTGGCAAGCTGATAAATTTGGTGATGATTTAAGTCCTTTTAGACCAAGTGTTGTAAAAGTTAATGCTGAGAAAAAAGCAGTTAATGGTTTTGAAATAGGAAAAGATGGGCTTAGCTTGAGAGCTGTTGTTCCTATTTTTGATTCAAATAAAAATCATATTGGTTCTTTAGAGTTTATGCAAGGATTGAACTCTGTTGCAATATCTTTTGATGAAGAAAAAAGAGCATTTTTATTGCTTATGGATTTATCTTTGACAGTAGAAAATGTAAAAGATGAAAATAAGTTGGATAAATATCTTATTTCTCAAAAGTTTATCAATAAAGATTTTTTAGAAGATGCTAAAAAAATAGATTTTAGCAAACTTTTAAAAGAGAAATATTTGATAACTAATAAGTACTTTTATACTTTTAATGATATTACAGATTTTAATGGTAAAAAACTTGGAATTGCGCTTGTTGCTGAACCAATAAGTTATGTAAACAATGCAATTAAACATGCTTCTAATATTATTTGGGTTTCATTAACAATTTTGGTTTTTGCTGTTGTATTAATTATGATAATTTCATTATTAAATATGAAAAACAATATTTTAAAACCAATTTTTAATTTAAAAAATTCAATTGAAAATATTTCAAACAATTTATCTGAAACTAAAAAAATTGAAATAACTTCAAAAGATGAAATTGGTGATTTAGTACATAGCTTCAATAATTATTTGGATTCTATTGAAAAAGGATTGATTCAAGATCAAAAAGTAATAGAAGAGGCTCAAATTGTTATAGAAAAAGTAAATGCAGGATTGTTTAATGATACTATTAAACAAAAAGCAAATTCAAATAGAGTTAATTCTTTAATTTCTGAAATAAATAATATGATTACAACAACTCAAAAAAATCTTTTAGTTTTAAGTGATGTTTTAGTTGGTTTATCAAATGCTAGATTTGACTACAATATTCCAAATATACAAGGGCTTACTGGTGTTATGGCTTCTTTGTTAAGTGGTACAAAAGTTACTCAATCTTCAATAAATGAAATCATGTGTTTAATTGAAAAATCAAATATTGAGTTAAATTCAAGTTCAACTGAATTAGCAGAAGCTTCAAAAAAATTGAGTAATTCTTCAAATATTCAAGCTGCATCTTTAGAAGAAACAGCAGCAGCAATAGAAGAGATATCTGCAACCGTTTCAAGAAGTACAGAAAATGCCTCTAAAATGGCTAAGTATGCTCAAAATGTAACAAAATCAACAAATACAGGAAAAGAGTTAGCTTTAAAAACAGCAACTTCTATGGATGAGATAAATAATCAAGTAAGATTAATAAATGAAGCAATAGGAGTTATAGATAATATAGCATTTCAAACAAATATTCTTTCACTTAATGCGGCTGTTGAAGCTGCAACTGCTGGAGAAGCAGGAAAAGGATTTGCAGTTGTTGCTCAAGAGGTGCGAAATTTAGCAAGTAGAAGTGCAGAAGCAGCTCATGAAATAAAAGCAATAGTAGAAAATGCAACAATAAAAGCAAATGAAGGAAAAAATATTACTTCTGAAATGATTGAAGGATATAATGAGTTAAATGAAAATATTGATATTACAATTAAATTGATTGAAGATGTTGCAACTGCATCAAAAGAACAACAACTTGCAATGACTCAAATAAACGATACTGTAAACTCTTTAGATAAAGCAACTCAACAAAATGCTAACTTAGCTTCTACTATTAGTGAAATGGCAAATAAAACTTCTCAACTTGTGGTTCATCTTGATGATACTATAAAACAAACAAGTTTTGATAGAAATGCACATAAACGAATCTGTGATACAACTATGATTATTGATATAAATAAATTAAAATCAGATCATATTAACTTTAAAAATATGAATTTTTCTCAAGCAAAAGAGGGATTTAAATTTACAGTTAAAAATCACCATGAGTGTAATTTAGGTAAATGGATAGATGAAAATCAAGATAAAAAATTTGCAAAATCAAAAGAGTGGGAAGATTTAAAACTAGCTCATAAAAATGTGCATAATTTAGTTCAAGAAGTAGTAAATTTATATGCACAAAAAAGTGATAATAAACAAATCTTTGAAGTAACAAAAGAGATAGAAGAAAATATTGAAACAGTTTTTGATTTATTAAATAAAATTAGAGAAATCAACTGTGAGGAAGAGTAAAGATATTTCTTTACTCTTTTTTATATTTTAATTAATCATCAAAACTTAATTTGAAAAGTAGGTTAAGATAAAATTATATCTTTAAAATTTGCGAAAGCACTCTCAATACTTGGAATATTCTTATAATGAGTTTGTGTTAGCCTTACATCTTTTGTTTTTAAATCACATATTGCAATTCTAAAACTTGAACCTATAAAGGGTTCTACAACACAAATGATTTTATTTTCAATTTGCCTTGTTACATAAATAGTACCTTGAAGATTTGGAAAAAAGTATTTTGGATAACTTAATGGTGTAATTTCAACAACATCAATATTTTCTGGATTCTCAAGAGTTTTTGCTATATTTATAGCTTCTTCATATGTATTAAATTGAATACACCAGTCATCAAATTTTTTATTAAAATGTTGTAAGTCTTCATCTAAAAAACCACCTGCTATTGATTGTAAAGCAAAAATAGACACAAAAAAATACCTTTAAATATATACAATTATGAAAATGAATTCTAACATATAAGAGTGTAAAATAAATTAAAATATGAAATAAATTGTATCATCTAACAGATTCACATTTTTTAATTTACACACTTATTTTTAGACTACCTTTTTAAACTGTCATTCGAACAATTTTATCTTTTCCTATAAACTCTTTATCCATAGCATTTGATACAATCTCTTTTGCAATATTATCTGTTTGAAGAGCTATTTCTCTTGTTTGATTTGCAATAGAAGCATTTTGTTGAGTTTGTTGATCTAATCCTGTAACCGCATCATTTATTTGTGTAATTCCTTTTTCTTGCTCTTTTGAAGCTCTCGAAATTTCATCAATCATTTGAGTTGTTTTTGTAATATTTTCAAGTAATTCTTCATAACCTTTTATCATCTCATTACTGATTTGTTTACCTTCATTTGCTTTACTTGTTGCATTTTCTACTATATTTTTTATCTCTCTTGCTGCTTCTGCACTTCTAGTGGCTAAGTTTCTTACTTCTTGCGCAACAACTGCAAATCCTTTTCCTGCTTCTCCAGCAGTTGCTGCTTCAACAGCCGCATTAAGTGAAAGAATATTTGTTTGAAAGGCTATATTATCTATTACACCTATTGCTTCATTTATTGCATTTACTTGTTTTGTTATATCATCCATTGCATTTGTTGTACTTCTTGCTAACTCTTGACCTTTTTTAGCAGAAGAGCTAACTTCATTTGAATATTTACTCATTTGCACAACATTATTTGCATTATTTATAACAGTTGAAGTAATCTCTTCTAATGCTGATGCTGTTTCTTCAAGACTTGCAGCTGCGTTTGTTGCACTTGAATTTAAAGAGTTTACATTTTGGATTAATTTATTTGATGAACTTTCTAAAGTAATACCAACTTCTAAAGATTGTTTTAAAAGATTAGAAATTACATCTCCTAATTCATTTATCGTTACAGCAACTTTTGCATAAGGTTTATCAAATCTTTTTGTAAAATCTTGGTGTTTATAACTTTCTAAAACTCCAAGTAAATTATTTAAATCTCTTGCAATTGTATGTTCTAAATAATCTTGTAATTGAGATAATAGATTTTTTAGTTCTTGTAAACTTGGAGTATTTGAATCTTTTTCAAGTTTTGCAAGCATATTACCTGATTTTAATTCATTTATAAATCTTGAAACATCTTTTACAAACTCTTCATCTTTTTTCAAATTTTCTTCTGTTTGATGAATGTTTTCATTTATTATTTTAGCCATTTTTCCAAATTCATCTTGTGAATATAACTCAATAGTTGTTGATTTATTTGTTTGTTTATTAACAAATGCAAAAAAACCTTCTAATCCTTTACTTACTTCATTAGCTGCTTTTGATAATGAACTTGAGATAAGATATGCAGTAACAATTCCGATGATTAAAGATATAACTAATATAGAAATCATAGAAAATGAAAAACTTTTTGCTATTTCTCTAGCTATTGGAGTAGCTTTTAAATTTTTTGCTTCTTGATAATCAATAAATTCATTTATAACTTTTAACCAAGATGTAAATGCTGGACTAGCTTCATCTAATAATATTTTTGATGCTTGAATAGAATTGTTTTCATTCTTTAGTTTTATAATCTCTTTAACTAAAGGAAGAGTTTTCTTTTCAATTTCTTTGATGTTATTTAATATTTCAATCTCTTTATTATCAATATTCTCTTTTTTTGCAAAAATCTGATCCATAGGTTTTGCAGATTCTTCATAATATTTTTCTAAGCTTGATATATGTTGTGTAGATATTTTGAATAAATCACTATTTGAATTTTCAGATAAAACAACATCTCTTATTGCAATAGCTCTATCGTGTACACTTCCTCTAAAATTCATTGCATATCTTTGTTTTACTGAGTTAACTTCAACAATCTCTTGTAAAGTATTGTCAATCTTATTAACTCTATTTATACCAACTATCGTAATAATCACTATTAATAAAATAATAATACCAAAACCACTATATAATCTTTGTGCGATGTTCATTCTAGCGAACATATTTGACCTTTCTTTTTAAAAATTTAGTTTGAAATTCTAGTTAAAAAGAATTTAAATAGAAATTAATTTTAAATTATTATTAAAAGATAATTATTTTCCAATATGTAATAAAGTTATGATTCTGTAAAATAAATTATTGTTAATATGGAGTTTTTATGGATTTAAGAGTCTATTATGAATATACTGATTTTGGTGGAGTTGTTTATCACTCAAACTATTTAAATTTTTGCGAACGAGCAAGAAGTGAACTTTTTTTTCAAAAAGGTTTAAGTCCTCACAACAATGATGAGTTTTTTGTTGTAAGAAGTGCAACAATTGACTGGATAAAACCAGCTGTTTTTGGTGATTTATTAGAAGTTAAAACAAAACTAATTGAGAAAAAATCAGCTTCTATTGTAATGTATCAAGAGATATTGCGAAATGATGAGGTGATTTTTAAAGCTACTTTTAAACTAGCTTTTTTAAAAAACTTTAAACCAGCAAAAATTCCTTTAGAGATTTTTGAAATTTTAGAGTAAGGAAAAAATATGTTAAAAATAATACTAATATCTTTTTTGTTTGTCATAAATTTATATTCGAGTGAAGTTTATTTACTTCCAAAACAGTCTGATGATGCAGAAAGTAAAATAAGTGAGCTTATACAAGAAGCCAACTCAGAGATATTTATAGCAATGTACAATTTTTCATATAAAAAGTTTGCAGATGATTTGATTGAAGCTTCAAAACATGGTGTAAGAATTACAGTATTATTTGATCAAAAAAAGACAAAAAAAGATGATGAAATACTTGATTTATTAAGAGAAAATGGTATAAAAACTGTTGTAAATAAAGATAAAAACAAAATGCATCTAAAAGTTGTTTTGATTGATTCAAAAACTGCAATAATTGGAAGTACAAACTGGACAAAAGAGTCTTTTGAAGAAAATTACGATTTAATTTATATAACTGATGATAAAAAGCTTATTTTAAAATTAAAAGAGTTTGTGAGCAAAATTTGACTAGAATACCACTTTTAATAAAAATATAAAGGATTTTTAGTGTTAGAAATATTTGTTATAGCATTTTGTATTTACTTTGCATTCAATATTTATACTTCATTTATGCAAATAGGTTTTATAAAAGAGGCAAGAAATTTAAAAGCTATTATTTTAGATTCAAATAAATATCTTGAAGCTGCTGATTATGCAATTGAAAAAGAAAAACTTGCGCTTGCTTCAACATTTTATGATTTTGTTTTATTTATTTTATGGATTGGTTTTGGTTTATCATATTTAGATTCTTTAGTTCAAATTGATTCATACTGGTTAAAAGCTATTGTTTTTGTGGATTTATTTATTATTATAAATTGGATTTTGACTTTACCATTTGAACTTTATTCAACTTTTAAACTAAATAAAAAATATGAATTTTCAAATATTACACCAGCACTTTTTATAAAAGATACTATAAAAACTGGAGTTTTATTTTTAGTTTTTGGTTCACTTGTAATTGCAGGAATTTCATTTATTATCAATAACTTTCCTTCTTGGTGGATTTTTGGATTTGTATTTATTTTTGCTGTAATCATACTTATAAATATGCTTTATCCAGTGATTCGTGACAAAATGTTTGATAAATTTGAAAAACTAAAAGATAAAGAACTTGAAGAAAAAATAGAAAAACTTTTAGATGAAGTAGGTTTTAAAAGTAGTGGAGTTTTTAGTGTTGATGCAAGTAAAAGAGATAATAGATTAAATGCTTATTTTGGTGGATTAGGAAGTACAAAAAGAGTTGTTTTATTTGATACTTTAGTTGAAAAATTAACTCACAATGAATTACTTGCTGTTTTAGGACATGAGTTAGGACACTTTAAAAATGGTGATATTTTAAAAAATATTGGGATTATGGGATTTGTAATGTTTGTATTTTTTGCTATTTTTGGAAATTTAAGTGATGAACTATTTTTAGGACTAAATTTACAAAATGAACCTTATGCAATCATAACTGTATTTTTGATATTTTCTCCTATTTTATCATTTTTCTTAATGCCATTAATCTCTCTTATTTCAAGACACAATGAATATGCAGCTGATAGTTTTGGTTCAAACTTAGCAACAAAAGAGGATTTAGTAACTGCTTTATTAAAACTTGCAAATGAAAATAAATCATTTCCTTTATCTCATCCTTTGTACATTTTTTTCTACTACTCTCATCCTCCACTAATTGAGAGATTTAAAGAGTTGGGATACGATGTTCATACAAAAGAGTTTAAAAAATGATAACTATTGACTATCTTGTTTTAATAGCTATTTTTTTAATAATATTTGTGATATTTTTTGCGATTATTTTTACTTTAAAGCAAAAATATCAAAATATTATAAACTCATATTTACTTAAAATATCAACATTAGAAGAGTTATCAAAAGTAGAAAAAGAGAATCTAAAAGAAAAAATAAACTTTTTAGAAAACAATAAACAACAAATGAAATTAGAGTTTGAAAATCTAGCAAATAAACTTTTTGATGAAAAAGAGAAAAAATCTACTACAAATTTAACTTTTGTTTTGAGTTCATTTAAAGAGCAGTTAGACTCTTTTTCTAAAAGAGTAAATGATATTTATAATGATGAAACAAAACAAAGAAGTTCTCTTTTAACAGAGATAAAAAATCTAAAAGAGCTAAATAATCAAATCTCAAATGATGCTATAAATCTAACAAAAGCTTTAAAAGGACAAAATAAAACTCAAGGTGATTGGGGAGAGATGATTTTGTCTTCAATTTTAGATCAAACTGGACTTAGAGAAGGAAAAGAGTATACAATTCAAGGTTCTTTTACATCAGCTGAAGGAAAAAGATTAAGACCTGATGTAATAGTTCATTTACCTTCAAATAAAGATATAGTTATAGATTCAAAAGTATCATTAAATGCTTATATAAATTATAGTAAAGCTGAAAATGAAGATGAAAAACAACAAGCTTCAAAAGAGTTAGTTAAATCTATAACTTCACATATAAAAGATTTGAGTTCAAAAAGTTATGAAAATATTGATGGTGTTAGAACTTTAGATTTTGTTTTAATGTTTATTCCTATTGAAGGAGCATTTTTACTTGCTACTTCAAGTGATGATAATCTTTTTAAATTAGCATTTGATAACAATATCATGTTAGTTTCTCCTTCTACTTTATATGTGACACTTAGAACTATTGAAAATATTTGGCGAAACGAACATCAAAATGAAAATGCTCAATTGATTTCAAAAAAAGCAGCTGATTTATATGATAAGTTTGTTGCTTTTGTAGGTGATATTGAAGATATTGGAACAAATATTACTAGAACACAAAAAGCTTATGATGGAGCTATGAATAAGTTAAGTAGTGGAAATGGTAATTTAATAAGAAGAACAGAAGAGTTTTTAGAACTTGGTGTAAAACCTAAAAAACAGTTACCAAATAGATATTTAAGTGTTGAAGAATAAAAAGCAGAGATTTTAAGATTTCTGCTTTTTAAATATCTGAAATAAGTTTAAATTATTTAAGATATAAATTGCGATTATTGCAAAAATTGTTCCAATAATCATATTTAAAGTAATCTTTTCTCCTAAGAATATACTTCCTGTTGCCATAGCTGAAGCTGGAACTAAAAATACAAAAGATGAAACCTCTTTTGTGCCTAATTTTGTAGCTCCTATAAAATATATTGATGTTCCAAATGTTGTACTTAAAATCGTAATTACAAAGATATTGAACCAAAATATAAAATCATAGTCATAAACTCTTTCAAATAAAGAGTTATCAATATAAAATATATAAAGTACAAAAGTTGAAATTATGTAAGTATAAAATGTAAAAACAAAAGCATTTACTTTTGTAGCTTTTGCTGTAACAATAGTTAAAATTGCCCATAAAAGTGAAGCCAAAATAAAATATACATTATCTTTTGAAAGTATTTCATTTAAATTAAAATTCCAAACATTTAGCATATTTAAAACACCAAAAGCACCTAAAACTAAGGCAAAAGAGTGTTTTAAACTTATAGTTTTTTTATTTATTATTGCTAATAGGATAAAAGTATTTATTGGAATTAATGTTGGAACAAGTGCTCCTCCAAAACTTCCAGTTCCATGTTCAACTCCCCAAAACATAGAAATACTATATAAAACTAAAAGTAGTGAAGCTATTAAAATTAAAATAAAAGATTTTAAATTAACTTTAAAAGATAGTTTTAAAAAGTAAATAATAGGAATCATAGTAACAAAACAAATTCCCATTCTAAGAAATACTAACTCATATGCATTAATATAATTTGTAAGAACTTTTGTACTTATCCAAGAAGTTCCCCATGAAATCATAGCAAGAACAATTAATATATAAAATATATTTTTGTTCATTATTTAAGATTATTTAGCAATAAAATATCTACTAAATCACCATTTTTTATATCGCAACTATCTTCATTTTGAATAAGTAAAGCTGGATTTTCAAGCATATTTGTCAAAATTGCACTTGTTCCTGATTTTTTGCCTTCAAAGTTTATGATATATTCACCATTTTCATAAGATACATTACAAGCTGCAAATATAGTTTTTTTCATTTTTTTTGGAAAATCACAACTTATTTTAGCTTTTACAATTGGTAGTTTTTCATTTGAATTTTTCAATCTATAAATCAAAGGTAAAACATAAAGTATTGCACAAACAGTTGAAGAATAAGCAAAACCTGGAAGTGCAACTATTATTTTTCCATCTTTTAAAGCAACAAGTATATGCATACCAGGTTTTATAGAAACTCCATGAAATAAAACTTCAGCTTTTAATCTATCTTTTACAACATCTTGTACAAAATCGTAATCTCCAACAGAAACACCACCTGTTGTTACAACTATATCTGCTTTTTGTAAAGCATTTTCAAAAAAGTTTGTTATAGTTTGTATATCATCTTTGATTGTTCCCATTTGAAGTACATTTGCACCAGCACTTTTAAATAAAGCTTCCAAAGTTAGATGATTTGAACTTCTTATTTGTGAATCATTTGTTTGAGTCTCTCCCAGTTCTAAAATCTCACTTCCTGTACTTGCAACTGCAATAGTAGGATTTACAAAAACTTCAACTAAAGAGATATTTAGTGATGATAAAACACCAATTTCAGCAAAACCAATAATCGTTCCTTCTTTAATCAGAACTTCATCTTTTTTGTAATTTTCTCCTACATTTCTTACAGCAAATGAAAAAGGAACTTCTTGAGTAATTTTTATTTTATTATCTATTACTTGAACATTTTCAATAGGAACTAAAGTATTACTTCCTTTTGGCATAAGCGAACCAGTAAATGTTTTTATACATTTTCCTTTTGAAACTTCTGAAGATACTACAAAACCTGCTGGATTTTTGTCTATTATTTCTAAAAAATCACTATTTATATCTTCATATTTTATTGCGTAACCATCCATTCCTGAAGTTGGAAATTCTGGGCTATTATGATTTGCTATGATATCTTTTGCTAAAACTTTTCCAATAGCATCTATAATAAAAAGTTTTTGAGTAACACCTTTATTTAGTTTAATATTATTTAAAATCTCAAGAGATTTTTCGTAGCTTATAAAATTTCTCATATTTTGTACTTTATTTAATTGTTCTATTGTATTTATGAATAATTATTTGTTCAAACAAAAAGGCACTAAAACCAGTTGGTAGGTTTTCATTTGTTTCTTCAACAGTTTGGATTATCTTTTTTATTTGTTCATCTTGCATATTTATAGCTAATGGTAAAATAGTCTCTTTAATTTTGTTAAAAAATATTTCTTGTTCTTCGATTGTCATTCTAAATCTTTTTATTCGTTAAATTTTTTGAAATTATATATTCTTTATCTAAAATAGTTTATTAAAACTTTTTTGATATAATCGCAAAAAATAATTAGGAAATCGTATTGGTTGAATTGAGTAAAAAAATATCTACAATCGTTGGTAGAACAAATGCAGAATATGGATTAATAAAAGAAGGTGATAAAGTATTAGTTGGTTTTTCTGGGGGGAAAGACTCTTTAACATTAATTCATTCATTAAATAGATTAAAAAAAGTAGTTCCATATAATTTTGAATTTAAAGCAGTAACTGTTACATATGGAATGGGAGAACAAGTTGAATTTTTAAGTAATCATTGTAAAGAACATGGTATAGAACATGAGATAATAAATACAGAGATTTTTGAACTTGCAGGAGAAAAAATAAGAAAAAATTCATCTTTTTGTTCGTTTTTTTCAAGAATGAGAAGAGGTTATTTATACTCAACTGCACTTGAACAAGGATACAATAAAGTTGCTCTTGGGCATCATTTAGATGATGCAATGGAGTCATTTTTTATGAACTTTTTTTACAATGGTACGATGAGAACAATGCCACCAATTTACAAAGCTGAAAATGGATTAGAAGTTATTCGACCTTTGATCTTTTGTCGAGAAAGACAACTAAGAGCATTTGCAAATACAAATGAAATAAGAGTTATTGGTGATGAAGCTTGTCCAGGACTTAGATTTGATGTAAAAATGCCACATGCAAGAGCAACTACAAAAGAACTATTAGCAAAACTTGAAGAAGAAAATCCAAAGATTTTTGTATCTATGAAAGCTGCTTTTAGTAATATTCAACTGCCAACATTTTTTTATAAAGATTTAAAAGATATAAAATTAAATTTGCAAGAAGATGAAAATATATGAAAATATTAGTTTCATCTTGTCTTTTAGGAGAAGATGTAAGATATGATGGATTAAATTCATCAGTTGCATTTAACCCTAAGTTTCCATTTTCTTTAAAAGAACTTTTTATGGATATTTTATGCGAAAATGAAATTTACTCTTTTTGTCCAGAAGTTGCAGGAGGATTAGGAATTCCAAGAAATCCTGCTGAGATTGTAAAAAATGAAAAACCATTTAAAATTCTAGATAATGAACAAAATGATGTAACAATAAATTTTTTATTAGGTGCAAAAAAAGCTTTAGATACATGCAAAAATGAAAATATTTTAGTGGCACTTTTAAAGTCAAAATCACCATCTTGTAGTAATAAAGAGATTTATGATGGAACTTTTTCTAATAATTTAGTTCAAGGACAAGGACTTACAGCAAGATTATTAGAAGAAAATGGAATAAAAGTTTTTAATGAAAATGAACTAAAAGAGTTAGCAAAATTTATAAAGAAAAATAAATCTTTATAAATTTAAGCCTTTATGTTTAAAAGAGTATTTAACATTTCACCTTGCAGTTCAATATTTTGTGCATTTGCACTATATGAAATAATTTGAGGTATTTGTCCTGCAATAGAATCTATTAAATCAGAAGTTACTTCTTGAAATTCAGGTTCGGCAACAGTGTTCGCAACAGTTGCTAAATTTGTAGCCATATCTTGAAATTGTAACTCAGAAGCTACCATAGCGTTTAAGTTATTGTTGATTGTCATAGTTGAATCCTTCTTTTATACTTTCTAATAACATTTTATTTAAACTTGCAGTTTGAGCAATACTCGCATCTGCTCCACTTAAAGAACTAACAGAACTTGATGCACTTTGTAATTGATCCATTTTTACTTTTGCACTTTGTGGGTCTTTGGGAATTGAAGTATCAAATCTAACACTTCCTCCAATTGCATATAGTTTTCCATCAGGTCCAACTTGATAATTATAGTTTATTGCACTTGTTGTTGTCGCACCTGAAGCGTGAGTTTGTTCATGAGTTTTTACTTCACTATCTTTATTTTTAAATTTATTTAAAACTCTTTGATAGTCATTTTCATCGTAGTTTTCACCTAAAACAACTTCATCATTTTTTTCAAAACTTGATTTTTGAAGCTCTTTTTTGTCTAAATTTGATAACTCACTTTTTTTTAAAGCTAATTCTTGATAAATAGAAGAAGTATTTAAAACATTGTCACTTATTTCCATAAAAACTCCTATTTTTTTCTTTATATTAGCATAAATTTATTTAAAGCTATTTTTTATTACTTAAGTTTTTTCAAATAATTAATTAAACAAATATTAAAAAAATTTCGCTATAATCTCCATTCTAATTTTATATTAGAACCTCACATGTGTCAATCCTTGGTTGGGTTGTAACAGTAGTTATTAAGGGACACAGAGGCTAAACCCATACAAAAAAATACAAAAAATAATTCAAGGAGAATTACATGGTTACTATGAAAGACCTATTAGAGTGTGGTGTACACTTCGGACACCAAACAAGAAGATGGAATCCAAAAATGAAAAAATTCATTTTCGGTGTTAGAAAAAATATCTATATTATAGATTTACAAAAAACGTTAAGATATTTCAGATATACATACAACGTTGTTAGAGACAGAGCTGCTGAAGGTCAAACAATGATTTTCGTAGGAACAAAAAAACAAGCTAGCGAAACTATTAAAAAAGCTGCTATTTCTTGTGGAATGCCATATGTTAACCACAGATGGTTAGGTGGAATGTTAACTAACTTCGGAACAATCAAAAAATCAATTAGAAAATTAGAAATTATTAAAAAAATGAGAGAAGAAGGTCAATTAGATCTTTTAACTAAAAAAGAAGCTTTAATGCTTACTAGAAAAGAAGAAAAATTAGAATTATACCTTGGTGGTATCAAAGAAATGAACAAATTACCAGATATGATGTTTGTACTTGATGCTGTTAAAGAAAAAATTGCTATTCAAGAAGCTAGAAGATTAGGAATTACAGTTGTTGCTCCTTTAGATACAAATTGTGACCCTGATGTTGTAGATTTACCAATTCCAGGAAATGATGATGCTATTAGATCAATTCACTTATTCTGCAACGAAATGGCTGCAGCTATGAATGAAGGTAAAGCTGCATTAGCTGATGAAACTGGTGTAGAAGTTGAGCCAATTTCTGCTGAAGAAAAAGAAGAATTAATTGCTGAAGCAGTAGCAGAAGGTGAAGAATTTAATTTTGCTGAAGAAGGAGAAAACGCATAATGGCAGGAGTTACTCCACAACTAATTAAAGAATTAAGAGAGATGACTGGTGCAGGAATGATGGACTGCAAAAATGCACTAAATGAAACAAATGGTGATTTAGATAAAGCAGTTCAAGCTTTAAGAGAAGCAGGACTTGGAAAAGCTGCTAAAAAAGCTGGAAATGTTGCTGCTGAAGGATTAATTTCTGTTTTAGTAAATAGTGATAATACAAAAGCTGTTTTATTAGAGTTAAACTCTCAAACAGATTTCGTTGCTAAAAATGAAAATTTTGTTAATTTAACAAAAGAGATTACAACTCATGCTTTAAATAATGGAATTGCTGATGCACAAACTTTAGCAAGTTCAAAAATCAATGGAGAAGAGTTCCAAACTTATTTAAATGAAAAAATTGCAACAATTGGTGAAAACTTAGTTGCTAGAAAACTTTCTTTAGTTTCAGGACAAGTTGTAAATGGTTATGTTCATGCAACAGGAAGAGTAGGAGTTGTTTTAGCTGCTACTTGTAATGATGCGGTTAAAGATAAAGCTGCTGCATTATTAAGAAATATTGCAATGCATGCAAGTGCTATGAAACCAACTGTTATTTCATACAAAGATTTAGATCCAGCATTTGTTGAATCTGAAAACAAAGCTATTAGAGCAGAAATTGAAGCTGAAAATGATGAATTAAGAAGATTAGGAAAACCTCAAAAAAGAATTCCTGAATTTGTTTCTAAATCTCAATTAACAGATGAAGCAATTGCTGCTGCAAAAGCTAGATTTGAAGATGAATTAAAAGCTCAAGGTAAACCTGAAAAAATTTGGGCAAATATTATTCCTGGACAAATCGAAAGATTTATTGCAGATAACACACAATTAGATGGAAGATTTGCATTATTATCTCAACCTTACGTAATGGATGATAAAAAAACTGTTGAGCAAGCTATTGCTGAAGTTGATTCATCAATTGTAATTACTGAGTACATTAGATTTGAACTTGGTGAAGGTATTGAGAAAAAAGAAGAAGACTTTGCAGCAGAAGTTGCAAAACAAATGGGTAAATAATTTATAGTTAGTTAAAACTACTATATAAAAATAAAAGGAATTGCAATGAGCGAATTAGAAAATAAAAATGGACTCATTGGAAGCCTTTTATTGGAAGCTAAAAATTTATCTCATAAGTTTGATTATGAACTTTTCAAAAATATTAACTTATCACTTCAAAAACAAGAATCAATAGCAATAATTGGAACTAGTGGAAGTGGTAAATCTACACTTTTAAATATATTATCTTCCCTTTTAAAGCCAACAAGTGGAAATGTTGTTTTTCAAAGAAAAGATATATATTCTTTATCACAAAATGATTTATTAAAAATAAGAAGAGATGATTTTGGAATAATTTTCCAAGCTCACTATCTGTTTCGAGGTTTTAGTGCAAATGAAAATCTTGAAATTGCTGAATTTTTAAGTGGTGAAAAAATAGATAAAAATCTTTTAAAAGAGTTAAATATTGAACATGTTATAAATCAAGGTGTTGGTGAATTAAGTGGTGGACAACAGCAAAGATTATCAATAGCAAGAGTTTTAACAAAAAAACCAAAAATAATATTTGCTGATGAACCAACTGGAAATTTAGACAAAGATACAGCAAATGTTGTTATGAATACTTTGTTTAATTATATTAAAAAGAATAATGCAGGATTGATTTTGGTTACTCATGAAAATGAATTAGCTTTAAGATGTGATAAAGTTTATAAATTGGATAATTTGGAACTAAAGGATATGAGATGAATTTACTATTAGTTTGCGAAACACCAATTATAGAACATATATTTACTTTAGTTTGTAAAAAAATGAAGATTGATTTAACAATTCAAAAAAACAATAAAGTAAATAAGAATTATGATTTAATTGTAATTGATCAGAATTTTGTTGATAGTAAATTTAATAAAATAAAAAACTTTTGTAAAAGAATAGGTGCTATTTCTTCAGAGGAATTACCTATGGAGAGATTAAGAGATTTTATCATTCCAAGACCATTTTTACCTACAAAATTAGAAACTTTACTTATTGAGCAAATAACTTATATAAAAGAAGATTTAACACAAAAAGAACCTTATAAAGAAGAAGTTTTTGAATACGCTCCTGAAGATGATATTGATATATTACCAGTTATTGATTATTTAGAAGAAGGTTTAAATGAAAATATTCCAAAATCTCCTGAGAAAATTGTTCAAAATGAATATGAAGAAGATGATGAAAGTATCGTAAGTTTATCAAAATTAAATGCTGGTGGCGTTTTGGACTCTTCGGAATTAAATAAAATAAATGATATTTTACATGAAGATGAAATTTATAATGGTATAACTTTAGAAAAACGTGATTGGAAAGATATCTCTTCAATTATTGACGATGCTTTAGAAGAAGTTAAAGAGTATGAGTTTGATTTAAAAAATGAACCTATGAAAACTTATAATTTAGTATTAAGTAAGTATGGAATTGATGAGTTAAGACCTTTATTAGAGAAATTTGATCAAACTATTATAGATAAAATTGCAAGTGGTCAAACTATAGATTTGCGAGTGAGTTTAAGGGATACAAATAGATGAATGATAAAAAAGGCGCAATTTTAATCATTTCAGGACCAAGCGGTTGTGGAAAATCTACTTTATTAAAAGAAGTTTATAAAAATATTTCTGATTACTATTTTTCAATTTCTACAACTACAAGGGAACCTAGAGTTGGTGAAGTAAATGGCGTTGATTATTTTTTTGTTTCTAAAGAAGAGTTTGAAGAAGATATAAAAAATGGTAATTTCTTAGAATATGCAAAAGTTCATGATAATTACTATGGAACATCTTTAAAACCAATAATTAATGCTTTAAATGAAGGTAAATTAGTAATTTTTGATATAGATGTTCAAGGACATCATTTAGTAAGAAAAAAAATGAATGATTCTGTAACTTCAGTTTTTATTACAACTCCGTCATTAAAAGTTTTAGAAGAAAGATTAAATAATAGAAATAGCGATAGTTTAGAAGTTATTGAAAAAAGAGTGAAAAACGCAAAAAAAGAGATTGAATTTTTTGATGAGTATGATTATTTTATAGTAAATGACAACTTAGAAAGTGCTTCAAATGAGCTAGTTTCTATCGCGAATATTGCAAGAGCTAAAGCCAAACTTTTTGATAAAGAAAAAATAGTATCAAACTGGCTTAATTAACTATTTGATACAGTCATAACTTATAGGTTTATCAAAGTAAAAACCTTGAGAATAATCTATATTTAACTCTTTTACTTTATTATAAATTTCTTCATTTGCTACAAATTCAGCTACTGTTTTAACATTGAACTCTTTTGCAATATTTGAAATTGTTCTTACAATAATTTCTAAATCTTTAGAATTATGAATATTTTGGATTAATGAACCATCGATTTTAATAAAACTAATTTTTAGTTTTGATAATAGATGAAAATTTGAATATCCAGCACCAAAATCATCTATTCCAACTATACATTCAAATTTTTTAACTTCTGAAATAAATCTTGAAACTTCTTCAAAATCTACGATTTCTTCTGATTCTAAAATTTCAAAACTCAAAAGTTTTGTATGCTCAATACTTTGTGCTGTTAAAAAATCATATATATATTTTGTAGTATTTTTATTTGAAATATCAGCATATGAGATATTTATAGATACTTTTTTATTTTTTTCTTTTATTAATTTTAATGCATCTTTTAAAATAACTTTTATGATATTTGGATACTGTTTTGTCTTTTTTGCGATATCAAGGAAATTATAAGGACCAACTTCATTTCCATTTTCATCTATATATCTAATTAGCGCTTCGTATTTATAAATCTCTTTTGTTTGAGTATCTACAATTGGTTGAAAATATGCTTGAAATTTATTTTCTTTAAAGCCATTTTTTAGTTGTTTTAACCATTTTATATTATTTTCAAATGATTGATGAATATTAAATGAGTCATTATAAATCATAATTTTTCTAAGTTTTGTTCTTGCATAAGTTATTGTTCTTTGAGCATATTTATATGCTAATGCTCCATTTGCATGTGAAACACCAACTGTAAGATTGATATCAATCTCATTTTCATTTACTAAAAATGATTGATTTTCTATTTTACTAATAAAAGATTTTGTATATTTATAAAATTCTTCTACACTTTTTCCACTATTTACTGCTACAACTACGAACTTATCAACATCTAATTTATAAACAGAGTATTCATTCGCAGGGAAATGTTCTTTTAACTTGTAAGATAACTCAACTAAAATTCCATCACCAATCTCTTCTCCAAATAAATCATTTAATGTTAAAAAACCATCTATATCAAAAAACGCCATTAGTACATCATCTGTTTGATTTAAATCTTTTTTTAATCTATTTCTATTTGGAAGATTTGTTAGTTTATCTACAAATAACTCTTTTAACTCATAATATATTATAGATTGAGACATTGCTTGTAGAAGTTTTGCAATATCAATAGGTTTTAGAACATATTTATCAATTCCAATATCGATACTTTCAAGCAAATACTCTTTATTTGAAAATGCTGTTGTGATTATGATAGGGATATTAGGATTTATATTTTTTATCTCTTTTGCCATTTCTAAACCATTTAGAATTGGCATATTGATATCTGTAACGATTAAATCAATATTTTTTTCGTATTTTTTAAATAATTCTAGACCTTCTTGTCCATTTTCAGCAATATATTGGTTCTTTGTAAAAGATTTTAGTATTTCGTGAGTAACTTCTCGTAAGTCTTTTTCATCTTCAACATATAAAATAGACATATTTTTCAATATAGAAATATTATTTATCATTAAGTATCCCTGCAAATTTATTAAGATATAATACAAAAAATAACTTGATATTTAAGTAAAAATCTATCAAAACAATCACAATTCATAGGAGCTATCTTGTCAAAAATAAAATGTAATCATTGTCATTTAGAATTTGATAAAAATATAATGATAAAAGACAATGATTTAAATTTTTGTTGTAAAGGATGCCAAGGTGTTTATCATTTACTAAAAAGTGATGGATTGGAATCTTTTTACGAAAAACTTGGAAATAAAACAATAGCTCCACCAATAGAAGTTTTTAATGACGACATCACTAAATTTGATTCTTTAAATTTTTATGACAACTATGTAAGTAAAACAAAAGAAGGTTTTAATCAAATTGATTTAATTATAGAGGGTATTCATTGTGCTGCATGTGTTTGGCTAAATGAAAAAATTCTTTTTGATACAAAAGGTATTGTTGAAGCAAATATTAATTTTACGACAAATAAAGCAAGAATTATTTGGGATGATGACATATTGAAGTTATCTCAAATAATTCTAAAAATTAGGTCTATTGGTTATAACGCTTATGCTTATGATTCAAGTGTTGCTGATATTGCAGCTTCAAAAGCAAAACAAGACTATTTTGTACGTATTATGGTTGCTGTTGTTTGTACTATGAATATTATGATGTTAAGTGTTGCAAAATATACAGGATTTTTTACAGGAATTACTCCTGAAGTTATGCAAATGATTCATTTAGGAGAGTTTATTCTTTCAACACCTGTTTTATTTTATAGTGGTTGGGTTTTTTATAAAGGTGCGTATTACGGTCTAAAAAATAAAATGGTAACTATGGATTTAGCTGTTTCTACTGGAGCAACATTGAGTTATATTTACTCTTTGACTATTTTGCTTGGAGCAAAAGGAGATAGTTATTTTGATTCTGTTGCGATGATTATTACTTTTGTTTTAGTTGGAAAATATTTAGAAGTTATTGGTAAAAAATCAGCTGTTGATACTTTAGATAAAATAAAATCAACTTTGCCTTTAGAAGCAGTTATTATAAATGGAAATGAAAAAAAAGTTGTAGCTTTAAATAGTGTAAATATTGGTGATATTGTAGAGATAAAAGCAGGAGATAAAGTTCCTGTTGATGGAAAAGTAATCTCTGGAAATGGTTCTTTTGATGAATCAACAATCACAGGAGAATCAATTCCTGTATATAAAAAAGTTGGAGATGCTGTTTTTAGTGGAACTATAAATTTAGATTCTTTGATACATTTTGAAGTAACAAAGAACTTTAAAAATTCAACTTTTTCTTCTATCGTTTCTTTACTTGAAGACTCTTTAAATTCAAAACCTTCTATTCAGATTAAAGCAAATAAAATTTCAAGAGGATTTAGTGCTACTATTTTGTCTCTGGCATTTGCTACTTTTTTAGTTTGGTATTTTTTTGGTTTAGACTTAGGTTTTATTTATGAAGGGACAAATCAATTTGAAAGATCTTTTATAGTTGCTGTTTCTGTTATTGTTATTGCTTGTCCTTGTGCATTGGCTCTTGCAACTCCAATGGCAAGTTTAGTTGGTATTTCAGAACTTGCTAAAAAAGGTTTACTTTTCAAAGAAGCAAAGTTTATAGAAACTTTAGCTGTTGCTTCTAGTGTAGTTTTTGATAAAACGGGAACTTTAACAAAAGGTGAATTAAATGTCGTAAAAGCAAGAATCTTAGATGATAATATTCATAAATTAAATCTTTTGTATTCACTAATAGATAGTTCAACTCATCCAGTAAGTCTTTCTATTAAAAGATATTTAGAAAAAAACTATAATTTAGAGTTAAAAAAACTTGAAAATGTAAAAAATATTGAAGCAAAAGGGATGAGTGCAACATATAAAAATGTTGATGAAAAAGAGTTTGAGATTCTTGGTGGAAATGTAGAACTTCTTAGAGAATTTGGAATTTATTATAAATTTGATTCTTCAAGAACTGTCTATTTATTTGCTATTAATAAAAGAGTAATTGCTACATTTGAACTTGAAGATGAGATAAAAGATGGTTCAAAAGAGTTAATAAATTATCTACAAAATAAGAATATTGAAGTAATAATGCTAACAGGTGATAATGAACAAGTTGCTTCAAGAATTGCAAAAGAATTAGGTATAAAAAAATATTTATCACATCAAACTCCAGTTTCAAAAGCAGATTTTATAAAAGAGCTAAAAAAACAAAATAAAGTTGTTGTTATGGTTGGTGATGGTGTAAATGATAGTGTAGCTTTAAGTAGTAGTGATGTAGCTATTGCTATGGGAAATTCTGCTGATATATCTTTAGCGGTTTCTGATGTAGTTTTATTAAATTCAACTTTAAAATCTTTAAAAGAGGCTTTTCTTATTTCAAATAAAACATATAAACATATCAAACAAAATTTAGGCTTTTCATTACTTTATAATGCAACGACTGTACCTTTAGCAATGGCAGGTTTTGTAATACCGCTTATTGCTGCACTTTCAATGAGTTTAAGTTCTTTAATAGTAGTATTAAACTCTCTTAGAATCAAAATGAAATAAAGGAAAATAATATTTTATGATAAATGACACACTTTTATTTATGTTAATAGTTGGGATAATAATATCTGCTGGACTTCTTTTATTATTTGTTTGGGCTGCAAAAACTGGTCAGTTCGATGATGCAGATAGAATGTTGAATAATCCTTTATATGATAGCGTTGATGATTTAAATGATGCTATTAGAAAAGAACAAAAAATAAAAGAGGAAAAAGAAGCAAAAGAAGAGAAACAAAAAAAAGAGTAGAAAGTTCTACTCTTTTTAAGAAGATAAAATTATTTACCCATATAGTCAGCTAAAGCCTTGATGTCTGCATCAGATAATTTAGCAACTTGACCTTTCATTAACGCTTTCATAGGTCCACCATAAGTTCCATCTTTATAACCATGTAATGCTTTTTCAATTTCAGCTTTTGTTAAATTAGCTGGAACGTGAGAAGCACTTTTTGTAGTTATATTGATTTCACCTTTTGCACCGTGACATGCTTTACATGTTGCGTAAGCCGCTGGAGCATCTGCAAAAGCAAAAGCAGCAACTGCTAAAGTTGTAAGAACGATTTTTTTCATTTTTTTCTCCTTTGAAATTTAAGAGAAAAATTCTAGCTTTTTTTTTATATTTTTAAGCTTAATAATTTTTTCTTAATCGTAAAATTTTCACTTAAAATTGTGCAAAATTTGTGAAGTTAAAAAAAGTTTCATAAAACATAAAATAAAGCATATTTTTAATATAGTAATACTCTTAATATTTAAGTTAAAGGCAAAAAATTTGGATAAAGATTTAGTGTTAGACATAAATGATTTAACTTTTTATTATAAAAAAGAGAATCCTATTTATAAAGATTTTTCTTTAAAATTACAAAAAGGTCAGTTAGTGACGATTTTTGGGAAAAGTGGAAGTGGAAAAACTACACTTTTTGAATTAATTATTGGAAGTTTAAAACCAATAAAAGGAACTATAGATAAATTAGATGTATCTATGATATTTCAAGATCCATTTAATTCTTTTCATCCAACATATAAAATAATAGAACAGATAAAAGATGTTGTACAAAGAGATTTTACAACTGAGTTGGATAGTTTATTAAAAAAACTTAACTTATCAAAAGATATTTTAGATAAATATTCATATCAGTTAAGTGGTGGACAGCTTCAAAGATGTTCTATTTTAAGAGCAATATTAATGAAACCAAAGTTACTTTTAATAGATGAACCAACATCTGCTTTGGACAATATAATAGCTTATGATGTGATGAAATTATTAATTACTTTTTTAGAAGATAGCGCTATTTTGCTTGTAACTCATGATTTGGATATGGCAAAATGGTGTAGCGATAAAATTATAAGGTTGGAAACTGATGCAAGAAAATAAAAAAGCTTTAGTGTTATTAAATATGGGCGGAGCTAGAGATAAAAGTGAATTAAAAATGTTTTTGACAAATATGTTCAATGATGAAAATATTTTGACAATTAAAAATGCTTTTATTAGAAAAATGGTGGCTAGTTTTATTACTAATTCAAGATTAGAAAGTGCTTGGAAAAACTACGAAAAAATTGGAAATCATTCTCCAATTAATCCTTTGACAGAACAATTGGTAAATAAATGTAATGATAAAATAGAAAATTATAAAACTTACCAAGTTATGAGATATACTCCACCTTTTGCTAAAGAGATAATATCTCAAATGAAAAAAGATGGAATAAAAGAAGTTTTGTTACTTCCTTTATATCCTCAATATTCTACAACAACAACAAAATCATCTTTGGAAGATTTTATAAAATTTGCAAAAAATAGTTTTAACATAAGTTCTATTGAAACTTTTTATAAAAATGATAAATTTAATGAGTGTATTGTAAATGAAATTTTAAATAATGTAGAAGATGAAACTTCTTACAATCTTGTATTTTCAGCTCACGGACTTCCTCAAAAAATAGTTAATGCAGGTGATCCTTATGAAAAACAGATGAATGAGCATGTGAAAATCTTGAGCGAAGAATTACAAAAAAGAGGAAAAAATTTTAAATCTATAAATTTAGCATATCAGTCTAAAGTTGGACCTTTAAAGTGGTTAGAACCATCACTTGAAAATATGCTAAAAAATTTTAAAAATGAAAATGTGATTATTTATCCATTATCATTTATTGTTGATAATTCTGAAACAGTTTTTGAGCTTGATATTGAATATAAAGAAATAGCACACGAAATAGGAATAAAAGAGTATAAAGTTTGTAGTTGTGTTAATGATAGTGATGAATTTATTGAAGCTATTAAAGATATTATAAAATAAAAATATATGTAAGTTAAGCAAAAAAGCTTAACTTACAAAAAAACTTGTTACATTGTATGCAATAAATGATAGAATCCAAGCTGTCGTTGTTGTAAATACAAATAAATATAATAAATATTTCCATTTACCAGCTTCCCTAACAAATACCATTGTTGCAGCTAAACAAGGAAGATATATCATAACAAAAACGATAAATGATATAGCAGATGCAAAAGGTATATTATTTCGTATTTTTTCAATTAATGTACTTGAAGTTTCATCTGCCTCATCACCTAATCCATAGAGTATTGATAATGTTGAAACTACTACTTCTTTTGCTGCAAGTCCTGTTTCAAGAGCAACAGACATTTTCCAATCAAAACCTAAAGGTCTAAATAATGGTTCAGAAAACTTTCCAACATATCCAAGATATGAATTTTCAAGATTGTATAAACTTAATTCATTTTCCAAATTAGTTTTTTCTTCATCTGTTGTAGCTAATTCAATTTTTTGCTGATACATTTCTTCAACATCTTCATGTTTTGGATAATTACTCGCAACCCAAATTAGTATAGATGCAGCTAATATAAATGTTCCTGCTTTTTTTAAATACATCATAGCTTGATTATAAACTGTAAACCAAATAAGTTTCAAAGAAGGTAATCGATATTTTGGGATTTCCATAACAAAAGGTTCTTCTTCTCCTTTAAAAACAACAACTTTTAAGACTTTTGCACTAATTAATCCAATAAATGCTCCACAAATATAGATTAAAAATAGTACATTTCCTTCGTTATATTGGCTAAAAAATGCTCCTATAAAAAGTACGTAAATTGGAAGTCTTGCTCCACAAGACATAAATCCTATAATAAAAAGAGTTAATAATCTATCTCTTTCATTTTTTAAAGTTCTTGCTGCCATATAAGCTGGTACTGAACAACCAAAACCAGTAATTAAAGGAATAAATGATTTTCCGTGTAATCCAAATTTATGAAAAAAACCATCTAATAAATATGCAACTCTACTCATATAACCTGTTGTTTCTAATAATGCAATACCAAAGAAAAGTATGATGATATTTGGTAAAAATAAAACTACAGCTCCTACTCCAGCAATAATACCATCTCCTATGATAGAAGAGATTTGATTATCTCCTAATATCTCTTTTGTTTGATCAATTAATTGTGCAAAAAAGCTATCAATAATATCCATAGGAATATTTCCTAAAACAAATGTTAATTGAAAAAGTGCCCACATCAAAAGAAAAAATATAGGTAAACCAAAAAATTTATGAATTAAAAGTGAATCTATTTTTTCTGTAAGAGTAGTATCTTTTTTATTTTTTTGATGAACAGTTTTTGTGATAACACCTTTTACAAAGGCAAATTTTTCATCATTAAAAATATCATCAATATTTTTTGTTTGATAGTGTAAGTATAAATGCTCAAATGAATTATTTAATGTATCTTGCAGTTTAAGCCAAATTGGTTGACTATGTAATAATTCGAATGTTTTTTTATCTTCTTGTAAAAGTTTAATAGCAACTTCTCTATATGTTAAATCTGTTTCAAAATTAAAATCTTCAAAAATTTGAGTAATTGATTTTATTTCAGTTTCTATTGGATTTGAAAAAATAAGCTTTGATAATGTTTTTTCACTTTCATATTGATTAATAATTTCTTCTAAAAGAGTTTGAATACCAATTTTTTTTGAAGCACTTGTTTTTACGCATGGTCTTCCTAATATTGAACCAAGTTCAGCATCATTTATTTCAATTAATTCATCATTTGCTTCATCAATCATATTTAATGCTATTATCATTTTTTTATTCAATAATAAAAGCTCAGTTGTTAATAGAAGATTTCTTTGTAAATTTGTTGAATCAACAACATTTAAAATAAGATCATAAGTTGAGTTATACAAAAAGTCTTTTGTGATTTTTTCTTCGATTGAATAGTTATTTAATGAATAAGAACCAGGTAAATCAATAATTTGAAATTCATAATCTTTATATTTAAAAAAAACTTCTTCTTTTGAAACAGTAACTCCTGGGAAATTACCAACTTTTAACTTTGCACCTGAAATAGAGTTAATAAGCATAGACTTACCAACATTTGGTTGTCCTACTAAAGCTATTTTAATGACGTTATTTTTCATACTCCACCTCAATTTGAGAGGCTTCATTTGCCCTTATTGCTATTTTTGAATCATTAATATTAATTTTTAATGTACTATTTGTAAGTGTTTTTTTCTCCACTTTTATTAAAGCACCTTTTGTGATTCCCAAAGAATATAGCCTGTTTTTTAGTATATTATTACAATTTATATTTTTAATTTTTGCAATTTGTTCTAATTCTAAATCATTTAATGACATTAATTCCTTCCTCCTTTTTATTCCCTTTAAAATTATCTACAAGAAGTATTATAGTACTCATAATATTAGAATAATTTTAATTTTAAGAATAACTATTATATGAGTTAATTTATTTTTTATAAAGTTTATATTAGTATCTAAAATATTCGAAGATAATTTAAATTTTCAAGACTATAAAAATAGAGTTAGGATATTATATGTTTCTACTAAAAAAGATTATTTCAGCTTTTTTACTTCCCGTTCCAATAGGAATTATTTTACTTTTTTTAGCTTTATTTTTTTTACTAAAAAACTCATATAAAAAAGCAAAAATATTTTTAGTTTTAGGATTTTTGTGGTTTGCCCTTTTATCAAATCAAACTATTTCAAATATGATTATATCTCCTCTTGAAAATGCTTATCCAGCACTAAAAGAGACACCAAAAGATATAAAATATATTTTAGTTTTAGGAAACGGACATAAAACAAATGATAATTTTCCTATAACATCTGAACTAAATACAACAGCTATAAATAGACTTATTGAAGGTATAAGACACTATAAAAACTTAGAAAATTCAAAACTAATAGTTTCTGGTTATAGTTTTGATGATGTAAATTCTCATGCTCAAATGCAAAAAAAATTAGCAATAAGTTTAGGAGTAAATGAAGCAGATATTATTACTCTTGATACTCCAAAAGATACAAAAGAAGAAGCAATAGAAGCTAAAAAAATAGTAGGAAATCAAAAACTTATTCTTGTAACAACAGCAAGTCATATGAAAAGAGCTGTTATGTTGTTTGAAAAAGAAGACTTAAATATAATTGCTAGTCCTACAAATCATAAATTTTTTACAAGCACTTATCCAACTTCATATTTTAATGCAACAAATATCAAAAAAGTTGAGTTGGCATTTCACGAATATTTAGGAATGGTTTATTCTTATGTAAAAGGTGAAATCTAGAAAGATTAATCCACATTTAGATAAAATTGCAACAAAGTTGCAAATAGAGGTTTTTAGTGGAATTAATAAATATAAGTAATCTATCTTTTAAATATCAAAAAACAAATGTATTAGAAAATATAAATTTATCTATCAAAAGTGATGATTTTTTGGCTATTATTGGACCAAATGGTGGTGGAAAATCAACTCTTTTAAAACTCATTTTAGGTTTATTAGAACCTCAAAGTGGAACAATAATAAAAAATATTAAAACAAGCCAAATGGGATATGTTCCTCAAAATACAAACTTAAATATGGATTTTCCAATAACTGCACTTGAGATTGTTTTGATGGGACATACAACTTCAAAAAGAAAAATATTTGGTTACTCAAAAGAGGATATTGCTTGTGCTAAATTATCTTTAGAACAAGTTGGAATGAGTGCATACGCAAACTCTAAAATTGGAGATTTAAGTGGAGGACAAAGACAAAGAGTTTTTATAGCACGAGCACTTTGTTCTAATCCAAAAATTATGCTTTTAGATGAACCAACGGCAAGTATTGATGTAAAAGGACAACAAGAGATATATGATTTATTACAAGAGCTAAATAAACAAATATGTGTTGTTGTTGTAAGTCACGATATTTCGGTTTTATTAAATTATGCTAAAAATGTAGCACATATAAATAAAAATATAGTTTATCACTCTTTAGAAAATATTCAAAAAAATTTAACAACACAAAATGAACATTTATGCGAAGTTGAACTTCTTTCGGCTTTAGGTAAAACTCAAATTTGTTGTAATCATACTCACTAAAGGTAAAAATATAATGTTTGAAATTTTACAATATGATTTTATTCAAAATGCTTTGATATCAGGGATTCTTATCTCTATTGCTGCAGGAATTATAGGTTCTCTTGTAGTTGTAAATAAAGTTACATTTCTAACAGGTGGAATAGCTCATAGCTCTTATGGTGGAATTGGGCTTGCTATTTATTTAGGAATTCCTGTACTTTTGGGAGCAACAATTTTTGCGGTGATTACAGCTATTTTAATAGCTTTTATAACTTTAAAAAATAGAACAAGAATAGATGCAATTATTGGTATGATGTGGGCAAGTGGTATGGCAATAGGAATTATTTTTGTCGATTTAACTCCTGGCTATAATGTAGATTTAATGAGTTATTTGTTTGGAAGTATTATTGCAGTTTCTCATCAAGATATTATTTATATGACTCTTTTAGATGTTTTTATAATTGCAATTGTTGTATTTTTTTATAAACAAATACTTGCAGTTTCATATGATAGTGAATTTGCAAGTCTTAGAGGAATAAATGTAGAGTTTTTTTATACACTGATTTTGATTCTATCAGCACTTTGTGTTGTTGCTGCAATTAAAGCAGTTGGACTTATACTTGTTATTGCACTTCTTACAATTCCAACTTATTTAGCAGAAACTTTTGCAAGTAGACTTTCAAATATGATGATAATTAGCGCTATTTTAGCTACAATATTCACTATTATTGGACTTGTTGTTTCATATCTTTATGATATTAGTTCAGGTGCAAGTATTATTATGGTGGCAGTTGTGATTTTAGGAGTTGTGAAACTTTTGAAATTAAAAAAATAAAAAATAAAATCGGAAAGACCAAAATGAATGAAAAAATAGAAATAGGAAAAATAAATACTTTAAAAGTAAATAGAGTAAGTGAACCAGGAATATATTTGATAAGTGGCGATGAAACAGAAGTTTTATTGCCAAATGCTTATGTTGAAAAATCAATGTTAGTTGATAGTTTGTTAGATGTGTTTATTTATACAGATAGTGAGGATAGACTTGTAGCAACTACTTTAAAGCCATATTTATACCTACATGAATTTGCTTTTTTAAAAGTTGTAGATACTGCAAAATTTGGAGCATTTGTTGATATTGGTTTACCAAAAGATATTTTAGTTCCAAAAAATAGACAAAAAAGTAGTTTTTTTGTTGGTTCATACAAAGTTTTACAATTACAACTAGATGAAAAAACAAATAGACTTATAGCTTCTGAAAAATATGATTTATTAAAAAAAATAAGAAACTTAGAAAAAAATGATGAAGTAGAAATAATCCTTTATTCTAAAACACCATTAGGTTATAAAGTAATTGTAAATAATCGTTATGAAGGTATGATTTTCCATAGTGAAGTTTTTGAAAATTTAAAAATTGGTGACAAAAAAAGAGCTTATGTAAAAAATGTGAGAGAAGACAATAAACTTGATATATCTTTACAAAAAATAGGTCAAAAAATAGTAGATGATAAAGTTTTTGAAGTTTTAGAAAAAAATGATGGAAAACTGAATTTTACATATAAAAGTGAAGCAGAAGATATAAAAGAAGTTTTTGGAATAAGTAAAAAATCTTTTAAAGCATCTTTAACAAAACTTTTAAGTGAAAACAAAATAATTTTAGAAGAAAATTGCATAAGGATAAAATAAAAAATATCTTGATTTAGAATAAGAGTATTTTTATCCGATTTCACTATAATTTCAAAAATATATTAATAAAGGATTTATAAATGGCAACAGTAAAATTTAAAGGTGAACTTGAAGTAACTTTAAATGGTACAGAATTAAATGTTGGTGATATTGCTCCAGTTGTTACAGTTGTAGGACAAGATTTAAGTGATATTACTATTGGTGGACAAAATGGAAAAGCTCAAGTTATTGTAGTTGTTCCTTCTTTAGATACAGGTGTTTGTGCAACTGAAACTAGAAGATTTAATAGCGAAGCAGCAAAAATTGAAAATGCAGAAGTTATTGTAGTTTCTATGGATTTACCATTTGCTATGAAAAGATTTTGTACAACTGAAGGAATAGAAAACTTAAAAGTTGGTTCAGATTTTAGAGCAAAAGCTTTTGCTAAATCTTATGGTGTTTTACAAGCAAATGGACCATTGGCAGGACTTACAGCTCGAGCAGTATTTATCATAAATGCTTCTGGAAAAATTGTTTATAAACAAATAGTTCCAGAAATTACGGCTGAACCAGATTATGAAGCAGTTTTAGAAGCTGCAAAAGGTGCTACATCAACTTCTTGTTGTGGAAGTTGTCACTAATTTTTAAAGCCACTTTTGTGGCTTTAAACTTCCATATTCTTCTTTTTTTCTTTCGATTAACCAAAAATAGTTATAATATGTACAATAATAATTTTTTATAAAGGAGAAATTATGTTCAAAAATTTATTTAAAACGATGCTTTTATTGAGTTTAGGATTTTTAACGTTAAATGCTTCAGTTGTAAATGATGGATTTGAAGAGTTAGAAAAAGGAAATGTTTTAGAAGCTGCAAATATTTTTCAAAACAGTTGTAATGAAGGTGCAAGTTCTGGTTGTTATAATCTAGGACTTATGTATTACAAAGGTGATAAAATTGCGAAAAATTATCCAAAAGCAGTACAACTTTTTTCAAAAGCTTGTGATTTAGGACATACAAATGCTTGTTACAATTTGGCTTATATGTATGAAAATGCACAAGAAGTAAAAGACTCTTTTAAAGCTGTTGAACTATATGAAAAACTTTGTAATCAAGGAATTAGTGCAGCTTGTTATAATCTTGGAACTATGTATGAAACTGGTGATGGAGTTGAAAGACACACTTTTAAAGCGGTTGAATTTTTAACAAAAGCTTGTGATTTGAATCATGCAAAAGCTTGTTATAACCTAGCTGTAAAATACCAAAATGAAGATGGAGTTGAAAAAGCACCTTTAAAAGCTGCAAACTTATATATAAAATCTTGTGATTTAGGAAATGCATCAGCTTGTTATAATCTTGGAATTATGTATAGCGATGGTAAATTTTTTGCAAAAAATAGTGCAAATGCAAAAGAGTATTTTAGAAGAGCTTGTGATATGAATTTTGATGAAGCTTGTAAAGCTTACAATAATCTCAATAAATAAATTAAAAAAGGCAATTCAACTATTTAGTTGAAATTGCTTTTTTATCTAATTTTGTAAAAATACGAATATAAATTATCTCAGCTATTAGTTCTATAAATGTTTGAGTTACAATAACTGCTGGAAGTAGTGGCAAAGCATTTGGTACGGCTAATGCTAAAGGTAAAATAACTAAAGAGTTTCTTGTTGATGAACTAAAAGCTATTGAAACTTTTTCCTCTTTTTTTAATTTAAATAGTTTTCCTACACTTAATCCAACCATTGGAGCAATAATTGCAAATGCCACATAAATAGGAATAACATATAAAATATCATTTATTGCTAAACTTAACCTTGGAACAACAGCTAAAATAACAATAAATAGAACTAAAGCAGTTGATGGAACTGGTAAAATATTAAATACATCTACGATTTTTTCTCCAAAATTACTTTTCTTAGACCAAATTTGAAATATAGTTGCAAGAGAAAATGGAATTAAAATCAAAAAAATAAATGCTTCAATAAATGGTGAAATTTCTACAAGCAAAGAAGCTTCTTTTCCTAAAAAGATGTTTAGATAAATTGGTAATAATGACATTTGAACTATTAATAAAATCGGAGTTGAGCTAAGAAGAAGTTTTGCATTTGCTTTTCCTAGATGTGAAAATGTAACAACATAATCAATACAAGGAGTTAATAAAACAAACAAAACTCCCAATTTTAAAAGTGGATTATCTGGTAAAAATTGTATAAGACTAAAAACAATAATTGGAATAATAATAAAATTTGAAAAAAGCAAAGCAAAAATAAATTTAATATTTTTAAACACCGAAGTTAGCTCTGATATAGGAACTTGTAAAAAAGTTACAAATAGCATTAGCGCTAAAGCTGGATTGATTGCTGTTTCAAAATATGATGTATTTGGAATAAAAAAAGTAATTAATATACTAATACTAATAGCTATAAAATATATTATAATTTGCTGATTTTCTAATAGTTCTTTTATCTTTGAAAAATTCATATATATCCTTATTTTCTTGTTTTGAATCAATGATACTGATATTTATAATAGCTAAAATCAAATAAAAAATTTAGGAGAATTTATGTTTTCTTGGTACAAAAAATTTACCTCACAGCCACATCAACCTTTTTTTGTAAATGGTGTTTTATTTTTTGCTCTTTTTATGATGCTATTTATTTTGATTTATTCAAATCTTTTAAATGTTCAAGCGCCATTACTTGTATATCATGCTTATAGTTTGGTATTTGTTGTTTTTATTCAGTTCTTTTTAGGCTTTTTATTTGTTGTTTTTCCAAAATTCTTGATGCAAAGTGAAATTGCTTCAAAAGATTATATGCGACTATTTTATATATATTTTATTTCAAGTTTGGGAATATTTTTAAGTTTAATCTTTTATTCTAAAATCACTATTGTTTTTCAAGTTTTACTTTTAATTGCACAAATTCTTAGTTTTAATCTTCTTTATAATATTCATAAAAAAAGTGTTATTAAAGTAAAAGAAGATACTAAATGGGTTTTAATATCTTTTTTCGTAGGACTTATTTCTCATTTTGTGTTTTTGGTTTCAAATTTAGATTTTATAAATTCATATTTTTTCTCAAAACTTTCGATTAATAGTGGATTTTATCTTTTTTTATTTATGATTATTTTTACTATTGCTCAAAGAATGATTCCTTTTTTTACAACGGCAAAAGCTCCAAATTATGTGATAAATAAAAGCCCAAAAATAGTTCAAACAATCTTTTTATTATTAATTTTAAAAGTTTTTTTATTGTCTTTTGAAAATGCAAAATTAAATCTTATTGCTGATATTCCACTTTTATACGTGATAACAAAAGAGTTGATAAGATGGAAATTACCATTATTTAAAGTTCCTTCTATTGTTTGGGTTTTATATCTTGGACTTTATTGGATAGTTGTTGCTTTTTTTATTTCTATTATAGAAAGTGTATTTGCATTTATTGCTCCAAATTTTTATTTTGAAAAAGCAGTTATTCATACTTTAGCTTTAGGATATTTTGTAACATTGCTTCTTGGTTTTGGAACAAGAGTTATTTTAGGACATTCTGGAAAAGTAATCATCGCAAATAAATTTGCAACTTTTATATTTATTGTTATGCAATTTGTTGTATTACTTAGAATTTTTTCTTCTATTAGCACAAATTTTGGATTTGATTATGTGTTCTTTATAAATTTGACAGTATTTTTATTACTTATACTATTATTTTTATGGTCAAGTAGATATGTTACTATTCTAATAGAAGGTAAATAACAAACAATAACATTTAAGAATTAATAATATAAAATGAAAGGAGAATTTTTTATGTAGTTTCATTATAAAATAATTTATAATAGCAAAGAATTGTTCAAATCTAAAATATCTATAAAAAATAGTTGGAAAAAAGATTAGTGTTATTTTTACGTGAAATGTAATTAAAAATTTGATTTAGAATTAAAATTAATTTATTTATAAATATTAGAATGAAATTTATAATGCTACTATGGATTAAAAGGGTATGTTTATGAAAATGATAAGAAAAAAATCTTGGCAAATAAATGAAAATCTTGTAACGCCTCAAGAGTTTTTTGAAAAAAGAAGAAGTTTTATAAAACTTGGAGCAGCATCATTAGTCTCAAGTGGAATGATATTAGAACTTTTAGCAAATGAAAAAGACTCTTTGCCACCTTTAAAACTAAATAGTTTTGAGCAAATAACTTCTCATAATAATTTTTATGAATTTACTACAAATCAAAGTGCAGTTAAAGATATGGCACACACTTTGAAAACTAAAAACTGGAAAGTAACAATTGATGGTTTAGTTGAAAAAACGATGGAAATTGATTTAGATGATTTGAAAAAAATGTTTGATATTGAAGAGAGAATTTATAGATTTAGATGTGTTGAAGGTTGGTCTATGGTTGTTCCGTGGAATGGATTTGCACTTTCTAGTTTAATAAAAAAAGTAAAACCACTTTCAAGTGCAAAATATTTAAGATTTGAAACATTAGTTGATAAAGATAGTTTTCCAGATCAAAACAGAGGCGTATTTTCAACCCTTGATTATCCTTATGTTGAAGGATTACGAATGGATGAAGCTATGAATGATTTATCTTTTTTAGCTACTGGACTTTATGGACAAAATTTACCAAAACAAAATGGTGCTCCAATAAGACTTGTTGTACCTTGGAAATATGGATTTAAGTCAATTAAATCAATTGTAAGAATCTCATTTGTAGAAAAAGAACCACTTAATACTTGGCAAATACAAAATCCAAAAGAGTATGGTTTTTATGCAAATGTAAATCCAAATGTTGACCATCCAAGATGGTCTCAAAAAAAAGAGAGAGTTTTAGGAAGTTTTTTAAAACAAAATACTTTAATGTTTAATGGTTACGAAAATGAAGTAGCAAGTTTGTATAAAAATATGGATTTAACAAAGTATTTTTAGTGGCACGATTTTTTATATATTTATTAAGTTTAGCTCCTCTTGTTTACTTAAATATTAGCTTATTTATATTTGATAATGTAAATGACCCAATTAAGTACATCTATACAATAACAGGTGCAACAGCAACATTAATACTATTTCTTACAATCTCGATTTCTCTCATAAGAGATAGAATAAACCTAATAAAATATAGAAAAGAAGTAGGACTTTTAGGATTTTTTTATGCTTTATTACATCTTTTAAATTTTGTAGTTTTAGATGCTTCTTTTGATTTAGATTTTATTATAAAAGAGACTATTGAAAAACCATTTATATATCTTGGAATGATTGCTTTTTTTATAGTTTTATTTATGTCAATAACTTCAACAAAACAACTTTTTAGGAAATATAATAAATATCATAAACTAATATATTTAGCTTTGATTTTAATAACAATTCACTGGATAATGGCACAAAAATCAGTAAATATTCCCCAATATATTTACATTCTAATTATAATTTTTATAGGTTTTTCAAAATTATTTCAACAAGTTATAAAAAATATTAAAATAAATAGTTTAAGTTAACTCTCCATTAATTTATGGTTGAATTTTAGTTAATCGTGAGTTACTATAATTTTTTTATGGATAAGTAATTGAGCAACTTATTCATATGAGTATTTTAAGATGAGATTTCTTAAATAGATAATTTTTTATGTTTCCTTGTGTAAAAGGGCGCTTCCCCTAGGCGTCCTTTTTTTTTCTATCTTTTTAACCCCTTTTATGTTACTATTCCCAAATGATTTCACTTTTTAAACACACAAACGAATAATTTTTATGCCTTTATCAAATTTAAATCAAGAACAATTACAAGCAGCAACTTGCCATCAAGGATTTAATCTAATAATTGCGAGTGCAGGAACAGGAAAAACTTCAACAATTGTTGGAAGAATTGCTTATTTATTAAATAGTGGGATAAATCCAAAAGAGATTTTACTTTTAACTTTCACAAATAAAGCAGCAGCAGAGATGATAAATAGAGTTGCTAAATTTTTTGGAAAAGATATAGCAAAAGAGATTATGGCAGGAACTTTTCACTCTGTTTCATATAAACTTCTAAAAGAACTAAATGTAAATATTACTTTAAAACAACCAAATGAACTAAAAACACTTTTCAAATCAATTTATGAAAAAAGAGTTTTTTTTGATAGAAGTGATGAGGTTTCACCTTATGATGGTGGATATTTATATGATATGTACTCTTTATATTTAAATTCAAATGATGGAGAAGATTTTGCTTCTTGGATAGTATCAAAAAACTCTTCTCATGAAATATATACTTTGATTTATGAAGATGTTGTTGATGAATTTAACGAACTAAAAACAAAATATGGTTATGTAAATTTTGATGATTTACTTACAACTATGCTTAAAATTTTAAAAGAGAAAGATTTTGATTTTAAAGAGATACTTGTTGATGAGTACCAAGATACAAATCCTCTTCAAGGAAGACTTCTTGATTCTTTTAGACCAAAATCACTTTTTTGTGTTGGAGATTATGACCAAAGTATTTATGCTTTTAATGGCTCTGATATAGGAATAATCTCTACATTCTCAACAAGATACAAAGATGCAAATGTTTTTACTTTAAGAAAAAACTATCGTTCAACAAAACCTATTTTGGATTTAGCAACAAAAGTTATAGAGTTTAATGAAAGAGTTTATGAAAAAAAACTCGAAGTTGTAAGAAAAGAAGATATTTATAAACCAAAACTTTTGGCTTTTAATGAACTTTTTTCACAATATGAATATATTTCAGAGCTTATTTCAAAAAGTCAAACACCTCATAGTGAAATAGCAATAATATACAGAAACAACTCAAGTGCAGATGGAATAGAAGCAAATTTAAGAGAATTTGGAATTGCTGCTAAAAGAAAAGGTGGAATGAGTTTTTTTGACTCAGTTGAAGTAAAATTTATACTTGATATTTTAGTGATGCAAGTTTCTCACAATGATATGATGGCATTTATTCATATAGTTGAACATGGAAAAGGAATAGGAAAAGCTATTGCAAAAGATATTTTTGATGCTTTAATTAAACTTGGTGATGGAGATATTATAAGAGGATTATTTCAACCTAGAATTGATATCTCAAATCCTTATGAAACAAAAGTAAAAAATCAACAATTAGGGCTTTTTGATGATTTTATAGAGTTAGGTTCAATTTCAAAATTTAAAGATTGTAACTTTGAAGAGACATTTTTAAGTAATCCTATATTAAAACATCCAAAGTTAAGCGTTGATGGTGGAAAATATCTTTATGATATTTATTTACTTTTAAAACATTTAAGAAGAACAAAAATTCCTGAAACATTAGTTGCAAGTATATCTTCTTCGATGGCATATTCAAAACTAAAAGATTTTTTAGCAACAAAAAGAGCAACACAAAAAGATGGAACAATAAACGATATTCAAAAAACAAAAGCATTAGCAAAAATAAATAGAAAAGCGATGCTTTTAAAAAATCTAGCAAGAAATTTTAATGATTTATCGAAGTTTATAAACTCTATGATTTTAGGTGGAAGCGAAATGAGTGAAGGTGAGGGTGTAAATCTACTTTCTATTCACGCAAGTAAAGGTTTAGAGTTTAAAGAAGTTTATGTAATAGATTTGATGGATGGAAGATTTCCAAATAGAAAACTTATGAGTAAAGGTGGAAGCTTAGAAGAAGAACGAAGGCTTTTTTATGTTGCAGTGACGCGTGCGAAAGATATTTTGTATTTATCTTATGCAAAATATGACAAAATAAAAAAGATGACATTTGTAGCAAGTCCCTTTTTAAAAGAAGCAGGAATGGCTATAAATGAAGAAGAGGATTCTTAACTTTAAGTCAATTATAATAGAATATAAATATTTTTTTAGGTAGAAAATGGAAAAAATTATTTTAATAATAACAGTATGTATGATAATTATGGCAGCTCCAATTATCTCAAAAATGATAAAAACACCAGTTGTTGTTATAGAGATAACATTGGGATTACTTTGTGGATATTTGGGCTTAATTTACAGTGATGAAACTTTAAAATTAGTTGCTAAATTTGGATTTGTATATTTGATGTTTCTAGCAGGGCTTGAGATAAACTTTAAGCTTGTAAAAATTATAAAAGCAACTTTGGCTGTAAATGTAATACTATATTTTATTTTATTGTACACAATCTCTGGACTTGTTTGTTGGTTATTTGGTTTAGGACTTACTTATTTTGTAGCTCTTCCAATTTTCTCTTTGGGTATGATAATGATGCTTTTAAAAGAGTATGGAAAAGAACAACCTTGGCTAAATCTTGCCTTATCAATTGGGGTTGTTGGAGAAATTATTAGTATTTTAGCTTTAACCTTATTTAGTGGTTGGACAGAGTATGGATTTACAAGTAATTTCTTCTACTCAATTTTAACTATTGCATTAGTTATTGTAGCTATTATTTTACTTTTAAGAGTTTCTTATGTTCTTTTTTGGTGGTTCCCTGAGATAAGAAATTTTATTATTCCAGAAAATCAAGATGATAAACATGACCAAGATATAAGATTTTCTTTATCTTTATTATTAATTTTTGTTTCTATTATGTTAATACTAAAAATTGATGTTGTTTTAGGAGCATTTACAACTGGACTATTTTTTAAGATGTTTTTTAACCAAAAACATGAATTATTAGAAAAAATAGAGTCTTTTGGATATGGTTTTTTTGCACCAATATTTTTTATCTATACAGGTTCAACTGTAAAACTTGATATGGTAACTTTAGAGATTTTACATCATGCTATTTTTATTATGTGTGCAATTATAACTATTAGATTAATTAGTTCATATTTAGTTTTTTATAATTATTTAAAATTTAAACAAACTATGCTTTTTGCTCTTAGTGATTCAATGCCATTAACTTTTATGGTTGCAATTGCAATGCTTTCATATAACTATGGACTTATATCTCAAGATGAATATTTTTCATTTATAATTGCAAGTATAATAGATGGTCTATTTCTTATGATTTTAATCAGAAAACTATACAAATATTTTATTCCTCACACTTAAATTTCTAAAATTTTTCTAAACAAATAATGAATATTTATTCATTATTTGGATTCTTTTTATAAAATTAAATATCTTCTATAAGCCCCATGTATCAATGCTATTCTAATGCTACTAAAGCCCTAAAATTCGCTATTTTTTTATAAGAAAACTTAATAATTTAAGTTTCATTTTATATTTTAATATCTATAATGATTTTATTAAGAAATTAATATAAAGATTTTTATATTTTAGGAGGTGAAAGTTGAAAAAGAGCGATGTTTTGGATATTAAAAAAGACTCAGATTTTGTTATTCAAACAAGTAGGAGAGAATTCTTCAAAAAAACTGCAATTTATTCTGCTGGAGCCTTAAGTGTAAGTTCAGTATTGTCGCCAGTTTCTCTAAAAGCTGATGACCCTGCGATTATTAATGAGGCGCCTTGGGGACAAAAATTGGGTGATCCTGTAGACAAAAATTTATATGGTGTACCATCACCTTATGAGCATAATAATATTAGAAGAACTCATGATTTATTTTCATCAGGAGATCCATATGCATCTGTATCTATGTGTCCAATCCACGAATCTGAAGGAATTATTACTCCAAATGGATTATTTTTCACAAGAAATCATGGTGGAACAGCTCATGTTGATCCAAATGAATGGAGATTAATGATTCATGGAAAAGTTAAAAAAGAGATAGTTTTAACTTTAGATGATTTAAAAAAATATCCAAGTGAAACAAGAATTTATTTTATTGAGTGTCCTGCAAATGGAAGTCCAGAGTGGAGAGGTCCACAATTTAATAGTTTACAATTTATGAAAGGTCTTATGAGTGCTGCACAATGGACTGGAGTTATGTTAAAAACAATTCTAGATGACTTAGGACTAGAAAAAGATGCAGTTTGGATGTTAGCTGAAGGAAGTGATAATGCCTCAAATCCTAGAACAATTCCAGTTGAAAAAGCACTTGATGATGTTATGGTTGTTTGGGCTCAAAATGGTGAAGCTTTAAGACCTGAACAAGGTTATCCTGTAAGACTTATTGTTCCAGGATGGGAAGGTAATTTAAATACTAAATGGTTAAGAAGATTAGAATTTAGTGATAAACCTTGGCATTCAAAAGAAGAAACTTCAAAATATACAATGCTTCAAAAATCTGGAAAAGCTATTCGATATTTTTGGGTAAATGAGGTAAATTCAGTAATCACTAGTCCCTGTCCAGAAAAGCCATGGACAAACCTTAAAAAAGGTGAGTTAGTGGAAATTGAAGGTCTTGCTTGGTCTGGTCATGGAACTATTAAAGGTGTTGATATTTCTTTTGATGGTGGAGATAATTGGGTTGAAGCAAAACTTAAAGGTTTAGTTTTACCAAAATCTTGGACTAGATTTAGTTATATGATTAGATGGGAAGGCAAACCTTTAATATTAGCAAGTAGGTCTTATGATGATTTTGGAAATATTCAACCAACAATTGATCAAGAAACAAGCGCAGTTGGTGTTGAATCAGTTTATCACAGAAATGCAATTGTAACTTGGGAAATTACTGAAAAAGGAGAGTGTAACAATGTTCAAATTAGAAAACACAAAAAAGCTTAAAAATACTCTTCTTGGTATAAGTTTAGTAAGTTTTTTAGCAACAACTGCAATAGCGGCTTCTAAAGAAACTTCAGTTGATGGTGCTGTTAAGTATCCTCTTAAAGATGGGAAATATTCATCTTATTATGTTAATACGCAAACAGTAAAAGATTCAAATATTGGAAGAATACCAACTATTAAAGAAGTTAAAGCATGGGACGTAGATGTTAGACCTGATGGAACAGGTTTACCTGAATTTGATATGAAAAATGGTGAAATAGTTCTTGGTGAAGATGGAAAACCTAAAAAAGCAGAAGGTTCTGTTGAGTTAGGAAATGAACTTTATGATGCGCAATGTGTTATGTGTCATGGTGATTTTGGTTCAGGAGGAAAAGGTTATCCTATGCTTGCTGGTGGTTCTAAAGAATCATTAAAGGTTCAAAGATTAAACCCAGCAGATGAACATCCAAATCCAGATACACCAGTAAGAACAATTGGTTCATATTGGCCATATGCAAGTACGCTTTATTGGTATGTTCAGGATTCTATGCCATTTACTCATCCAAAAAGTTTAACAAATAGTGAAACTTATGCGATAACGGCTTATTTATTGTCTGTAAATAATATTACTATTGATGGTGAAGAACTTGATGATGAGTATGTTTTAGATAAAGAAAAACTTATGAAAGTAATAATGCCAAATCATGATGGGTTCTATCCAGAAGTTGATACAAAAAATCCAAGAGATGGCGTTAAAAATATGACAGCATTATTATCTAATCCAAAAATATATGGAACTGGAACAAGATGTATGAAAGATTGTATAAAAGAAGATACAAACAATCTTTTAATGAAAATAAATATTGATTTAACAGCAAATGCAAATCAAGCAATGTCAGTTGAAAGAAGTTTACCTAACATCAAAGCTGATTCTGTAAAACCTGGGCAAGTTGATTATCAATCAAGTTGTTCTGTTTGTCATGAAAATGCTGCTATTGGAGCACCTGTTTTAGGAGATAAAGTTGCTTGGACTAAAGTACTTGAGAAAGGAGTTGATAAAGTTTATTTTAATGCAATAAATGGTGTAAATGCTATGCCTCCTAAGGGAGGAACTGATTTTAGTGACGAAAAAATAAAAGAAATAATCGATTATATGATTAATTCTAGTAAATAATAAAGGAGAGTATTATGAGTCTAATCAAGAATTTAGTAAAAGCAATAGCAGTAAGTGCAGTTATAGCAATTAGTAGCTTTGCAATAGATGCTGATTTAGTTAAAAAAGGTGAAAAGATTTTCACAACTAATACACAAGGTAATTGTATAGCATGTCATGCAATAAATGGTAAAACTTTAGATGGACCTGGTAGCATGGGACCTGTTTTACAGTATTTGTCTTTGTGGCCTGAAGAAGCGTTGTATGATAAAATTTATGACCCATACATTTCTAATCCAATTTCTGCCATGCCAGCATTTGGAAAGAATGGTTGGTTAAGTGATGATGAAATTAAAGCACTAGTTGCTTATTTAAAAACAATAAATTAATAAAAAGGAAAAAAAATGATTAACAGAAGAAATTTTTTAGGTTTAGGATTAGCTGCATTAGCAATAGCTGCAGTTCCTGGTAGATTAAGTGCTATTGATTTTAGAGAGACAAAACCAAAAGCTTGGACAGCTACAAAAGTTGATGATGCAATAAAAGAACTTTTTGGATCATCTACTTTAGTTGATGGTGGAATTAACTTAAGTGCTCCTGATATTGCTGAAAATGGTGCAGTTATTCCAGTATCTTTTAGTACAGAGTTAAAAGCTACAAAAATTGCAGTATTTCAAGATGCAAATCCTGAAAGTGCAGTTGCTGTATTTAATCTAAATGAATTTAGTGTTCCTGATTTTGCAATAAGAATTAAAATGGCAAAAACAGGAACTGTAACAGTTGTTGCAGAAGCAGATGGAAAATTACATTCGGCTTCTAAATTAGTAAAAGTTACAATTGGTGGATGCGGTGGTTGATTTAATTTCAACTAAACAAATAAAATAACAAATAAAAAATAATATAAAGGAAATAAAATGGCAGGTACTACAAAAATTAAAGCAAAATTAAAAGATGGAATAGTTGAAGTTAAAGCATTAGCTACTCACCCAATGTTAAGTTATCAAGAAGCAGAAAGAGCTAAAAAAGAACCTAACTTTATTACTTACGTTATTGCGAAAGTTGGAGATAAAGTTGTTTATGAAGCATCTACTTCTCAGTTTTTATCAAAAGACCCATATTTGAAATTTTCATTTAAGGGTGCAAATGTAGGTGATACAATTGAACTAACATGGAAAGATTTAAAAGGTAATACAGACGTAAGTAGCGAACAAATCAAATAATTGCTTAAAAAAGTGATTAATTTTTAAAGGAGAGACCATGTTATCAAAAGTAGTAAAATCAACAGCTCTTTTAGTATTAGCGGCATATTCATTAAATGCCGCTAATTATAATGCAGGAGCAGAAAAAGATAGACTTGCATTAATTAAATATTTTGAATCTAAATTTGCTGATCCAGAAAAAAATAGTAATAGATTTTTCCCTTATTCAACACAAGAAGAGTTAAAAAATGATTATGAAAAAAATCTAAAGCATCACGATTTTAATATTGGAACATATGCTTTTTCAAAAGATGCAAAAGCTCAATATGAAGCAATAAAAGAGATGCCACCATATGAAGATGCTATTGATGCTGGAGAAGAATTATATAAAAAAACATTTGCAAATGGTAAATCATTTGCTTCATGTTTTCCTGATACGACAGCTATGAATCTTTTTCCTTATTATAATGAAAAGAAAAATGATGTTGTAACTTTAACATCTGCTGTTAATGATTGTTTAAGAGATAATGGTGAAAAAGAGTGGAATACACAAAAAGGTGATATGGCAAATTTACAAGCTTATTTAGTAAACCAAACTAAAGAAGCTGGAAAAAAATTTGATATTAAAATCCAAAGTGAAGCTGCAAAAAAAGCTTATGAAGCTGGAAAAGAGTTCTATTATTCACAAAGAGGTTATTTAAAAATGTCTTGTGCTACTTGTCACGTTCAAGGTGCTGGACAAAGAGTTAGAAATGAAAAACTTTCAACTTTAACAGGACAAATTACTCAATTTCCAGTGCATAGACTAAGATGGGAAGAATTAGGTACATTAGAGCGAAGATTATCAGGTTGTATTGTTGACCAAGGACAAGTTGCACCAAAAGATGAAAGTAAAGAGATGAAACAACTTGCTTATTTCTTAGCTTATATGTCAAATGGTATGAATATTGATGGTCCAGATATAAGAAAGTAATGAGGTGAAGAAAATGAAAAATAGTGTTTTAAAATTCGCAACAGTTACAGCATTAGTTCTAGGACTAACAACTTTAGGTGCTTCGGAATTATCTAAATTAGATGTTAAAAAAGAGTGTAATGTTGAAGCAAATGGTGTTGAAAAAGTTATTGCAACAGCAGCAAAATATAATGAAATAGCAGTTAAACATCAAGTTGAATTTATGAGACTGGGGATGAAAGCTAGTCAATATATTGAAGCAGTTAACAATTCATTGAAAAATGGATTAAAAACTATTGATATTGTTGATGCAAAAGGTAAAAAAACTGAAGAAGCAACGATTGAGTTTGGAGCTTGGCGAGCTTGTTCTTTTGCAATTGGTGCAGTAGTTCAAGAAGAAGAAGCTAAAACTACTTGGAAATTAGCAAGTCCTAGTGATGGCTATAAATATTAGAGATATTTAATAGTTATTGTTTTTGAAAAAGTCAAGATTGTGTTTCTTGGCTTTTTTTATTATCAAAATAATATGTATATTAAAGCTTTTTGAGTTTATGTTTATATACAAATCTATAAAAAGGTAAGAAAATGAGTAAATTAAGTCGAAGAGAATTTATTTACATGATGGCTGTACTTGGTGCTGCTCCAGTATTTGCAAATTCGCATACAAGAATGGTAGGAACGAGTGCTAAATTAGAAGATTATTATAAATTAAAACCATTTGGAAATGCAAGATTATTGCATATGACAGATTCTCATGCACAACTACTTCCTGTATATTTTAGAGAACCAAGTGTTAATCTTGGATTTTTTAGTAATTTTGGAAAACCACCTCATATAGTTGGTGAAACATTTCTTGATTATTATGGAATCAAAGGTAATAAAAGGCTTGAATATGCATATTCATGTGTAAATTTTGAAAAACATGCAAAAGCCATGGGAAAAACTGGTGGTTTTGCTCAAATTAAAACAGTTGTAGATTTTCTAAGAGATAGTTTTGGAAAAGATAAAACTCTTTTATTAGATGGTGGAGATACTTGGCAAGGAACAGCAACAGCTCTTTGGACAAGAGGAAAAGATATGGTTGGTGCAATGAATTTACTTGGTGTTGATGTTGCTGTTGGACATTGGGAATTTACATATAAAGCTGAAGAAGTTTTAGCAAATGTAAAAGAACTTAAAGCTGAATTTTTAGCTCAAAATATTTTTGTTAAAGAAGATTCTTTAATGAATGGGGTAGAAGCTTATGATGAAGATAGTGGATTAGCATTTAAACCTTATACAATTAAAGAATTAGGTAAATCAAGAGTTGCAATTATTGGACAAGCATTTCCTTATACGACTATTGCAAATCCACAAAGATTTATTCCTGATTGGACATTTGGAATTAAAGATGACAAAATGCAAGAGCTTGTAAATAAAATCAAAGCAGAAGAAAAACCAGATGCAATCATTGTTTTATCTCATAATGGTTTTGATACAGATAAAAAAATGGCAGAAATTTGTACAGGAATAGATTTTATTATGGGTGGACATACTCATGATGGTGTTCCTGAAGCAGTACCAGTTAAAAATGCAAGTGGAACAACTTATGTTTGTAACGCTGGAAGTAATGGTAAATTTTTAAACGTTTTAGATTTAGATATTCAAAATGGAAAAATCAAAGATTTTAAATTTACGTTATTACCAATTTTTTCTGATTTAATAGCTGAAGATAAAGCTATGAAAAAATATATCGAAGATGTAAGACTTCCATATTTAAAAGAACTTACAAGAGAAATTGCGACAACAGAACAGACTTTATTTAGAAGAGGAAATTTCAATGGTTCTTGGGATCAAATTATTTGTGATGCACTTCTAGAAGTTAAAGAAGCACAAATTTCGCTAAGTCCAGGATTTAGATGGGGAACTTCTGTTATGCCAGGACAAGCAATTACTTTTGATGATTTGATGACACAAACAGCTATGACATATCCCGAAACTTATGCAAGAGATATAAGTGGAAAAGATATAAAAGATATTTTAGAAGATGTTGCTGATAACTTATTTAATGAAGATCCATTTTATCAACAAGGTGGAGATATGGTAAGAACAGGTGGAATTTCATATAAAATCAATCCAAAAGCAAAAATGGGTGAAAGAATTTCTGATATTGTTCTTACAAAAACAGGAGAAAAACTTGATGCTTCAAAAGCATATAAAGTTGCTGGTTGGTCAACTGTTGGAGCTCAAAGTGATGGTGAACCTATTTGGGAAACAGTTGAAACATATTTAAAAAATATAAAACATATTAGTAAAGTTAAAATAGATACTCCTGATATTATTGGAGTAAAAGGTAATCCTGGAATTATCTAATTTTAAAAGTATAAAGAACTTTCTTTATACTTTTTTCAATTTAATAGATATTTTATTGAAATATTTTTTAAGTTGAAAGGAAAACAATGAAAATTATATTTTTATCTCTTTTATTTATTTTAAATCTTTTTGCAGATTTTAAAGAGGGAGAAACTCTTTTTAAAAGCAAATGTTCATCGTGTCATATTGATTATATTTTTATGAATGTTTTAAAAGAAAATTTCTTTGAAAAAAATAATAAGTTACTAAATCTTAAAGCACCAACTGTAAATATGATTGTTTATGCAATTATGGACAGTCCTAAAAAAATAGGTGATTCTAATGATATAGAAATGCAAGAGATGGAAATAGAAAACTATTTAAAATCATATTTAGAAAATCCTGATAGATTTAACTCTATTTGTGATGAACATATTTTACCTTTTTATGATAATAAAATGAGTATGAAAGGGGAGTTAAAAGATGAAGATTATAAAAATTTAACAAACTATTTTATGCTATATAAAGATAATTTAACAATATCAAATAAAGAGATTGAAAAATCTTTTTCTTCTACAAATGAAAAAGAGATTATAGAAAAAGCAAAAAAAGAGAATAAAAAAATAATAGTTTATGCAAGTTCAAAATCTTGTTTTTTTTGTAAAAGAATGGATAGAGATGTTTTAAATTTAGATGAAGTAAAAAAAGAGATGAATAAACATTATATCTTTGTAAAAAATGATATGGATGAATCAACTTTACCTTTTGATTTACAAAAGGTTTATAAAAAAATTACACCAACATTTTTTATTTTATCAAAAGATGGAACTTATATAAAACAGTATCCAGGTGCTTGGATAAAAAGTGATTTTTTAGAAATTTTAAAAGAGAATAACAAATGAAAGTTTTAGAAACTTTTAGTGCTACAAAAGAAGCACATGGTTTTATAAGACCAAAAGTAAAAGAACTAAATTTAATAGAGAATTTTGGAATAGAAAATGATAAATTTGCAGGGAAAAAACTTGAACAAACTGTTATGATAGTTGGATTAAAATCTTATGAAATAGCACGTCAACAAAATATAAATTTAGAGTTTGGGAGTTTAGGAGAAAACATTTTATTGGATTTTGATCCACATGATTTTGAAATCGGAACAAATTTCATAATTGGTGATGCAATTATTGAAATAACTCAAGTTTGTAGCGTTTGTAGTCATTTGAGTGTTTTTGATAAAACTTTGCCACAATTGTTAAAAGCTCATAGGGGAGTTTATTGTAAGATAATTAAAAGTGGTTTTATACATAAAAATATGGAAATAAAAATAAAAGGATAAATAATGATTAAAAAATTTGTATTAATTTCTTTGTTGGCAATATTTTCATTTGCCGAATCAAAATTTAGTGATCCTCAACCAACTTTTGAAAATCCAAGAAAAGTAGTTTACTCTTTATATGTTGGTGATTTAGAAACAGTTAATCATACAATTGGTTCTATGTATAATATTCTAAAAGAGTATCCAAGTGAGAGTTTAAAAATAGTTGTTGTTGCTTATGGAAAAGGTTTACGAACTTTAAAAAAAGATTATGACAAAAAAACTCTTGATAGAATCAAATCTTTGATGGAATATGATGTAGAGTTTGTAGCTTGCAGAAATACAATGGAGACTATGAAATGGACTGAAAAAGATTTTATAGATGGTATTTCTTATACTCAAGCTGGAATTGTTGAGGTTATTGAAAAACAACAAGAAGGGTATATTGGAATAACTGCTTATTAAAATAAAAGGAGAATAAAATGTTAAAAAAAACTTTAATAATATCAAGTTTAATTTTGGTTTCAAATCTATCTTTAAATGCAGCAAAAATCTCTAAAGATGATTGTTCAAAAAAAGGCGAAAGTTTTATTTATGCTGGAAATGAATGTATCCAATATAAAAAATTTTTAGGTGAAGAAGAGGGTGCTTTAAATATTATTGTTCATGGAACTTGGAACGAAGGAACAGATACTTTAGCAAGATATTCACCATTTGTAGAAGATTTAGCTATGAGAACAGATATAACAACAATTGCAGTTGCACTTCCAGGATATTCTCAAAGTTCTACAAATAATTTTCCATCACTTTCAAGTAAAGGTGTAGAAAACTTAGGTGCTAAAAAAGAGTATGTAGAGTTTGTTGCTTCTTTAGTTGAGGCTTTAAAAGAGAAATTTAAAGCAAATAAAATTACATATATTGGGCATAGTGCAGGTTGTATGATGGGTGCAACAATAACAGGTTTAAAACCAGATTTAATAAATAATCTTGTTTGTGCTGGTGGAGTTTATAATATCCACGAAAAGAGTAAAGAAAAAGATTTAATCTCAATAGTTGATGTTTTAGATAATGTATCAAAAAATACAAAATTTGTACTTCTTTATGGAACAGCTGATGACATATCAAAACCTCAAGTTACAAAAGATTTCTATAACTTAGCAAAAAATAAAGGCTTTGATGTAAAACTTGTAGAAGCAAAAGATGCTGTTCATATTGATTTAGATATGACAACAGAAGCAAAAGATTCAATAGAAGAGATTGTTACAGATGATTGATAAAAATAGGTTTTAAAACCTATTTTTACTCTATTTTGATAATAACTCGTGGAATTTAGCTAACCACTCAGGATGTGCTGGCCAAGCGGCAGCTGTAACTAAATTTCCATCAACAATGGCACTTTCAAATCCAATATCTGCCCATTTCCCACCACTTAAGTCAACATCAGGAGAACAAGCTGGATAACAAGAGCATGTTTTATTTTCAATAATCTTTGCAGCTGTTAAAAGTAAAATTCCATGACAAACTGAAGCAATAGGTTTATTTATTTTATTAAAATTCTGAACAATTTCAATAACTCTTGAATTTAGCCTAATATATTCAGGAGCTCGTCCTCCAGGTATTAATAAACCATCATAAACAAATTCATTAATATCATCAAAAGTTGCATTTAAAGTAAAATTATGACCAGGTTTTTCAGTATAAGTTTGGTCACCTTCAAAATCATGAATTGCAGTTTTTATTTGTTCTCCTGCTTTTTTATTAGGACAAACAACATCTACACTATAACCTAACATTTTTAAACATTGATAAGGAACCATAAGTTCATAATCTTCAACAAAATCTCCAGCTAAAATCAGAATTTTTTTTGACATAATTTTTCCTTTATTTGAATTTAGGAAGATTTTATATGAAAATGAATTAAAATAATATTTATTTAAAAAAGAAATTAATCCTCTTCATAAAACTCTAATTCTCTGTATGCATCATAAACATTTCTGCTATTTAATTCATCATACAAAGCTTTGTCTTTAAACTCTTCCATCGTAACAACTTTTGCTATTTCATTTCCTGTTACTTCATTTTCAATTGCTTGCATTACTCTTTGTTTTAAAAGAGTGAAATATTTTACCATTTCATCTGTTGCAGTTTTTGAGGTATCTAGTCCATGTCCTGGAATCAAAATATCCCATTTTTTAGAGTTTATCATTTCAATAGCTTTTAAAGCACCAATAACTGAACCATCTCTATTTGACGTTACTCTACCATTCATTACTAAATCACCAGAAAATAAAACTTTTTCATTTGGTAAATAAACAAACAAATCGTCTGAAGTATGAGCTTTTAAACCAGTTGGAATAATATTAATTTCTTTATTTCCTATTTTTAAAGTAGTTGTTTCATTTATAACTTTATCTATAGGAACAAATTTTGTTTTTATTTTATTTTCTTCAGAAAGTACATTTAATCCTCTAATTTGAGAAGTTGTATTAAACTCTATATTTATTGATTTTGGACCATAAATTGTTGCATTAAATTTTTCTTTGTAAAAACTATTTCCTAACCAGTGATCATCGTGGCTGTGCGTAATTATTACATTTTTTACTGGAAGATTTTCTATTTTTTTCATAGTTTCATATGCTTGTTTTGCAAAGTCATAACTAACACCTGAATCAATTAGTGTATAACTATCTTTTGTTTTTATATAACAACTATTAGACATAAATCCACCATTTTCTTTTGAGGGAGCTTCAAGTTTTCCAAAAAAACACCAAATATCAGAAGAAACTTTTGTAGCTTTTAGATTATAGTCAAAAGCAAAAATGTAATTTGATACAAGAATTAAAACTAGAATATTTTTTAGCATACAACTCCTTTTTTACGACATAATAAAATATTATATTATAATGTCTCTTTGTATAAGTAATAGTTTTAACTTTAAAGAGGTGAGATAAAATGGATAAGAAAAAACAGATGGTATTTAATTTAAACAATTTTCTTTTAGCAATGAGTAATATCTTAGATTTTAAAGAGTTTGATTTAAAAAATACTAAATTAAATCATTTTAAAAGAGTTTCTTATATAGCTCTAAATTTAGGAATAAAATTTAATTTTGAACCTAAAATAATGGCAGATTTATGCTCTTTAACTTTGGTTTATACTTTAAAAAAAAATGATTTAGAGAAATTACCTTTTTTAAATGGAAAAGAATTTTTAGAAAATAGTTTGATAAAAGAGATTATAGATTTCTCTTCAAAGTTAGACAAGATGTTTAATTTAGATGATAATCAAATAGAAAATAGAGTTAAAGCAATAGAATTTGTAAAAGAGAATAAAGAAAATTTTTCAAATGAATTAATAAATAATTTTTTAGAAGTTTCATCACAAATATCTTTTTGGTTGGATTTACAATATGAAAATGAGATTTTGATGTATATTTATTCATCTTTACACGATTTTACGACGGTTTCAGATTTTGAAGAAATTTTAAATTTAACAACTATATTTCATAAATTAGAAAATAAAAACTCACAACTTCTTCAAAGAGCAAATATAATAACAGATGAATTTAATTTTGAACATAAAGATAAACAAATATTTTTAATAGCTACATCTTTACAAAATATTGGAAAAATGATGATTCCAAGTTCCATTTTAAATAAAAAAGAGAAACTATCTTCAAGTGAGTTAGAAATTATAAAATCATATCCTTACCATACAAAAAGAGTTTTAAGTTCAATTATGGGATTTACAGATATTTTATCTCTTGTAATAAAAGTACAAGAAAGATTAGATGGAAGTGGTTATATTTATGGATTTGAAGCTAAAAGTTTAAGTTTAAAAGATAGGTTATTAATTTCTTTAGTAATTTATAATGCTTTAAGAGAAGATAGAAGTTATAGAAATGCTTTTAGTCACGAAGAAGCAATAAAAATTATGGAAAATGAAGCAAAAATAGGCAAAATTGATGAAAGTTTGATTGGAATTTTTGATAATGTTTTTAAATAAAATTGGAGGAAACTCCAATTTTATTAAGGTTTTACAGTTGTAAGCCCTAAACTTAACCAAGACTGCATTCCGCCTCTATACCATTTTAACTTTTCTTCTGGATAACCAATAGCTGTTAAAGCTTTCATAGATTCAGGTGATTGTCCACACCAAGCTCCATTACAAAACATTAGGATAGTTTTTGCATTTGAAAAGTCATATTTTCCATTTACTTTTTTTACACCTAACATCTCTACATACTCTTCAAACTCATCTGGATATTGAGATTGTTTCATGTAAATATAAGGGATATTTACAGCACTTGGAATAGTTTCATGGTAAAACCAATTTTCAGTTCTTGAATCTACTAACATCATATTTTTATTTGTTTTAGCTTTTTCTATAAACTCTAAAACTTCAACTTCTCCAAAAGTTTCAACTTTATCAGAATATTTCATAGGTGAAATTTTACCCATATATGTTACAAATGCTCTTTTACAATTTGCATTTACACTCTCAGAGGCTTGATGTTCTCCCCCATATACAACTTTTGGGTCAAAACCTACATCTTTGCACTCTTCTTTTTTTTCTCTTTTTATTGTAACTGTTTTATTCTCATCTTTTGAATTTTTATAAGTTACTTCTACACCACTTGTTTGTAAATCAGCAGCAAATATAAGACTTGCTAGCACTGTACTTCCTAAAACTATTTTAATCATTATCTCTCCTTAATAATAAAATGTGGAATAGTTAGATTATAACAAAAATTAATAAAAAATAACATTTTTATATAGCATAGCTATTTTAGAAATTTATAATGGGTATTTTGGGAAAATTGCAAAATTTCATCATAAGTAAAAACTAGATATAATCTAACTTATTTCAAAAAATTATAGGATTTTTAATGAGCGAAAAATACGAACCATCAAAGGTAGAAGATAAATTTTATAAAATTTGGGAAAGCAGAGGATATTTTGAAATTGATGGAAATAAATCAATTCAAGAAGAAGGAAAAAACTTCGCTATTATGATGCCTCCACCAAATGTAACAGGTAGCTTACATATTGGTCATGCACTTACATTCACTCTTCAAGACATAATCACAAGATACAAAAGAATGGATGGATTTAAAACTCTTTGGCAACCAGGAACTGACCACGCAGGAATTGCAACACAAAACGTTGTTGAAAAACAACTTTTAGCTGAAGGCACTACAAAAGAAGAACTAGGACGTGAGAAATTTCTAGAAAGAGTTTGGAAATGGAAAGAGTTTTCAGGTGGTACAATCGTTCATCAAATGAGAAAATTAGGAGTAAGTCCTGCTTGGAGTAGAGAGAGATTTACTATGGATGAAGGACTTAAAGAAGCAGTTAAAGAGGCTTTTGTTCATTTGTACAACGAGGGAATGATTGTTCAAAATAACTATATGGTTAACTGGTGTACACATGATGGTGCATTATCAGATATCGAAGTTGAACATGATGAAGTTCAAGGTAAATTTTATCATATGAATTATCATTTTGCTGATGGTTCTGGATATGTAACAGTTGCAACAACAAGACCTGAAACATACTTTGGAGATACAGCTATTATGGTTCATCCAGAAGATGTTAGATACTCTTCAATAGTTGGAAAAGAAGTAATTTTACCATTAACGACACGAAAAATCAAAGTAATTACAGATGAACATGTTGATATGGAATTTGGAACAGGTGTTGTAAAAGTTACACCAGCTCATGACCAAAATGACTACGAAGTAGGTAAACGTCACGATTTAGAGTTTATTACTTGTTTTGATGAAAAAGGTATTTTAAATGACTATTGTGGAGAGTTTGCAGGACTTGAGAGATTAGAAGCTCGACCTTTGATAGTAAAAAAACTTCAAGATGAAGGTTTTATAATAAAAATTGAAGAGCATGTTCATCAAGTAGGGCATTGTTATAGATGTAAAAATATCGTTGAACCATATATCTCTAAACAATGGTTTGTAAGAAAAGAAGTAGCAGCAAAATCAATTGAAAAAACTTACGCGGGAGAAGCAAAATTCCACCCAAGTCATTGGTTAAACTCTTATAGAGCTTGGATGGATGAATTAAGAGATTGGTGTATTTCAAGACAACTTTGGTGGGGACATAGAATTCCAGTATTTTATTGTGATGATTGTGGACATCAATGGGCTGATAAAGCAGATGTTCCTCACTCTTGTCCAAAATGTGCATCTAAAAACTTTACTCAAGACCCAGATGTTCTTGATACTTGGTTTAGTTCTGCTCTTTGGGCATTTTCACCACTTGGTTGGGGAAATAATGGACAAATGAATGGAACATTTAATGAATCAGATTTAAAAGATTTTTATCCAAACTCTTTACTAATTACTGGTTTTGATATTATGTTCTTTTGGGTAGCTAGAATGATGATGATGGGTGAACATTTTAGAGGTGAATTACCATTTAAAGATATTTATATGCACGCACTTGTACGTGATGAACATGGTGCAAAAATGTCTAAATCAAAAGGAAATGTAATCGACCCACTTGATATGGTTGAAGAGCATAGTGCTGATATTATAAGATTTACGTTAGCTTATTTAGCAGTTCAAGGAAGAGATATTAAGCTTGGTGCAAAAAATTTAGAGCAATTTAGAAACTTTACAAATAAACTTTATAATGCTTCTAATTTCTTGGCACTTAATGTTGATACTTTCCCTGATTTAAAAGATATTGAGATTAAATCTCCTCTTGGATTATATATGCAAAGCAGACTAAGTGATGCTATTGATGAAGTAAGAGGTGCATTAGAATCTTATAAATTTAATGAAGCAGCTTCAGTTTTATATAGATTTGTGTGGACTGAATTTTGTGATTGGGGAATTGAGTACTCAAAAGCTAGTAAAGATAGTATTGTTGAACTTGGGGCAATTTTCAAAGAGACTTTAAAAATGGTTTCTCCTTTTATGCCATTTATTTCGGATTTCTTATATCATAAATTAAGTGGAACTTCTTTAGAAGAGGGTGAATCTTTAATGATTATGAACTTCCCTAAAAATGTTAAAAAAGATGAAAAAATCGAAGAGATGTTTTCTATTATCGAAGAAGCAATTACTGCAATAAGACGTGCTAAAGTTATCATAGATATGGGTAACTCAAAAATTGCAAAAGCATATATCAAACTTGATAAATCAATTGATACAGCTGTTGCAAAACCATTTATTGAAAAATTAGCAAAAGTTGAAGATATTGAGTTTGTAAATGCAAAAGTTGAAAACAGTATCACTGACGTTTCAAATAACTTAGAAGTTTATCTTCCAACAAGTGAAATTGATATGAAACCAATCATTGATAAATTAACTAAACAACAAGAAAAAGCTCAAAAAGAGTTTGATAAACTAAATGGTATGTTATCAAATGAAAGATTTGTAGCAAATGCTCCTGCAAATGTAATAGAAGAGAATAAAAAAGCATTAGAAGAAGTAAAAACTAGACTTGAAAAGATTGAAGCTGAACTTAAAAGTTTGAGTTAAAAATTTCTAGAGAAAAGGAAATATAAAATGAAGAGTCTATTTTTAGGAATGTTTGTAATATTTATTTTAACAGGTTGTGCTTCAAAAAAAGATTTCCGAAATATGACTACTGATGAGATGAAAAAAGATTGTAATGGAAAAGATGAATTCAAATCTTGTTTTAGATTAGGAAAAGAGTATTTTAAAAACAATGATATGAATCTTGCATTAACATACTATTCAAAAGGTTGTGATGGTTATTATGAAATAGGATTTATAAATAAAAAACGTGTAATTAGAGAAGATATCCATAGTTGTATAAAAGAAGCTGAAATATTAAAAGATAAAAAAGAATATAGAAATAGTGGAACAAAAAGTAAATTAATTTATGTTGCAGATTATTATTTTGAGAGTAATGACCTCACAAAAGCATATGAATATTATGAAGATTCTTTGAAATATCAATCTATACTTTTTGAACAAGAAATATATTCAAAACAAATATTTTTTAATATGAGTCAAATTTTATTGAAAGGAACTGATAAAATACAACAAAATATTAAGCTATCCGAAGTATATTATATTAAATCTTTACAATATGAAATATATAATATTATACGTAAAGCTTTAATAGTTCAAATAAGATTAAATAAAATCTATCCGACCATAGAAGTAGATACAGAAATTTCAGCTGATGGAAAAATTTTAAATACAATTATAACTACAATACCGAAAGATGAAAATATAAGTTCAAAAGTTTATAAATTATTGCAAGAACAGACTTTTAACTCGATACCAAAAGAGTATAATTTACAACAAATTAAAGTTAATAAAGTTACTTTAAAAACTAATGCAAATCAGAAATAAGTAAATTTTTTACTTTTCCAATGTGCATATTGGGGAAAAATATTTATATTTAGATCTTTGTAAAATCGAAATTAAACTTATTTCATCAATACTTTATACAAAAATCTAAAGATGGATACAAAAAATAAAAATTTAATTAAAGAAATAGAAAAGGAAAAAAATGCTCGATAATAAAAAAAGAATAAATATAAAAGCTGGTTTAAAAGTAAATGTTGTACTAAAACAAGACCAAATAACAGGTAAACTTACAAGTGGAATTGTAAAAGATATACTTACAAATTCACCAACTCATCCACATGGAATAAAAGTGCGACTTCAAGATGGACAAGTTGGAAGAGTTCAGGAAATCTTATAGTAAATTGGTAAGATTTGGGCTATAAACAAAATCAAACCTATTTAACTAAAACCCTATATAAAAACCTAAAACCAAACAATCCTAAAATAGTTACAAAAAACCATAAAAGATTATCAAAAAACTTCTCTTTTGCTTTTTCATAAAGTTCAAAATATACTTTTTCTATGTTTGTATTTACATAGATTGTAGCATTTGATTTCCAACTATTACTTATGTCATTTGCTTGTTCTTCAAGATATATTGGAACTAACTCTTTAAACCATAAAGGAGTTGTATAATTTACATTATCATTAGAAACTTGTGCTAAAGTTTTGTCAAAATATATTGTTGCTTGTGTATCTACAACTTTTTCAAATTGATTTGTTGCTTTAAATTTTATCGTAAGGCTATTTTGATTTTTGAAATTTTTATTTGGTAAAAAAGTATATATATCTTGACTTGGAACGATAGATTTATTATCTTCATTTGGAATAGAACCATTTAAAGTTAATAACTCTTTTTCAAAATCATCACTTTGAGTAATAACTACAAATCTTCCAAGAGTTTCATCGATAATAGCATTTGTAACTTCCCAAAGTTGACTTTTATCCAAGTCGTTTGAAGTTTTTACTAAATCTTCTTCTTTTATTTCAAATGTACTATTATCAACTTTAATACTTTTAAAATCGCTATTAAAAGTTTGATTTATAATAGATAAAATTTCAGGATTTGTTTTATCTTCTAAAAATTTTTTTAGATTTTCTTGTAGATAAATCGAAGTAGTTTTTGTTTTTAGTAAAGATGAAGAGATAGTATCTTCTTTCATCTTTTCAAAATTTATCCAAAAATCCCATACAAAAAATGTAAGAGAAAAAATAGATAAAATTATATATAAAAGTTTTGATTTAAGCATATTTTATCACTTTAAAAGAGCTCTTATCTCTTCTTCACTAATCTTTTCATCATCATATTTTATAGCTATAATATTTTCTGTATTATTTATATACCACTCATCGATTGCATCATTTTGATTTAGTTTTCCACTATTTTCAAGTTTGTATTCATCTAAATTTAAATAAACAGATTTTGTTTTTGATGGATTTGGCATAGTCAAAATCAAAATCCCCCATAAAACACAAATAACAGCGATGATAATAGAAAATGTTGATAAATTAAGGTTATCAAGCATTATTCCACCCAAAAGTCCACCAACAAATGTTCCTAAATATCCAAATGAATTAAATACTCCTAAAACACTTCCTCTTTGATGAACTTTTGCAAATTTTGAAGCAAGTGATTGCATGATTGGTTCGTGCATATTAAAACCAATAAAAAATATAACTACACCAATTACAAAAACAACGGAACTAGAACTAAATCCTATAACTAAATATGAAATTATAAAAAATAAAATTCCAAGAGCTAAAATCTCTTTGAACTTACCTTTCTTTTCTGCAATAATAGCAGCAGGTGCCATAGATAAAAGTCCAAATATCATAGCAGGAAGATAAACATACCAAAGCTCTTTTTTCTCCCAACCATAAGTTTTTGTTAAGATGATAGGAATTACTAAAAATGCAAATGTCATCAAAGCTTTTTGTAAAAAGTTTGTGATATTCATTCTATTTATATTTGTATTTCCTAAAACATCTGATAATCTTAATTTGTCATTATATGTATGAGTTATTATTGGAGGATTTGGAACTTTTTTTACTAAAATGTAAATAGAAATAAGAGCTAAAAACATTGTAATATAAAATAAAACTGGAACACCTATAAATCCACCAATTAACGGTCCAGCTAACATTGCTATTGCAAAAGCAAGTCCTATAAAAGAACCCATTAAAGCCATAGCTTTTGATCTTTCGTGTTCTTTTACTAAATCACTTATCATAGCAGTTACAACTGCTCCAATAGCACCAGAACCTTGTAAAAGTCGACCTAACATCAAAGTATAAATATCAGTTGCAATAGCGCAAATAAGAGAACCAATTGCAAAAAGTAAAAGTCCAGTGATGATTGTACCTTTTCTTCCTAATTTATCACTCATTACTCCAAAAGGAACTTGAAAAACAACTTGTGTTAAAGCATAACCACCAACAACGATACCAACTAAAGTTGCATTTGCACCATCTAAAGATAAAGCATATACAGAAATAACTGGTAATACAATAAAAAGTCCAAAGAATCTAAGGGCTATGATAAAACTCAAAGGCATTACAGATTTAATCATTAATAATCCTAAATATATTATAATTTTGGTTTATTATATAAAAAATTCGATAATAACTAGTATAAAAAGGACAAAGATTGAAAATCGTTTTAGCCTCAGCAAATAAGGGAAAAATAAAAGAGTTCGAAAGACTTCTTCCAAATGATGAAATAGTAGCATTTAGTGAAATTTTAGGAAAAATTGAAATTGATGAAGATAAAGATACTTTTAAAGGTAACGCTATAAAAAAAGCACAAACAATCTATGATGAACTTCAAAAAATTAATTTTGGTGATGTTGTTGTGATTTCAGATGATTCAGGAATTAGTGTACCAGTTTTAGGAAATGCTCCAGGAGTTTATAGTGCTAGATATGCAGGACTTAATGCAAGTGATAAAGAAAATAACGAAAAATTAAAAGCTGAATTAAATAAATTAGGTTTAGAAAAAACTCCTGCTTTTTATACAGCTTGTATTGCAATAGTTTATAAAAATGAAGTTTATACAGTTCATGGTTGGATGTATGGTGAAGTTTTAAATAAAGAGATAGGAACAAATGGTTTTGGATATGATCCTATGTTTATTCCAAATGGATATGATAAAACGTTAGGTGAATTAGATGAAGGAGTTAAAAAAGAGTTTTCTCATAGAAGTAAAGCTTTAAAACTTGCAATGAAAGTTTTAGAAGTTATTCTTTAGTAATTTGTTTATGGATTGAAATATCAAAATCTTTTGCTTTTACGAAAATATCTACAATATTTGAATCAATAAGTTTAGTAGCATAAATATCAAATAATTCATCTTCAATTTGAAGGTGAGTTATATCTTTTAAATCATAATTCTTTACAAAATCTTCAAAAAAATTTAGATGATTTTTTGCTTGAATATATAAATATTGGTTTGATAAATTTTGATTTTTTAAGGCTTTTGTCTCTAAAATCAAAACACCTAAATATGAAAAAGTAGAGATTAGTACAATAGTAATCAAAAGTGTATAAGCTTTTTTCATAAACTAAATTCCCAAGTTTGCATAATCTTATCTTTAAAATTTATATAAATTGTGATTTGTTTTGAAGTTTTCATAATATTAAACTCTTTTACATCTTTTAATAAAAGATTATTTTCAAAATATAAATTACCATTTGAAAATTGTAGATTTGAGATATTGTATTTGTTTTTTTCTATAAAAACTTTTGTTGCTAAAAAATTTATTTTATCAATTTCTAACTCTTGATTGTATTTATTTTCTAAACTCAATTCTTTTGTAAAAAGTGTTGAATATATTATAACTATCGAAGAGATTATTAAAGTTATGATTATTTCAAGAAGAGAAAAACTATTTTTCATACTTAAAAAGTTTTATACTTTCATTTTCAAATTGATATTTTGTAACAGTTATATTTTCAATAATTTCTTTATTTTTTATAAGTTGTAAAGTTTTAGCTGAGTTTTGAAAACTTCCATAATTTTTTGTATCAAATAGATTTTCTAAATTATTTAACAACATAAAGTTTTTTGAAGAATTTTCATCATAATAAGTTGAGTATTTAAACCCAATTATTACGATAAGCAAAAGAGTGATACTAACTAATGTTTCAATTAAAGTAAAACTATTTTTCTGCAAGTTTTAATGCTTTGTTAAAAGAGCTTTCAACCGCTTTTATCATAGCACTTCTTACTCCAGCTTCTTCAAGTTGAGCAAATCCTGCTGCTGTTGTTCCCCCTGGACTCATAACAGAATCTTTTATAACTGCTGGATGAGAGTGTCTTAAAAGTGAAGCAGTTCCACTAAATAATCCTTGAACTAAATGAGCACTTAAATGTCTTTCTAATCCAGCTTTTACTGCACCATCAGCTAAACTTTCAGCGATTAATGCTAAAAATGCAGGACCAGAACCTGTAATTGCACTTGCAATATCAAGTTGAGTTTCTGTATTTACCCAAAGAGCTTCTCCAATACAAGAAAAAATCTCCATAGCAACAGCTTTTGATTCAATATCACCAGTTATTGTTGTCATAGAGTTATGCACACTTGCTGCAATATTTGGCATAGTTCTGATATAGTGGGTTGCTTTTATCTGTTTTTTTAGAAAATCAAGTTTTGTTCCAGCTAAAATAGATAATAATACATTTGCACTTCCAATAAGTCTTACAGAAACACTCTCTAAAGCATAAGGTTTTACGCAAAATATAACAATTTTATCTGTGATATCTTCTTTATCTTCTAATTGTTTTATTGTTATTTGAGGTATTTTTTCCTGTATAAGTTTTAATTTCTCAATATCTCTTCCAATCATCTCAACTTCGTACTTTTTTATAAGTCCTTTAGCTAGTGCTTGAGCCATAATACCATTACCTATTAGTGTAAGTTTCATCTATATTCCTTTCTTGAACTAGTTTGATTTATTATAGCAGATAATTCCTAAGCTGTAATTAGATAAAATGTGTTTTTTATGATAAAGGATATTAGAATGATAAAAAGTTTGAAGCTAAAGGGTTTGTTATTAGTTACTTGTGCTACTTTTGTATTTACAGGTTGTTCTTCAAAAAGTGAGCAGGAATATAATAAACCAGCACTTTATTGGTATAACAAGATGATGAAGCAAATAGCATCGGGAGATTTAGATGAAGCTGATGATACATATACATCATTAGAGAGTGAACATAGAAATTCACCATATATTCCAACAGCAATTATGATTTTAGTAAATGCGCATATTGAGGAAGAAGAGTATGCTTTAGCAAATTTTTATTTGGATGAATATATCAAAAAATTTGGATTGAGCAAAGATATTGATTATGCAAGATATTTAAAAATCAAAGCAAATTTTTTAGGATTTAAATATCAATTTAGAGATCAACAACTAATAGATGATACTTTAAGTCAAATCCAAGAGTTTAAAGAAAAATATAAAAACTCACCATACATGCCTTTAGTTGACACTATAAATTCAAGATTATATATGTCAAAAGCTAGTTTTGACCAAGAAATATCTGAACTTTATACAAGAAGAGATAAACCTCTTGGAACAGAGTTCTATGAAGAAAAAGTAAGAGGTTCTTGGGTTGATAGTTCTGAAATTGAACCTGTAAAAGTACCATTTTATAGAGCTCTTTTCGAATAAAAATTTAATACGATTTATAAATTTTAGGAGTTAAATTAAAATATGGAATTAAAAAATTATGAAGAATTTCCACAAACTATACCACTAATTATTGAAGATGATATATTTTTATACCCTTTTATGATTGCTCCTTTATTTTTAAGTAATGAGCAAAATGTAAAAGCTGTTGAATATGCAATAGACCATAATAAACTAGTTATGGTTACAGTTTCAAAACCAGCAAAAGAAGGTAAAAGAGAAAAAGACTCTTTTTATGATGTTGGAGTTGTAGGAAACATTATGAGAAAAGTATCTTTACCTGATGGTAAAATAAAAGTACTTTTCCAAGGTTTAACTAAAGGAAAAATTTTAGATTTTGCAAGTGAACAACCATTATTTGTAAATGTTGATACTTTAAAAAATGAAGAATCAAATGAAGAGAATATAAAATCTGTAATTGAAGTATTGATAGAAAATGTAAAAAAATTATCAAAATTGAATATTAAATTTCCTGCTGATTTAGTAAAAACTATAGAAGAAAATGATGATCCTGTAAGAATTGCAGATTTAATATCATCTGTTTTAAAAGTAAAAAAAGAAGAAGCTTATAAACTATTTTCTCAAACAAATATTGAACAAAGATTATTTGATATTATAGAAGTTATTAAAAAAGAGATAGAATCATTTAAAATCCAAAAAGAGATTACTCAAAAAGTAAACTCAAAAATAGAAAAAACACACAAAGATTATTTTTTAAAAGAGCAAATAAAAGCTATTCAAAAAGAACTTGGAACAGATAATCAAAAAGAAATAGAGATAAAATCTTATAAAAAGAGATTGAAAGCCAAAAAAGAGTTTATGTCAAAAGAAGCTTATAAAGAGACAAAAAAACAACTTGAAAAATTAAGCAGAATGAACCCTGATTCTCCTGATGCTTCTTTACTTCAAACTTATGTAGAACAAGTTTTAGATATTCCTTTTGGAGAATATGCAAACGAAAAGATTTCTGTAAAGAATGTAGAAGAACAACTAAATAAAGATCATTATTCATTAATTAAAGCAAAAGAGAGAATTAGTGAATATTTTGCAGTAAAACAACTACTTGAACAAAGAAATTTAGAAGATTTAAAATCTAAAGGTACTGTTTTATGTTTTGTAGGACCTCCAGGAGTTGGTAAAACTTCTTTAGCAAACTCTATTTCTCAAGCACTAAAACGACCTTTAATAAGAGTAGCTTTAGGTGGAATGGAAGATGTAAACGAGTTAAGAGGACATAGAAGAACTTATGTTGGAGCAATGCCAGGAAGATTAATCAAAGGATTAATTGATGCAAAAAAAATGAATCCAGTTATGGTTTTAGATGAGATTGATAAACTTGGCTCTAATCATAGAGGTGATCCAACAGCTGTAATGTTAGAGATTTTAGACCCAGAACAAAACCATGAATTTAGAGATTTATATTTAAACTTTCCAGTTGATTTATCTCAAGTTATATTTGTATCAACAGCAAATGATGCTAGAAGAATTCCTGCACCTTTAAGAGATAGAATGGAATTTATAGAGATATCTTCTTATACTCCAGAAGAAAAGTATCATATTGCAAAAGATTATTTGATTCCTCAAGAGTTAGAAAAACACGGACTTCAAAAAAGTGAAGTAAGTATCAATAAAGCAACTATTGAATTAATCATATCAAAATATACAAGAGAAGCTGGGGTAAGAAATTTAAGACGAGTTTTCTCAAAACTATTTAGAAAAGTTGTAAAACAAATTTTAAATGACCCAACAATAGAAAAAGTAACTATTGGAACAAAAGATTTAAAAGCTTATTTAGATAATCCAATTTTTGAAATTGATCCAGCAGAAAAGAAAAACTCTATTGGAATTGCAAATGGATTGGCTTGGACAGCAGTTGGTGGGGATGTTTTAAAAATCGAAGCAATTAAGCTAAAAGGAAAAGGAAATCTAACTGTTACAGGAAATCTTGGTGATGTAATGAAAGAGTCTTCAAGAATTTCATATTCTGTTGTAAAAGTTTTAATAGATAATAAAGTTCTAAAAATTGATGAAAAGATTATTCCTAAATCTGTAAAAGAAGAAGAGGAAAATGAAAAGCTTGATTGTAGTGAAATATATAAAAGATATGATATTCATTTACATATTCCAGAAGGTGCAACACCAAAAGATGGACCAAGTGCAGGTATAACTATGGCACTTGCAATAGCTTCAATTTTAAGTGATAAAGCTATAAAAGCAGATGTTGCAATGACAGGAGAACTTACACTTTCTGGTAAAGTTTTACCAATTGGTGGATTAAAAGAGAAACTAATTGCAGCATATAAAGCAAAAATGAAAAAAGCTTTAGTTCCTAGAAAAAATTTTGATAGAGATTTGGATGAAATTCCAGATGAAGTAAAAAATGCAATGGAAATAAAAGCTGTTGATACAATAGAAGATGTTTTAAAAGAGGCTTTAGTTTAATAGATGCTAAACTTTAGTAAAAAAGATTTTACAGCAACAAATGTAATTATTATAATTACAGTTTTATTTTATTTAATCCAAATAAATGTACAACAAGGAAGTTTATTATTTGGATTAAATTTATACTTTTTAATTGGTGGTTTTTATTGGCAACCACTAACTTCTATCTTTTCTCACGGTGGAATCGCTCACTTAGCTATGAATATGTTTGTACTTTGGCAATTTGGTAATTATGTAGAAAGATCAAGAGGTGCAAAAGCTTTTGTTTTATTGTATTTAATAACAGGAGTTTTAACCTCTCTTTTCTCATTTTTATATATCTTTTTTTTAGATATTACTGTAAATTTAGTAGGAGCAAGTGGAGCAATTTGTGCTATTTTAGGATATGTTGCATATTTTGATAAAGTTCAAAGAAGTGGAATTATAACTTGGATTTTATTAATTTCTGTTGCTCCTTTACTTATTGGACTTCCTATTGCTTGGTATGCTCACTTTATTGGACTAGCTATTGGATTTATTTATGCAATAATTGATAAATCTATACTTTTAAAAAAATATAAAAGATGAAGAGATCAATTTTATTTGTATGCTTAGGAAACATTTGTCGTTCTCCTTTAGCTCATGGTATTGCACAAGAATATATAAACAAAGAACAGCTTGATATTTTAGTAGATAGTGCTGGAACGGGCTCTTGGCATATTGGTGAAGCTCCTTGTGAAAATTCAATAAAAGTTGCATTGTTAAATGGTGTTGATATATCAAAGCAAAAAGCAAGGCAAGTAAAAAAAGATGATTTTCAAAAGTTTGATTTTGTTATTGCACTTGATGATAATAACTTAAAAGATTTGAAGAATTTAGGTTGTAAAAATCCTCTAAAACTTGGAGATTTTGGATATGAAGGAGCTTGTGTTCCTGACCCATACTACTTTAGAGATTTTGAAGATTTTAAAAATGTTTATTCTATGATTGAAACTTGTGTTAAAAATTTGATTGATGACTTAATTAATAATGATATAGCATAATATTAGCTACAATTACGGAAAAACGTTATAGGGATAAAGATGAATAAAGCAACTACTTTTTATGAAATACAAGATGCAGTAGCATTTAATAACCCAATAGATGAAAAAAATGAGTTTTATACAGATTTCTCAGGATTTAGAAAAGGCTTTAACGAAAAAAAGATTTTTAAATATCTAAATATCAAGCCTACAACAAAAGAGTGTAATAAAATATCTCAAACATTAAAACTTTTTTTAAGTGGACATAGAGGTACGGGAAAAACAACAGAATTATTAAAATTAAAAAATGAAATTGATGAAACAACTTGCTTTTTTTCAGTATTTTGTGATTTAAGTGATGAGGAACTAGATGTAAATAATATTGATTTTATAGATATTATTATTCTAATTCTAGAAAAATTAACTAAAACATTAGATGATAAAAAGATTGATATTCCAAAAGCAAATATAGAACCTTTTTATGATTGGTATGAACAAAGAATTACTGAAATAAATAATCAAACTGATGAATCAGCTTCTATTGAAGTTGAGGGAAAAGCTGGAATAGATTTATTTTCTTTATTCTCATTAGTAAGTAAAACAAAAGGTAAATTATCTGGTTCAAATAGTACAAAAGAGACTATTAGAAAAGTATTTAAAAATAAATTTTCAGATTTTAGTTTAAAATTTAATGAGTTTATTTTAGATATAAAAGGTTATTTACTAAAAAATGAAATTTCAAAAGATTTACTTTTTATTATTGATGGTTTTGAAAAAATTGGAAGTTTAGAAGATAGGAAAAAAATATTAATTGATAATTCAAATAAATTTGTTGAAATAAAAGCAAATATGATTATTACTTTGCCAATTGAGCTTTTTTCAGAGGTTTCAAGATTAAAAGAGTTTGCTAGTCATATTTCTTTTCCCCTAATTTCTTTAGATAATAATTCAAAAGAGAGATTTAAAGAGTTTATATATAAAAGAATAGAAAAAAGTCTCTTTGATAGCGAACAAACAGTTGAAAAAATCATTTATTATGGTGCTGGGTCTCCAAGAGAAACATTAAAAATAATTTTAGAAGCTTATGTTCAAGCAGAAGGAGAAATTATAGATTTAAAAAGTGTACAAGATGCTCAAAAATCTATAAGTGAAGAGTTGATGAAATATCTTGATGAAAAAGAAATTTCACTTTTAAAACAAGTATATACTAAAACTAAAATACCTTTTAGTGATGAACTTGCAAAACTACTCATTAAAAAAGTGCTTTTAGATTATGAAGATGGACTTGAAAGAAAAATAAATCCAATTTTATTAGATAATCAAGATTTTATTAATCTAATAAAGGCTTGATTTTGAGTAGTGAGTTAAAGTTTGAAGAGTTACAAAAAAAACTAAAAAAAGTTTTAAATACAAATAGATTTAGATTTATTTTTATTTTTTATCCAAATGAAAATTTAAGAGAAGAGATAAAAAATCATATTTGCGAAAGTTTTACTTCTTCAAATCAAATAACTCTTAACCTAAAAGATAATACTTATCAAGATATTGCACCAATACTCTATGAAAATGATAAAAGTTTTATTTTCATAGATGATTTTTTTGATGTATTAGATAATGCTGATTTATATAATGGATTCAATCAAAGAAGAGATAAAATAGCGTCTAAAAATATAAATCTTATTTGTTTTGTGAATTCAAATTTTAAAGAGAAGTTTTTCCAAACATCAATAGAATATATTCCTGATTTAATTGAATTTAAAAATGCTATTTTTGAAATAGAAACACCAAATAATTATGAAAACAGATTAATATTAAAAGAAGTTTTAAGTAGTTCATATAGCTCTTTGGGTGGATTAACAACACAAAGTAAAAAAGAAGAACTTCAAAGATTACTTCTAAAACTTAATGACGTAGAAAACGTTGTAGAAAAATTAAATTTATTTTCTCAAATAACGACAATATATAGAGATGTAGGAGAATTTAAAAAAGCTTTAGAATATCAAGAAAAAATTTTAAAATTAGAAGAAGAGAATTTAGAAAAAAATCATCCTAATTTAGCATCAACTTACAATAATATTTCCACAATTTATCATGAAATGGAAGAGTTAGAAAAAGCATTAGAATATCAAAAAAAAGCAATAGATTTAAAAGAAGCCATTTTAAAAAAGAACTATCCTGATTTGGCAATAAGTTATAATAATATTTCTATGATTTACCAAGATATGGGAGATTTAAAAAAGGCGTTAGAATACCAACAAAAAGCTTTAGAAATTAGAGAAAAGTTTTCAGAAGTTGGAAAATCAGATTTAGCTACATCATATAATAATATTTCGGTAATTTATAAAAATATAGGAAACTTAAATAAGGCTTTAGAATATCAACAAAAAGCTTTAAAGATATTTGAAGAAATTTTAGAAGAAAATCATCCTAATTTAGCTACATCATATAGTAATATTTCAATAATTTATCAAGAAATAGGAGACTTAAAAAAAGCATTAGAATACCAAGAAAAAGCTCTAAAATTAAGAGAAGAAATTTTGGGATATAGGCATCCTGATTTAGCAACAAGTTATAATAACATTTCTACGATTTACAAAAGTATGGGAGAGTTAAAAAAAGCATTGGAATATCAAGAAAAAGCCTTAAAATTAAGAGAAGATATTTTAGGGTGGAAACACCCTCTTTTAATAAGCTGTTATAACAATATATCGTTAATTTATCAAGATATGGGAGAGTTAAAAAAAGCTTTGGGATATCAAGAGAAAGCCTTAAAATTAGGAGAAGAAATTTTAGGAGATAAACATCCTGATTTAGCAATAAGTTATAATAATATATCAGCAATTTATAAAGATTTAAAAGAGTGTTTAAAAGCAAAAGGGTATATTCAAAAAGCAATTGATATTTGGCAGGAGTATGAATATTATTATAAAGAATTAGCTAATGCTAAAAAATTTATAAAAGAGATTGAATTAAATATAAAAAAAGAGAATAAACTTCCTTTCAATAAAAAAGGAAGATTTTGTAAAGATATTTAGAATTTTTACTTTCTATTGAAACTTCTCTTAAGAACTTAATAAAAGACAAAATTTAATTACCTAATTTAGATAATATTTTGTTACAAATTTTAATAATATCTTCTTGCTCTTCGCTACTTAGTTCAATTTTACACTCCATATTTTTGAAAATATGAGCTGTTTTATCTTTCAAATCTTTCCCTTCTTTTGTTAATTTTATTATTTTCCCTCGTTCATCGCTTAATGATTGCGTTCTGATAATATACGATTTTTCTTCTAACCTTTTTAAAATAGGTGTTAGTGTAGCCGAATCAAAAAATGTCTCTTTGCTTATATCTTTTATTAGTATATTGTCATTGTTCCAAAGTGTCATCATCACCAAATATTGAGGATAAGTTAGTTGAAATTCTTCCAAATGAGGTCTATACTCTCTAATCATTGCGTTTGATGTTGAATTCAATAAAAAGCAAATCATTTTAGAGAAATCAAATTCTTTATTTTTCATATTTTACCTTTGAAACTTTATGAATAATTATAACAAAACATATCTTGTGTACAAACTAATTGACAAATAAATAGATTTTTGTTAATATTGCTTTGTGTACAAAATATTAGTTAACAAAATAAATATAAAAGGATAAATATGCAATTAGCAAACTTCAATGGAATAGTCTCAAATTTATTAGATAATATTACTCCTGTAGAAATTACAAAAGGCGTGAGCCAATACATACTTTGGAAAAACAATGATGGAAAATTAACAGCTATTTATAAATTTGAAAAAAATAGTAAATTACCATTTCTTGATGAACATAACTTATTTGATGAACATATTTTTGTAATATCGGGAGTTTTTAATGATGGTAACAAAAAATATAAAGAGGGTTCATTTATAATAAATCCTAAAGGAACTTCTCACATTCCTCAATCAGAAGAAGGATGTACTATTTTAGTAACAAATGAATAATGATTTAAAACTAAAAGTGCTTAATAAATTTAAGCAT